>NZ_QKVM01000006.1 GCF_003231305.1 Pseudomonas sichuanensis | reverse complement strand
TTTTCGTGCGCATCGCAAGAAGGGTTACTTCTTGGAACGGCCCTTGAAGCTGTTGTCGCGAGTGTCGATGTCGATCCACTCGTCGATCTGGATGAAGTCGGCAACCGAGATCTCGGTACCGTTCTTCAGCTTGGCAGGCTTCATGACCTTGCCCGAGGTGTCGCCACGTGCGGCGTTCTCGGTGTAGACAACCTGACGGCTGATGGTGGTCGGCAGTTCTACCGATACCAGGCGGCCTTCGAAGAACACGGCTTCGCAGATGTCTTCCATGCCTTCTTCGATGTACGGCAGAACGGCGTCGATGTCTTCGGCGTTCAGTTCGTACATGGTGTAGTCGGTGGTGTCCATGAAGGTGTACGAGTCACCGCTGATGAACGACAGGGTCGCTTCTTTGCGATCCAGGATCACGTCGTCCAGCTTGTCGTCCGCACCGTATACGGTTTCGGTCTTGTAGCCGGTCAGCAGGTTCTTCAGCTTGGTCTTCATGATCGCGCTGTTACGGCCCGACTTGGTGAACTCAGCTTTCTGAACCAGCCACGGGTCGTTATCGATCCGCAGTACGGTACCGGGTTTCAGCTCTTTACCAGTTTTCATTACGAAGTATCCGAATCTGGATGGATTTATAAAAATCGAGGCCGCGTATCATAGCGAATTTCGGTAAAACTGTACCAGTCTCGTGGCGAGGTCCGGCTGAGCGGCCTGTTCGGCGCGCCACTGGCGGGCATGCGTGCACAACTCGGCCCAGTGCGGCTGCAGCCTTTGCCAGGCCAGCCCCATCGGCTGATCCATGTTCCAGGCGCGCCACATCGCGGTCAGCGCCTGGCCGGCAGCGTCCGACAACCCACGACGGTAAATGGCCAGGAAGGCTTCGAGCTTTTCCCAGTGGGCGTTCTCTTCCTGGATATAAATGTGCCACAGCATCGGCGCGCCGGCCCATTGCGCACGCACGAACGAATCCTCGCCGCGCACGGCGTTGAAGTCGCAGCTCCACAGCAGCCTGTCGTAATCGTCCTGGCTGACGAACGGCAGTACCTGCACGGTCAAGGCGCCGCGCCGATGCAAGGCCCCTACGGGCAGCGCAGGCTCATCCAGCCAGCGGCCCAGGTCACCCAGGATGCGCCCCTGCGGTACCAGCAGGTGAACAGGCTGCGCATCGGCCGCCAGCGCATCGAGCCAGTTGCACAACTGCGGGTTCTCGTAGGCGAACAGCGATATCAGTCGCGCGCCGTCCTCGGGCACAACGCCCAACTCGGCGAGGAAGCTCGCGCGCTCGAACGCCTCGCGGCGTGGCAACAATGAACGTTCGCGCAACAGGCCACCGGTTTTTTCAGTGAAGCCCGGGAAGAAGAAGATCTTGCGCAGCCCGTTGGCCTGCGGCGAGGGCAGCCCATGGCAACCCTCGACCCAGTCCTCGGCACTGAGGTAGTCCAGGTTCAGCCACAAGGGCGGCTTGGGCAGCCGGGCCATGGCCTCGACGAACGCCGGCGGCAACTGGCAGGCAAAGGCCCCGATCACCACGTTTGCAGGCTCTGCGCCCTGCCATTCGGCGGCCCAGCGGCGCACCTCGACGCCCTCCTGCCATTGCTGCTCGGCATCGCAGTCCAGCGTCGGGCACAGGCGTGCGAAAGACTGCAGGTCATCCACCCACAGGCGCACGCCCAGCCCATGCTCGGCCACCAGCTGGCGGGCCAGGCGCCAGGTCACGCCGATGTCGCCATAGTTGTCGACGACCGTGCAGAAGATGTCCCAGGTGGTTTTCATCGCCACGTCCCGTTACCTGCAAAAAGACCGCGGATTCTGCGCACAAATGCGCGCCGACAAAAGCGCCGCGCTAAAAAAACCTGCCACGCCATGCGACAATGCCGCCATCGATCCGCCCTGCCAGGAGGCCGCCATGCCCCGCTCCCGCGAACTGAAGATCACCCTCAAACCCGTGCAACTGATCCTGTGCGTCGCCTTCGGCCTGTGGCTGGGGGCCATCGCCATCGCCCTGAGCCTGTGGCTGGCGCTGCGCCTGTGGCCGGAACAGGTGCAGCCGGTGGCCCAGGCGGTCGCCCCGGCCATCGTCCAGCCGGCGCCCGCCAGCGCGCCCGCGCAACCGGAAGATGCCCAGGCGCAGATGTTCGAACGCTACAAGGACATCCTGCACCAGCAGCAATTGCAACAGGCGGCCGAAACCGCCCAGGGCAGCCCGCGCAACCTGAACAACCCCAAGTGCCAGTTCTGGCTGCAGCAGAACCGCACCGCGCCGACCGACAAGAGCCAGGCCAACGTGCTGGAGTTCTGCTACTGAGATGAACAAGACCAGCCTGCTGCAGCGCATCATCGCCACCCTCGAGCACGACATGGAAGTGCTGCGCCAGGCGGCCCAGACCGCCTACGAAACGGCCACCGCCGAAGAGAACATCGCCGAGAACAAGTACGACACCCTGGGACTGGAGGCGTCCTATCTCGCCACTGGCCAGGCCCGGCGCACCGCCGAGATCCGCCAGGCGTTGCTGACCTATCAGCAACTGGTGCTGCGCGACTATGACCCGGCGCGCGGCATCCAGATCGGCTGCCTGGTGACGCTGGAAGATGAAGACGGCCGCCAGCGCCTGCTGTTCCTCGGGCCTGAGGGAGCCGGGCTGAAGATTGGCGAAGGTGATGCCCTGGTGACGGTAATCACCCCGCGTGCGCCGCTGGGGCAGCAACTGCTGGGCAAGAAGCTGGATGACGAGGTGAACCTGGTGGTGAATGGCGTCGTGCAGATGCAGTTCATTGTCGCCGTTGCCTGATCCATCGCCATCGCGGGGCAAGCCCGCTCCCACGAGACCGTGGGAGCGGGCTTGCCCCGCGATGGTCATTGCAACGCGTTGAAGCGCCCCGCCAACCCCTGCTCGGCAAACTGCTCCACCACAAAATCGATGAACGCCCGGGTCTTGCCCGGCAACAGCTTGTGTTCGGCGTAATACAGGCTGATGTTGCCATCGTCCACGTACCAGTCCGGCAGCACGCGCTGCAGCCTGCCCTCGGTCAGGTACGGCAGCGCAAACGGCAAACTCACCAGGGCAATCCCCAGCCCCTGACCGGCCACGGCGCAGGCGGCATCGGAGTCGCTCATGGTCATGCTCTGCGGCAATTGCAGCGGGCACTGCTCCTGCCAACGGCTGGTCAGCGGCCAGGCCCGCACGCGGCCGGTCTGCGGCGAACGGATCAGGATACCTGCATGCTGCGTCAACGCGCTGGGATGCTCGATCGGCGGGCGCCCCTGAAGGTACGCCGGCGCCGCCACCAGCACCCGGTGCGCCGGGGTCAGCTTGCGCGCCACCACCCCCAGCGGCAGCTCGAAACCACCGCCGATGGCGGCATCGAAGCCCTGCCCGATCAGGTCGACCTGGCGGTTGTCGAAATGCCAGTCCGGGGTGATCGCCGGGTAACGCCGCAAGAACTCCCCCAGCAGCGGCAGCACATACAGCCGCCCGAACACCGTGCCCATGCTCACCCGCAGCACACCCGCCGGCTGGCCTTCGGCACTGGCCAGGTTGGCCATGGCGTATTGGATGGTGCGCAAGCTGTCGCTGACTTCCCCCAGAAATCGTTGCCCTGCCTCGGTCAGGGTCAGCTTGCGGGTACTACGCTGGAACAACCGCACGCCCAGGCGCGCTTCCAGCTGGGCGACGTTCTTGCCGACCGCCGCCGGGGTCAGCGACAGGCGCCGGGCGGCTTCGGCAAAGCTGCCCACTTCAGCGCTGCGGACAAAGCATTCAAGGTGACTGAACGATTCCATGGCTTGGATTCTCAACCAGCGGTTTACTCAGATGATCG
Organism: Pseudomonas sichuanensis; assembly: GCF_003231305.1. Classification (GTDB taxonomy): domain Bacteria; phylum Pseudomonadota; class Gammaproteobacteria; order Pseudomonadales; family Pseudomonadaceae; genus Aquipseudomonas; species Aquipseudomonas sichuanensis. The sequence goes on along the minus strand of NZ_QKVM01000006.1, from coordinate 150,311 downwards.
TGATTACCATCTTATCAGTGGGTAATCATCGGTCGATACTGCGCCCATCCAAGGCAACCTGCCTTGCTTGAATACTGGAGATCAGCATGTCCCAAGCACTTCCCCTGAGCGGCAAAGTGGCCCTGGTCCAGGGCGGTTCCCGTGGCATCGGCGCGGCCATCGTCCGCCGCCTGGCCCGCGACGGCGCCAAGGTGGCCTTCACCTATGTCAGCTCCACCGCCACCGCCGAAGCCCTGGCCGGCGAGATCAACAACGCCGGTGGCCAGGCCCTGGCCCTGCGCGCCGACAGCGCCGAGGCCGCTGCCGTGCAGCAGGCCGTGGCCGACACGGTCAAGGCCTTCGGTGGGCTCGACATCCTGGTCAACAATGCCGGCGTGCTGGCGGTGGCGCCGGTGGCCGAGTTCGACCTGGCCGATTTCGACCGCATCCTGGCGGTCAATGTGCGCAGCGTGTTCATCGCCACCCAGGCCGCAGCGAAACACATGGGCCAGGGTGGGCGGGTCATCAATATCGGCAGCACCAACGCCGAGCGCATGCCGTTTGCCGGCGGCGCGCCGTATGCAATGAGCAAGTCGGCGCTGGTCGGCCTGACCAAAGGCCTGGCCCGGGACCTGGGGCCGCAGGGCATCACCGTGAACAACGTGCAGCCAGGGCCGGTGGACACCGACATGAACCCGGCCAGCGGCGAGTTCGCCGACAGCCTGATCCCGCTGATGGCTATCGGGCGGTATGGGCATGTGGAGGAGATCGCCAGCTTCGTGGCCTATCTGGCAGGGCCGGAGGCGGGGTATATCACCGGCGCCAGCTTGACCGCCGATGGTGGCTTCGCGGCCTGAGAAAAGCTCTCCTGGCAGGCCTCATCCCTGTAGGAGCGGCCTTGTGCCGCGAAAGGGCCGCAGCGCGGCCCCAGGATTTCAGCGTTAAAGCAGAAATCGGCGGGGCTGCTCTGCAGCCCTTTCGCGGCACAAGGCCGCTCCTACAGTGGACGTGCAAGCCCGTTTAATCCGTACCCAGGCTCTGCTCCATCACCTCCAGAAACGCCCGCGCCGCCGGCGTCGGGCTGGGCGACCACACGGCATACAAATGCCGTACCGGCGCATCCCGCAACGGCACCACCGCCACCCCGGCAAAACCCCGGGCGATCCGCTCCGGCACCAGCCCCACGGCCATGCCGCGCTGGACGAACTTTTCCACCAGGCGAATATGGCCGATCTCGAACTGCACCCGATGCACCACCCCCGCCGCCTGGAATGCTTCGTCGGTCTGCCGGCGCGCGCCAGTGCCTTCGGGGAAGTCCACCAGCACCTCACCGGCCAGGTCCGCCAGGGCCAACTGCGCCCGGCCCGCCAGGGCATGCGTGGGCGGCAGCACCGCCACCAGTTCCTCGCGCGCCAGCAGGCGATGCTGCACGCCCTGCAGCACTTCGCCCTGCCACAAACCAACAAAGCCCACGTCCAGGCGCCGCTCGCACACATCGGCCATCAACAGCTCGCTCTTGGCGGTCAGCCAGCGCACGTCCACGTCCGGGTGGCGGCCATGGAACACCGCCAGCAGGTCGACCAGGTCGAGCGCGGTGAGCGAACTGATTTCGCCGATCGACAGGCGCCCGCGCACCTGGCCACAGGCGGCGGCCACGTCATCGGCAATACGCCTGGCGGCCTCCAGCGCCGGCCGGGCACTGAGCACGAAGGCTTCGCCGGCGTGGGTCAGGCGTACCCGCCGCGAGCTGCGCTCGAACAGGCTGACCCCCAGCTGCGCCTCCAGCCGCGCCACCTGGTGGCTGAGCGCCGATTGCACCACATGGCAGCGCTCGGCAGCGCGGGTGAAACTGCCGGTGTCGGCCACCGCCAGGGCGTATTCGAGCTGCTTGAGATTCATCGATCTATCTGCTTTTTAGATGGACAAGCTGAAAACTATACATTGGCGTCATGCCAGACACTTCCTGATACTTGTCGCCATTCCACCTTGCCTGCCACGAGACAACCATGAACGCCCCCACTCTCAGCCGCGCCCTGATCCTGCTGATGGCCACCGCCACCGGGCTGGCCGTGGCCAGCAACTACTACGCCCAACCGCTGTTGCACAGCATCGCCGAGCAGTTCGGCCTGAGCACGGCCGGCGCCGGCACCATCGTCATCGCCGCCCAGCTCAGCTATGGCGCCGGCCTGTTGTTGCTGGCACCGCTGGGTGACCTGTTCGAACAGCGCCGGCTGATCGTGACCATGGTGCTGATCGCCACCGCCGGCCTGGTCATCAGCGCCTGCGCCCCCAGCCTGCCCTGGCTGATCCTCGGTACCGCGCTGACCGGGCTGTTCTCGGTGGTGGCACAGATCCTCGTGCCGATGGCCGCCGCCCTCAGCGCCCCGGACCAGCGCGGCCGCGCCGTGGGCACGCTGATGAGCGGCCTGCTGCTGGGCATTCTGCTGGCGCGCACCGCCGCCGGCTTCATGGCCGAGCTGGGCGGCTGGCGCAGCATCTACGTACTGGCCGCGGTGCTGATGGCGCTCACCGCCCTCGCCCTCTACCGCAGCCTGCCGCAGCACCACAGCCATGCCGGGCTCAAGTACCCGGCGCTGATCGGCTCGGTGTTCCGCCTGTTCATCGAAGAGCCGGTACTGCGCCTGCGTTCGCTGCTGGGCTTGCTGGCGTTCAGCCTGTTCGCGCTGTTCTGGACGCCGCTGGCGTTCCTGCTGAGCAACCCGCCGTACCACTATTCCGACGCAGTGATCGGCCTGTTCGGCCTGGCCGGCGCGGCCGGGGCGCTGGCAGCCAACTGGGCCGGGCGCCTGGCCGACCGCGGCAAGGGTTCGCTGGGCACCACGGTGGGCCTGGTGGCGCTGCTGCTGTCATGGCTGCCGCTGGCCTTTGCGCAAAGCTCGCTGGCGGCGCTGCTGCTGGGCGTGCTGCTGCTGGACCTGGCGGTGCAGCTGGTGCACGTGAGCAACCAGAATGCGGTGATCGTGCTGCGCCCTGAAGCGCGTACACGGCTCAATGCCGGCTACATCACCTGCTATTTCATCGGCGGCGCGCTGGGCTCGCTGCTGGGGACGCAGTTGTTCCAGCGCCATGGCTGGGACGGGATCGTCGTCGCCGGGGTGGTGATCGGCGCCGTGGCGCTGGCGGTGTGGGGGTTGGCGGAGCGCAAGCGGGTGAAGTTGCAGCCTGAGGTGGCCTGACCTTCAGGGCCGCCAATGGCTTTCATCGCCGACTGACAAGGGCACCGCAGTGTCTCTTTCGCGGGTAAACCCGCTCCCAAAGGGCCATGCGATCCCTGTGGGAGCGGGTTTACCCGCGAACACGGGCATTGCCCGTGCCAGGCAACGAGGTGTCATCTTCGCGGGTAAATCGCAGCGACGAACCGCCGCTCCCACAGGGGTCACAGCTTGCTGGCGATGAATGCCTCATCCACCCGCGCCAACTGCGTCTCGCTCAACACCCCCGCTTGGTAATGCAGTTTGATCCAGGCCAGCAGATAGTCATACCGCGCCTGGGCCAGGTCGCGGCGGGTGGTGGCCAGCTGTTGCTCGGCATTGAGCACATCCAGGTTGACCCGCTCGCCGCCCTGCACGCTCTTGCGCGTCGACACCACCAACGCCTCGGCCGCCACCTGCGCACGCTCGTAGGCACGCAGGCGGCTGGCCCCGGACTGGCAGGCGTTGTACTGCCTGCGCAGCTCGATCAGGGCGCTGCGGGTAGTGCCGTCCATGGTGTATTCGGCCTGCTCAAGCTGCCGGCTGGCCTGGCGGGTCGAGGCCGAGACAGCGCCACCGGCGAAGATCGGCACGCTGACCTCGATGCCGACGGTGTTGGTGTCGTAGCGCTGGTTGTAGGTATTGCCGCTGTCCGACTCCTGGCGCCGCGAAGTGGCGAACGCGGTGACCCTGGGCAGGTGCCCGGCGCGGTTGCGCTCCACTTCTTGACGCGCCACTTCCACCGCCTGACGCGACGATGCCAGCTGTGGATTGTTGGCCACGGCCCGTTCCTGCCAGGCGTCATAGCCGCTCGGCTCGACCGCCGGCAGGACGAAACCGGCCTGCAGCGGCGCCAGGTCCTCGACCCGCACCGCAGGCTCGCCGATCAACGCGCCCAGCTCGCGCAGCGCGGCATCCTGCTCGTTGCGCGCCTGGATCTCCTCGGCATCGGCCAACTCGAACCGGGCCTGGGCTTCGAGGATGTCGGTGCGGGTGCCTTCGCCGGCATCGAACAGCCGTTGGTTCTGCTGGAACTGCTGGCGGTAGGCCTGTTTGCTGGCCACGCTGATGGCGATCTGGTCCTGGGCGAACAGTGCCTTGGTGTAGCTGGTCATCACCCGCACCAACAGTTGCTGGCTCTGATCGCGGAAGTTTTCGTCGGCGTACAGCGCCTGGGCCACGCCCTTGCGGTAGCTCGAATAGGCTTGGTAATCGAACAAGGGCTGCTGCAGGGTAAAGCTCGACCCCATGCTGTTGTAGGTACGGTCCTCGGTCTGGCGCCGCGAATCCCCCAGGTAGGACACCTCGGAATCGTTGCGCCCGCGGTTGTAGTTGTACGACAGGCTCGGCAGCAGCCCAGCGCGGCCGATGTCACGGTAGGCCTGGCCGGCCTCGTGCTCCTTGAAGGCAGCCAGGTAGGTCGGGTCGCGGCGCAGTGCCTGCTCGTAAACCTGGAACGGCCCCATGGCCGCCTGTGCGGCAGCCGGCAGCCAGGCGCAGGCCGCCAGCAGCCCGATCAATTGCAGCTTGTTCACACGCAGTCCTTATTGTTCGGTCAAGGCGCTGCCTGCACGGTCGAGCAGGGGCTTGAACAGGTAGTTGAGCAGCGAGCGTTCGCCGGTACGTACGAACAGTTCGGCAGGCATGCCCGGGCGGATCGACAGCCCTTGCAGGCGCGCCAGCGCCGCGTCGCTGACGCTGCTGCGCAGTACGTAATACGGCTGGCCGGTGCGTTCGTCGATCAGCTGGTCGGCCGACACCAGCGCCACCTCGCCGGTCACCCTGGGCGTGCGGTTCTGGTTGAACGCGGTGAACAGGATGTCCACCGGCAGCTGTGGCGCCACCTTGTCCACCAGGTTGACCGGCAGGCGCCCTTCCACCTCCAGCGCGGTGCCCTGGGGGACGATTTCCAGCAAGGTGTCACCGGTACGCACCACCGCGCCCTCGGTGTGCACGCCCAGGTTCACCGCGATACCGTCGGCCGGGGCGAGAATCTCGCTGTGCTGCAGGTCGAAACGCGCGGAGTTGAGCTGCTGCTCGAGCGTCGCCGCTTTCACCTGGGCCTCGGCCAGCTGGCTGCGCACTTCTTTCTGGTACTCCTCGCGGCGCTGCTGCAGGTTGAACCGCGCCTCGACGATCACCTGTTCAAGCCGTGCGCTTTCGCCAGCGTTCTGCGCCAGGTCGCGCTGCACCTGCGACAGCTGACGCTGGTACTCCAGCACCCGGTTGCGCGGGATGTAACCTTCACCGGCCAGCGGGCGCAGGCTGTCCAACTGCTCGCGCAACGAATCGGCCTGGGCCTGCAGGTCGCCCCGGGCGCGGCGCATGCCGGCCAGCTGGGCCTGGGAGCCATCGATACTGGCGGCCAGGGCACCCTGCTCGCGGGCCAGGGCCTGGCGCCGGCTGTCGAACAACTGGCGCTGGCCTTCGAGGATCAGCCCCAGCCTGGGGTCGGCATCGGCGCTGAGCTCGGCGGGAAACTGCAACTGGCCGAGGTTGTCGCGCTCGCTCTGCCAGCGCGCCAGGCTGGCGCGGCTCATGCGGTACTGGGCCTGCAGCGCGTCGACATCGGCCTGTACCTGGGTGCGGTCGAGGCGAAACAGCGGCTCGCCCTGGCGCACCTGCTGGCCCTCGCTGACCAGGATCCGGCTGACCACGCCGGCAGCCATGGACTGCACCGCCTTGCGCTTGCCCGACACCACCACCGTGCCTTGCACCGGCACACCCTGATCGAGCGGCGCCAGGCTGGCCCAGGCCATGAACCCGCCAAAGCCGACCAGGGTCAACAGCCAACCCAGGCGCACATGGAAACGCGCATCGCGCTCATGCCGGCTCATGCGCCACCTCCGGCCTGCAATGGGCGTTGCGCCGGGCCCTGGCCAAGGGCGTGGAGAATGTCGCGGGCCGGGCCGAAGCCCTGCATGCGCCCTTCGTTGAGCACCAGCAGTTTGTCGGCCTGGGCCAGTGCCGCGCTGCGGTGCGTCACCAGCACCACGGTGCGGCCCTGGGCCTTGAGCTGCATCAGGGCGCTGGCCAGGGCGGCTTCGCCGGGGCTGTCGAGGTTGGAGTTGGGCTCGTCGAGCACGATCAGGCAGGGGTTGCCATACAGCGCGCGGGCCAGGGCGATGCGTTGTTTCTGCCCGCCGGACAGGTCGGCGCCCGCCTCGCCCAGGCGGGTGTCGTAGCCCTGGGGCAGGCGCAGGATCAGCTCATGCACCCCGGCCAGGCGCGCGGCTTCGACCACTTTCTGGCCGTCCAGCTCGCCGAAGCGGGCAATGTTCTCGGCAATGCTGCCGCGCAGCAGCTCGATGTTCTGCGGCAGGTAGCCAATATGCGGGCCAAGGGCTTCGCGGTCCCATTGCTTGAGCTCGGCGCCATCCAGGCGCACATGCCCGGCCAGGCTCGGCCACACGCCGACCAGCACCTTGGCCAGGGTCGACTTGCCCGAGCCCGAGGCCCCCAACACACCCAGCAGCTCACCCGGCGCCAGGCTGAAGCTCACCTGCGCCAGCGTGGCCAGGTTGCGCCCCGGCGGGCCGGCGCTGAGCTGCTCCACCGCCAGGGCACCGGTGGGTGCCGGCAACGACATGGGCGCCGGCGGCTCGGGGTGATCGTGCAGCAAGCTGCCCAGGCGCTGGTAGGCCAGCTGGGCGCCGCTCCACTGCTTCCACACCGCGATAAGCTGGTCTATCGGGCTGAGTACCCGGCCCATGAGGATGGAGCCGGCGATCATCATGCCCGGTGTCATCTGCCCCTCGATCACCAGCAGCGCGCCCAGGCCCAGTACCAGCGATTGCAGGCACAGGCGCAGGCCCTTGCTGCTGGCGGTGATCACCGCCGAGGTGTCGCTGGCGCGGTTCTGCAGGTCGAGGAAGCGCCCGTGCAGGGCGAACCAGCGCTGGCGCAGGGCGCCGAGCATGCCCATGGCCTGGATGCTTTCGGCGCTCTGCAGCTGGCTTGCGGCGAGCATGGTCGATTGCTGCTGGACGTTGCTGGCCTCGGCCAGGGTGGCATGGGTCAGGCGCTCGTTGAGCACGGCCAGGCCGACCAACAACAATGCGCCGACCGTGGCCATCACCCCGAGCCACACATTGAACAGGTAGATCACCGCCAGGTAGAGGGGGAACCAGGGGGCATCGAAGAAGGCGAACAACGCAGGCCCGGTGACGAACTGGCGCAGTTGGGTGAGGTCGTTCAACGCTTGCCCGGCAGCGCCGTCACGCTGGCGCAAGTTACGCTCGAAGGCCGCGCGATACACACTCAGGTTGAAACTTTTCTCCAACTGGTTACCCACGCGGATAACAATGAAACTGCGCACCGCCTCGAGGGCGCCGATATATACGAAGAAACCGACGACCATCAAGGTCAGCATCCACAAGGTTGTGGTGTTCTGCGAACTCAGTACACGGTCGTACACTTGCAACATATAAATGGAGGGTACCAGCATCAATACATTGATCAGTGCGGTAAAACAGCCAACGCTGATCAAGGTCGACTTGTAGTTGCCGAGCGCCGCCCACAAGGGTGCCCCGGGCTTTTGGCTCGGTTGTTTCATGTTTCGCCCTTATTGGCCCGGCACTTCAAAGTGCCGGACGGGGGTTATGGTTGCTGGCGTTCGAGTATCAGCGGCGTGCCGTCTGGCGCAGTCCAGCCATAGCGCAGGGCGCCCTCGCGGCTGAAGTGCACCACGCTGCTGCCGTCCCCGCCCACCAGAGCCAGGGTGTCCGGGGTTACCAGCCAACTGCCGGGGCGCAGGCCGATCAGCTGCGCGACACATTCCAGATCACCGCCCAGCGCGCCTTCGTTGGCGTCAAGGCGCAATTCACAGGCCTGGGCTTGCTGGCTTTGAGGGTAAAGCTGCCAACGCCCGGCCAGTTGCGCGGGGTTGGGGAGTAACAGGCTGCTGGCCATACTGACCTCGGTCATCACCGTCAGGAGGATCGCCCACACGGCGATCATTGGTTTGCAAAAAGGCATGCGTCAACCTCAGCTCAAAAGGGGCGGCGCACACACGCCGCCCCCTCGTGCATCAGACCACGATGTCGGTGACAGCGGCCTGGCCAACGGTGGTCACCAGGAAATCGCCGAGGCTGTTTCCGGTGAAATCGATGGTCAGGCTGCCCAGGTTGGTGGCCTGGTCGTAGCTCAGGATCGCCTCGCCGGCATGGCCGGTGAAGGCGTTGACGAACTGCAGCGGCAGCTTGTCCACGGCGAAGGCGGCCATGCCCGACAGGTCGATCTTGTCCTGCCCGCTGGTGAAGTCCATGATCCGGTCCGGTGCCGCTTTGGTCGAATCACTGACCGCGCCGAACACGAAGGTGTCCGCGCCGGCGCCGCCCCACAGGGTATCGGCACCGCCACCGCCGTAGATGATGTCGTTGCCGGCCCCGCCCTTGAGCAGGTTGGCCACGGCATTGCCGATCAGCAGGTCGTTGCCCGAACCGCCGAAGGCATTTTCCACGGTGACGCCCTTGGCGATGGACACGTTGCCGACCATGCCGCCCACGTCGGAGAACGACGCCTCGTTGAGGTTGATCTTCTGGTTCTGGGTGAAACCGGAGAAGTCCAGGGTGTCGTTGCCGCCGCCGTCCCACACCGCGAACACCACCTTCGACGACGCCGAGGTGGCCGAGTAGAAGTCGCGGTCGGCCGTGGAGTTGAAGCCATACACCGTGTCGCCCGAGCGGGTCGCGTAGTTGGCGCCGTAGAGTTTCTGGATCGCCGCGATATCGTCCAGCAGTGGCGCCGAGGCGTAGTACTGCCCACCGCCCTTGACGAAGTTCTGCGCGGTGTTGCTCTCGCTCCAGTAGCTCATGACGCTGTAGCCGCGGGTGTCCTGGGCGTAGGTGGCGTCGCGGTAGGTCGGGTTGCCATTGCCGGCGTTGTAGTCGCCGGGGTGGGACAGCCCGAGCACATGGCCGATTTCGTGGGTGAGGGTCTGGCGCCCGTAGTTGCCGGTGCCCGGGGTGGTGTTGACCTGGTAACCACTGTTGATCAGGTACCAGGATTCACCCTTGTGCGAGCCCGGCTGGTCGAACGGCAGGTAGGCGAAGGCCGCGCCGCCGTCGTTTGCGCTGTAGTTGCCGAAGGTCATGTGACCGTCGCCGCCCGACGCCGCCTCGGTGAAGGTCACCTTGGCCACGTCCGCCCAGGACTGCATGGCGAGCTTGGCCTGGTCTTTCTGCAGGCTGCTGAACTGGCTGAAGCTGCCCAGATCGCGGCTGTAGAAGTCCGACGGTGCGCGGTTGAGGAAGGTGTAGGTGAGGCTGATGGTGCCGTCCTTGTTCAGGTCTTTCCAGGCCGCGCCATCGCGCAGGATGAAATCGGCCGCCTGGTCGACGGTGTAGGACGCTTTGCCGTTGATGTTGGCGCCGCCGCGATCGTACTGATGGGCGAAACGGTCGATCAAGCCGGCGGAGGCACTCGGCCCTTGCGGTTGTAACGCAGAAGTGGCCGAAACACTGGCATTAACTTTGACTTTCGACATGCAGGTTACTTCCTTGTTTACGAACAAGCAGTTGATGTCAGACAGGAGTCTCCCACTTGGCGAGTTCATCCTGTCACTCGCCCTTATGAGGCGCAAAAAAACTGACACAAAACGAAACTTTCTGTCCAGCGTTTTCTGACAGGACTTTTTCGTTTGTGAACACCAGCACTGCTATGCCGTTATTTGCGCAAACTGTTATTACCCCGGCAAACCCGGATAAAACCATGAGCCCAATTAATGACTCAGTGGTTTTTTATACACCCGCCCGAAGTTTACTTATGAAAATGCGACCACTTGATGTTCATTCGAAGCATCATTTCGTTTAGGCGCTTTACTGCGCGACAACCGGCCGCACGACCCTCCGTCGCCTGGCCGTTGACTTGCCCGCGCCCACGGCGCTCATTAGGCGCTGGTCAAAAGCCCTTTCCCGACAGGACGACACGATGACAAGACTCACGGTGCAATCCGGCGATTTCTTGCAAGGTGAAGGCGAGTATCGCAACGGAGCGCTCACACTCAAGACCCCGCGCAGCCCCTCGCCTGGCGAGCGCATTTCCCTCGCACGCATCCAGGAGCTGAAGCTGGCCAACCTGGAATCGACCCGCAGCCTCGGCGGCGCCCTGGGTTGGGGCATGGCCGGGGCACTGGTGGCCGGGCCGGTCGGCCTGCTCGCCGGCCTGCTGCTGGGTGGCAAGGAGGACGAAGTGACCTTCATCGCCACCTTCAAGGATGGGCGCAAGCTGCTGGCCATCACCGATGGCAAGACCTGGTCGAAGATCGACGACAACTGGCGCCGGCATCAACGGCCAGTCGCCGCCTGAATTCACCCGGGGCCCACACGTTTTCTCCCTGAGTGCCTGCGTTTGCAGGCACTTGCCCGTGCGCGCCTGTTAACATGGCGCCCTTTTGCATCCACCTGATCGGCGCAACGCCGGCGGGTTGCCCCTGCCCCACACTTGCCCTGCCGACCGCCGCCGACTGATAACGGCGGCGTCGGTATTTTCAAGGAGCCTTGCATGACCCCGCTTCGCCCCCGCCTGCCCCTTGGCCTGCTCGGCCTAGGCCTTGCCCTGCACAGCGCCCATGCCCTGGCAGCAGACAGCGTGACCCTGGCGCCGGTCAAGGTCACCGAGGTGTACGGCAGTGATGGCTACCAGGCCCGCGAGGCGCAGGTCGGCGGGCTGCACAATGCGCCACTGCTCGATACCCCAGCGGCGGTCAGCGTGTTCAGCCGCCAACTGCTCGACGACCGCCAGGTGCGCAAACTGAGCGAAGTGCTGCAAAGCGACGCCTCGGTGGGTGAAAGCTATGCGCCGGTCGGTTACTACGAAAACTTCAACGTGCGCGGTTTCGAGCTCAATGCCGCCAGCAGTTACCGGATCAACGGCCAGACCATCGCCGGCGAGCAGAACGTGGCACTGGAAAACAAGCAGCAGGTCGAGCTGCTCAAGGGGCTGTCCGGGCTGCAAAGCGGTGTGTCGGAGCCCGGCGGGCTGGTCAACTACGTGACCAAGCGCACGCAAGACGTGCGCACACTCAGCGTTTCCAGCAACGAACAGGGCGAACGCTACCTGGCCACCGACCTGGGCGGCTGGTTCGGTGCCGAGCGCCAGTTCGGCCTGCGCGTCAACCTGGCCCATGAAGACATCCGCAGCTATGTCGACCATGCCGACGGCAAGCGCGACTTCGCCTCGCTGGCCGCCGACTGGCAGATCAACCCCGACGCCGTGCTGGAGTTGGACGCTGAATACCAGCACCGCGAGCAGTACTCGGTGCCGGGCTACCAACTGCTGGGCGGCAGCCAATTGCCGCACAATGTCGACCCCAAGGACCACCTGGCCTGGCAGCAGTGGGCCAAGCCGGTGCAGAACGACTCGCTGAACCTGGGCGGGCGTTTCAAGTACCGCTTCAACGATGACTGGAACGGCACCTTGAGTGCGTCGCGCAGCAAGGTGGTGATCGATGACTACAGCGCGTTTGCCTGGGGCTCCAGTGAGGGCGCGTTCTTTGCCAGCAACGGCGACTACGACATCTATGATTTCCGCAGCCCCGATGACACCCGGCGTACCGACGAGGCCCAGGCCATGCTCGATGGCCGCTTCGAGGCGTTCGGCGTAGGCCACGAATTGACGGTTGGCGCCAGCGCCCAGCGTCGCACCCTCGACCAGCGCTCGTACTACAACGAGTGGCTGGGCACGGGCAACATCTACACCGGCGCACCAGCACTGGCGCCGTCCGACAAGCCCATCGGCGACAGCGAACGCCGCCTGGACAGCCGCCAGTACGGCCTGTTTGTCAGCGATCGCATCACCTTCGATGAACACTGGCAGACCGTCATCGGCGCTCGCGAAGTGCGCCTGGACGAGAAGACCTGGAATCAGGACGGCGTTGCCGGCCGCCATACCCGGCAGTATCAGTTGCTACCCAATGCCGCGCTGATCTACAAGCCGCAGGCGGATACCACGCTGTACGCCAGCTACTCCAAAGGCCTCTCCAGTGGCGGCACGGCGCCCTGGTTCGCCAGCAACGCCGCCGAGATCCTCGCCCCCACCCTGTCGCGCCAGCTGGAAGTGGGCATCAAGCGCGACTGGCAGGGCATGAGTTTGAGTGCCGCACTGTTCCAGATCCGCCAGGCCTACCAGTACGCGCAGCCGCAGGACGACGGCAGCTTCACCTATGTGCAGCAGGGCCGGCAGAAGAACACCGGCCTGGAACTGGGCGCCAGCGGCTGGGTGACCTCGAAGCTGCAGCTTCAGGCCAGTGCCGCGGCGATCCGCGCCCGGGTGCAGGACAGCGGCACCGACGCCTACGAAGGCCACCAGGCGATCAACGTGCCACGCCTGCGCGCCGCGCTGCACGCCGACTACGCCCTGCCCGTGCCGGGCCTGGCACTGCTCGGCGGCGCACGCTACAGCGCCAGCAAATACGCCAGCCAAGCCGGCAACGTCGAAGTCGGCGGCTACACCGTGTTCGACATCGGCGGCCGTTACAGCACCCGCATCGGCGGCTACGACACGGTGCTGCGCCTGACCGTGGACAACGTGTTCGACAAGCGCTACTGGCGCGACGTGGGCGACTACCTGGGTGACAACTACCTGTTCCAGGGCGCGCCACGTACGGCAAGGCTGTCGGCGTCGGTCAGTTTTTGAGCATCCCGTGCCTGACACTACCGGACGAAGCCACCTGCACCCGTGCCGGCTGGCTCGTATAATCGCCAACCACCTTGCGCAGCACCCCGGATGACAACCCGCACCATGCAAACAACAGCTCTGACGCTACGAAACGACATTCAAGGCTTGCGCGCGCTGGCGGTGCTGGCCGTCATTGTCTTTCACATGAACAGCAACTGGCTCCCAGGCGGATTTCTTGGGGTCGACATCTTCTTCGTCATCTCCGGCTTCATCATCACCCGGCTGCTGCACACCCAGCACACCGCGCAGACCTTCAGCTACCGGCAGTTCTACCTGTCGCGGGCAAAACGGATCATCCCGGCCTACCTGGCCCTGATCGTCATCTGCTCGCTGGTCTTTGCCCTGCTGCTGATCAAAGGTGACTTCCGCGACTTCTTCCGCAGCGCCAAGGCTGCCCTGATCTTCAACAGCAACAACTATTTCGCCCACTACTACGACTACTTCGGGCCCAAGGCCTTCGAGCTGCCGCTGCTGCACACCTGGTCGCTGGCGATCGAGATGCAGTACTACCTGCTGATGCCCGTGCTGTTCTTGATGCTCCCCGCCAAATGGCGCACACCGGTGCTCGTGGCACTGTTCGCCGGGCTGACGGGCTACGCGACCTATCGAGGCACGCAACCAGACGCCAGTGGGCTCTATTACTCGCTGGCCGCGCGCATCCCGGAGTTCCTGATCGGCAGTGTCACCGCGCTGATCCGCCCACCGGCCAGCGCTACCCAGCAACGCGTGGCTTATGCAGTAGGTGGCAGCCTGATGGTGGCCAGCTTCGCGCTGATTACCGAGAGCGCCTTCAAGCCCGGGCTACTGACGCTGCCCCCGTGCATAGGTGTGGCACTGGTGATCTGGGCCGCCATCAACCAGCGTAGCAACCCGTTGTGCAACCCCATCGCCGTGCAGACGGGCAACCTGTCTTACTCGCTGTACCTCTGGCACTGGCCGATTCTGGCCGCACTGCGCTACATCCACGGCAGTTACGAGCTCCCCGCAAGTGTGTTGAGTGCCGCCGCCCTGCTCACGCTGATCTGTGGCTGGCTGTCGTATACCTTCATCGAAAACAGGGTGCGATTCAGCAAAGCCCGGTCGATTCCGCTGGGTGCGACCATCGCGATCCTGGTCATCGCCCTCGGCACCCTCCAGGCAACGCGCAAGTTGAACAAGACAGTGGTCCCTCGCCCCCCCGTTGAATTCACCCGCTATGCCGACCCTGCACTTATCTGCCACGGGCAGATCATCGGCGACTGCGTGCGCGGCGCACAGGACGCCCCCCAGGAAATACTGGTGATTGGCGATAGCCACGCTGCGCAACTCAATCTGTTTGCCGATGTGGTCGGGCGCTATATCAACGCACGCATGCGAGTCATCAGCGCCAGCAGCTGCATCCCCCTGCACGGCTTCGATATCCGCTCGGTACCGCAGAACGCAGTGGCACCTTGTGAAGCGCAAATCCAACAGGTGGACAAGTACCTGGCCACGGCGAAAACGGTGTTCATCGCCGGGCGCTGGGACCTGCACCTGAAAGACCCTGCCTCCGCGAACTCGATCGATCACCTGTTCGAGCAAAGCGCGCGCAGGGACCAGCAGGTATTCGTCCTGCTGCAGATCCCCAGCCTCACTGCCGATTTGCAGCGGGCCACAAGGCTCAAGGCACTCGGCCTGCACCCTAGGGTCACGGTCGACGACAAATGGCGGCTGGCCAACGACAGGATCATCGAGATGGCCAGCAAGTACGACAATGTCCAGGTACTGGACTTCACCGGCATCGACCTCTGGCGCGACGCCCCCTTCGACGGGGCGACTCCGCTGTACTCCGATGCTGACCACCTGAATGAAACCGGAGCGACGCGCTACGGTGAAGCCGTGAAGGAACAGCTACGGGCAGCCTTGAAATGGACCTCCAGGCCCCTTGAGGCACCTGCCGCCATCGCCTCGCAACCGCCTGCCGCCGGGCAGTAGGGCCCAAGGCAAGGGCGGCGAGGCTTCTCGAGCCTCACCGCCCATTGATATCCCGGACAGAGAGTAAGTACAGAAACAAAAAGCCCCCGAACCTTTCGATTCGGGGGCTTCTCGTAGAATGTGGCGGTGAAGAAGGGATTTGAACCCTTGATACGATTTCTCGTATACACACTTTCCAGGCGTGCTCCTTCGACCACTCGGACACTTCACCGTTTCTCTTCAAGCTGTTTAGCCTGTCGAGGCGCGCTAATTTAGTAGAAGAGTCTTTCTTTGGCAAGCATTTTTTTCAGAATTTTCATGCGCTTAAGCCAATTAGCCGAATTCGCTCGGTTATCAAGGCAAAGCTGCCATTGTGGCCTGCGCTTTTACCTGCCGCGCAGGCGCCGGCCCGATGCCACGAGGGGTAGCGGCCTGGCGCTGACCAACCGGTCAGCCTTGGTGCTTTACCTGGCTGACGACGCTGGGTAACGTCGCCACCACGCCCCCCCTAAGGACTCTGCCATGAGCGAGCTGATTACCTACCACGCCGAAGACGGCATCGCCACCCTGACCCTGAACAACGGCAAGGTCAACGCGATCTCGCCGGAGGTCATCAAGGCGTTCAACGCCGCGCTCGACCGCGCCGTGGAAGAACGCGCAATCGTGATCATCACCGGCCAGCCGGGCATTCTCTCCGGCGGTTACGACCTCAAGGTGATGACCGCCGGCCCTAAAGAAGCCGTCGGGCTGGTCACCGCGGGCTCCACCCTGGCCCGCCGCCTGCTCTCGCACCCCTTCCCGGTGATCGTCGCCTGCCCTGGCAACGCCGTGGCCAAGGGCGCCTTCCTGCTCCTGTCGGGCGACTACCGCATCGGTGTCGAAGGCCCCTTCAAGATCTGCCTGAACGAAGTGCAGATCGGCATGACCATGCACCATGCCGGTATCGAACTGGCCCGCGACCGCCTGAGCCGTGCAGCCTTCCAGCGTTCGGTGAACAATGCCGAGGTGTTCGACCCGCAGGGCGCGGTGGACGCTGGCTTCCTCGACAAGGTGGTGCCGGCCGAGCAACTGCTGGAAACCGCCACGGCGGTCGCCCGTGAAATGAAGAAGCTGAACATGCTGGCGCACAAGAACACCAAGCTGAAAGTGCGCAAAGGCCTGCTGGAGGTGCTGGACGAGGCCATCCTGGCGGACCAGAACCACTTGGGCTGATTGGCCTCGATCACTCGCAGGAGCGGCCTTGCCGGGCGCTCCTGCGGGCAAAGCATCAGGGCCGCCCCCACAGCATTTGCCGCCAACAGTGCACGTCCGTACACTGCGCCGCGATTGTCCTGTGTGAGTCGTACCATGCTTTATCTGCTTCGCATGCTCCTGCTGGGGCTGCATTTCCTGCTCGTGGGAGTGCTCGGCCTGGTCATCGGCCTGCTGCGCCCGTTCAACCCCGACAACAGCCGCCTGTTCGCCCGCCTCTACAGCGTGCCCGCCGCCTGGTTCATGGGCATCAAGGTCAAGGCCGAGGTCGGCCCGTTGCGGGACCAGCCCCCGGGCTGCGTGATCGTTGCCAACCATCAGTCCAACTACGACCTGTTCATCATTGGCCAGGTGGTACCGCGGCGCACCGTGGCCATCGGCAAGAAAAGCCTGGGCTGGGTGCCGCTGTTCGGCCAGCTGTTCTGGCTGGGCGGCAACGTGCTGATAGACCGTAAAAACAGCTTCCAGGCACGCCAGGCCCTGCAGGCGACTACCCGCACCTTGCAGCACGACACCTCGATCTGGGTCTTCCCCGAGGGCACGCGCAACCCGGGCGAACAGCTGTTGCCGTTCAAGAAAGGCGCGTTCCACATGGCGCTCGAAGCCGGCGTGCCGATCGTGCCGGTGTGCGTCAGCCGTTACACGCGGCGCATGGGCCTGAACAGCTGGCGTCGGCGCACGGTGATCATTCGCTCGCTGGCGCCGATCGCCACCGCGGGCCTGACCCAACAGGACCTGCCCGCCTTGATCGAGCAGTGCCAGGCGCAGATGCAGCATTGCATCGACCATATGGAAAACGAGCTGCCAGGCAACCGAGCCTGACGCTCGGGCCCATCGCCGGCAAGCCGGCTCCCACCTCGACCGCGTGCGCCACCCTGTGGGAGCCGCGGCTTGCCGGCGATGGGCCTGCGCAAATCTTCATGTCCATGGGTTGCCCCAAGCGCCCGCACAGCCCAAGCTGTTCGTCGTGTTCAACCGAATAAGCGGACAACCATGGGTCGAGTCGTCGCGTCTGCGGTGTACAGTGCCGGCAGGAAAGTCACCAATATCAGCCTCGATGAAGGCGCCGAGTGGGCACGCAAGCCCGGGCATTTCGTGTGGATCGGCCTTGAAGAGCCCAATGCCGAGGAGCTGGCCAACCTGCAGCGTCAGTTCGGCCTGCATGAGCTGGCGATCGAAGACGCCCTGGAAAAACACAGCCGGCCGAAACTCGAAACCTTCGGCGACGCGCTGTTCATCGTCACCTACTCCCCGGTACGCCACGAGGGCCGGCTGGAGTTCATCGAGACCCACATCTTTGCCGGCAACGGCTACATCATCACCTGCCGCAACGGCCATTCGAAGTCCTATGCCCTGGTGCGCCAGCGTTGCGAGGCGCGCCCGCTGCTGCTCGAACACGGTGAAGATTTCGTGCTGTATGCCCTGCTCGACTTCGTCACCGAGAACTACCAGCCCGTCAGCGAAGCCATCCACGGCGAAATCGAAGAGCTGGAACAGAGCGTGCTCAGCAACTCGCTCAAGGAAGAGGATATCCAGCGCCTGCACAGCCTGCGCCGCGACATCCTGCGCCTGCGCCGCTACGTCGCACCGATGGTCGAGGTGAGCGAGGAACTGCAGCGCCTGAGCTTTCCGTTCATCGACAAGAACATGCGCCCGTACTTTCGCGACGTGCAGATCCACGTCACGCGGCAGATGGAGGACCTGGCCGGCATCCGCGACATCGCCAGCCAGACCATCGAGATCGGCATGCTGCTGGAGTCATCGCGCCAAAGCATCACCCAGCGCAAGTTCGCGGCCTGGGCGGCAATCCTGGCGTTCCCCACGGCGATTGCCGGGATTTACGGGATGAACTTCCAGAACATGCCGGAACTGGGCTGGCATTACGGCTATTTTGCCGTGCTGAGTGTGATCGGGCTGGGGTGTGCGGGGCTGTTCTACAGCTTCAAGCGTTCGGGCTGGCTGTAGAACGCATCGTGGGGCAAGGCGGTGCGCCGCTACGCCTTGCCCCGCGATCGATCAGGCAGCGTCTGGCTTGGACTTGGCCGGCTGCTGGATGAAGCGCAGCATCCATTCGCCCACCAGGTCACCCTGGTGCTCGGTGGCCAGGCTGGCCACGGCTTTCTGATAGACCTCATCCCCCAGGTAGTCCTGGCGCGCATCGAGCAATGCGCGGGAATAGTCGTGGACGAACTCCGGGTGGCCCTGGAAGCACAGCACCTGGTCGCGAATGTGATAGGCGGCGTTCGGGCAGAAATCGCTGGAGGCGATCACCGTCGCATCCTTGGGCAGCTGGGTGACCTGGTCCTGGTGGCTGATCAGCAGGGACAGCTCGGTCACTTGCGGGTCCATCCACGGTGCATGGGCCGCCAGGCTGTAGCGATGAATACCCACACCCCAGCCCTTGTCGGCGCGCTCGGCCTTGCCACCGAGGGTCAACGCCAGCAGTTGATGGCCGAAGCACACGCCCAGCAGCTTCTCGCCACGCTCATACAGCTTGAGCAGGTAGGCCTTGAGGGTCTGGATCCACGGGTCGTCGCCGAACGAGTCGGCTTTGCTGCCTGTGACCAGGTAAGCATCGAAGGCTACGCCGTCCGGGGGGTAGTCGCCGTTCATGACGTTGTAAACGTCAAACTCGGCAGCGATCGGCTGACGCGAAAACAGCTGCTCGAACATCCTTCCGTAGCCCTGGTACTGCGTGAGCAGCTCCGGTCGCAAGACATCGGTTTCAAGGATGCAGATGCGTAACGACATAGCGGTAGTCCTGAACGACATGTGGGTGGGATTTGCTGTAAAGACTGACGCGAAATATCAGTACAAGCAAGTAGGATGTCCGGACGAACGGTAGGCCCTGTAACCCTCGGTAACCCCCTGCGCGCACTCGTCTAGCCAGAGCGTGCCAGCGAGGTGGCCAGTGGCCTTAAAACGCTCGGATATCAATGTGAAAGCCAATAGAACAAAGGGTTCTGAAACATGCCTGACGCGCGCCCTACTGTTGGTTGTATATCGACAAAACACGAGGCAAGCAGCAACGGCGTCTTGCCACGCCACAGCGATCGACCCGACGCGTGACAGGGAAGCCAAGGGCTATTCAGGAATAACAACAAGAAGGCGGTCCGCCATGTTCAGACAATCGAAAGTACGCCAAGCCGGGCTCATACTGTTCGCCACCACACTGCTACTCATCCTGCCGAACCTCACCCGGCTGTTTGGCTGACGGCGGCTGTGGCCTTTGCAGGCAGTGCACGGGTAATCTGCCGACCTTGATGGTTGGAGACCCCCATGCGCCTGTACCTCGCCCTGCTCTGCCTGTTGCTCACACCGCCGCTCTGGGCGGCGCAGTTGACCCTGGAGCTGGGCGAAAAGCACCAGCAATGGCAGAGCGAGCAACTGCTCGAGCACCCACAAGCCCGCGACATCACCATCGAACAGGATGTGGCCTACAAACGCACGGTGCATTACCGCGCGGTGCCGCTGGCAGCGCTGCTCGAAGGGGTGAGCGCAGCCGATCACCTGCAAGCCGTGGCCCTGGATGGTTTCGCCGCCGAAATGCCGGCTGCGCCACTGCTGCAAAGCGGCCCGGCCCAGGCCTGGCTGGCCATCGAAGACCCCGCCCATGCCTGGCCGCCGCTCGCCGCCGGCAAGCCGAGCGCCGGGCCGTTCTACCTGGTGTGGACCAACCCGCAGGCCAGCGGTATTCGCCCTGAACAATGGCCGTTCCAGATCGCCACGATCCGCCGCCTGACTGCGGTGGAGGCGCGTTTCCCTGCCCTGCTGCCCGCCCCCGCGCTGCCTGAGCACGACCCGGTGCGCCAGGGCTTCGCGCTGTTCCAGCAGAACTGCCTGGCCTGCCACCGCCTCAATGGCGCAGGCGACGCGCAATTCGGCCCGGACCTGAACCTGCCGCACAACCCCACCGAGTATTTCCAGCCGGCGTTCCTGCGCCAGTACATCCGCGACCCGCAGAGCCTGCGGCAGTGGCCGCAGGCAAGAATGCCGGGTTTTTCCACGCAAGTGCTGAACGAGCAGGAGCTCGATGCGTTGCTGGCGTACCTGAAACATATGGCGGGGCGTAAACAGTGAGGCCGATCTTGCACTAACTGTAGGAGCGGCCTTGTGCCGCGAAAGGGCCGCAGCGCGGCCCCAGGATTTCAGCGTCAAAGTAGAAATCGTCGGGGCTGCTGTGCAGCTCTTTCGCGGCACGAGGCCGCTCCTACAGGTCTCAGGCGATCGGCCGCTCCTGCTTGACGCCCCAGCCTTCGACCTCGCCGCCATAGGGCGAAACCACGCGTTCGAACGATGCCTCGAAAGCGCCAATCCCCCCGTAGGTGGCATACATGACCTTGCTCAGCTCCAGGTGCCAGGCGCCATCGTCACGCTCGCTCACCTGGGCACTGAGCGACTCACCACGGAACTGCCCCGCCGCCCGGCGCGCGCAGGCCTCGTCGGGGAACACGGCATAGAACTCGATAGGGTGGATACGGGTGAAGTCGAAACCGCCAGCTTTCATCTGGCTAAGGACACTGCTGCTGATATCGTCGTTCAGGCTGCTCATGAAACGTCCTCCTGCAATGCAATGGATAGACTTTCCGTGCACAACGCACTTGCCTGGCACTTGAGACCTGCCTGGCGTTTAGAGCTGATGCAAAACGAGAATGAAGACGACGCGGGCCCGCAGATTAGGCCCACGCCTTCAAGCAGCGTAGTGCCTGAGCCGGCACCGCGCCAGAAACCCGTTGTTCAGGGGGCTTCGTGAATAGCGGTGATGGTGACGCCGCTCTGCTCCTTGAGCCAACGTGCTGTCGGAGAAGAGCTGCGGTCCTGAAAATCGTTGAGGTCCAGTTTATCCAGGAGCGGAAACAAATGGGAGCGAATCGCCTGTGCGGCATCTTCCTCACTGGGGCGCAGCTCGGCGTTGAGCAACAACGATGGCGGTTCGCCCTTCTGGTCGGCATAGCGCACTTCCCACACTTTCATCGATCAGCCCTCGCTACCACTACGGTGAGTGAAACTGCGTACTAGCTTGACCGTGGCAAGGGGGCAATTGTTCAGCCCCGAGCATAAAACTTGATAAAAAAAGCCCGCCGGGTCAGGGCGGGCTTTTCGTTGTTGCGACTTACTTACTTCGGCGTGCCATGGACCACACCAGCGGTGTTGTCCAGCAGGCTCTTGGTGGCGGTCTGGATGTACGCCTCGAGCTTTTTCTGCAACTGCGACTCGTCCGGGCTTTCGATCAGCTCGGCCTTGAACTCACGGCCAAGCTGATAACGGTACATGCGCGGGCTCATGTCCTTGGACTCGATGAGGATGCGGTCACCCTGCACCAGGCCGACGATCTGCTCGCTGCCCGACGGCTTGATGATGCCCACGCCCTGATCGCCTTCCGGCAGGTTGAGCAGGTCACGGCCCCAGCACTGGTGGCGGGCCTGGCCACCGAGGCGGCCCATGATGGTCGGCACGATGTCGACCTGGGTGCCCACGGTGTGGTTGACCGCGCCGAACTTGTCCTGGATACCCGGGGCAATCAGCAGCAGCGGTACGTTGAAGCGGCCCAGGTCCAGCTCGGTGACCTGCTGGTGGTTGCCGAAGCCATGGTCGCCAACGATGACGAACAGGGTCTCCTTGAAGTACGGCTCCTTGCGCGCCTTCTCGAAGAACTGGCCCAGCGCCCAGTCGGAATAGCGCATGGCGGTCAGGTGTTCGTCCAGGCGGCCTTGACCGGTGACCTTCTCGACCGGCAGGTCCTTGGGCAGCGCGTACGGGGTGTGGTTGGACAGCGTCTGCAGCAGGGCATAGATCGGCTTCTTGCCGTCATGCTTGGCCAGTTCCTCGTTACCGCGGTCGAACATGTCCTGGTCGGAAACGCCCCAGGTCGGGTCGGAGAACACCGGATTGACGAAGTCGTTGCGGCCGATGAAGGTGGTCATGCCCTGGTTGCCGAAGAACCCGGACTGGTTGTCCCAGGCGAAGTCGCCGTTGTAGACGTAGACGTCGTCGTAGTCACGGGCGCTGAGCAGCGCTGGCAGGCCGGACAGCTTGTGGCCGCCTTCCGGAGTCTGCATCAGGTATTCGAAGCCCGGCAGGTTGGGGAAGCAGGCCATGGTGGCGAACATACCCTGGTGGGTATGGGTGCCGTTGGAGAAGAAGCGATCGAACAGCAGCCCCTCTTTGGCCAGCTTGTCGAAATACGGGGTGATGTTGGTCTCGCTGCCCAGGGCGCCCACCGAATGCCCGGCGAAGCTCTCCATCAGGATGACCACCACGTTCTTGATCGGCAGGGTGCGTTCCTGGGGCGGCACGAAGTCGCGACGGATCGCCGCTTCGTCGGCATCGACCAGGGTGTCATGAGGGGTCAGCAGCTGGTCGCGCACGCTCTGGGTGGCCAGGTTCTGGTCCAGGGTGGCTTTCCAGATGTTGGCGCGGTCTTCACCGAAGCGGCTCTTGGCGGCATCGATCAGGGTCAGGGTGCCGTTCAGGCCAAGCTGGTTGACGAAGTTCGAGTCAGTGGTGAACGCATCGCCCCAACGCATGGGCGGGCCCTGGCGCAGGGTGCCGCGGGCGGCCACCACGGCAATCAGCAGGATGACCACGAACACCACCAGGCGGCCATACCAAGGCGCCACGGTACGCGTGCCCGCGCCTTGCAGGCTGGCGCTACCGCCACGGGTCAGGCGGTCGATGCCCTTGAACAGCAGGCTCAGCAGCCAGGTGCCGACCAGCCAGGCCAGGATGTAGCGCACCACCGGGAAGCCGTACCAGAGCATGCTCATGACGGTCTTGGGGTCTTCCTTGATGTACTGGAACACCAGGCCGTTCAGGCGCTGGTGGAACTCGCGGTAGAAATCCATCTCCATCAGGCCGAGGAACATCACCACGCTCGACGCGATGGTCAGCCACAGGCGGAACAGGCCACGCCGGGCCATCAGCCAGGGGCTGAGCAGGGCCAGCAGCAGCGGAATGCTGATGTACACCACCACCCGCAGGTCGAAGCGCAGGCCGTTGAGGAAGCCTTCGGCCACGGTCGAATATGGGGTGTCGCCGATCATGTCGCTGTTGTAGACCAGCAGCGCCAGGCGCACGAGGCTGAGCATCAGCATGATCACCAGGCCGCTGAGCAGCGTATAGGCCAGGTGGGATTTCAGGGTCGGCGAGAACGAGCCTCGCGCGCCCCCTTGCTTCAGGGCGTCCGTGTTAGCCATGAATGGAGAGGTCCTAGGATTGCGGGTTTGCGAAAAGGGCGAAATCGCCGACAGCCAGGCCTTGCCATCGATCATGGCGCTGGACCAGGGCGGTATTGTGCGGCGCGGATTCTCGAAAATCGAGTGTGAAAATTTTGTCGATAGCGCCCGTCACAGGCGATGGCAGGATAGCCCTGGTCGTCGGCAAATTGTAACTGCTGATGCCAGCTTTTCGCGGGAGCAGGCGATCAGAACCGCAGGTTGCCCCGCGGGCCGGCAATGGCCCAGATGATCAGCCCCAGCACCGGCAGCAGCACGATCAGCAGGATCCACAGCACCTTGATGCCGACTTCGGCGCCGCTTTTGAGTACGTTCAGCACCGCCCAGATGTCCAGGGCAAGGATGACCAGGCCGACCAGCCCGTTGAAAGTAGAGCCCATGCCGCCGCTCCCGCAAGGTGAATGTGAGCCAGAGCATAGCTGGCTATGGCCTCGATAGAGGGGAATCCTTGGTCCCACGGGCCAGTCAGTGGATAGACTGGCAGCATTCATCGCTTCGAGGTTCGCATGCCCCCAACCCACACCCAGCACGCCGCCCCCTTCTCGCCACTGAGCGCCTGGCGGCAGCAGGCCCGCACCACGCCCTGGCTCAGCGTCGGCCTGGGCTTGAGCCTGCTGGCCATCATCGCACTGCTGCTGGCGAGCATCTGGAACGCGCTCAATGGCGACCATGCCGACCACCTGCCCCTGGCCACCCTCGGCGGCCTGTCCGGCTTTGCGGCCACCGCGCTGGGCGCGGTGCTAGCGGTGGTGCTGCGTGACGTCAGCGCGCGCAGCCAGGACGTGATGCTCGGCTTTGCCGCCGGCATGATGCTCGCCGCCAGTTCCTTCTCACTGATTCTTCCCGGCCTCGACGCTGCCCGCGAGATCACCGGCAACGGCCCGGCCGCCGCCTTCACCGTGGTGCTGGGCATGGGCCTGGGCGTGCTGCTGATGCTCGGCCTCGACCGTTTCACCCCGCACGAGCACGCAAGCACGGGCCCCTGTGGCCCGCAAGCCGAGCGGGTGAGCCGGGTGTGGCTGTTCGTGCTGGCCATCACCCTGCACAACCTGCCCGAAGGCATGGCCATCGGTGTGAGTTTCGCCAACGGCGACATGAGCATCGGCCTGCCGCTGACCAGCGCCATTGCCATCCAGGACATTCCGGAGGGCCTGGCTGTCGCCCTGGCCCTGCGCGCCACGGGGCTGTCGAACTTCAAGGCGGCGCTGGTGGCGATCGGCTCCGGCCTGATGGAGCCGTTGGGTGCGGTGATCGGCCTGGGCATCTCCACCGGCTTCGCCCTGGCCTACCCGATCAGCATGGGCCTGGCGGCGGGGGCGATGATCTTCGTGGTATCCCACGAGGTCATTCCGGAAACCCACCGCAACGGCCACCAGACCTCGGCGACACTGGGGTTGATGGGCGGGTTTGCGGTGATGATGTTTCTCGATACCGCGTTGGGTTGAAACTGACAACAGCCTTCAGGGCCATTTCGCGGGTGAACCCGCTCCCACAGGTTCGGCGCTAGACCTGTGGGAGCGGGTTTACCCGCGAAAAGAGCGACGCAGATTTCAGACGTGCACAGCCACCTTCAACGCTTCCAGCGCCGGCTCGACCTTGATCCCCACCGCTGCGCCCAGCTCCAGCACCCGCGCCAGGTCGTTCTGCCCTACCATCACCACCTGCAGCTCGTCGTCGAGCAACTGGCTGAAGTTCAGCAGCACATAACCGCCGGCTTCCTTGTTCAGCGCGCCCATCTGCACCTGGATGCGGTTGAGCGCGGTCAAGGGCTCGGTACGCGCCAGTTGCTTGGGCTTGAGGGTGAACGGCACGCTCTTGTCGAACGAATCGCTGATCTGCTGGAACAGGTCCTGGTAGCTGTCGGCCTGGAACAGCACGGTGTCGGGCAGGCTGCCGACCACCACCCATTCGCCCAGCGGGAACGGGAAGGTATCGTCGTAATTGATGTCCGGGTTGGCGGCAAGGAAGGCGGCGGGGTCGGCGTAAGCCTGGGCGGCCTCGTCGGCGATGCGCTCGATATCTTCATCGCGCATGCAGCCGGCAGCGATGAGGCGGATGAGCTCGAGCAACTGGTCTTTCATGGGGGGGCCCTGCGGGTTGGCGTGAAAAGGCGCCAAGGATAGCCGCAAACGCCCCCGGGCCGTTAGCCGGCGAGTGCTTCGAGGCGCGCGGCGGCGTCCGTCGCGCCCATGGTGCGCGCCGCCATCAGTGCGGTGGAGCCTGCGGCGTCGCGGTGCGTCGGGTCGGCGCCCTGGGCCAGCAGGTAGTCGATGATCTCCAGGCGATTGAACATCGCCGCCAGCATCAATGCGGTGCGGCCGTCCGCTGCTGCAGCGTCCACGGGCACGCCCTGCTCCAGCAGCAGGCGAATCATCGCCAGGTCGCCCTTGAATGCCGCGCCGGCGATGGGCAACTGGCCGTTGTCGTTGGCGATCAGTGGGTCGGCACCGTGGCCGAGCAGCACCTGCACCGCTTCATGGTGGCCGTGGTAGCAGGCCAGCATCAGCAGGGTATCGCCCTTGTGGTTGCGCAAATCGACCGGCAAGCCGCTTTCAAGCAGGCGCCCAAGCATCGCCGCATCGCCGCGGCGGGCACGTTCGAAAACTTCTTCGGCGAACGCGGCGGTTTCTTCGGCGGTCATGGGCACGGGTACGGGCTGTTGGTCGGACATCTGGAACCTCCTGGCAATTGAATGGGCCCAAGTGTTGGTCAGGCACCGCCAGCGGGTCAAAGGTTCAGATTCTATGGGGGGCAAAGACAGAAGCTATGACCGTGCAAATTGCACTATGCAAATTGCACGACCTTGCAGAATGCAATGCCAGACGCCCAAAACACACATATAAGCTATTGTTTTTAAAGGATTTTTTATACAAAAAAGAGTGGCACGATCACTGCAAAACCCAACTCATGTCTGCCCACACATCAGTCAGGAGTTGATATGGACCTCATCCAGCAAAAGTTCGTCTCGGTGTTTTCCGCCTATCAGGTGGATACTCAGGCCCGCCCGGACGGCGGTGTGCTGCTGACCCTGCGCGCCGCCGATGGCGTGGTCACCCGCCGAGTGCTGAGCTACGCGCAACTGCACAGTGCCGAACAGCTGTCGTGGGCGATCAGTGCGCTGCGCCGTGACCTCGCCGAACAAGCGAGTGAACTGCCGGTGATCTCCAGGCTGCAGAGCCAGCAGCGCTTCGCGCTGCCAACCTACCGCTAAGCAGCTGTTTCAGAGCTCGCCGAAGCCCGGGAACTGCCGGGCAGCGGCATCCCCGGTGAAACGCGGCTGCACGCCCTGCTCGCTGGCGTGCAGCCGCAGCGCCAGACAGAACGGCGTGTCTCCCAGGTCAAGCCAGCGCCGGGTGCCAGCCGGCACCACCAGCACATCATCTTTTTCGCACAGCACGGCATAGACGAAATCGCCCAGGCGCAGGCTCAGCTGTGCACGCCCGCTGATCAGCGCGAACACTTGCTCATCGTCATGCACATGCTCGTCGCGCAAGTCCACCTCGGCGGAGTCGACGCCATCGCGGCTGAGCAGGCTGAAGGTTGCACTGCCATGCTCGCTCATCAGCCGGTCGAGCGGTGCGCGGCACGCGTCCAGCACCTCGCCCAGGCTGCTGCCCGGACGCAGGCGCGCGCCGGACTCCCAGCGCGCCAGGCGTACACCCTGCTCGGCCAGGGTGGCGACGATGTCGTCGTGGTGGGTCAGTACCTTGTTCGCAAGCTCGGGGCTGCTGATGTGGAAAACGCTGAGGATGCTCATCAGGGGTGGTTCCTGCTGTCTTTCAAACGGAGGGCAATGATAACGGCTGCCGCCAGTGCCGCGACGCTGGCCATACCAAAGGTGAAGTGCGGGCCCAGCAGTTTCCAGCTGTAACCCGAATACAGCGCGCCCAGCGCACCGCCGGTGCCGGACAGGGCGGCGTACAACGCCTGGCCCTGGCCCTGCTGACGGGCACCGAAGCTGGACTGCACGAAGGCGATGCTGGCGGCGTGGAAGCAACCGAAGGTGGCGGCGTGCAACACCTGGGCAAGCATCAGCACCGCCGGGATATCCGCAAGGTTGCCCAGCAGCAGCCAGCGCACGGCGGCCAGCAGGAAGCTCGCCAGCAGCACCCGGCGTACCGAAAAGCGCGCAAAGATGCGGCTCATGCCCATGAACACCAGCACCTCGGCCACCACCCCCAGCGCCCACAGCAGGCCGATCGCACCACGGCTGTAGCCCAGCGACTCCAGGTGCAGGGTGAGGAAGGTGTAGTACGGGCCGTGGCTGAGTTGCATCAGCCCCACGCACAGGTAGAACGCCAGCACGCCCGGCGCCAGCAATTGCTTGAGGAAGCCCCCTGCCCCGTGCCGCGCGGCATGCTCCGGCGGCTGGGCGTTGGGCACCCACAGGCTGGCGGCGACGATGCCGGCCATGATGGTCACCAGGGCCACCGGGTAGATGTCCAGGCTCAACTGTTCGAACAGGCGCCCCAGGCCGACCACGGTGAGGATGAAGCCGATCGAGCCCCACAGCCGCACCTGGCTGTAGCGCGCGGTCTGGCCGTGCAGGTGGGCCAGGGTGATCACCTCGAACTGCGGCAGTACCGCATGCCAGAAGAACGCGTGCAGGGCCATCACCAACGCCAGCCAAGCGTAGCTCTTGCCGAAGAAGATCAGCGAGAAGGTCGCCAGGGTCGACAAAGCCCCCAGACGCACGATGAGCAGGCGCTGGCCGCTGCGGTCACCCAGCCAGCCCCACAGGTTGGGGGCGATGCAACGCATCAGCATGGGGATGGCCACCAGCTCGCCGATGCGTGCCGGGGAGAAACCCAGGTGATCGAAGTACAGGGCCAGGAACGGCGCCGTGGAGCCGAGCAGGGCGAAGTAGAAGAGGTAGAAGCTGGACAGGCGCCAGTAGGGAATGGGGGGCATGGGGCAAGCTCGGTGGTAGTCTGTGCCGGCCTCATCGCCCGTAGGAGCGGCCTTGTGTCGCGAAAGGGCTGCGCAGCAGCCCCTGGATCTCAGCGTTTTCACATCGATTGCCGGGGGCGCTTTGCGCCCCTTTCGCGACACAAGGCCGCTCCTACAGGCGATGAGGCTCGAACAATCTGATCAGAGCTGGCCCAGCACCGGGGTATTCACCTTCACGTCGGCATTCTGCGCGCGGTGGCGCAGCAGGTGGTCCATCAGCACGATGGCCATCATCGCCTCGGCGATCGGCGTGGCGCGGATACCGACGCACGGATCGTGACGGCCCTTGGTGATCACTTCCACCGGGTTGCCGTCGATGTCGATCGAGCGGCCCGGCGTGGTGATGCTGGAGGTCGGCTTGAGCGCCAGGTGGGCGACAATCGGCTGGCCGGAGGAAATGCCACCGAGAATGCCGCCGGCGTTGTTGCTGAGGAAGCCTTGCGGCGTCATTTCGTCACGGTGTTCGGTGCCGCGCTGGGCGACGCTGGCGAAACCGGCGCCGATCTCCACGCCCTTGACGGCGTTGATGCTCATCAGCGCATGGGCCAGCTCGGCGTCCAGGCGGTCGAAGATCGGCTCGCCCAGGCCCGGCATCACGCCCTCGGCCACCACGGTGATCTTCGCCCCGACCGAGTCCTGGTCACGGCGCAATTGGTCCATGTAGGCCTCGAGCTCCGGCACCTTGGCCGGGTCGGGGCTGAAGAAGGCGTTGTCTTCCACCGAGTCCCAGGTCTTGAACGGGATCTCGATCGGACCGAGCTGGCTCATGTAGCCGCGCACGCGGATGCCCTGGGTGGCCAGATACTTCTTGGCGATGGCGCCAGCGGCCACGCGCATGGCGGTCTCGCGCGCCGAGCTGCGCCCGCCGCCGCGGTAGTCGCGCTCGCCATACTTGTGGTGGTAGGTGTAGTCGGCGTGGGCCGGGCGGAACAGGTCCTTGATCGCCGAGTAGTCCTTGGACTTCTGGTCGGTGTTGCGGATCAGCAGGCCGATCGAGCAGCCGGTGGTACGGCCTTCGAACACGCCCGAGAGGATCTCCACTTCATCGGCTTCCTGGCGCTGGGTGGTGTGCCGGCTGGTGCCGGGCTTGCGCCGGTCAAGGTCATGCTGCAGATCGGCCAGGGAGATTTCCAGGCCGGGCGGGCACCCATCGACAATGGCGACCAACGCCGGGCCATGGCTTTCGCCAGCGGTGGTGACAGTGAACAGCTTGCCGTAGGTATTGCCGGACATGGACGCTCCGCGAAATCAGCCTGAGTGGGACGAAAGCAGCAGTATACGGAAAACGCCACACGATGGGTTGCCCATGCCGGCCTCTTCGCGGGTAAACCCGCTCCCACAGGTGTTAGTGTGTGTTCGAAACCGTCGCTGGCCCTGTGGGAGCGGGTTTACCCGCGAAGAGGCCGGCACAGGTCAGCTCGACGCGCTGCACGAACCTTCCCCTTCAAGCTCGGTCCTACCTTCACCTTCCCAAGCAGTCCCCCGTCCATGAAGTTGCGCCTCATCACCCTGCTCCTAATGCTGTGCGCCGGCCTGGCCCACGCGGCCGCCCCTACCGTGCTGCAACGCCCGATCGACCTAGACACCGGCCAGGGCGTGCTGCATGGCAGCCTGCTGTTGCCGCAGCAGGACACCCCGCCGCCGGTGGTGCTGATCATCGCCGGCTCCGGCCCCACCGACCGCGACGGCAACAACCCGGCCTCCGGGCGCATCGACAACCTCAAGCGCCTGGCCTTGCTGCTGGCCGGCGAACACATCGCCAGCGTGCGCTATGACAAGCGCGGGGTGGCCGCCAGCCAGCCGGCCACCCCGGACGAGCGCGAACTGAGCGTCGAGCGCTACGTCGCCGACGCCGTGGCCTGGGGCCAGAAACTGCGCCATGACCCGCGTTTCGGCCCGCTGATCCTGGTCGGCCACAGCGAGGGGGCGCTGATTGCCAGCCTGGCCGCCGAGCAGGCCGGCGCCAGCGCGGTCATTACCCTGGCCGGCAGCGGCCGCCCGGTGGCCGATGTGCTGCGCGAGCAGTTGGCCCAGCGCCTGCCGGCGGCGCAACTGGCCGGCGGCGTGGCCCTGATCGACCGCCTGCAGGCCGGGCAGACCAGCCTGGATGTACCGACCCCGCTGCGCCAGGTGTTCCGCCCCAGTGTGCAGCCGTACCTGATTTCGCTGCTGCGCCAGGACCCGGCGGCGGCGTTCGCCAGGCTCCAGGTGCCGGCGCTGATCATTCAGGGGCGCAATGACGTGCAGGTGGAAGTTGCCGACGCCGAACGGCTCAAGGCCGCCAAGCCCGACGCGCAACTGGCGCTGATCGACGGCATGAACCACATGTTGCGCATCAGCCCCCGGGACATGCGCCAGCAACGCGACAGCTACAGCAATCCCGAACTGCCGCTGGCCCGCGAACTGGGCGAACGGATCGTCGCCTTCATCCATGGCCTGCCGCCGGCCTGAGCTTTCCTGCCGCGCAGGCTCAGGTCTTGACGAAGGCTGCCGATAACGCGGCATGAGAAGGCGGTGACTGCGCGTGCGATGTCCACCAGCACCCGGCCGCCGCGCACCTGAGGATTGCCCTGATGACCGATGCTCCCGCCGCCGCCGAGGCGACCGAAGAACAAGCCCCGGAAAGCGCCCCGCTGCCGTGGGCGGACCTGGCTGCCGAACACTTCCAGCTGCTGCGCCTGGCCGCCCTGCCGACCGATCGCAACAGCGGCGCCCGCCCGCTGCGCTTCGTCCAGTTCGGTTACGCCGAGCGGCATGACAAGGCCCATAGCCTGCTGCGCATGGAAATCCGCCTGCCCGGGCAGAAAGTGCGCAAGGAACAGAACCAGCTGGATATTCGCGTCGATCACGAAGAGCGCCTTGTGCGCATCGGCAGCGACGCCGGCCTGCAGCTGGAGCCACTTAATCGTGGGCTTGGCCGCTACCTGCTGACCCAGGCGGTGCAATGGCTACAGCAGCGCTGCTCGGGCTACCGCATCGAAGGCATGAGCCTGCCGAACAAGGACGCGCTGAACGAAGACACGCGCCTGCGCCGCGACCATGTGCTGACCAGCGTCGGCCTGGCCGTGGAGTACAGCGAAGGCCAGATCCTCAAGGGCGCCGTGGTGGAAACCACAGTGGGCCAGCTCAAGGGCGGCTGGAATACCGAGAAGGTGCAGCGGGTCGACATCCTCGACGCCGCCGGCATGCTGCAGCAGGCCGAGCAGAACCTGATGGAAAAGGAAGCGCAGCTGCGCGAGCGTGACGAGCGTGTGGCCAAGTACCGTCGCGAGGACAACGGGCTGCGCTTCACCATCACCTGCCTGGTGGCCTTTGCGGTGTTCCAGGCCGGGCTGCTGATCTGGATTGCCACGCGCTGACAAAAGCTGGGGCCGCGTTGCGGCCCGCTCGCGGCACAAGGCCGCTCCTACAGAGGTTCGCGGCCACCTGCAGGAGCGGCCTCGTGTCGCGATAGGGCTGCACAGCAGCCCCAGTTCACCGAACGCCGATCAAACCCGCGAAGCGAACAGTTCCTGATGCTGCCGGCACTGCTCGGCAGTCAGCATGAACACCCCGTGGCCGCCGCGCTCGAACTCCAGCCAGGCAAAGTCCACCTCGGGGTACAACGCCTCGACATGCACCTGGCTGTTGCCCACTTCGACAATCAGCAAACCTTTCTCGGTCAGATGGTCGGCCGCCTCGGCGAGCATGCGCCGCACCAGGTCCAGGCCATCGTTGCCGCAGGCCAGGCCCAGTTCGGGTTCGTGGTGGTATTCGGCCGGCATGTCGGCGAAGTCTTCCGAATCGACGTACGGCGGGTTCGACAGGATCAGGTCGAAGCGCTGCCCCGGCAGGCCGGCGAAGCCATCGCCCTGCACGGTGTAGACCCGCGCATCCAGGCCATGTCGCTCGATGTTCTGGTTGGCCACTTCCAGGGCATCGAAGGACAGGTCGCCCAGCACCACCTCAGCCTCCTGGAACACCTCGGCAGCGACGATGCCGATGCAACCGGAGCCGGTGCACAGGTCGAGGATGCGCGCAGGTTCCGCCGCCAGCCACGGCTCGAAGCGTTTTTCGATCAGCTCGCCAATCGGTGAGCGCGGCACCAGCACACGCTCATCGACGATGAACGACATGCCGCAGAACCACGCCTCGCCCAGCAGATAGGCGGTCGGTACCCGCTCCTCGATACGGCGCTTGAGCAAGTGCATCAGGCGCACCCGCTCGTCGTCCTCCAGTTGGCAGTCCAGGTAGCTGTCGGCCACCTCCCACGGCAGGTGCACGGCGCCGAGCACCAGCAGACGGGCCTCGTCCCAGGCATTGTCGGCACCGTGGCCGAAAAACAGCTCATGCTCATGGAAGCGGCTGACCGCCCAGCGGATATGGTCGCGCAGGGTGCGCAGGCGGGATGTGATCACGGAGGACTCCTTTTCAGACAGGCCAAAAGTCTAACAGCCCACACCACACAAATGTTCTCTCCGATAGCCGAATGGGTAGCCACAGGCCAGTAACCATGCCGTCTGCAATGTCAACCATTCACATTGGCGCCAAGGCAAGGGAGAATAGGTACACAAAAGCCCTACCCAAGGAGCCCTTGATGTCCGTTCCAACCACGATGTTCCGCCTCAGCGGCCGCGACTACCCGCCGGCCAAGCTGGGCCAAGCCAGCCTGATCGTCATCGACGCGCAAAAGGAGTACCTGAGCGGTCCGTTGGCGCTGTCGGGCATGGACGAGGCCGTGGCCAACATCGCCCGGTTGCTCGACGCTGCCCGCAAGGCCGGGCGCCCGATCATCCACGTTCGCCACCTGGGCACCGTCGGCGGCCTGTTCGACCCGCAGGGCGCGCGCGGCGAGTTCATCCCGGGCCTGGAGCCGCTGGCCGGTGAAACCATCATCGAAAAGCGCATGCCCAACGCCTTCAAGAACACCAAGCTGCACGAAACACTGCAGGAGCTCGGCCACCTGGACCTGATCGTCTGCGGTTTCATGAGCCACTCCAGCGTCAGCACCACCGTACGCCGCGCCAAGGACTATGGTTATCGTTGCACCCTGGTGGAAGATGCCTCGGCGACCCGTGACCTGGCCTTCAAGGACGGGGTCATCCCGGCCGCACAGATCCATCAGTGCGAGATGGCCGTGATGGCCGACAACTTCGCCTGCGTGGCCCCTACCGCCAGCCTGGTCTAAGCCAGGCACCGCCCGGCGGGCGGGCGGAACCCAAGGGCAGGCAGCAGGTCGAAACCCGGATCAGCGACACCAGATCCCGAGGAATTCGAATGAAGCTCAAAGGCAGTTTCGATGCCAGACGCCTACGCCAGCGCGAGCCGCGCAACTGGGGCGCGCGCCTGGCCGCCGCCTTCTCCGTCCTGCTGGCCACCCTGGGCATCCTGCTCGCCATGGCCGGCATCGCCGGCCTGCTGGGCAACTACCCCGCCCTCGCCGAACTCAATGCCAACCGCCCGCTCGCGGCCACACTGACCGTGGTCGGGCTGTTGCTGCTGTATGTCGGCGTGCGCTTCTGGCGCCGCAGCCGTATTCGCCTGCGCCGCGGGCGTGAGCTGAACCTGTCGCCGCATTTGATGAAAAAGCACGATTGACCCCTATCGCGGGGCAAGCCCGCTCCCACGGTTGGTTAGCGTGGGAGCGGCGGTGCGCCGATGCGACTTGCCCCGCGATGGCGTCGGCGAAGGCAACACAACCCTGCCCCACTCGCGTAAACTACGCCGCCCACGTGGAGGCACCATGCAAGACGACGATTTTTCCCTCTTCCGCAGCGAAGTGCGCGGGGTCAAGCAGATCAAGCACGACCGCGCCGAAGTCGGCAAAGCCAAGGCCGATCGCAAGCAGCTGGCCGGCCTGCGCCAGGCGGCCACTATCCGCAGCGACCAGCCACTGGTGGTCGACGGCCTATCCGACCAGTTCGTCATCGACGTCGGTGCCGAAGACGAGCTGATGTGGCGCCGCGACGGCGTGCAGGAAGGCCAGATCCGCAAACTCAAGCTCGGCCAGATCGCCTTCGAGGGCAGCCTCGACCTGCACGGCATGAGTGTCGAGAAAGCCCGCGAGATCCTCTGGGACTTCATCGCCGAGGCCACCAAGCTGGAAGTACGCTGCGTGCGCGTCACCCACGGCAAGGCCGCGCGTATCGACGGCAAGCGCCCGATGATCAAGAGCCACGTCAACACCTGGCTGCGCCAGCACCCGCAGGTGCTCGGCTTCGCCTCGTGCCAGGCCCGCCACGGTGGTACTGGCGCGGTGTATGTCATGCTCAAGCGAACCATGCTCGAAGGCCGCGACGAGTGACATCGCGCTTGCAGCGCCGCCGCCGCCGCCGTACCCTTCGCCTTTGCGAAATTTTCCACAGGTAGATCCATGTCCCTGGAACAGAACTACACCGAGATCCTCAGCCAACTGGGTGAGGACGTCTCCCGCGAGGGCCTGCTCGACACGCCCAAGCGGGCTGCAAAGGCCATGAAGTACCTTTGCCGCGGTTATGAGCAGACCCTGGAAGAAGTCACCAACAACGCGCTGTTTAGCTCCGACAACAGCGAAATGGTGCTGGTCCGGGACATCGAGCTGTATTCGATGTGCGAACACCACATGCTGCCGTTCATCGGCAAGGCTCATGTCGCCTACCTGCCCAAGGGCAAGGTACTGGGCCTGTCGAAAGTGGCGCGCATCGTCGACATGTTCGCCCGTCGCCTGCAGATCCAGGAAAACCTCAGCCGCCAGATCGCCGAGGCCGTGCAACAGGTGACCGGTGCCGCTGGCGTGGCCGTGGTCATCGAAGCCAAGCACATGTGCATGATGATGCGCGGTGTCGAGAAGCAGAACTCCACCATGCTCACCTCGGTGATGCTCGGCGAGTTCCGCGATAACGCCGCCACCCGCAGCGAGTTCCTCAGCCTGATCAAGTGATCGGCCTATGATCCGCAGCCGACCCCCAGGGGTCGGCTTTTTGTTTTGTGCGCCTCAACCAGATCAGGAGTCAGTCATGATCGTCAAAGCCCTGCGGGTCGGCCTCGGCCAGCTCATCGTGTTCGGCGACTGGATCAGCCGCCCGGCCAAGAAGAAGCGTGATGCCTCGGCCCAGGCGCGCGTTGAACAGCAAGCCAAGGGCCTTGCCCTGTACCAGTTCCACGCCTGCCCATTCTGCGTGAAAACCCGCCGTACCCTGCACCGCCTCAACGTGCCGGTGGCCCTGCGTGACGCCAAGAACGATGCCCAGCACCGTCAGGCGCTGCTCGAAGGCGGTGGCCGGGTGAAGGTGCCATGCCTGCGCATCGAGGAAGGCGACAAGGTGACCTGGATGTATGAGTCCAAGGACATCATTGCCTACCTGGACAAGCGCTTCGCGGCGGTCTGAGAGCTGGCCCCTTCTGTAGGAGCGGCCTTGTGCCGCGAAAGGGCTGCATAGCAGCCCCGGCAATTTCGGCAACGCCGCAGAAATCCGGGGCCGCCTCGCGCCCCTTTCGCGGCACAAGGCCGCTCCTACAGGGACCGCGTGAGATCTTCCAGCCTCAATCCACCATCGGCACATGGCGCGGATGGCTGGCCACGCGCGCCAGCCAGGCTTGCACCGCCGGATAGGCAGAAAGATCGAACCCGCCCTGATGCGCCACATGGGTGTAGGCATACAACGCCACGTCGGCAATCGAATACTGGTCGCCCACCAGGTACGGCGTCATCTCCAGCTGCTTGTTCATCACCTTGAGCGCCTTGTAACCGCCCTTGTGCAGCCCCTTGTATTCCTCCAGTCGCTCATCCGGCAGCCCCAGGTAGAACTGGATGAACCGCGCCACGGCGATATACGGCTCATGGCTGTACTGCTCGAAGAACTGCCATTGCAGCACCTGGGTGCGCAGGCGTGGCTCGCTGGGCAGGAACTCGCTGCCGTCGGCGAGGAAGTTCAGGATGGCGTTGGACTCCCACAGGCAAGTGCCATCCTCCAGCTTGAGTACCGGCACCTTGCCATTGGGGTTCATGGCCAGGAACTCGGGGGTTTCGGTCTCACCCTTGAGAATGTCCACCGCCTGCCACTCGTACGGGCGGCCCAGCAAGCTGAGCATCAGCTTGACCTTGTAGCAGTTGCCCGATTGGTAATCGCCATACACCTTGTACATCGCCCCTCCCCTTTCACGCAGTTGCACAACCGTGGCCAATAGTTGGCGACTGTACGGCTAAATGCAATGCCTGCTGTATGGCAAGGATCAAGCCATGGCACGGTAGCCTGAAAAAAATGCTTACACCTGTACAAGGAATTCACCCTATGACCGATGCCACCACCGTGCCCCTGCGCCCGCTGGCAGATAGCTCACCCTCGGCGGTAGTCGCCGGTTTCATCGCCATGCTCACCGGCTACACCAGTTCGCTGGTGCTGATGTTCCAGGCCGGCCAGGCGGCGGGCCTGACCAGCGCGCAGATCTCGTCGTGGATCTGGGCGCTGTCGATCGGCATGGCGGTGTGCAGCATCGGCCTGTCGCTGCGCTACCGCACGCCGATCACGGTGGCCTGGTCGACCCCCGGCGCGGCGCTGCTGATCACCAGCCTCGGTGGCGTGAGCTACGGCGAGGCCATCGGCGCCTACATCACCTGCGCCGTGCTGGTGCTGATCTGCGGGCTCACCGGCAGCTTCGAACGGCTGGTCAAGCGCATTCCTGCGTCGCTGGCCTCCGCCCTGCTGGCGGGCATCCTGTTCAAGATCGGCAGCGAGATCTTCGTCGCCGCCCAACACCGTACCGTGCTGGTGCTGGGGATGTTCTTCAGTTACCTGCTGGTCAAGCGCCTGTCGCCGCGCTACTGCGTGCTGGCCGCGCTGCTGGTGGGCACCGCGCTGTCCGGCGCGCTGGGCCTGCTGGACTTCAGCGGCTTCCAGCTCGAGGTAGCAACTCCGGTGTGGACTACGCCCAGCTTCTCGCTGGCGGCGACCATCAGCATCGGCATCCCGTTGTTCGTGGTGGCGATGACCTCGCAGAACATGCCGGGGGTCGCCGTGCTGCGCGCCGACGGCTACCAGGTGCCGGCCTCGCCGCTGATCTCGGCCACCGGCTTCGCGTCGCTGCTGCTGGCGCCGTTCGGTTCGCACGGGGTCAACCTGGCGGCCATCAGCGCGGCCATCTGCACCGGGCCGCACGCCCATGAGGACCCGCGCAAGCGCTACACCGCTGCGGTGTGGTGCGGGATCTTCTACGGTATCGCCGGTACCTTCGGCGCCACCTTGGCGGCGCTGTTCGGCGCCCTGCCCAAGGAGCTGGTGCTGTCGATCGCCGCGCTGGCGCTGTTCGGGTCGATCATGAATGGCCTGAGCGTGGCCATGGGCGAGGCTCGCGAGCGTGAAGCGGCACTGATCACCTTCATGGTGACGGCATCGGGGTTCACCCTGTTCTCGATCGGGTCGGCGTTCTGGGGGATTGTGGCGGGGGTGCTGACCTTGCTCATCCTCAGCCCGCGCAAGGGCTGACAACGCTATCGCGGGGCAAGCCCGCTCCCACGCGCCAAACACAGCATGCGTGGGAGCGGGCTTGCCCCGCGATGGGGTCGCCACAGGCAATCAAAGGCGGAAATGCCCCACCATCCCCTTCAGGTCATCCCCCAGCCGCGCCAGCTCGACGCTTGATCGGGCATTGTCCTCCATCGCCAGCGCGGCCTGATCGGCACTGCCACGGATCTGCGTGACACTGCGGCTGATCTCCTCGGCCACCGAGCTTTGCTGCTCGGCCGCCGCGGCGATCTGCTGGTTCATCTGCTGGATCAACGACACCGCCGCGGCAATGCTGCCCAGCGCACTTTCGGTCTGCAGCGCATCGGCCACCGCCAGGCGCACCAGCTCGGTACTGCCACGGATCTGCGTCACCGACTGCTGGGCATTGCCACGCAGGCTGGCCACCAGGCGCTCGATCTCTTCAGTGGACTGACGGGTACGCCGCGCCAGGGCGCGCACTTCATCGGCCACCACGGCGAAACCACGCCCCTGCTCACCGGCGCGAGCGGCCTCGATGGCGGCATTGAGCGCCAGCAGGTTGGTCTGCTCGGCGACACTCTTGATCACCTCCAGTACGTCGCCGATGGTATGGATCTCGGCACTCAGGCTGTCGATCCCGCAGCTGGCGGTCTCGGCGGCGGCGGCGAGCTGCTCGATGCGCTGCATGCTCTGGCGCACCACCTGCTGGCCGGACTCGACCTTGTCGTCGGCGGCCTGGGCCGCTTCGGCCGCCTGCTCGGCGTTGCGCGCCACATCATGCACGGTGGCGGTCATCTGCTGCATGGCGGTGGCCACCTGCTCGGTCTCGTCCTTCTGGCTGCCGACTTCGCGGTTGGTCTGCTCGGTCACGGCAGACAACGCCTGGGCGCTGCCGGCCAACTGCTCGATGCCCTGCTGCAGGCCGCTGACCACACCGGACAAGCCCTCGGCCATCTGCTGCATGGCCTGCAACAACTGCCCGACCTCGTCCCTGCGCGGCGCCTCGGCCTCGATGGCCAGCTCACCGGCGGCGATGCGCCGGGCACGGATGATCACCCGCTTGAGCGGCGCGACCACCGCACGGGTGATCAGCCAGGCCGCCAGCACCCCGACCAGCAGCGCCAGCGCGGTAGCGGCGGCGATGGCCACGGCATTGCGCGCAAGCTCAGCCTGCATCGCCTGTTCCTGCGCGCTGTAGGCCTGGTCGACCCGCGCCGTGACCTGCTCGGCGCGGGCCTGCAACTGGGCCTTGATGCCTTGTTCCTGAGCCAGCAGGTCGGTGTATTCATTGAGCTTGTCGGAGAAGCTGGCGATATGCCCGGCCACCTCGCCCAACACGCTCTGGTAACCGGCATCGCTCACCGCGCCCTTGAGCTGCTCGACCAGGCTGGCCGCCTCCACCGTCTGGGCAATGCGCCCCTGGCCCACCTCGCCGCCCTTGCGGCTCTGCTCCAGGCGCACCCGAGCCTCATCCATGGCCTGCAGCATCAACCGTGACACCTGCGCCACCTGGCCGGCCTGTTCGAGAAACTCGCCGCCCTGCTGGCCTTGCGACTGCTTGAGGGTGTAGGTGCCGTCATCGGCCAGGCCGGCCTGCAGCACATCGAGGTTGTTGGCCACGCTGGACACCGACCAGCTGGCCATGTCCAGCGCCAGTTCCTTGCCCTGTACCGCCTGGACGAAATGGTCGAACGCCTGGCCGTAGGCGCCGAGCTCACCTTCGGTCGAGGCCAGCCCTGGCAGGCCACGGGCGCGCTCGAGCAGGCCCTGCAGGCCAGCGCGCAGCGTATCGGCCTCGGTGATATCGGAGCGCAGGGCGAACGCCTGTTCGTGCTGGCGCAGGCGCAGCAGGTCGGTATTGAACTGGGCCATCTGGCGCAAGCCGTCGAAGCGCTGGCCTACGCTGAACAGCGCGTATACGCCGATGGCCGCCACCAGCAGCGTCAGCAGCAGCACCAACGCGAAGCCCAGGCCGAGCTTGCGGGCCATGCCCAGGTTGGCCAGAACACCGTGCTTGGTCACCGCCATCACCGATTCCCCTCTGCCTTGTCGGGCTTTTCCCAGAGGCAAGAGTGACAATCGCGGTGGCCCCCTCACAAGAGCCTGGCGTCAGAATGGTGTCATTTAGCTATGAGCGTGTCGCTTTCAGGCCGCTGGAGGTCGCCCCGCGTGTCGGAGGAACGCCTGAGCGCGGACGTCCTGCCCGTAGGCGACATTGATGCGTAACCAGGCACAAGCCCGCCCCTGGGGGTCGAAGGCGCTGCCGGGCGTGAGCAGCACCGCATGCTCCAGGGCAAGGCGCTCCAGCTCGGTGAAGTCGCGCCCGGGCGAGCGGGCCCAGACGAACATGCCGCCACAGGGTTCGCACAACACCTCCCAGCCCCACGCCTCCAGCTGCCCGAGGAGCCTGGCCATGTGCTGCCCCAGGCGCACGCGCAGGCGCTGGATGCTCTTGCGGTAGCTGCCGTTGGCAAGCATCTGGCCGATCACCTGCTCGGCGAAGCGGCAGGTGCCGATGCCGCTGACCATCTTCAACTCGGCCAGGCGGGCGATCAGCGCAGGTTCCGCGACCACGTAGCCCACCCGCAGCGAACTGCTGAGGGTTTTCGAGAAGCTGCCCAGGTAGATCACCCGCTGCTCGCTGTCGAGGGTGGCCAGGCGGGTGGCCGGGCCTTCCTGGAAGTCGGCGTAGAGGTCGTCCTCGATGATCCGCAGGTCATGCTCGCGGGCCAGCTCCAGCAGGCGATAGGCGACCTTGGGGGTCAGGCTGGTGCCGGTGGGGTTCTGGTACAGGCTGTTGGTGAACAGGCAGCGTGGCCGGTGCTCGACCAGCAGCCGCTCGAGTTCGGCAACGTCCGGCCCCGTGGGCGTGCGTGGCACTTCGAGCATCCGCACGCCGTGCTGGCGCAGCAGGTTGAACAGGTTGTAGTAGCCGGGGCGCTCCACCAGCACCGTGTCGCCCGGCACCAGCAGGGTGCGTACCAGCAGGTCGAGGGCATGGCTGATGCCCTGGGTGGTGAGGATGCGCTCGGGTTCGGCGCTGATGTCGAGCCGCGCCAGGCCCTTGTGCAGTTGCAGGCGCAGGCTGGCCAAGCCCAGCGGCGGGCAGTAGTCGAACAGCGCCTCGGGCTCGCCGCGGCTGACCTGGCGCACGGCCTGCGCCAGCTCCGCCTCGGCGCGCCAGGCCACCGGCAGCCAGCCGCAGCCGAGCTTGAGCAGCGCCTCATGGCCTTCGCCGAACAAGCGCCAGCTGCCATCGATGGCCTCACCCCAGGCGCTGCCGGCATCCACCTGCAGCCCCGGCTTGCGTTCGGCAACGAAAAACCCGGCACCGTGCCGCGCCACCAGCCAGCCGCTGGCCACCAGGCGGTCGTAGGCCTCGATCACGCAGGACGCGCTCACCGCCTGGGCCTTGGCCAGGGTGCGGATCGACGGCAGGCGGGCGCCGGGGCGCAGGCGTTGCTGTTCGATCCAGGCTTGCAACTGTTCGGTCAGTTGCTGGACCAGGGGCGTTGGCTGCAGGCGATCCAGATTCAGGTGCATGGTAAGTGTTCGCTGATTTCAGGCGAACAGTTAATCACAAATGCCTGGGGAGTGTGCCTTGTTGGGCAACCCCATAGTCTCGATGCTGCCGACAGACACTTCCCCCTTTGACGGATGCCCCCATGCCCTCCCGCTATGCCCTGGCCTTCGCGTTGTGCCTGATCACCCTTGCGGTGAACCTGCAGGCACCGCTGTACATCACCTACGCCGAACTCGCCGGCCGTGGCGCCGCGGCCACCGCCGTGGCCTTTTCCGGCTATGTGCTCGGCGTGCTGCCGGTGCTGCTGGCCCTTGGCGGGCTGGCCGACCGGGTCGGGCGACGCCCGCTGATCATCGCCGCCCTGGCCCTGTCGATGCTCGCCACGCTGATCATGCTGCTGTTCCCAAGCCTGGAGGCTCTGGGGGTCGCGCGCATGCTGCTGGGGCTGGGTACCGGGCTGGCATCGGCCACGGCCACCGCGTACATGGGTGAACTGATGGCGGGCAGCGACAGCGGCCGCGCCGCCGGTTGGGTCACGGCCAGCACCTCGCTGGGCTTCGGCCTGGGCGCGGCGCTGACCAGCCTGTGCCTGCTGCGCGGGCCCACCCTGGCACCGGCAAGCTTTCATCTGCAACTGTTGCTCGCGGGCATCGCCATGCTGTTGGTGTGGCGCCTGCCCGAGCCACGCCCGGCGCAGCACAGCAGCATGCTGCGGCTGCCCTGCTACCCCGCCGGCAGCCTGGCCTACGGCCTGGCGATCCTGCTCGCGTGGGCCTGTGTCGGCCTGGTGATCGCCTTGCTGCCGGGGATCCTGCGTCAACATGGCCTGAGTGCCTGGTCGGGGTTCTCGACCTTTTGCGTGATCAGTTGCGGGCTGTTGTTCCAGCCCATGGCCCGCCGCCTGCCAAGCGCCCAGGCCACACTGCTCGGGCTGCTGATTCTGCCCTGCAGCTATGGGTTGCTGGCCTGGGGCGCCGACAGCGGTCAGTTGGCCGGCGTGCTGCTGGGCGCGATTGCCGCCAGCAGTGCCTGCTACGGATTTATCTACTTGGGTGGCTTGGCCGCGGTAAACCAGCTCGCCGGCAGCGAGATGACCCGGGCCAGTGCCGGGTTCTTCCTGCTGGCGTACCTGGGGTTCAGCATGCCGGTGATTTTTACCGGCTTGCTCAGCGACAGGCTGGGGTCGCGCCTGGCGCTGAGCGTATTCGGCACGGTGTTGCTGCTGGGATGTGCGGCGGTGGCGTGGCGGTTGTGGATAACCTTGCCGGCCCGTTCGCGGGTAAACCCGCTCCCACAGGAATCGCGCAGCTGTTTGAATGGCGAGCAAGATAATTGATCCCACCCGCCCAGCGCTGGCCGGACAATCAGATCGCCAGTGCACCGCCATCGACGGTCAGGCTGTGCCCGGTGGTGAACGCGGCGCCATCGCTGCACAGGTACAGCACCGCGCTGGCGATCTCCTCGACCTTGCCGATGCGCCCAACGGGATGCATCGCCGCGGCGAACTCGGCCTTGCGCGGGTCGGCCTCATAGGCGCGGCGGAACATGTCGGTGTCGATCACCGCCGGGCACACCGCGTTCACCCGGATGCCCTTCTTCGCATACTCGATCGCCGCCGACTTGGTCAGGCCGATCACCGCATGCTTGGACGCGGCATAGATGCTCATCTTCGGCGCCGCCGACAGGCCCGCCACCGAGGCGGTATTGACGATCGCGCCACCGCCCTGGGCCAGCAGCAGCGGCAACTGGTACTTCATGCACAGCCACACGCCCTTGACGTTGACGCCCATGATGGCGTCGAACTCGGCCTCGCTGCCCTCGGCCAGGCGGCCCTTCTCGATTTCGATACCGGCATTGTTGAAGGCGTAGTCCAGCCGGCCATAAGCCTGCACGGTCTTCTCGTGCAACTGGCGCACATCGCTGTCGCGGGTCACGTCGCAGGCAACGAACAGGGCCTCGCCACCCGCCTCGCGGATCAGCGCCACGGTGGCTTCACC
This sequence comes from Pseudomonas sichuanensis, assembly GCF_003231305.1. GTDB lineage: Bacteria > Pseudomonadota > Gammaproteobacteria > Pseudomonadales > Pseudomonadaceae > Aquipseudomonas > Aquipseudomonas sichuanensis. The sequence goes on along the minus strand of NZ_QKVM01000006.1, from coordinate 107,114 downwards.
GCCGGCCGCGTCGAGGTCGGCCACCACCACTTTCAGCCCTTGGCCGGCGAACGCCTGGGCCGTTGCCCGGCCGATACCCGCTGCGCCACCGGTGACCAGGGCTACCTGGCCGGAGAACGTCATGCTCATCACTGGCTCCTGCATGGAAAATTGAGTCGAGGCTGAGTCTAGTCAGCCCTCCTGCCGACTGGGCAGCATCATCAGGGGCACGGTTGGACTACTATCGTTTGCGGTGATTTTGCGTGACGCAGTACATAATCGCAGCCGATCATCAGCCCTCTTTTACCCTGTTCAGGAGAATCCGCCATGCCCCAGACCAACCGCCGTTTCCTGCTGGCAAAGCGTCCGGTCGGCGCCGTGCGCCGCGACGACTTTACCTTCGAGCAGGTGCCGGCTGACGAACCCGGCGCGGGCCAGATCCAGGTGAAGAACCTGTACTTGTCCCTCGACCCGGCCATGCGCGGCTGGATGAATGAAGGCAAGTCGTATATCCCGCCAGTCGGCCTGGGCCAGGTGATGCGTGCCCTCGGCGTGGGCGAAGTGGTTGCCTCGCAGCACCCGGACTACAAGCCCGGTGACCACGTCAGCGGCGCCTTGGGCGTGCAGGACTACTTCACCGGCGAACCCCAGGGCCTGCACAAGATCGACCCGCGGCTGGCCCCCCTGCCCCGTTACCTCTCTGCCCTGGGCATGACCGGCATGACCGCCTACTTCGCCCTGCTCGACGTCGGCCAACCCAAGGACGGCGACACCGTGGTGATCTCCGGTGCGGCAGGCGCGGTGGGCAGCATTGCCGGGCAGATCGCCAAGCTCAAAGGCTGCCGCGTGGTCGGCATCGCCGGCGGCGCGCAGAAATGCCAGTACCTGCTGGACGAGCTGGGCTTCGACGGCGTCATCGACTACAAGGCCGAGGACGTGCTGGCGGGCCTGAAGCGTGAATGCCCCAAGGGCGTGGACGTCTACTTCGACAACGTCGGCGGCGATATTCTCGACGCGGTGCTGTCGCGCCTGAACTTCAAGGCACGGGTGGTGATCTGCGGCGCCATCAGCCAGTACAACAACAAGGAAGCGGTCAAAGGCCCGGCCAACTACCTGGCGCTGCTGGTCAACCGTGCGCGCATGGAAGGCTTCGTGGTAATGGACTACGTCAAGGAGTACGGCAAGGCCGCACAGGAGATGGCCGGCTGGCTGGCCAGCGGCAAGGTGAAAAGCAAGGAGGATGTGGTCGAGGGGCTGGAAACCTTCCCAGAGACGCTGCTCAAGCTGTTCAGCGGGGAGAACTTCGGCAAGCTGGTATTGAAGGTCTGAAACCCCGGGGCTGCAAGGCAGCCCCGGCAGGCTCGAATCAGCCGCGGATTTCGGCGACCACAGCGGCCAGCGCCTGCGCCGGATCCGCCGCCTGGCTGATCGGGCGACCGATCACCAGGTAGTCGGAACCTGCATCCAGCGCCTGGCGCGGGGTCAGGATCCGGCGCTGATCGTCCTGGGCACTGCCCGCCGGGCGGATACCCGGGGTGACCAGTTGCAGCGACGGGTGCGCGGCCTTCAGCGCCGGTGCCTCCAGCGCGGAGCACACCAGGCCGTCCATCCCGGCCTTCTCGGCCAGTGCCGCCAGGCGCAATACCTGCTCTTGCGGTTCGATATCCAGGCCAATGCCTGCCAGGTCCTCACGCTCCATGCTGGTCAGCACGGTCACGCCGATCAGCAGTGGCTGCGGGCCGCTGCGCTTGGCCAGTTCCTCACGGCAGGCCGACATCATGCGCAGGCCACCGGAGCAGTGTACGTTGACCATCCACACGCCCATTTCGGCTGCAGCCTTGACCGCCATCGCCGTGGTGTTGGGGATGTCGTGGAACTTGAGGTCGAGGAACACTTCGAAACCCTTGCTGCACAGGGTCTCGACAATCCCCGAAGCGCTGCTGGTGAACAGTTCCTTGCCGACCTTGACCCGGCACAGCGCCGGATCGAGCTGGTCAGCCAGCTTCAGGGCGGCGTCACGGGTAGGGAAATCCAGGGCGACGATCAGGGGCGTCTGGCAGGCGGACATGGGCGAGGTCTCTTGGCAAGTCGTAAACGGCGCGCATTGTAAACGAAGTGGCATGGCCTTTGGAGGCCGCGGGTCATGAGAATTGGCCTGGCAGTGGGCCACTCCTATAATTGAACCATCGCACACGGCAATGGTTCGAATGCCATGCAGGTGCTGTCATCTTCAGTTTGCAGGAGAACACCGATGCCTTGGTATGCCTGGTTGATACTCATCGTTGCCCTTGGCTCGATCGTTGGCGGGCTGATGATGCTGCGGGATACGGCGAAAAAACTGCCGTTGACCGAGGAGCAGTTGAAGAAAGTTCACGAGCGCAACGCCGAGGCGGATGCCAAGGATGCGCAAGACCGCTGAACAAGCATTGCCGTCATGAAGAGCCGACCTGCCGGGTGCCGATCGGCTCCAGCCAGCTTTACTCGACCATCAGCTTGTCACGATTGCGCTCCAGCAACGCTTTGCCTATGCCCTTTATCTCGAGCAGTTCATCCACGGAGGTGAACGGCCCGTTGGCCTCACGGTAGGCGACGATGGCCTGAGCCTTGGCCTGACCGATGCCGTTCAGCGCTTTTTGCAGGGTTTGCGCATCGGCCGTGTTCAGATCTACCCGGCTGTTTGCCTGCTCGGCCGACATCACTGCCGGCACCGGCTCGGCAGGCATGCTGTTGGGGGCAGCGCTGAGCGAAAAGGACAGGCAAGTGAAAAGCGGGAGCAGCAGATACGACAGGACAGTGTTACGCATGGGAAGTCACTCCTTGAGGCAGATTGAAAGGCAACGTTTCCTTGGTTGCCCTGCTACGGTAGATGGCCGTGCCGCCCACGGCAAACCGCTCAAGGTGCGAGTATTTTTCGAGATAATTCAAAGCGTTGAAGCAAAGAAAAGCCCGGCATCAAGCCGGGCTTTTTCTTAAGGTTCCAGCCGACGCTGCTGGTAGATCCAGTCGACGATCTCGCCGTCGGGTGCATAACCGCTCACCGTTTCCCGTAGCAGTTGGCGCACTTGGGCATAGTCATCGACGCTCACTGCGGCCAGCAGTTGGTCAAGACGCCCCTTGAGCACCTCCCAGGCCAGATGATCTTCATTGGCGCTCATGATCATCGGGTGCTCGGTGGCTTCCACGTTGTCACCGATCAGCAACTCCTCGTAGAGTTTTTCACCCGGTCGCAACCCGGTGAACTCGATGGCGATGTCGCCGGTGGGGTTGCGCTCGTTGCGCACGCTCAGCCCGGACAGGTGCACCATCTTCTCGGCCAGTTCGGCAATCCTTACAGGCTCGCCCATGTCCAGCACGAACACGTCGCCGCCCTGCCCCATCGAGCCTGCCTGGATCACCAACTGCGCAGCCTCGGGGATGGTCATGAAGTAGCGGGTGATCTTCGGGTGCGTCACCGTAAGCGGGCCACCGGCCTTGATCTGCTGGCGGAACAGCGGAATGACCGAGCCGGACGAACCCAGCACATTGCCGAAGCGCACCATGGTGAAGCGCGTGGCATTGATACGCGAGATCTTGTGCCCATCGCCCCAGAGTACTGCCGAGCTCTCTCGGCTCAAGCCCTGCAAGATCATCTCGGCCAGGCGCTTGCTGCTGCCCATCACATTGGTCGGGCGCACCGCCTTGTCGGTAGAGATGAGCACGAAGTTGGAAACACCCGCCTGCAACGCCGACTGCGCCGCATGCAAGGTACCTATCACATTGTTCAGCACGCCTTCGGCAATGTTGTGTTCGACCATCGGCACATGCTTGTAGGCCGCCGCGTGATACACGGTCTCGACATGCCAGGTCTGCATGATGTGCAACAGCTTGCCCTGGTCACGCACCGAGCCGAGGATCGGCAGCAGGCGCACGCGCAGCGACTCGCGCCGGCAACGCTGTTCCAGCTCGGCAAGGATGCTGTAGAGGTTGAACTCGCTGTGTTCGAACAGCAGCAAGGTCGTGGGGCCCAGCTCCAGGATTTGTCGACACAGCTCCGAACCGATCGAGCCGCCCGCCCCCGTCACCATGACCACCTTGCCGGTAATGCAGCGCTGCAGCAGCCCTTCCTGCGGCGGTACGGCATCACGCCCCAGCAAGTCGGCAATGTCGACTTCCTGAATGTCATCGACCTTGACCCGACCACTGGCCAAGTCCATCAGCCCCGGCACACTGCGCACGTGCAGGGGGAAATCTTCCAGGTAAGTGAGGATCTCCCGGCGCCGCGCGCGGCTCGCCGAAGGGATGGCCATGAGCACTTCCTGAGCGCCGGTCACTTCGATCATGCGCTGGATGTTGCGAGACTTGTACACATGCAGGCCGGAGATCACGCGCTCGGCGATGTCCGGGTCGTCATCGATGAAGGCCACCGGGCGCATCGTGCGGCCCATGCGCAACGCCGCTACGAGCTGATTGCCCGCGGCACCGGCACCGTAGACGGCCACGCGCGGCAGGCCATCATCACGATTGGCGAAGGGCACGTGCTGCACCGTGCTGAACCAGTCGGCGAGGAAGTACTGGCGCATCAACAGGCGCAGGCCACCCAGCATGATCAGGCTCAACCACCAGTAGTTGAACACGATCGAACGCGGCACCAGCGTGGCGTGGTTGCTGTACCAGTAGACCACCAGCGCCAACGCCAGCGCAGAAAGACCGACAGCCTTGAAGATGACCATCAGCGCATCGTTGCCGAAGTAACGCAGCACCGCCCGGTACATGCCGAAGCGGATGAAGATCGGTATGGCGATCAACGGCGCGGCCAAGAACAGCCAGGTATGGTCGGCCATCGCACCGCTGGCTTCTTCGAAGCCCAGGCGCACGATGAACGACATCCACAGCGCAAGCCACACCAACAGCAGGTCTACCGCAACCTGCAAGGCACGCTTGTACCGACGTGGCAGGCCCAGCAGGCCTGCTCTCAAGTTATCCATCATCAGAGTTGGTCCCGCCTCCGCTTCCCGCGGATGTGAGGTCAGTAATACGGTCTTGCCCCGCTATCGGCCCAGGCCGACAGCGGGGTATCGTGCCGCCACCCGTGCTGCACGGGCGGCGTGCAGTGAAGCACTTACCGACTGGCTTGTTGCACAACGTCCTGCAGGGTACTGCAGGTCTTATTCATCTCGTCTTCGGTCAATGTCGGATGAACCAGGAACATCAGGCTGGTTTCACCGAGCTCCCTGGCAACCGGCAAGCCCGGCTCCGGGCGCCAGCCCGTACCGTCGAAGGCTTTTTCCAGGTAGACCTCGGAGCAGGAGCCGGAAAACGCCGGAACGCCTCGCGCCACGATCTCGCCCAGGATGCGATCGCGGTCCCAGCCTTCCTTCAGGGCCGATGGTTCGACGAACACATAGCACTTGTAGGCGGCATGGAGGATACCCTCCGGCATTGCCGGCACACGCAGCGCAGGCAAGCGGGCGGCCACGTCCCAGAGCTGCTGGGCATTGGCCAGGCGCCGGGCGTGCCAGTCGGCCATGCGCCGCAACTGGATACGGCCGATCACCGCCTGCACTTCGAGCATCCGCCAGTTGGTCCCGAAACCCTCATGCAACCAGCGGAAGCCCGGGGCATGCTGACGCTCGTAAACCGCTTCCCAACTTTTGCCGTGGTCCTTGAACGACCACATCCGCGACCACAGTTCGCGGTCATTGGTGGTGACCATGCCGCCTTCACCACCGGTGGTCATGATCTTGTCCTGGCAGAACGACCAGGCGCCCACATGACCAATCGAACCCACCGGCCGGCCTTTGTAGCGGGCACCATGGGCCTGGGCGCAGTCCTCGATCACCTTGAGGCCATGCTTGGCAGCCAGCGCCATGATCGGGTCCATGTCGCAGGGCCAGCCCGCCAGGTGCACACAAATCACTGCCTTGGTTCGCGGCGTCAGCACCGCCTCGATTGTCGCTGCGGTAATGTTCTGCGAGTCCCGGTCCACTTCGGCGAACACCGGGACCGCACCGGCATTGACGATCGAGGAGACCGAGGCCAGGAAGGTGCGCGGGGTCACTACCACTTCATCTCCGGCACCGATGTCCAGCGCCTTGAGCGCTACATCTAGTGCAACCGTACCGTTAGCGAGGGCAACGGCATGATCGGTGCCGGCCCATGCGGCAAATTCCTTTTCGAACTCGCGGCATTCCTGCCCGGTCCAGTAGTTGACCTTGTTGGAGAGGATGACCGCGCGCACGGCGTCGGCTTCTTCTTCGCTAAAGGAAGGCCATGGGGAGAAAGGAGTATTCAACACAATAGAGGCTCTTCAGTATTTGGTCGAAATGGAGGGGCAGCATGCCAATGCCACCGGATCGAATCTTGTTGTCTTCAGCCAGGCTGAAAAGGCAGAAGGCCCATGATACGTCGACAAGCAGCAGTCTTTGACCTACAGGCAGCAAGGCAAGAACGGCGAGCTAAGGCTAAGTGGCCTTCTTTTGGGGAACTGCCTGCGCAGGCACACCAACGACGGTCAACCGGTCCTGGATATCAGCCACCACTGCCGCGCCCGCGCCGACAGTCACCTGGGATCCGATCCGGACAAGTTGGCGAACACTAGCACCGATGCCCACCCAGCTCAAATTCCCAACCTTGACGCCACCGGCCAGGCGAGCCCCCGGGCTGATGTGCACCGCCGTACCCAACTCACAGTCATGGTCAACACTGCAGCCGGTATTGAGAATGGCACCCAGCCCTATTCGGGCATCGGCGTTGACGACGGCACCGGCGAACACCACCGAACCGCGCTCGATCAGGGCGTGGCGACTGACCGTGGCGGCCGGGTGCACCAGGCTGCACAGGCGGGCGCCGGCGTCTTCGAGCTCGCGCAGCTTGTTGTAACGGACAGGGTTATTGCCAATGGCCACCGCCACACCGTCGTACTCATGCAGGCGTTCGCGCAGCGCCGCTGTGTCACCGACCACCTGCCAGGCACCATTGGCCTTGAGCCCGGGCCAGGCATCATCGAAGAAGTCGATGGTCTGCCAACCACAGCATTCGGCCGTATCGGCCACGACCTTGCCATGACCACTGGCGCCGAGGATCGCCAGCTTGCTCACGATCGGTTCCCGGTAAACTTGGACATGGTGGCTTCGCCCGCAGCGCTGATGCCGTCGCGCACCACCACCTTCTTCAAGGTAAGGAAGATGATCTTGAAATCGAGCCAGATCGAGCGATTGTCCACGTACCAGACATCCAGCTTGAACTTGTCCTCCCAGCTCAGGGCGTTACGGCCATTGACCTGGGCCCAACCGCTGACCCCCGGGCGAACCTCGTGGCGACGGTACTGCTCGGGGCTGTAAAGCGGCAGGTACTCCATCAGCAACGGGCGCGGCCCGACCAGGCTCATGTCGCCCTTGAGCACATTCCACAGTTCAGGCAGTTCGTCCAGGCTGCTGGCGCGCAAAAAGCTGCCGAAGGCAGTCATGCGCTGCGAGTCCGGCAAGGGGTTGCCATCGGCATCGAAGGCATCGCGCATGGTGCGGAACTTCACCATCTTGAAGGGCTTGCCCCCAAGCCCAGGGCGCACCTGGGAAAAGATCACCGGTGAGCCGAGCTTGCGCCGAATGCACCAGGCGACGATCACGATCACCGGTGACAGCACGATCAAGCCAAACAACGACAATACGAAATCAACCAGCCGCTTCACTTGGCGTCACCTTGAAACAGTATCTGCAGATAGTCGTTGGCCAACTTGGTATAGCTACGGTTCTGCAGCAGCCATTCGCGCCCTCGCGCGCCCATCGCCGAACGCTCCTGCTCGCTCTTGGCCTTCATTTCGAGCACGGCGCCGACCACCGCATCGACATTGTTGGCAGGCACGAACACGCCGCAGCCCGACTCGTCGATCATCGACGGATAGCCGTTGTACGACGCCACCACCGGCTTGGCCGCCAGCATGTAGTCGATGACCTTGTTCAACGACTGGCCGTAATCCCACACCTTGGAATCGTGGACCGAGAAGTACAGCAGGTCGCCTTTGGCCAGCACCGACTGCACCATGTTGCGCGGCACCTTGGGCGCGAATACCAGGTTGGGCAGGCTTCCATACTGCTGCTGGTAGCTTTGCTTCAACGCACCGTCGCCAACGATGACGAACTCGACATCGGCATGCTCGCGCATGGCTTGCGCTGCGGCGAAGAACACGTCCAAGGCATTGGTGATGCCGATGGTGCCGGCATGCACCACCTTAAACTTGTCACTTGAGAGGTAGCTCTCGGCATACTCCGGCGGCAGTTCGGCGACATCGCTCAGGTGTTCCTGGCTCACGCCCATCGGCACGCAGAATACCGGCCGGTCGCGGCCAAGCTCATTGCGCACATGGGCGGCGAGGTTGGGCATGGTACCGACGATGGCATCGGACTTTCGGTAAGCGAGCCGCTCCAGCCACGACAACCCCCTGACGAACAGGTTGCCGTTGCTGAAACCACCCTCTTCGACGATGGTCAGTGGCCAGATATCGCGCACCTCGAATACCAGGCGGCACTTGTACTTGAGCTTGAGCAGCAGGCCGTTGACGATGGTCAGCAACGACAGGCTGGAAATGATCACCACATCAGGGCGTTCCAGCTCGCGCTTGTTCAGCCAGAACAGGTTCCACTCGAAGTGGAACCAGCTGAGGATCCTGCGCGCGGACTTGGCCACCGAATACTTCATGGTTTTCAGCCAGACAAGCTTGACCCCGTCGGTAACCTCTACCGTAACCCGGTCGTGCAGCACCGGAAGGTCCACCAGGTTGTTGGAATCCGAGCTGACGACGACGACCTGATAACCGGCCCGCCTCATCTCATCCACCAGGAACCAGCCCCGTCCTCCGGGGCTGGTGGCGGTCTTGGGTGAAAAGTACTTGGTGACGTACCAGATCGTCTTGTTCATCGCGTCGGCCAGCCCGTCAGTCTTTGTACAGACGCGGGATGGCGTTGACGATCTTGATCACTTCGGTGAAGTCCATGCCCAGCGCGTCGAGGTACCAACGGATGTTCTGGTAACGCGGACGGTTCTCTTCACGCACCAGCTCCAGCGCGCGCTCACGGGTGATCTCGCCTTCGCGCACCTGGTTGCTGCGGAAGGTATCGTGCTCGGAGAAGCCGGCAACGAGGTAATAGATGTAGTTGTACAGGCCTGCGGTACCGTCACCGATCCGCCAGGTGGTGCTGGTGTCGACTGCCACTTCCCAACCGTAGTCGTTGATCAGCGTGTCATCGATGGCCTTCTCGTCCCAGCGCCAGTAATCGAAGATGTGGTAGTAGTCTTTCTTCTCGGTGAAGCTGCGGTAGTACTCGCCCGACAGGGTGTCCCACAGCGAGCTGTTGAAATAGCCTGGGCTTTTCAACATGGCCTTGAAGCGCAGGCTCTGGTACTCCATCTGCTTGCGCCAGCCGTGCATATACACACGCTTCTCTTCGAATGCCGGTGGCACGCCGAGGAAGCCGGCCTTGAAGTGGGTGACTTCCAGCGGGTTTACGCCCCACAGGTTCAGGCTCACGCCGGTCTGCTGCTTGACCGTCTCGATATGGCGGAAGAAGTGCTTGTCGCCCGCCGTCAGGATGCTGATCATCCCCAGGTGCGGCGCCTTCAGCCAGGCCTTGAGGTTGACGGCGATGTTCCTGCGCTTCTGGGCGATGTCATCGGCGACGATGATGTTTTCCACACCCAACTCGGCGCTCATGCGGCTGATGTTGCGCCGACCGAGGTCGGTCACCATGCCCCAGTCGTAGGTGTAGGTGACCGGGTTCATCTTCAGTTCTTTGACGATCAGGTGCAGCCCGTAGCAGCTGTCACGCCCACCGGAGAACGGCACGATGCAGTCGGTGACGCCGGCACGGCGGTAGCCTTCCACCAGGTTGAACAGCTCTTCCTTGGGCTTGGGCACATTGCGCGGGCTGTAGTTGTGGCAATAGTTGCACACGCCGTCTGCGTCGAAGTCGATGAACGGCATGGTTTCCGGAAGAATGCAGCGGGTGCAGCGACGCAGGTTCGGCTGCGGGTAGAGCAGCTGCTTTTCTTCGGAGGTGATGAACTGGAACGGCGGAATCAGGTTGTGAACGCGCTGGTTGTTGTCGGCAACGCTGATGTCGGTGGCCGCCGGCAGGTCCAGAATGATCGCTTCCTGCCTGACTTGCTTGATATCGGTGCAACCGATCTGGCTGAGCGGGAACATCTCCGAGGAGAAGCTGACGCCATCCTTGGCGGTGCCGACGTACAGGCTGCCATTGTTGGAGAACAGCAACGCCTTGCCCAGGCGCGGAATGACGATGGCGCAGGCAATCACGCCGACGCACAGGCCGAGTACCTTTTGCGCCAGGCCGTCGAGGTTGTCACCCGACTCTTCCAGGTGCTGCTCGGTGATGGCCGCGATCACTTCGCTGTCGATCTCGAGGGCACGGGCCGGTTTGAGGTGATTCCAGACTTCGGCATCGTTGACGATGATCCCGTTGTGGATCACGCAGACGCCGCCGCGCACGACCGGCTGGTTGTCGGAAAGCCCGTTGGTGATCAGGCGGCTGTGGCCAAAGACGAACGCCGAATCGAAAGGTTTGACCTCCGAGATCAGCTTCTTGATGTCGTAGTCCGCGCGTTTGACCTGGTAGCCCGAACGATCCGCATAGATCAGGCCACTGGAGTCACGCCCACGCTGCCTGGCATGCAGGGCCAGCGTCATCAAGCTTTCTTTGTTAACTTTTTCCCTGGCGATGAAGCCAAAAATTCCACACATATCACAGCCCGTATCAATTGGTTATCCCGCTGCCGACACAGCGGGTTGTAGTCTGGGCGTAACAGCCAGCCCGATAATAGGGCCACTGCATACCGCCAATTCCTTTGCCTCACGGCGCCAGCCCTTCCCCAAACCGGCACAGATCCGCCAGGGCATCGCTCGCAAATTGCGTGCCCAACAGGAATCTCAGTGTTTAGTCGCCGACAGGCCTTGCTGGTAAAGCGCCACCAACTTCTGCTCCTGCGCCTGCCAACTCAACGGCGTCAGGTTGGCGAACTGGAACGTCGAAGGCGAGCGTTCCAACCTCAGAATGGCGTCACGGATGTCATCGGCGTGCAGTTTACAGCATTCGCCCACGCCGTACTGCGTAAGCAGAGCGCGAATATCAGGAAAATCGGACGCAAGCACCGGCACACCGGCGAAGCAATACTCGAACAGTTTGTTCGGCAAGCAGTAGTAGTCGCTGAGCGAAACATCCTGCACCAGGCACAGCCCGAAGTCTGCGGACTGGGCGATGGGCACCACCTGCGAATGCGGCACGGCGTCGTGTACATGGATGTTTGGATGCTCTGCGGCCAGGCGTTTGAGATCCTGACTCAACTCGCCATAGCCAAGAAACACCACGTGCGAGGAAACCTGCGGGTCCTTGAAGGCCTCGGTGAGCAGGTCGATACCCCGGCCGTGGCCAAGGATACCGACATAGATGAACACCTTGCTCTCGGCTGGGATGGCGAACTTTTTGCGCAGATAGTCCTCATCCTGATGCTGCCCTTCATGGAACAGTGGGGAGTTGAGGATGACCGTGGACGGCTTCGGCCCGATGTTCTCCTGATACCACCGCTCGATCGACGGGCTGACCACAATAAGCGCATCGACGAAGCGCCACAGAAGCTTTTCCACCCGCAGCGTCAACGCACCCTGAAGCCGGGTCAGGCCGTTGCGGTCGGACTCCAGCTCATGGGCGTCGTAGACCAGCTTCGCGCCGGTCAGCCACTTGACGATGCAACCCAGTGGCAGCACCAGGGTGTCGTGGCAGTGGATGACATCCGGGCGCTCGCGAACGGCGCGCGGCAGCATCCTGCCGACCAGTTCGAACAGGGTCACGACATGCCGCAAGGTGCGGGGCAGGAAGGTCAGCTTGCGCGAGCGCAGGTTAAGTGCCGTGATATTGGCTTTGAATGAAACCGCAGTCTTCTGCGCGCCTTCATCCAGCACGACACCGATGCCGCTGGCGGTATAGCCAGCCGCTACCAACGCGCCCATTTCCTTGAGGATTCGAGAATCGAATTCGATGTCCGTATGCGTCAAATGCAGAGTTTTCATGCGTTATCAGGTATCAACGTTCTAGCTTATGGGTCTGTTTTAGGATCGGCACATCACGGGGTGCCGGCGATACGCCTGGGCACGCAGCTTAACGCCACGAACATGCAGGCCAGGCATATCGGCAAGGAGAAAACGGTATCGCCGGAGATCAGTGAGTAAGGCAGCGCAATCAAGAACAATGCGATTGGCACTGACTGCCGCTGGCGTAAAACAAGCCAGAATGGCCAAATATAAAATGCAAGGGCGACGAGCGCGAAAACAACGCCCCCGATGATCCACTCTGAGATCACCGGCATATGCGGATAGTGGAACATGTCACAAGGCGAAAACGCACACGAGAATACCTGATGGTAGCCCCAGCCTTGTGGCAGCCAACTCACCATGGAGAGGCCGAGGCTCCAGAACTTGATGCGCGAACCGGTGCCCCCTGTACCATCCCCCATGGTGCTCAACATCACCCCAGGTGTCGAGCGATTTATCGACACCCCATTCAGGCTGACCGCGTCGCCGATGGACAATACCGTGTAGGGCAAGTCCCCATGCTGGAATCTTGCAAACGAGACAGGGTCTGACACGGCATAGATAAGCAGGGCAGAAAAAATGGCGACAATCACTGATTTGACGACCGCCGAGCGCCCTTGAACCATTACCCAAATAATCGGCAAGAACACCATGAGCACAATGAATCGGCGAGAGCTCGATAGTGCGCCTGCCGCAATCAGGAAGGGTAAAGCCCACCACAAACGCATCTTGATGCAACCCAGGGCCGCCGCCAACCAAAACAACCCCAGGTTATTGTAATTGATGCATAGCGCTGAACCGGCCGGGTAGGAGGCACAGCTCTCAAGCATGAAACCAAGCAGATAGCCTCGGTGGAGCAAGGCCGCTTTCACCAAGCCGATCAACGCGCTCACCAACGCCAGAGGAATCAGTGCCGAGAAAAACCCAGAGAGCGTGTCTTCATCAGCCAGCACGTAGATAAATAGCAGAAATGAGGCGATTAGCAGGTCCTTGACAACCTGGCCAGCAAACATCGTGTGGCTGAATACCAGGGCAACTGCGTGAAGCATCAGCAGCAACACCATTGGCAAAATCGCCAGCGGGGGTTTCTTGACCTTTTCACCGCGAATGAGCGACAGCACGATCAACAAAAACAGTGGCACCGTCAAAAGGGCGGCCCATCGCCAGGAAAAAAACTCGGCGTAAAAGGGGGCAGCCATCGCGACCCCACCCAGAAAGCCTTTCCCTAGGAGCATGTTCCGCTGAGAGAACGCACTGAATTTGTTGATCGCACTGGTCATTTAGCGATTTACCTGTTTGGCATGACTGGACGCGCCCATCACCAAGGCCCAGGGGCTATTGGATATTTCCCAAGGTGCTGTAGCTCTGTAGTAACGCTGCAAAACCGGAATCTGAATTTGCGGTGCTTTTCCTACCGCCAGTAACGAGCGAGCGGCAAATGGGAAAACGTCGCCAAACTTGACGGTTTCCACGGCACTGTTCACTAGCTTTTCTTTATTCAACCCTGGAATAAAGTCGATGGCCGACATGACCGACATGAAGTCGATTGAACGGAAAGAGATCCATGCCAGACCGTGGTCCCCAGGATAGGACGGTGTATGGCACGAGCGATTGTCAGCCTCGGTCCAGCCGTCATAAGCGTGGCCGTACCAATAATTCCATTTGTCCACCGGTGGAAAGCCTCCGTCCACCCCCAGTCGCTCCATGAAGAACGTAATGATGTCCCGTTGATCACGCAGCTCTGGAGAATCGACAGGCTGACCCTTGACCCGCGCCGAGTTGAACAATCCATATGCCCACTCGTTCTGGTGGTTAAAGGGGACTGGCAAACCATCAAAGTAGAAGGCACTGCACTTCGGCCAGCGCAGGTGCGCGGTACCCGGCTTCATCCACTGCGGTTCCTCGCCCTCATGCGCCAACTGATCGATATGCCCTTCGAGGTTGGAAACCATGTGACGCAGTTTTTCGGCGTTACGCAGCCGTGGTGCATTCGGCAGCTCTTCCGCGTAGCGGTCGAATAGCAGCAGCAGGCGACTGGTCTGCACGGCAAAAAGCGCAGCAGATCGATCATGAGTAAAGCCCTTGGTCTTGAACCCATCCGGCCTGTCAAGCAAGTCATCCAGCGCAGTCACTTCGATCACGACCCGACGCAGAAGATCACCGGCTACGTCGCCGAAGATGGCCTTGGCCTGCTCATGAGTATCGGTGAGCAACAGCAGGTCCATTAGGCCATTCAGGTAATAAATCTGCGACCACGGTATGCGCCCTTCAGTATTGTCCACACCAAATTCAAGCACGCCGCTTTGTTGACCATTGCGCAAATCCTGCAGGAACACCTGGGCAATTTCGCTCGCCGTGTTGGCGCGGCTGACAGCCACCTTCCCTTCTGCCTGACGATACTCCAACCGCCAAGGAACACCTGCCGACATGTCAACCGGATCAAGCACCTGAGTGTTCAACATACCTGATAGGTAAGGGCTACTCATCCCGATGCGGGCACGACACAGCACTGCCGGCCCCGTCGGGGTGAACAGTGCTTCAATGACCGTTTCGCAGTCATTCAAACGCTGGCCTTCAACTTTGCCGTCACGGATCTTTGCGTACAAAGCACCGGCGATCAGGTCAAACCCGTGCTGCGCATCACCTGAGAAAAATACCGGTGGTTCCATCTCATAGGTTGATCCGGCCGGTGGATAGAAGCTTGGCAACTCAACCCGCAATCCGTCAGGTTCACCCGCCCGCGCAACGTCCATCAAATAGTTCTTGCGCTGTTTGTTGTCGTACACCACCCAATACAATTTGCCTGCCCCTGAGGCGGACGCACGAAATATTGGATAGTCCACGCCATCCAGCACGATCTCCTGCTGCCCGAGCAGCCGGCCATCGCGCGCATAGGTCAAGCTGAACAGGTGGCCGTTAAAGATCTTCCTGAACGCAACGTGATAGTTACCGTCGATCATTTTGACATCGACTGGCACCCCCTGAAATGGAAAGGCTATCTCCACACCTGGGCCAATAAGCTTTGAATGGTACGTTGCGTCGATATACAGATCACCGACCCGATTTTCCCCACCCAATGATGTAAATGGGAAAATGCCGTAACCGTCGACCGCGGCGGGTTTCAAGCGAACAGCACTGCGCTGATGGTAGTTGCCAACCTGCCAGGGCGAAACATCGCTCAGCGCCAACTCGGGGCGAACAGCTGCAGCGTGCTGTTTTTTTGCCTTGATATGATGCCCAATCATCACCACCGACACAGTGGCGATGAGAGCCAACGATACCGCAAGGACCTTATTGCGCATTTTCACTGAACCCACACGCCTTCAACGCTCGGTACAGGTAGGACTCATACTCAGCCACCTGCCTGTTCCCTGCGGTCCCACGTGGATACTTCAGGTATCCGCCCTCAGGTCCTTCGTAGCGCTCAACCTCACCCAGGAAGTAATTGCCCGCGGCAGGGTCCTTGAATCGGCACATCAACTGCGAGGCGATACTCAAATCGTACAAGCGTGCTGCCGTGGTGATTTCTGGGCGGAATGCCGGCCACCCGCGGACTTTCCCATCCTTGCCAAAGAAGTCCATCAGGTGCTGGAAAACTTTCTGGCGATCGAAACTCGCTGACAGCCGCCCCTGGCTATCCATGTAGGTCAAGATACCTTCGATGATGTACCCCGCATGCGGGAGGTCATTCGGGTTGTCTTCCTGAATGGAATAGTTCCAATACCATGAACCGCTTCCCTCGGCGATCTTCTTGTTTCGAACCAGCGCCAACATGGTGGCGTCAGCAGCCGACTGCAGTGCTTCTTTCAGTTCACCATTCGGGGTGATTTCTGCAAAGCGCTGCATCTGTCCAGCCAAGTAAACGGCAGAATTGAAGGTATCGTATTTTCGGTCATTAACCAGTAGGGAATACGGCAACAGCCCTGCCGGTGTACGCATTTCCACTGGCAGGTAAGGCTTCAGCGCCTGCTCGACCAAGGCCAAAATCTCTGCCTTCTTTTTGTCGTCTACGTACTGCGCCCAGCCAAGCAAGGCGTCTACGGCAATCGCAGTCGAGATGGCGTATTCGGTATTTTCCGGGTTGACGGAGCCGTCTCCGTAGGCATCCCAGGCAATTGGAACCCCCCATCCCATAATGCCATCGGCATTGGCGTCCGCATTCTCGATGAGCCAGTTGCCCGCTTTGACACCGAGCGCGTTCACCTCCTTGAGATGCCCCGCCCTCGCCTCTTCGATAGCCCCCAACAGAATCAGTGCATAACTTTTTGGCACATCGGCGGGCTCGTCCGAGGGGTAATCCGCCAGGCCACGGCCGGGATGATCATGATCGATACTGAGCATCACTTTGCGCAGGATCTGATCCCCATCCACGGGCCTGGCCTCTGGCGCAGTGTCGTTACAACCTGCCAGGCCCAAGAACAGAAAGAAGAAGGTACGTTTGATCATAGATAGTTGACTTCTTTAACTTAATCCATCAGGGCGAACGGTGCTGACAGAAGTCAGGTCAGTCGCCTTCGTATTAGCGCCGTGCGATAGCCCCGCCTCGGGCCGCACGGTACTGAAAATAAGAATGAATCAGGTACAGGCAGGAAAAAGCGGACACATGGGCAATGATTGCTACCTGGTAATCCACGCCCAAGTGATCGCAGAGATAAAAAACCAAGCCTGCCGCACATAACCGCGCGAACTGCCAGATTGAATCCAAGTGCAACCAACCCGGCAGTAATACGGTACTGCTCAATGGCGAAGACAGCGTCTGGAAAAACACCAGAACAGACAGCAGCGATGCAATTTCACCCGCTGCGCGCCAGGCATCACCAAATACAAATGCGAACAACCAGGGGCCGAACAGCAGCACCGGCAGCATGGGTAGGAAGGCAAACAGCACCAGGCGCTTGAAGGAGCCAAGGAAGATGTCCAGGCACTCACCCTTGCTGGCATAGTGACCCGCCGCTCGCTGGCGATAAACATCCCCAATAGCGTTGGCAACCAGGCTCAATGGGGCCGCCATGACCCGTTGCGCTAACGAATAGAAACCAGCAACGCCTGCACCGAAAAATACGGTGAGCAACAGCAACGGCATCTCGGTAGCCCCTACACTCATTGCCTGGCCTGGCACCATGAATTTGGGGTACCCAATATGCCTGCGCGCAACACACTTCATGCGCTTTATGCTGATTCGCCGAAACAGGTTGCGCTCATCACGCGGCAGCGATTTGGCGAGGTAAAGGGTCGATAACAACTGCCCGAGCAGTTGCCCCAGGATCAAACCCAAAAGCCCAATCCTGGACACCCCTGCCGCCAATTGCATGGCACTGCTGGCGCCGCTCTGCACAACCCGGCTGATCGCCATGCTCTTATAGCGCGAGCGACGATTGGCCCAGAAGTTCAGGGCGTAATAGCAACCGAGAATCAAGGTGGCAAAGGGAACCAGATAGAGCCAAGACTGAACTTCGGGGTGCCCGAGCAACTTGACGATAGGCCCATCCCAGGCCAGAACCACACCCAGCAGGATCAGGCTAACCGCCATACTCGAAACAATGGTCACCGCGACAAGATTGATGGCCTCGCTATCATGCCTGGGAACGACAATGGCCAGCTCGTACTTGCCCGTGACAAGTACCGCCAGAATTGCGCAAATCGAGCCATACAAGGCGAACACGCCGAATTCCTGCGGCGTGAAAAGCCGCGTCAGAATCGGTGACAACGCAATCGGCAACAATTGCGCTAGGCCGGTCCCTGTCATCAGCGTCATCACGCTTTTGGCGAAATTGCTTTGGGGCAGAAACCGGCTGAACATCCCGCGAAGGGCGCGCATGATCATCGTGCCAGAGTTGCCACGATTTTTTCCTGATCAGCAATAGCCATATAGGGATGCATAGGCAAACTCATGACGCGCTGGGCAATCGCATCACCAACCGGCAGGTGTGCCTGAGGATCAGCCACAGCCGGTTGTTTGTTCAGGGGAATCGGGTAGTGCACGGCAGTTGGAATGCCGGCAGCCTTCAAGATTTCCTGGACCGCATCACGCGCATTGACCTGAACAGTGTATTGCGCCCAGGCGCTGGTATTTCCCGGCGCCACGAAAGGCGCAGCGATCCCGGCCGCTTCAAGCAACTGCTGATACTGTTGAGCCACCTGCTGGCGCTGCTCAAGCTCTCGCTCGAAGATCTCCAACTTGGGTAACAGGATAGCGGCCTGCAACGTATCCAATCGGCTATTCACCCCAACGCGGATGTGATGGTAGCGGCGATCTTGCCCATGGCGAGCAACCTGCCGCATCACCTTCGCCAGTTCGTCATCATTGGTGAAGATGGCACCACCGTCGCCATAGCAACCCAAAGGCTTACTCGGGAAGAAGCTGGTGCAGGAGATAGTGGTCAGGTTACAGGACCGCTTGCCATTGTAGGTCGCACCAAAGCTCTGCGCCGCATCTTCGATAACCGCGATCCCATGCTTGGCGGCGATTGCATTGATGGCATCGAAATCAGCGCACTGACCATACAGCGAAACCGGGATGATCGCTTTGGTGCGCGGGGTAATCGCAGCCTCGAGCAGCTGCGGATCGAGGTTGTAGGTGCGCGGATCGACGTCCACGTACACCGGCTTGGCACCCAGCAGCGCTACGGTTTCGGCCGTGGCGATGTAGGTGAAGCCCGGCGTGATGACCTCGTCGCCAGGCCCGATGCCCAAGGCCATTTGTGCAATCTGCAAGGCATCGGTGCCATTGGCAACGCTGATGCAGTATTTCGCCCCAACGAATGCGGCGAGCTTTTCTTCCAGCTCGGCCACTTCAGGGCCGAGGATGTACTGGCCGTGTTCCAGCACGCGCGCGATGCCTGCATCGATCTTGTCGCGAAGCAGCGCTTGCTGGGTTTTCAGGTCGATGAACTCAATCATTGCACGCTTCCTTGCTCAAGATGCCGGCTTGCAGAACATAGCGGGCGCCCGTGTGAATACACAGCGCGCTGCCCTCGCCCACCAGGGGCAGTTCCAGCTGCTCGCCGAATTCGCTCATCCAGCCGATCTGGCGAGCAGGTACGCCGACCATCAGAGCGTAGGCCGGCACATTCTTGTTGATCACCGCGCCAGCTCCCACGAAGGCGAACTCGCCGATGGTGACACCACAGACGATGGTGCAGTTCGCACCCAGGGTGGCGCCCTTCTTCACCCGCGTATCGCGGTACTGATCCTTGCGCTCGACCAGCGAACGAGGATTGTAGACATTGGTGAAGACCATGCTTGGGCCGCAGAACACGCCCTCTTCCAAAGTGACGTTATCGTAGACCGACACGTTGTTCTGGACCTTGCAGTTGTCACCGATCACGACCTTGTTGCCGACGAACACGTTCTGCCCGAGCGAAACGCCCGCACCGATGCGGGCGCCGCCACAGACGTGAACGAAGTGCCAGATACGCGAGCCGTCGCCGACCTGCGCACCGTCATCGACGATGGCACTGGGGTGCTGGAAGTAACTCATGATCAACCCAACAGTCGTGCGAGGAACGGGTGGCCTTCGTCATTCTGGGCAGTGACCGGCGCCAGGCTGCGAATGGTCTCGACCGTTTCGACGCAGTGACGGGCATCTTCGATGCCATAGCCCTTGCCATCGAGAATGGCCTGGTAGCTCACGGTATGCAGGTCGGTGAAGCCCTCGGAGAACTCGATTTCCGCGCCATCGCAGGTGATGGAACGGTAAGTCGGCTTCTTGCCCTTGACCGAGTCTGGCAGGTCGTTGGCATCAATGGAGAGGAACCAGCGCACGCGCGCGTTCTCGTATTCCAGATAGCCAGCTGCCTTGGACTCATTGACGAAGTGCACGACGTTGCGCTGCAGCTTGCCGAAGATGAAATGCAACATGTCGTAGAAGTGCACACCAATGTTGGTGGCCACCCCAAACGACTTGCGAGGGTCACCTTTCCAGCTCTCCATGTACCATTTGCCGCGGCTGGTGATATAGGTGAGCTCGACATCATGCTTGTGCGCTTGCGGGTTACCCTGGACCTTTTGCTTGAGGTCGATGATGGCGCTGTGATGGCGCAGCTGCAGGATATTCCACAAGCGACTGCCGGTTTCGCGCTCGGTCAGGGCCAGCTCATCGAGCATTGCGGCGCTGGGCACCAGGGGTTTTTCGCAGATCACATCGCAACCCAGACGCAGGCCGGCGTTGATGTGCGGGTGGTGCAGGTAGTTGGGCGAGCAGACCGAGACATAGTCCAGTGCCTGCGCCGGATCGCGCTTCAAGCGCCAGGCGTGGTCGTAGAAGCGCTCGAACTCGGTGAAGAACTCGCTTTGCGGCGAGAGGCTGTCGATGATGCCGACCGAATCGTTGATGTCGTAGGCACTGATCAGTTCGTTACCGGTATCTTTGATGGCGCGCATGTGGCGCGGGGCGATATAGCCGGCAGCGCCAATAAGGGCAAAACGTTTCATGGCAGATCTCGAGAAGACGGTTGATGCAGAGCGGCGCCACCGAGCAGTCGTCGGTGACGCCAATCAGATTAGGCCTTGATGATATTGGCCGCCGGGGTGCGGTACTTGCCACGGCTGTCGATGAGCAAGCGGGACTTGGACTCGATCAGGGCATAGTCGAACTTGTCGTGATCGGTTGCCAGCACCACCGCATCGAACGATGCCAGGTTCTCGGCCGTCAGCGGCTCGCTGGAAAGGTCGAAGTGGTGCTCGCGCATTTCCGGGAAGGTCGGTACATGCGGGTCGCTGTAGGCCACCACGGCGCCGCGCTCTTCCAGCAGCTCCATGATTTCGACCGAGGGCGACTCGCGCATATCGTCGACGTTCTTCTTGTAGGCGATGCCCAGTACCAGCACGCGGCTGCCCTTGAGCGCCTTGCCCTGGTCGTTGAGGCCGCTCACCAGCTTGCCGACCACGTATTCCGGCATGGCCTGGTTGATTTCACCCGACAGCTCGATGAAGCGGGTGTGCAGGCCATATTCACGGGCCTTCCAGGTCAGGTAGAACGGGTCGATCGGGATGCAGTGGCCACCCAGGCCCGGGCCAGGGTAATAGGCAGTGAAGCCGAACGGTTTGGTGGCGGCGGCATCGACCACCTCGAAGATATCGATACCCATGCGGTCGGCGACGATCTTCATTTCATTGACCAGGCCAATGTTGACGGCGCGGTGAATGTTCTCCAGCAGCTTGGTGAGCTCAGCCGCCTTGGTCGAACTGACCTGCACGACCTGGTCGATAGCCTGCTCGTACAGGGCAACGCCCACGCTCAAGCAGTTCGGAGTATGCCCGCCGATGACCTTGGGAATGGTGCGGGTCTCGAAGTTGGGGTTGCCCGGATCTTCGCGCTCAGGGGAGTAGACCAGGAAGATGTCCTCGCCCACTTTCAGACCGCCCTCTTGTACCCGCGGCAGCAACTCTTCTTCGGTCGTCCCTGGGTAGGTCGTGCTCTCCAGGGATACCACTTGCCCGGCACGCAGGTAGGGCTTGATCGCATTGGTGGTATCGATCACGAAGCTCATGTCCGGCTCGCGATATTTGTTCAGCGGGGTCGGTACACAGAGGATCAGTGCATCGCACTCACTGACGCGGCGAAAATCGGCAGTTGCCTCAAAACCGGTGGTGCGCGCATGGGCAACACTGCTTTGAGAAATATGTTCAATATAACTTTGGCCGGCATTGAGCATATCAACTTTAACGGTATCGATATCGATACCCAATACACGAAAACCGATGGCGTTATAACGCAACATCAACGGAAGGCCAACATACCCCAGACCCACAATACCGATGATGGCTTCCTTGCTTTTGAATCTGTTAATACTGGTTTGGGTCTGATCAAACATGCATGGCTCCGATAATACAGCTTGTACTTTTGCTGCTCAGGCCCAGGCATCAGCCCGGACACAGTTCCTGTTAACCCGCGGATAATAAAGGATCGAAGCCCGGTAGCATAGCCCTGGCCACCCCTACCCGAGGAATGGACCGACCAGCAGCAGAGCCCTGGAGGCAAGCGGCACCGCCACTCGGCGAAGTCAGCAAGCATCAAAAACGAATGAGATTCAGTAACAACAACGCTCTCGACGCGGATACCTAATTCTCAAATCACCCGTACCCCACAAATGGAAACACTAACAGAATTAAGTAGCACCCTAAGTATAAAGCTCGACATGGAAGGGCAACTCCAACCCAAGACTCACTCCCTTCGCAAGATCAACAGCCAATACATCAGCGCTAGCCAGAGCAAGGTACTGCAACACTTCCGGCAACCGGAACCCAAGTCTGCGCTATTCAGCAATAGTGATATCCAGCTCATGACCCAACTGCTGGTACTTGCGTCTCATGACCTGCGCAAGCGCCTGCTTTGCAGCCTTCTCACCATGCACCAGCACCACCCTGCGGCAGGGCTCTTTCTGCCCCATGGCAAAGCGCACCAACCCCGCCTGGTCTGCATGCCCCGAGTAACCACCCAGCGTCATCACCTTGGCCCGAATCTCATACATCCGCCCATCCAGATCGATCTGGACAAACCCTCCAGCCCCCTCGCTTGCCTGAATCACGGCTCCCGGCGTGCCCTTGGCCTGATACCCCACGAACATCACCTCATGTCGCGGATCAGCCAACATGGCCTTGAGATAACCGACAATCCGCCCACCCGAGCACATGCCATTGCCCGCGATCACGATGGCCGGGCGGCCGGTGCTTTTGAGGTAGTTGACGACCTGTTGATGCCGGGCATGGGTGTCGACCGTAACGAGCTGGCGAAACCCCAGTGGATCACGCCCCTGAACCAAGCGCTCCCTGGCCTCGGAACGCCAGAATTGATGCAATTCTCTGTACACACGGGTAACCCGCTGAGCCTGCGGAGAGTCGAGAATCACAGGCAGATGGGCCCAGTCAGGGAAGTCACCAGCGACCTCGCCGGCCGGCTTGTTCAACAGATTCTTATGATGGAGTAAATCCTCCAGCTCATAGAGCAACTCCTGAGTCCTGCCAAGACTGAAAGCAGGGATCAGGATCGTACCTTGATCAATCAAGGCACGGTCAATAGCCGCTTCCAGCTGCTGACGCCGCCCACTGCGGTCCGGATGCAGGCGATCGCCATAGGTACTTTCCAGCACCAGTACATCGGCGCGCTCGGGCGGCAGCAACGGGCGCAACAATGGATTGCCGCAGGCCCCCAGATCACCCGAGAAGACGACTCGAGTACTGCTGCCATCCAGCTCCACCTCGCATTCGATATACGCCGAGCCAAGCAGATGCCCCGCCCGCTGAAGCCGGATACTGCAACACAGAGCCGGACGCTCGATGACCACCTGCCAGCGCTCGAACGGCACCGGGACAATATGCTGCTGCAGAAATGCCACGTACCGAGCCACCTGCCCAGGCTCATTGCTGACCCCAAGCCTGTACGCGTCCTCCAGGACGATCGGTAACAATCTCGCCGACGGCTCACTGCAATAGATGGGGCCACGAAAGCCTGCCGCAAAAAGGGCGGGTATGCGACCGACGTGATCAAGATGAACGTGGGTAACGATCAAGGCCTGGATGCCGGAGACATCGAAGCCGAGCGTGGCGGCACGCACCCCAGGTGCGACCTCCAACCCTTGCTCCAGCCCACAATCAATCAGCAGGCTGGTGACAGGATCGAGATGAAGCCGATGACAGGAGCCGGTTACCCCGCGGGTACCGCCATGATGGGAGATCGAGGGAAAGGGCATTCTGCTGAGTCCTTCGGCAGCCTTGGAAGAAGTGCCCCATTAATCCACTCCTTCAACACGCCATAAAGAACACGAACACGACGCCTGCTGTGAGATAAGTCTCAGCTATCGGAAAGCATTTCCCTTCGTACAGATGCACGGATCTTTCGCTTGCCGCGCATCAGACCGTAAGCCCCGAGCAGCGGCCCCACCGCCAGCCCGAGCACCAGGGCAGCCAGCACCAGCACCGCAACCGGCATCGCCGGCGCCGACCAGCCGAATAACACCAGGGCCACCGACTGCTGGTTCTCCAGCACGAAGAACACGACCACCGCCGCCAGCAGCAGCACGAACAGCACCACCAAGGCGCGCTTAAGGTTACGCATCAGAGGGTTCCTTGCATTCAGATAGGTTCGTGCTCGTCTTCATTGACGCGATCCCGCAGCTCTTTGCCCGGTTTGAAGTGCGGCACGAATTTGCCTTCGAGGCTGACCGACTGGCCGGTCTTGGGATTGCGGCCTACCCGCGGAGCGCGGTAGTGCAAAGAGAAGCTGCCAAAGCCGCGAATCTCGATGCGATCCCCGGTCGCCAGGCACTGCGACATCTGCTCAAGCATGGTCTTGATGGCCAACTCGACGTCCTTGGACGAGAGCAGCCCCTGATGGGTGACAATACGTTCGATCAGCTCCGACTTCGTCATATTTTTCCCTTCGTTATCAAGCAGCTAGATCATTGCTTAATCAGTTTGTAGCACGCCCCGGCACATTTGAACAGGGTAGTTCTTGACTAAAAGAAAAAATTCAAGATAAGGCTACAAACCGACTGAACGGCGATTACCGATAACCCAGGGCGGGTGCAGCTGAATTGCAGGCATGAAAAAGGGCGACCGAAGTCGCCCTTTTTCTTACCGATCAAACAGAACTCAGTTCTGCTTGGCCATTGCTTCGCGCAGCAGCGCAGCCATGGTGGTATCGGCAGCCGCTTCCGGAGCGTTTTTCAGGCTCTGGATGGCTTCGCGCTCTTCAGCGTCGTCCTTCGATTTGATGGACAGGCTGATGACGCGGGACTTGCGGTCGACGCTGATGATCTTGGCTTCGATCTCTTCGCCTTCCTTCAGCACGTTACGAGCGTCTTCAACGCGGTCACGGCTGATTTCGGAAGCCTTCAGAGTAGCTTCGATGTCGTCGGCCAGGGTCACGATAGCGCCCTTGGCGTCAACTTCCTTGACGATACCTTTGACGATAGCGCCCTTGTCGTTGATCGAAACGAAGTTGGAGAACGGATCGTCTTCCAGCTGCTTGATGCCCAGGGAGATGCGCTCGCGCTCTGGGTCAACCGACAGGATGACGGTTTCCAGCTCGTCGCCCTTCTTGAAGCGACGCACGGCTTCTTCGCCAGCTTCGTTCCAGGAGATGTCGGACAGGTGAACCAGACCGTCGATGCCGCCGTCCAGGCCGATGAAGATACCGAAGTCGGTGATCGACTTGATGGTACCGGTGATCTTGTCACCCTTGTTGAACTGGCCGGAGAAGTCTTCCCATGGGTTGGACTTGCACTGCTTGATGCCCAGGGAGATACGACGACGCTCTTCGTCGATGTCCAGAACCATGACTTCCACTTCGTCGCCAACCTGAACGACTTTCGACGGGTGGATGTTCTTGTTGGTCCAGTCCATTTCGGAAACGTGTACCAGACCTTCAACGCCTTCTTCCAGCTCAGCGAAGCAGCCGTAGTCGGTCAGGTTGGTAACGCGAGCGGTGACGCGAGTGCTCTCTGGGTAACGGGCTTTGATAGCAACCCATGGGTCTTCACCCAGTTGCTTCAGACCCAGCGAAACGCGGTTGCGCTCGCGATCGTACTTCAGGACCTTGACGTCGATCTCGTCACCAACGTTGACGATCTCGGACGGGTGCTTGATACGCTTCCAGGCCATGTCGGTGATGTGCAGCAGACCATCGACGCCGCCCAGGTCAACGAACGCACCGTAGTCGGTGAGGTTCTTGACGATACCTTTGACCTGCTGGCCTTCCTGCAGCGATTCCAGCAGAGCTTCGCGCTCGGCGCTGTTTTCGGCTTCCAGGACGCTGCGACGGGAAACGACAACGTTGTTGCGCTTCTGGTCCAGCTTGATGACCTTGAATTCCAGCTCTTTGCCTTCGAGGTGGGTGGTGTCGCGCACTGGGCGGACATCAACCAGGGAGCCCGGCAGGAACGCACGGATGCCGTTAACGTCGACAGTGAAGCCGCCTTTAACCTTACCGTTGATAACGCCCTTGACCACTTCTTCAGCAGCGAAAGCAGCTTCCAGAACAATCCAGCACTCGGCGCGCTTGGCTTTTTCACGGGACAGCTTGGTTTCGCCGAAGCCGTCTTCGACCGCGTCCAGCGCAACGTGAACTTCGTCACCGACCTTGATGGTCAGTTCGCCAGCTTCGTTGTAGAACTGCTCGAGCGGGATGACACCCTCGGACTTCAGGCCAGCGTGTACGGTAACCCAGTCGCCGTCGATGTCGACAACGATACCGGTGATGATGGCACCCGGCTGAAGATTGAGGGTTTTCAGGCTTTCTTCAAAGAGTTCTGCAAAGCTTTCGCTCATTTTAATTCCTGTAGATTCGGGCGAAAAAGACGCCCATAGCCACATTCCAGACAATGTGGGTTTCGTTAAGTTAAGAAGTGCTGACAGGACGTTGACTGGTGCCCCTGCCCGCTCTCCTCTCCATCAGACCAAGTCGCGCAGGGCGAGCTCGCTTCTGATGCGTTGCAGCACCTGCTCGATGGACAACTCCGTGGAATCCAGCTGGATCGCATCGGCCGCCGGCTTGAGCGGGGCCACTGCGCGCTGGGTGTCGCGCTCATCACGCGCACGGATCTCATCTAGCAGACTCGACAGACTAACATCTTCGCCCTTGCCCTTCAACTGCAGGTAACGGCGACGGGCACGTTCCTCGGCACTGGCGGTGAGGAACACCTTCAACGGCGCGTCCGGGAACACCACCGTACCCATGTCACGGCCATCGGCGATCAGCCCGGGCGCTTCGCGAAAAGCCCGCTGGCGCTGCAGCAGCGCCTCACGCACGGCCGGCAGCGAGGCGACCATCGAGGCGCCAGCACCGACGGTTTCGGTGCGAATGACGTTGCTGACATCCTCACCCTCGAGAATGATCTGCTGCAGCTTGCCAGGCTCGGCGGCGATGAACTGCACGTCCAGATGAGCCGCCAGAGCTTTGAGCAGCTCTTCGTTGGTCAGGTCGACGCCATGGTTGCTGGCATTGAACGCCAGCAGGCGATACAACGCGCCGGAGTCGAGCAGACGCCAGCCCAGCTCACGGGCCAGCAGCCCTGCGACCGTACCCTTGCCCGAGCCGCTTGGCCCGTCGATGGTGATGACCGGCGCTTGCGAATTCACGACTTGCCCTCTTCTGCGACGCGAATACCGACTTCCTTGCACAGTGCCAGGAAGTTGGGGAACGACGTGGCGACGTTGGCGCAGTCATGGATGACGATCGGTGCAGTGGCACGCAGCGATGCGACGCTGAAAGCCATGGCGATACGGTGGTCACCGTGACCGTGCACTTCACCGCCGCCGATCTGGCCGCCATCGATGATGATGCCGTCAGGGGTAGGCTCGCACTTCACGCCCAGCGTGATCAGGCCGTCGGCCATCACCTGGATGCGATCCGACTCCTTGACCCGCAGCTCTTCGGCACCGCGCAGCACGGTACGCCCTTCGGCGCAGGCGGCAGCGACGAACAGCACCGGGAACTCGTCGATGGCCAGCGGCACCAGTTCTTCAGGGATGTCGATACCTTTGAGCCTGGCGCCACGCACACGCAGGTCGGCCACCGGCTCGCCGCCGACTTCACGCTGGTTCTCCAGGGTGATGTCGCCGCCCATCAGGCGCAGGATGTCGATCACGCCGGTACGGGTTGGGTTGATGCCGACATGCTCCAGGACCAGCTCGGAACCTTCGGCGATCGAAGCGGCCACCAGGAAGAACGCTGCGGAAGAGATGTCCGCCGGCACTTCGATACGGGTCGCGGTGAGCTTGCCGCCGGACTGCAGCGAGGCGACCGGGCCATTCGACGCAACCGAGTAGCCGAAGCCACGCAACATGCGTTCGGTGTGGTCACGGGTCGGGGCCGGCTCGGTGACGGTGGTGGTGCCTTCGGCGTACAGGCCCGCCAGCAACAGGCAGGACTTAACCTGGGCACTGGCCATCGGCAGCGTGTAGGTCAGGGCTTTGAGCTTGGCGCCGCCACGGATGGTCAGCGGCGGACGCCCTTCCGGGCCGGTCTCGACCACGGCGCCCATTTCGCGCAGCGGGTTTGCCACGCGGTTCATCGGGCGCTTGGACAGCGAGGCGTCGCCGGTCATGGTCACATCGAACGGCTGGCCGGCCAGCAGGCCCGAGAGCAGGCGCATCGAGGTGCCGGAGTTACCGACATAGAGCGGGCCAGGCGGCGGCTTCAGGCCGTGCAGCCCGACACCGTGAATGGTCACGCGGCCGTGTTGCGGGCCCTCGATGACCACACCCATGTCACGGAACGCCTGCAGGGTGGCAAGCGCATCTTCACCTTCGAGGAAGCCTTCGACTTCGGTGGTGCCTTCGGCCAGGGAGCCGAGCATGATCGAACGGTGGGAAATCGATTTGTCGCCCGGTACGCGAATCCGTCCGGATACGCGGCCACCAGGTTGGGCCAGGAAAATCAGGTCGTTGGCGTTCATAGCGTCCACATAGGCCCGGCGGGCAAGGATTTTACTGAAATGCTCGCGGGCAACCCGGGCGCGGGTGAACACACCCAGCAGTTGGTGCCCGTCTCCAGCATCGACCGCGTCGCGCAAGGCGTCGAGATCGCTGCGAAATGTATCGAGGGTACGCAGCACCGCTTCCCGGTTGGCGAGGAAGATGTCGTGCCACATGATCGGGTCGCTGCCGGCGATTCTCGTGAAATCGCGGAAGCCCCCCGCAGCGTACCGGAAGATGTCCAGGTTTTCATTGCGCTTGGCCAGCGAGTCGACCAGGCCGAATGCCAGCAGGTGCGGCAGGTGACTGGTGGCAGCCAGCACTTCGTCGTGGCGCTCC
This sequence comes from Pseudomonas sichuanensis, assembly GCF_003231305.1. Lineage (GTDB taxonomy): Bacteria > Pseudomonadota > Gammaproteobacteria > Pseudomonadales > Pseudomonadaceae > Aquipseudomonas > Aquipseudomonas sichuanensis. The sequence goes on along the minus strand of NZ_QKVM01000006.1, from coordinate 78,304 downwards.
ACCGGCATGTGCTCGACATCGGCGTCCAGCGCGCGCCACAGCCGATCAACCAGGGCCAGGGCAGCAGGATCGGTTTCAGCCAGTGGCGTGAGGATGACCTTGTGCCGGCGGAACAGCGCGGCATTGGAAGCCTCCACCCCGCTCTGCTCGGAACCGGCAATCGGGTGCCCCGGGACAAAGCGCGACAGGCCTGCGGCAAAGGCCTCACGAGCGGCGCGCACCACATTGCCCTTGGCGCTGCCGACATCGGTGATGACCGCATCGCCAAGGTCGAGCTGCGCCAAGCGCGCCAGAACCTTCTCCATGGCCAGGATCGGCACGGCCAGCTGGATCACGTCGGCACCGACACAGGCCGCAGCCAGGTCCGCCTCACAGCGATCGACCACACCCAGCACCACTGCCTGCTTGCGCGATTCGGCATCCAGATCGACGCCGACCACTTCACGGCACAGGCCGCTTTCGCGCAGGCCTTTGGCGAAAGAGCCACCGATCAGGCCGAGGCCGACGACGACCAGGCGACCGATAAGCGGGGTGGATTTATTTGTTACGGCATCTACCACGAGTGCGAACCCTGTTCAGAAATCAAGACAGTCTGTGAGGCCCATCGCGGGGCAAGCCCGCTCCCACTCCTGAAACGTGGGAGCGGCGGTGCGCCGATGCGACTTGCCCCGCGATGGGCGCTCAAGCAACCCTCAGAGCACCGCCTTCGGATAAGAGCCCAACACCTTCAGCGCCACAGCCTCCTGGCTGATCTGCTCGAGCACCGCCTTGATCAGCGGATCGCGGTGATGGCCGACGAAGTCGATGAAGAACACGTAGGTCCACTTGCCACTGCGCGACGGGCGGGTCTCGATGCGCGTCAGATCGATGCCGTTCTCATGGAAGGGCACCAGCAGCTCGTGCAGCGCGCCCGGCTTGTTGCTCATGGAAACGATGATCGACGTCTTGTCGTCGCCGGTCGGCGGCACTTCCTGGTTACCGATCATAAGGAAGCGCGTGGAGTTGTCCGGGCGGTCCTCGATTTTCTCGGCCAGGCGGGTCAGACCATACAGGTTCGCCGCCATGTCGCCGGCGATCGCTGCCGAGTTCCACTCACCCTTGACCCGCTTGGCCGCCTCGGCGTTGCTCGAAACCGCCACGCGCTCGACATTCGGGTAATGCGCGTCCAGCCACTTGCGGCACTGGGCCAGCGACTGGGCGTGGGAGTAGATGCGGGTGATGCTGTCGGTCTTGGTGTTCTCGCCCACCAGCAGGTGATGGTGGATGCGCAGCTCGACCTCACCGCAGATCACCATGTCGTGCTCGAGGAAGCTGTCCAGGGTATGGCTGACCGCACCCTCGGTGGAGTTCTCCACTGGCACCACGCCGAAGTTGACGGCACCGGCCGCCACTTCGCGGAACACTTCGTCGATGGCCGCCATCGGGCGACTGATCACGGCATGGCCGAAGTGCTTCATGGCCGCGGCCTGGGTGAAGGTCCCCTCGGGGCCGAGGTAGGCAATCTTCAACGGCTCTTCAAGCGCCAGGCACGACGACATGATCTCGCGGAACAACCGCGCCATCTCTTCGTTGCCCAGCGGGCCCTTGTTGCGCTCCATCACGCGCTTGAGCACGGCAGCTTCGCGCTCGGGGCGATAGAACACCGGCTTCTCGCCTTCGGCCAGCGAGGCGGTCTTGACCCGCGCCACTTCTTCGGCGCAACGCGCGCGGTCGCTGATCAGCTCGAGGATCTTCTCGTCGAGGCTGTCGATGCGTACGCGCAGGGCCTTGAGTTCCTGTTCGGACATCAGCCGTGCTCCTTCTCGAATTCAGCCATGTAACCCACCAGCGCCTCGACCGCTTCCAGGCCCAGGGCGTTGTAGATCGAGGCGCGCATGCCGCCAACCGAGCGGTGGCCCTTGAGGTTCAGCAAGCCACGGGCGTCGGCGCCGGCCAGGAAGGCCTTGTCCAGACGCTCGTCGGCCAAGCGGAACGGCACGTTCATCCACGAACGGGCATTGGCGCTGATCGGGTTGGTGTAGAACTCGCTGGCGTCGATGAAACCGTAAAGACGGTCCTTCTTCGCCCGGTTGCGCTGCTCCATGGCTTCGACGCCACCCTGCTCCTTGAGCCACTCGAACACCAGGCCCGAGAGGTACCAGGAGTAGGTGGCCGGGGTGTTGTACATCGAGCCGTTGTCGGCCGAGACCTTGTAGTCGAGCATGGTCGGGCAACTGCTGCGGGCACGCCCCAACAGGTCTTCACGCACGATCACCACCACCAGGCCGCTCGGGCCGATGTTCTTCTGCGCGCCGGCATAGATCAGGCCGAACTGCGACACATCGATCGGGCGCGAGAGGATGTCGGAGGACATGTCGACCACCAGCGGCACGTCACCGGCCTCGGGCACCCAGTCGAACTGCAGGCCACCGATAGTCTCGTTGGAGGCGTAGTGCAGGTAGGCGGCGTTCTTGCTCAGCTGCCACTCGTTCTGGCCCGGGATGGCCAGGTAGTCGTAAGGCTTGGCGCTGGCGGCGACATTGACGTTACCGAAACGACGCGCTTCCTCGATGGCCTTTTTCGACCAGATACCGGTCTCGACATAGTCCGCAGTGCCGTTTTCCGGCAGCAGGTTCAGCGGGATCTCGGCGAACTGTTGGCTGGCGCCACCCTGCAGGAACAGCACCTTGTAGTTGGAGGGGACGGACAGCAGGTCACGCAGGTCCTGCTCGGCCTTCTCGGCGATGGCCACGTAGTCGTCGCTGCGATGGCTCATTTCCATCACCGACAAACCCTTGCCGCGCCAGTCCAGCATTTCTGCCTGGGCACGCTGCAGGACGGCATCAGGAAGCGCGGCAGGGCCTGCGCAGAAGTTAAAGGCTCGTTTGCTCACATCCACTCTCGCTCTGCCAAATAGTACAAATCTGCAATCTTCGGTACTGCACGGAACGCTGCAGGAGCGGGCTCACCCGCGAACCCCGGCATGGCCGGGGCTTGCACCGCGACGGCGCCTTCGCGGGTAAACCCGCCCCCACTGGGCATTGCACCGCCCTTCAGGACGTTGCCTGCTGTAATCAGTCAAACGGGGCGACCTTGGTCGCCCCGTTCGGGTTGTTGCACTTGCTTACTCTTGCGGCGCCTCTTCAGCGCCGGCGCTGTCCTCGTCGGCGGCATCCACCGCGTCGAGCGGTGCGCCCTCCTCGCCCGCCTCGATTACATCATCGAGTTCGTCCTCGGACGGCTCCTGGATACGCTCCAGGCCCACCAGCGTCTCGTCGGCAGCCAGCTTGATCAGCGTCACACCCTGGGTGTTACGGCTCAGGCTGGACACCTCGCCAACCCGCGTGCGCACCAGCGTGCCCTGGTCGGAGATCAGCATGATCTCTTCGCCTTCCTGCACCTGGATAGCGCCGACCAGCAGGCCGTTGCGCCCCTTGGTACCCATGGCGATCACGCCCTGACCACCACGGCCGCGCCGCGGGAACTTGGACAGCGGGGTACGCTTGCCGAAGCCACGCTCGGAGGCGGTGAGGATCTGCGCGCCGGACTCCGGGATCAGCATCGAAATGATCTGCTGCCCTTTGCCCAGCTTCATGCCACGCACGCCACGGGCGGTACGGCCCATTTCACGCACGACGCTTTCGGCGAAACGGATCACCTTGCCGGCGTCGGAGAACATCATGACTTCCTTGGCGCCGTCGGTGATGGCCGCGGCGATCAGGGTGTCACCCTCTTTGAGCTTCAGGGCGATCAGGCCATTGGAACGCGGACGGGCGAACTGCACCAGCGGGGTCTTCTTGACGGTACCGGAGGCGGTGGCCATGAAGATGTAGGCGCCTGTCGCTTCGGCAACCCACTCTGGCGTGTCGCCGTCTTCCTCGTCGATCTCCTCGACTTCCACCAGTTCGCCTTCGATCACGCTGTCGTCGCTGTCCTCCAGCTCTTCCTCAGGGTCTGCGTGCTGCTGCAGCGCCTCCAGGTCGATTTGCAGCATGGCGGTGATGCGCTCACCTTCTTCCAGCGGCAGCAGGTTGACCAGCGGACGACCGCGAGCGGCGCGGGAAGCCTCTGGGATTTCGTAGGTTTTCTTCCAGTACACCTTGCCCTTGCTGGAGAACAGCAACAGGGTGGCATGGCTGTTGGCGACCAGCAGGTGTTCGACGTAGTCCTCGTCCTTGACGCCGGTAGCCGACTTGCCCTTGCCACCACGGCGCTGGGCCTGGTACGCGGACAGCGGCTGGGTCTTGGCATAACCACCGTGGGAGATGGTCACCACGCGCTCTTCTTCCGGGATCATGTCGCCGTAGTTGAGGTCGTGGCTGGCATTGAGGATCTCGGTGCGGCGGGCATCGCCGTATTCGGCGCGAATCGCTTCGAGCTCTTCGCGGATCACTTCCATCAGGCGCTCGGCGCTGCTGAGGATGCGGATCAGCTCGCCGATCTGCTCGAGAATCTCCTGGTACTCGGCCAGCAGTTTCTCGTGCTCCAGGCCCGTCAGGCGGTGCAGGCGCAGGTCGAGAATGGCCTGGGCCTGTTCCGGCGACAGGTAGTACTTGCCTTCGCGCAGGCCGTATTGCTCCGGCAGGTCTTCCGGGCGGCACGACTCGGCACCGGCGCGTTCGACCATCACCTGCACGGCGCTGGATTCCCAGGCCATGGCAACCAGCGCTTCCTTGGCCTCGGAAGGCGTCGGCGAAGCCTTGATCAGGGCGATGACCGGGTCGATGTTGGACAGCGCGACGGCCTGGCCTTCAAGGATGTGGCCACGCTCGCGGGCCTTGCGCAGCTCGAACACGGTACGGCGGGTCACCACTTCGCGGCGGTGACGGACGAACGCTTCGAGCAGGTCCTTGAGGTTGAGCAGGCGCGGGCGACCGTCGATCAGGGCAACGATGTTGATGCCGAACACGCTCTGCAGCTGGGTCTGCTGGTAGAGGTTGTTGAGCACCACTTCCGGCACCTCGCCGCGGCGCAGCTCGATGACGATGCGCATGCCGTCCTTGTCGGACTCGTCGCGCAGCTCGGTGATGCCTTCGATCTTCTTCTCTTTCACCAGCTCGGCGATCTTTTCGATCAGACGCGCCTTGTTCAGCTGGTAAGGGAGCTCGGTGATGACGATCTGCTGGCGACCACCGACCTTGTCGATGTCTTCGATCTCGGAGCGGGCGCGCATATAAATGCGGCCACGGCCGGTGCGATAGGCCTCGATGATGCCCTGGCGACCGTTGATCTGGCCGGCCGTCGGGAAGTCCGGCCCCGGGATGAACTGCATCAGCTCATCGACCGTGATATCGGAGTTGTCGATCAGGGCCAGGCAGCCATCGATCACTTCGCCCAGGTTGTGCGGCGGAATGTTGGTGGCCATGCCCACGGCGATACCGCTGGAGCCGTTGACCAGCAAGTTGGGGATACGGGTCGGCATGACCGCCGGGATCTGCTCGGTGCCGTCGTAGTTGGGCACCCAGTCGACGGTCTCTTTGTGCAGGTCGGCCAGCAGCTCGTGGGCCAGCTTGGACATGCGCACTTCGGTGTATCGCATGGCCGCGGCGTTGTCGCCGTCCACCGAACCGAAGTTGCCCTGGCCATCGACCAGCAGGTAGCGCAGCGAGAACGGCTGCGCCATACGCACGATGGTGTCGTACACGGCCGTATCGCCGTGGGGGTGGTACTTACCGATCACGTCACCGACCACACGGGCGGATTTCTTGTACGGCTTGTTCCAGTCGTTGCCCAGTTCGCTCATCGCATACAGAACGCGACGATGCACGGGCTTCAAGCCGTCACGCGCATCGGGCAGCGCTCGCCCGACAATCACGCTCATCGCGTAGTCGAGGTAAGACTGTCTCAGTTCGTCTTCGATATTGACCGGGAGGATTTCTTTGGCCAGTTCGCCCATGAGAAGCCTGATTCCTTTTTCTGGTGAAACTTCGCCTGATCCCTCGAAGGACGAACGAAGCTCGCCGCCGCAGCGCATAGGGGTGCGACGACATACGACAAATCAATGAGTTGTGCCATGGATCTGCGCAATGAAGACCGCCTCAACGAGCGGCCTTGGAAACTGCCGGATGTTACCACAAAGGCTGGGCGCATGGGAGATATGGCAGGATGCCGCCGTACCCTGCAAAAGCCCCATCCGTTTGGACAGGGCGAAGCCGCTGAAAACCCCTCAATGCAGGCGTTTGCGACACATCAGCTGGGCGATTTTCGCGGTATCCGGGCGCTCGACGACGCCTCTTTCGGTAACGATCACATCGATCAGGTCGGCCGGCGTGACATCCACCACCGGGTTGTAGGCCTCGACATCGGCCGTCACCTGGATGCCTTCCACCTCCAGCAGTTCTTCTTCACCGCGCACTTCCAGCGGGATGTCTTCACCCGTGGCCAGGTTCAGGTCGATGCTGGTGCTCGGCGCCACCACCATGAAGCGCAAGCCATGGTGCATGGCCGTGACTGCCATCTGATAGGTGCCGATCTTCGCCGCCACGTCGCCATTGGCGGCGATACAGTCGGCACCGACCACCACCCAAGTAATGCCCTTGACCTTCATCAGGTGCCCGGCGGCAGAATCGGCGACCACGGTCACCGGCACGCCATCGGCGGCCAGCTCCCAGGCCGTCAGGCGCGAGCCCTGCAACCACGGGCGCGACTCACAGGCGTAAACCCGCTCGACCATGCCTTCCAGCGCCGCGGCCCGGATCACCCCCAGCGCGGTACCGAAACCACCGCTGGCCAGCGCCCCGGCATTGCCATGGGTCAGCAGCACCTGCTCGCTGCCCTGGTGCTTGCGGATCTGCTCGACACCGAACTGGGCCATGGTCAGGTTGGCTTCCCGATCGCTTTCATGAATAGCGACCGCCTCGGCCTCCAACGCCGCCAGCACGTCCTCTTCAGGGCGAAGGCGCTGCAGGCGTTCGCGCATTCGGTTGAGCGCCCAGAACAGGTTGGCCGGCGTGGGGCGCGCCTCGCCCAGCATCATGAAGTCTTCTTCCAGGGCCTCTTCCCAGCCGTCGCCTTCGGCCAGCCGCTGACGCAACGCCAGCACCAGCCCGTAGGCGGCGCAGATGCCGATCGCCGAAGCACCGCGCACGGCCATGTCGCCGATCGCCTCGACCACCGCCGCAACGTCGGTGCAGGTCAGCCAATGCTGCTCGAGCGGCAGCAGGCGCTGGTCGAGCAGGTGCAACGCGCCGTCGCGCCACTGGATGCCCGTCACCGTCTCCGCCGCCAAAAGTTGCTCGCGCATCGCCTCTCCCCGTCGCCCTGGCATCAAAAGCCGGCGATTATAGCGACCCTCAGCCCCGGACGCTCGGGTATACTGCGCGTTTCGCCGAACCGACCCAGGTATATGCCGCGCATGCCCACCGCCACTCCCCCTCTCGACCTGCTGCTCGTACCGCAATGGCTGGTGCCCGTGGAGCCGGCGGGGGTGGTGCTGACGGGGCACGCGCTGGGCATTCGCGACGGCCTGATCGCCTGGCTCGGCCCGCGCGAGCGGGCACCCCGGGCGAACGCAGTGCGCGAGCTGCCCGACTGCCTGCTCAGCCCTGGGCTGGTCAACGCCCATGGCCATGCCGCCATGAGCCTGTTCCGCGGGCTGGCCGACGACCTGCCGTTGATGACCTGGCTCCAGGAGCACATCTGGCCGGCGGAGGGGCGCTGGGTCGACGAAGCATTCGTGCGCGACGGCACCGACCTGGCCATCGCCGAGCAGCTCAAGGGCGGCATCACCTGCTTCGCCGACATGTATTTCTTCCCCCGCGAAGCCTGTGACCGCGTGCACCGCAGTGGCATCCGCGCACAGATCGCCGTGCCGCTGCTGGACTTCCCGATCCCTGGCGCACGCACCCCGGAAGAAGGCCTGCAACTGGCCATCGAACTGTTCGGCGACCTGCGTCACCACCCGCGCATCAGCATCGCCCTCGGCCCGCACGCGCCCTACACGGTCAGTGACCAGAACCTGGAAAAGATCCGCATCATCGCCGATCAGCTCGACGCGCCGCTGCACATGCACATCCACGAGACCGCCAGCGAAGTCGAGCAGGCGCTCAACGACACCGGCGAGCGCCCGCTGGCGCGCCTTGCTCGCCTGGGCCTGCTCGGCCCCAACCTGCAGGCGGTGCACATGACCCAGGTCAGCGACGAGGACTTGGCGCTGCTGGTAGAAAGCAACACCAGCGTGGTCCACTGCCCGGAATCCAACCTCAAGCTGGCCAGCGGCTTCTGCCCGGTGGAGCGCCTGTGGCAGGCCGGCGTGAACGTGGCCGTCGGTACCGATGGCGCGGCCAGCAACAACGACCTGGACCTGCTCGGCGAAACCCGCACCGCCGCCCTGCTGGCCAAGGCCGTCGCCGGCAGCACCACCGCCCTGGATGCCCACCGGGCACTGCGCATGGCCACGCTCAATGGCGCCCGGGCGCTGGGCCTTGAGGACGTGACCGGCTCACTGGAGCCGGGCAAGGCCGCCGACCTGGTCGTGTTCGACCTGTCCGGCCTGGCCCAGCAACCCGTGCACGACCCGGTTTCGCAACTGATCTACGCCACCGGCCGCGACTGCGTCAAGGACGTCTGGGTCGCCGGCCACCCCCTGGTGCAGGACCGCCGCCTGACGCGGATGGACGAGCAGGCCCTGGCCGCCACGGCCCGCGCCTGGGGAGCCCGCATCGGCGGGCACAACGAATGACTGGCCGGCAGCCACGGCTGCCGCCCCGTGACACTCTTTATCGAAGTTTCAGAGGACTGTTCAGATGAGCAACGTCGACCACGCCGAAATCGCCAAGTTCGAAGCCCTGGCCCACCGCTGGTGGGACCGCGAAAGCGAGTTCAAGCCCCTGCACGACATCAACCCGTTGCGCGTCAACTGGATCGACGAGCGGGTCAGCCTGGCCGGCAAGAAAGTGCTCGACGTCGGCTGCGGCGGCGGCATCCTCAGTGAAGCGATGGCCCAGCGCGGCGCCACCGTCACCGGCATCGACATGGGCGAGGCACCACTGGCGGTGGCCCAGTTGCACCAGCTGGAGTCCGGCGTCGAAGTCGAATACCGGCAGATCACCGCCGAGGCCCTGGCCGAGGAAATGCCCCAGCAGTTCGACGTGGTCACCTGCCTTGAAATGCTCGAGCACGTGCCTGACCCGTCCTCGGTGATCCGCGCCTGCTACCGCATGGTCAAGCCCGGCGGCCAGGTGTTCTTCTCGACCATCAACCGCAACCCCAAGGCCTACCTGCTGGCCATCGTCGGCGCCGAGTACATCCTCAAGATGCTGCCGCGCGGCACCCACGACTTCAAGAAGTTCATCCGCCCCTCCGAACTGGGCGCCTGGAGCCGCGCTGCCGGCCTGGAAGTGAAGGACATCATCGGCCTCACCTACAACCCGCTGACCAAGCACTACAAGCTGAACAACGACGTCGACGTCAACTACATGATCCAGACCCTGCGCGAGGAATGAGCATGCGCCTGCGAGCAGTACTCTTCGACATGGATGGCACCCTGCTGGACACCGCGCCGGACTTCATCGCCATCTGCCAGGCGATGCTCGCCGAGCGCGGCCTGCCGGCCATCGACGACGCGCGCATCCGCGACGAGATTTCCGGCGGCGCCCGCGCCATGGTTGCCGCGACCTTCGCCATGGACCCGGACGCCGACGGCTTCGAGGCCCTGCGCCAGGAGTTCCTCGAGCGCTACCAGCGCGACTGCGCGGTGCACAGCAAGCTGTTCGACGGCATGGCCGAGCTTTTGGCCGACATCGAGCGCGGCAACCTGCTGTGGGGCGTGGTCACCAACAAGCCGGTGCGTTTCGCCGAGCCGATCATGCAGCGCCTGGGCCTGGCCGAGCGCTCGGCGCTGCTGATCTGCCCCGAGCACGTGAAGCGCAGCAAGCCCGACCCGGAGCCGATGATCCTCGCCTGCAAGACACTGAACCTGGACCCGGCCAGCGTGCTGTTCGTCGGCGACGACCTGCGCGATATCGAGTCCGGCCGCGATGCCGGCACCCGCACCGCCGCCGTGCGCTATGGCTATATTCATCCACAGGACAACCCCAACAACTGGGGCGCCGACGTGGTGGTGGACCACCCGCTTGAGCTGCGCAAGGTGATCGACAGCGCGCTGTGCGGCTGCTGATGGATCAACAGTAATAGGGTCCCGTGGGAGCGGGCTTGCCCCGCGATAGCGCCCGGTCAAGCAATGCGCCTGGCCGCACCGGCGCCATCGCGGGGCAAACCCACCCCACGCGCATGTCGCCCTCAACTACAGGGAACTGGAAATGTTCGACTACACCGCCCGCCCCGACCTGCTCAAAGGCCGGATCATCCTGGTCACCGGCGCCGGCCGCGGCATCGGCGCCGCCGCCGCCAAGGCCTATGCCGCCCTGGGCGCCACGGTCCTACTGCTGGGCAAGACCGAGGCCAACCTCAACGAGGTCTACGACCAGATCGAAGCCGCCGGTCATCCGCAGCCAGCGGTCATCCCGTTCAACCTCGAAACCGCCCTGCCGCACCAGTACGACGAACTGGCGGTGATGATCGAGGAACAGTTCGGCCGCCTCGACGGCCTGCTCAACAACGCCTCGATCATCGGCCCGCGCACGCCGATGGAGCAGCTGTCGGGCGACAACTTCATGCGGGTGATGCACATCAACGTCAACGCCACCTTCATGCTCACCAGTACCCTGCTGCCGCTGCTCAAGCTGTCGGACGACGCCTCGGTGGTGTTCACCTCCAGCAGCGTCGGGCGCAAGGGCCGGGCCTACTGGGGCGCCTATGGCGTGTCGAAGTTCGCCACCGAAGGGCTGATGCAGACCCTGGCCGACGAGCTGGAAGGCGTGGCGCCGGTACGCGCCAACAGCATAAACCCGGGCGCCACGCGCACGGCGATGCGGGCACAGGCTTACCCGAGCGAGAACCCGCAGAACAATCCGCTGCCCGAAGAGATCATGCCGGTGTATCTGTACCTGATGGGGCCGGATAGCAAGGAAGTGAACGGCCAGGCGCTGAACGCACAGTAAGGAAATCGCGGGGCAAGCCCGCTCCCACGCTTTGCTCTCCCCCCAAGGGCTGGATTGTTGTCCAACTTCCTGGAGGCAGCCCAAAGCGTGGGAGCGGGCTTGCCCCGCGATGCTTTCAGCCCGCCGCCAAGGCCGGCCGCAGCCGCCCTTGCTGGCGCCCTTCCAGCTGCATGCAACGCTCCAGGAACAGGAACATGCAGTCGTAGCTCTTGCAGATCGCCCGCCGCAGTTCGGTGCGCAGCCCCAGCGTCGGATTCTCACCCGCCAGCGTGCAGATGATCTCCAGCGCTTCCCACGGGTGCGCATCGTCGTACTGGGCGTGCATCTTCAGCCACTTCATCGCGCGTTTGCGGGTTTCGTCGGGGAAACCCTGGGCGTAAGTGTCATTCGCGCAGACCACCGCCGACCACTCGCCCGTGGCACCTTCGATGGCGTAGTTGGTGGCGGCCATGGCGATGGCCAGTGACTCGGTGGCGCAGACCCGCCAGCACCAGTCGTTGAGGCCGTTGAGCTCTGGCGGCACTTCCTGCGCCTGCAACTCGTGCAGGTGAATACCGTGGGCCTGGCACCAGTGCACCCAGTAGTCGGCATGGTTGAGTTCGACGCGGATATTGCGCATCAGCCAGCGCCGCGCCATGTCTTCACCGGCGTGGCGCCCGTAGCGGGTCTTGGTGAGGTTGTGGGCCATGTACAGCGAGAACTGCTCGACCACCGGCCAACCGCCGATCAGGTACTGGCGCACGGTCGCCGGGCGCAGCTGACCATCGCGCAGGCGCTGGTAGAACTCGTGCTCGACCACCCTGCGCTTGCTTTCGCGGCAATCCTCGATCAGTTGCTGGGCCCAATCCGGGTAACTAGCCGGATCCATCAAGGGTCCGATCCTTATGAATGAATCAATCACTGTCAGCTCCTTGATTCCCTGTGATTCCCGGGCTGTGGTCAGCGAAAGGTCCCCGGCGCCCGGTGTAACAGGGGTCTCGCGGCAATCCGTTGGCGCTGCAGGCTGTCGCAGGTGAATACCTGCGGCCGCTCGATGAGATAACCCTGGGCGTAATCCACGCCGATTTCCTGCAATGCCTGTTCGATCAACGGCGTCTCGACGAACTCGGCGATGGTGCGCTTACCCATCACATGACCGATGTGATTGATCACCTCAACCATAGCCCGATTGATCGGGTCGTCGAGCATGTCTTTGACAAAACTTCCGTCGATCTTCAGGAAGTCTACCGGCAAATGTTTCAAATAGGCGAATGACGACATCCCGGCGCAGAAGTCATCGAGGGAGAACTTGCAGCCCAGCCCTTTCAATTCATTAATGAATCGAATCGCGCTCCCAAGATTGGCAATTGCGCTGGTCTCGGTTATTTCGAAACAGATGAGCCGTGGCGGAATATCGAACTCGCCGAACAGCCGTTGCAGGTATTCAAGGAAGTTGTCGTCACCGATGCTCGCCCCCGACAGGTTGATCGCGCACAGGGCCAACGGCCCTTCGCGCCCCTCGTCCAGGCATTGGCGGATCACCTGGAACACACTGCGCACCACCCAGCGATCGAGGGCCGTCATCAACCCGTAACGCTCGGCCGCCGGGATGAAGCTGCTGGGCAGGATGGTGCGGCCACTTTCATCGTGCAGACGCAACAGGATCTCGATATGGCCGGGGCCTTCCTGCCCTTGCAGGGGGGCGATTTCCTGGGCGTACAGGCAGAAGCGGTTCTCTTCCAGCGCCACATGCAGGCGCTGGATCCAGGCCATCTCGCCAAAGCGCATGGACAGCTCGCTGTCGTCGGCGTGATACACCTGGACCCGGTTGCGCCCTTTCTCCTTGGCCATGTAGCAGGCCATGTCGGCAGCCCGCAGCGACGCCTCCAGGGTGCTCGGTGCCTGGGCGATATGCACCAGGCCAATACTCACGGTGGTGACGAATGGCCGACCCTTCCACACAAAATGCAGGCTCTGCACCACCTGGCGCAACTGCTCGGCAATGCGCTCGGCCTGCTCCGGCGGGCAGTTCTCCAGCAGCACGCCGAATTCGTCGCCCCCCAGGCGCGCCAGGGTGTCACCCTCGCGCAGGCCCGACTGAAGCACCGCGCAGATATGCCGCAGCAACTCGTCGCCGGCGGCATGGCCAGAGGTGTCGTTGACCAGCTTGAACTGGTCGAGGTCGAGGAACATCAACGAATGGCGCCCCGCCTGGCGCATCAGGGTGTTGAGCGCCTGCTCCAGGCGATATTCGAATTCGCGGCGGTTGGCCAGCCCGGTGAGGGCGTCATGGGTCGCCTGCCATGACAGGTTGGCGATGTATTGACGCTCCTGGGTCATGTCGTGGAGCACCACGACGATGCCGCTGACCTGGCCGTCGGTGAGTATCGGCGAACCCACCAGGTTGATGGACACCGTGCTGCCATCCAGGCGCTGGATCAACCGGGCATGTTCGTCGGTGCCCTTGAGGCTGCCGCTGAGCACCTGCTCGACCAGGGTCCGGCTGTCCTTCTCGGCGTTCTCGTCGAGCAGGCTGAACAACGCCGCCAGTGGCAGGCCCTCGGCCTGGGCGGCCTGCCAGTGAGTCAGTTGCTCGGCAGCAGGGTTCATGAAGGTGATACAGCCATCGACGTCGGTGGTGATCACCGCATCGCCGATCGACTCGAGGGTGACCTGCGCCCGCTCCCACTCTTCCTGCAAGGCACTGGCGAACGCCTGGCGCTGGGCCAGCAGCTTGCTTGAGCGCAGCCAGGCCATGGCGATGAGGAACAGTGCAGTGACCAGGTTGGTGAGCATCAGCACTTTGAGCAGCGCCCGCGAGCCCTCGCCCAGGGCATCGCTGAAGGCTTTGGCCGCCGGGGTCACGCCATCGTTGATGGCGACGATGCGGGCCTTCCATTGCGCCACCTGGCCGGCGTCGACGGCACCGCCGACAAAGCCCTCGCGCATCTCGCCGGCCAGCACGTCGAGTTGGCGCAAGTAATCGTCGCCGATATCCCAGTAGTCGATGGCGGTCTGCATGTAGCTGATGTCGCGAAAATTGCGGTAGAACCAGATGATCCGAGCGACATCGTCCGGGTGGTTGCCGCCCTGCAGGATGCCCTTGCGCGCGGCCTCGATGTCGGGCTCCGGCCGGTCGAGCGCCAGGCGCAGGTTGTGGTCGCCCTGGGGCACCAGAATGGCCTGACGATAGCGCTGGTAGGTCAGCGGATGCCGGTCGTCGGCGTAAAGGCTCAGGTAGTAGATGGCGTCTTTCTGCGCCTTGGACCACAGGCTTTCCCCCGCCACGTAGGCACGCACCGAGGACAACGCATAGAGGCTGAGGCTGCCCAGCAGCACCTGGAAAACCACAACGGCAACGAAAGGCCAGATGATGCCCAGCAGCCTTGGCGCTTCGAGAGTCCGATTTCCCTTCATGTAGTCCCTGTCACGGCGGCAGATAAGGCACGAATCGACCTAGACACAGCACAGCGTAGGCCATTTGCCATAGCTGCGGCGTGCTTTTTGAAGGCGGGAATTCATGCCCTTGCTCAGGCAAAGACCGTGGGAGCGGGCTTGCCCCGCGATTACCGTGGCGCTTGTATCGCGGGGCAAGCCCGCTCCCACGCAGCCCGCACAGCCGGGGCATTATTCACAGGCGTGAAAAGCCTCACACAGAACGGCTTCAGGTCTGCTGCAGATGCCCGTACAGCTTGGCGTACAAGCCACCTTCGGCGATCAGTTGCTGGTGATCGCCATCCTCGGCTACATGCCCGCCATCGAACACCAGCACCCGGTCGGCCTGTTTCACCGCCGACAGCCGGTGGGCGATGATCAACGTGGTGCGCCCGCTGAGGAAACGCGCCAAAGCCTGGTGCAGGTTGTACTCGGTGGCGGCATCCAGCGCCGAGGTGGCCTCGTCGAGAATCACCACCTTGGGCTCGGCCAGCACCATGCGCGCAATCGCCAGGCGCTGGCGCTGGCCACCGGACAGGCGTACCCCGGAGCGGCCGACCACGCTGTCCAGGCCCTGGGGGAGTGCCGCGATGGTGGCATCCAGCTGGGCGATACGCAGCGCATGCCAGCAAGCGTCGTCGCTGCAGTCGCGGCCCATGGTCAGGTTGGCGCGCACGCTGTCGTTGAACAGCGACGGATGCTGCAGCACCACCGCGACGTGCTCGCGCAGGGTCTCCAGGCCGATTTCCTGAAGGCTCGCACCACCAAAGCGGATGGTCCCGGCCTGGGCGCTGTACAGCCCCAGCAACAGTTGCACCAGGGTGCTCTTGCCACCCCCACTGGCGCCGACGATCGCCACCTTCTCACCCGGGGCGATGGACAGGTTCAACTGGTCCAGCACCGGCTCTTCGGCATAGGCAAAACGCAGGTCACGCACCTCGATCCCCACCGTCTCACGCCCGGCGAACGGGTCGCTGGCCGCCGGGTACTGCGGCTCGTCGGCGCGCGCCAGCAGCTCGTTGAGCCGGCTCAAGGCGCCGCCTGCTGCGTAGTAGGCGTACTGCAGGTTGAGCAATTGCTCCACCGGGCCGATCATGAACCACAGGTAGCTGAACACCGCCAGCATCTGGCCGATGGACAGGTCGGAGAACAGCACGGTGAGCATGGCGGCGGCACGGAAGATATCGATGCCGAACTGGAACAACAGCCCGCTGGCGCGGCCGCTGGCATCGCTTTTCCACTGCGAAGCGACGGCGTAGTCGCGCACCTCGCGGGCCCGCAGGCCAAGGCGGCCGAGGAAATAGCCCTGGCGGTTGCCGGCGCGGATCTCCTGGATCGCATCGAGGGTTTCGGTCAATGCCTGGGTGAAGCGTGCAGTGCTGTCGTTCTCGAGCTTTTTCAGGTGCTTGACGCGTTTGCCCAACTGCACGGTGAAATAGATCACCAGCGGGTTGAACAGCAGGATCAGCAGCGCCAGTTGCCAGTGCATCCAGATCAGGATCGCCGCCGTGCCGGTGAGTGTCAGCACCGCCACCAGGAAACGGCTGAGGGTTTCGCCGACGAACTTGTCGAGGGTATCCAGGTCGGTGACCAGGTGCGTGGTCACCGTGCCGCTGCCCAGGCTTTCATACTCCTGCAGCGAGATGCGCTTGAGCCGCTCGATCAGGCGGATGCGCAAGCGGTAGACAATATCCTTGGCCAGGCCCGCGAACAGCTTGGCCTGGACCACGTTGAAGGCCAGCGCTGCCAGGCGCAGGGTCAGCGTGGCGCAGAGCATCAGGCCGATATAACCGGCGGCCACCTGCCAGCCGCTGGGCAGCAGGTGGTTCATCCATTTGAGCGCGGCATCGCCATGCCCCAGCAACACTTCGTCCACCAGCAGCGGCAGCAGCAAGGGGATCGGCACACTGCACAGGGCGGCGAACACGGCCACCAGGTTGGCGCTCCACAGGGCTTTCTTGTGGTGAAGAGCCAGGCGGCGGATTTCCGCCCAGCTCAAGCGATCGGGCACAGCGGGGGGCTTCCCGGGAACAGGGTCTGGCGACCCAGGCAGGTCAAGCACAAACGGCCTGCTGCAGCCAGCGGCCGAGCAAGGGTTGCAGGCTCTGCAGCGGCTGATAGCCGTTGGTCAGCAGGGCCAGCTGGCCGTTACGCTCGGCCAGCAGCGTGGGGAAGCCGGCGATGCCCAGGTCCTGCACCCAGGCGAAATCGGCCGTGGTGGCGGTGCGGGTGTCGTGGCTGGCGAAGCGCAGGGAGAACGCCTCCCGATCGAACCCGGCCTGTTCGGCCAGCTCGACCAGTTGCGGGGCACGGGTGACATCCACGCCCTGCTCGTAGAACGACGCCTGGATCAGCTTGAGCAGGCTCCAGGCACGTTGCTCGTCCAGCTCACGCGCCGCAACCAGGGCGCGGCAGGCGGGCTCGGTGTCGTAGACGAAACCGTCAGGCATCGCGCCGTCAAAACGGAACGGTTGCCCGGTGGCGTCATGCACCGCCTGCCAATGCTCGAGGATGTACTTGCGGGTCGAGGCGTCCAGGGCGCTGCCGCCGGTACGCAAGCCGCCCGGTACCAGGCGGGTGCTGACACCGGCCTCGCGCGCCTGGGCGATCAGCGCTTCGGCCACCGGGGCGAAACCCCAGCACCAGGAGCACATCGGGTCCATCACATAGAGCAGGCGTGCGGACATGCATCAGGCCTCGGCTTTGTAGTTGAAACCGATCGGGTGCGGCTGGTTGCGCGCCTTGGCCAGCTCGATCTGCTTCTGGCGGTCGATGGCGCTGCGCCGGGTCTTCTCGCTCAGGTTGTCCCAGCAATGCGGGCAGCTCACGCCTGGCGAATAGTGCTCGGACTCACGATCCTTCGCATCGACCGGGTGGCGGCAAGCGTGGCACTGGTCGTACTCGCCTTCGCTCAGGTCGTGACGTACGGTGACCCGGTTGTCGAAGACGAAGCAGTCGCCGTCCCACAGGCTTTCTTCCTGAGGTACTTCCTCGAAGTATTTCAGGATGCCACCCTTCAGATGATAGACCGCTTCATAGCCCTCACCGAGCATGTAGCTCGAGGCTTTTTCGCAACGGATGCCACCGGTGCAGAACATGGCGACCTTCTTGTGCTTGCTGGGGTCGAAGTTGGCCTTGATGTATTCGGGGAACTCGCGGAAGGTCTCGGTCTTCGGGTCGATGGCGCCCTTGAAGGTACCGATGGCCACTTCGTAGTCGTTGCGGGTGTCGATCAGCAGCACTTCAGGGTCGCTGATCAGGGCGTTCCAGTCTTTCGGCTCGACGTAGGTGCCCACTGCCTTGTTCGGGTCCACGCCCGGCACGCCGAGGGTGACGATCTCTTTCTTGAGTTTGACCTTGGTGCGGTAGAACGGCTGTTCGTCGCAGTACGACTCTTTATGGTCGACGTCCACCAGGCGCGGGTCGTTGCGCAGCCAGGCCAGCAGCCCGTCGATGCCTTCACGGGTGGCCGACACGGTGCCGTTGATACCTTCATGGGCCAGCAGCAGGGTGCCTTTGACGCCGTTCTCAAGCATGGCATTGAGCAGCGGCTCGCGCAGCTCGAGGTAGTCTTCCAGGGTGACGAACTTGTACAGCGCCGCCACGACGATCGGTTGGGTCATTGCGTTGAATCTCCAGGTGGTTGCCCTCGTAAGGGGCGGACCGGAATGACAAAAACGACTGTACCGACGCCATCGCGGGGCAAGCCCGCTCCCACGGGCTATAGCGTGGGAGCGGGCTTGCCCCGCGATGGCGTCGGTACGGTATATACAGGGGGCGGCAGTCTACCAGAATCCCAGGGAGGATTCAGTGCCCGCCGCCCGCACACACCGGCGAAGCCGGCGCACTGCCCACCTGCGCCCACTCGTCGGGGGTGTAGGTGTGAATGGCCAGGGCGTGAATTTCGCCCATCAGCTCGCCCATGGTGGCGTAGACCTTCTGGTGACGCTTGACGCTGTTCAGCCCGGCGAACTGCTCGCTGACCAGCACCGCCTTGTAGTGCGTCTCCTGGCCACGGCTGTGCATGTGGCTTTCGTTGAGCACTTCAAGGTGCGCGGTGCCCAGCGGCGCCAGTTGCTGTTCGATGCGTTGCTGCATGCTCATCGCGATGGGCTCACTTCTTGGCCGGGGCCTTGCCGGCGTTCGGGTCGAGTTCCTTGGTCATGTCGTCGAGCAGCTTGTTGACCACCGGTACCGCAGGCTCGAGGCTCTGCTGGGTGAGCTGGGCCGACTGCTGGGTGACCTTGGGCATTTCGCGCAGGACTTTCTTGCCCAGCGGCGACTCGTAGAACTTGACCAGGTCGTTCAGCTCGCCTTCGGTGAAGGTGGCGGTGTACAGGTCGACCATCTTCGGCTTGAGCTTCTTCCAGCCGATGGCGTTGTCCAGGGCGGCGTTGGCCTTGGCCTGGTAGCTGTCGAGTACGGTTTTCTTGGAGGCCGGCGCCTTGGTCTGCTCGAAGCGCTGGGCGAACATCTGCTGGACCTGCATGTACACCGGGGTGCCCAGCTTGTCGGCGTTGGCCAGGGTCAGGAACTTCTCGGCGGCGGCATTGTGGCTGGGGGTGGCAGCGAGTACCTGGCCGCTGGCACAGACCAGGGCTACGGCGGCACAGAGGACACGGAGACGGGTCATTGCATTTCCTTCAAGAAAGGGAGGCGGGTACCTCAGAGTAGAGCATTCTGCGCTGTGATGGCGAAGTGCTCAAGGGCTACGACGAGCGTGGGAACCGCTTGGTCGAATCAGGGCCTAAACTGCGAATTCGGACTACAAAGGAGTGAGCGCAGCATGAGCCGTATCGAGACAGACAGCCTGGGCCCGGTGGAAGTTCCGGAGCACGCCTACTGGGGCGCGCAGACCCAGCGCTCGCTGATCAACTTCGCCATAGGCAAGGAACGCATGCCCCTCGCGGTGCTGCACGCCCTGGCGCTGGTCAAGAAAGCCGCGGCGCGGGTCAACGATCGCAACGGCGACCTGCCCGCCGACATCGCCCGGCTGATCGAGCAGGCCGCCGACGAAGTGCTCGACGGCGAACACGACGATCAGTTCCCGCTGGTGGTCTGGCAGACCGGCAGCGGCACCCAGAGCAACATGAACGTCAACGAGGTGATCGCCGGGCGCGCCAACGAGCTGGCCGGCAAAGGCCGTGGCGGCAAGGTGCCGGTCCACCCCAACGATCACGTCAACCGTTCGCAAAGCTCCAACGACTGCTTCCCCACCGCCATGCACATTGCCGCCGCCCAGGCCGTGCACCACAAACTGCTGCCGGCCATCGCCGAACTGTCATCCGGGCTGGCCGAGCTGTCGGCGCGCCACCAGAAGCTGGTCAAGACCGGCCGCACGCACATGATGGACGCCACGCCGATCACCTTCGGCCAGGAAGTCTCGGCCTTCGTCGCCCAGCTCGACTATGCCCAGCGCGCCATCCGCGCCACCCTGCCGGCGGTCTGCGAGCTGGCCCAGGGCGGTACGGCGGTGGGCACCGGGCTCAACGCCCCGCATGGGTTTGCCGAGGCCATCGCCGCCGAGCTTGCGGCCCTCTCCGGCCTGCCCTTCATCACCGCACCGAACAAGTTCGCCGCCCTCGCCGGCCACGAGCCGCTGACCAGCCTGGCCGGCGCGCTGAAAACCCTCGCGGTGGCGCTGATGAAGATCGCCAACGACCTGCGCCTGCTCGGCTCCGGCCCGCGTGCGGGGCTGGCCGAAGTACGCCTGCCGGCCAACGAGCCCGGCAGCTCGATCATGCCCGGCAAGGTCAACCCGACCCAATGCGAGGCGCTGTCGATGCTGGCCTGCCAGGTGCTGGGCAACGACGCGGCCATCGGCTTTGCCGCAAGCCAAGGGCACCTGCAGTTGAACGTTTTCAAGCCGGTGATCATCCACAACCTGCTGCAGTCGATCGAGCTGCTGGCCGATGGCTGCCGTAACTTCCAGCAGCACTGCGTGGCCGGCATCGAGCCCGATGCCGGGCAGATGGCCGAGCACCTGGAGCGCGGGCTGATGCTGGTGACGGCGCTCAACCCGCACATCGGTTATGACAAGGCCGCGGAAATCGCCAAGAAGGCCTACAGCGAAGGCAAGACCCTGCGCGAGGCGGCACTGGAGCTGAAGTACCTGACCAACGAACAGTTCGACCAGTGGGTAAGGCCGGAGAACATGCTGGCGCCAGGCGGCAAGGGCTGAAACCTATCGCGGGGCAAGTCGCAGCGGCGCACCGCCGCTCCCACGCTGGGCTTGCCAAAAAGTTGGAAAGCAATACAACTCTTGGGGGAGGTCCAACGTGGGAGCGGCGGTGCGCCGCTGCGACTTGCCCCGCGATGGGCTTTCAGCCGAGCTGCGCCCGCCGCGCCTTCCACCCCGCCACCAACGATGGCCCCAACGCCACCAGCGCCGACCCCAGCACCACCGTCACCGCCCCGAGATACCCCAGCGCATTGATATCCTCGGCATGCACGTAGTCCGGCCAGAGCCAGGCCGCGATCGCCACCGCAGTGAACGTGACCAAAGGCGTCAACGCCAAGGTCGCGCTCACCCGCGAGGCCTCCCAGTGCGCCAGGGCCTCGGCGAAGGCGCCATAGGCCACCAGCGTGTTGAGGCAGCAGGCCAGCAGCAACCAGCCCTGCACCGGGCTCAATTGCAGGGCCTCCAACGGGTGCACCCAGGGCGTCAGCAGCAGGGCGCAGCCCAGGTACATCACCATCATCACCTGCTGCGACCCCCACACCGTCAGCAATTGCTTCTGGCTCAGGGCGTAGAACACCCAGATGCTGGTGGCCAACAGGATGGTCAACACCCCGGTGGTGTAGGCACCCAGCGAGGTCAGCAATTCTTCCAGGCGCTGGTTGAAGAACAGCCCGAAGCCCGCCAGCAGCACCACCAGGCCAATGCCCTGCCCCAGGCTGAAGCGCTCCTTGAACACGAACACACTGGCCACCAGCAACAACACCGGCCCCAGTTGCACCACCAGTTGCGCGGTCCCGGGGCTGAGCAGCTTGAGGCCGATCAGGTACAGCACATAGTTGCCCAGCAACCCGCCGATGGCGACCAGCATCAGCAGTTTGCCCTTGCCGCCCAGCCGGCCGAACGAAGGCAGGCGTCGACGGGCCGCCAGCCAGGCGAACAGCAGCCCACCGGACACCGCAAGGCGGTACCAGGTGACGGTCACCGGGTCCATCACTTGCAGTACCTGCTTGAGCTTGATTGGCAAGATGCCCCATAGCAGCGCGGTCAACAGGGCGAGCAGCAGGCCGAAGACCCAACGGCCGGAAGTGATGTGCATGGTGTCCTCGATCAGGCCCGTGGTGGGGGAAACTGGATTCTAAGGGGTTGCAGCGTCGGGCCGAGGACGGGTTGCGGGAAAAGAATTCATCAGGTCATTCCGGTGGGTCATGGCTGAAAACTATCGCGGGGCAAGCCC
This sequence comes from Pseudomonas sichuanensis, assembly GCF_003231305.1. Classification (GTDB taxonomy): domain Bacteria; phylum Pseudomonadota; class Gammaproteobacteria; order Pseudomonadales; family Pseudomonadaceae; genus Aquipseudomonas; species Aquipseudomonas sichuanensis. The sequence goes on along the minus strand of NZ_QKVM01000006.1, from coordinate 56,496 downwards.
GCTCCCACGGAGTGGATTGCCCCCAGGGCTGGATGGTGTCCGACTTGTTGGAAGCAGCCCGTCCGTGGGAGCGGGCTTGCCCCGCGATGCCTCACCTACTTCTTGTGCCGGGCAAACGCCGCTTCCAGCGCCTCGTTGATGGTGCGCAACACTTTCACCCGTGCCCAGCGCTTGTCGTTGGCCTCCACCAGGGTCCAGGGCGCGATCTCGGTGCTGGTGCGGTCGACCATGTCGCCCACCGCTTCGCTGTAGAGGTCCCACTTGTCGCGGTTGCGCCAGTCTTCCTCGGTGATCTTGTAGCGTTTGAACGGGATCTGCTCGCGCTCCTCGAAACGCTCAAGCTGGGTCTGCTGGTCGATGGACAACCAGAACTTGACCACCACCACCCCGGCGTTGCGCAGTTGCTCCTCGAAGTCATTGATCTCGCCATAGGCGCGCATCCAGTCGGCCGGGCTGCAAAAGCCCTCGACCCGCTCCACCAGCACCCGGCCGTACCAGGAGCGGTCGAAGATGGTGAACTTGCCGCGCGCCGGAATGTGCCGCCAGAAGCGCCACAGGTAAGGCTGGGCGCGCTCCTCCTCGGTGGGCGCGGCCACCGGCACGATCCGGTACTGTCGCGGGTCGAGCGCCGCCGCCACCCGGCGGATCGCCCCGCCCTTGCCCGCGGCGTCATTGCCTTCGAACACCGCCACCAGCGCATGCCGACGCATGTGTTTGTTGCGCAGCAGGCCGGCCAGGCGCGCTTGCTCGGTGACCAGCTGTTCTTCGTAGTCGCGCTTGTCCAGGCGCAAGGTCAGGTCCAGCGCCCCGAGCAGGCTCTTCTGGTCGATGCTGCGCCCGAGCGGCGCCACATTGCCCAGATGCTTGCCCTTGGGGTTGTTGGCCAGTGCAGCCTGCAGGCTTTCCAGCAGGATGCGCCCCACCGCCAGGCTGCGGTAGTGCGGGTCGAAGCCCTCGACCACGTGCCAGGGCGCATAGTCGCGGCTGGTGCGGCGCAGCACGCGCTCGCCAAAGCGCACGAAACGGTCGTAGGTTTCCGATTGCTGCCAGTCCAGCGGGCTGATGCGCCAGTTGTGCAGCGGGTCGTCCTTCAGCGCCTTGAGCCGCGCCTTCATCTGCTTCTTGGACAGGTGGAACCAGAACTTGATGATCAGCGCGCCTTCGTCGCACAGCATCTGCTCCAGGCGCTCGGCCCCGGCGATGGCCTGGTCGAGCACGGCGTCCTTGAACTGGCCGTGCACCCGGCCTTCGAGCATCTGGCTGTACCAGTTGCCGAAGAACACGCCCATGCGCCCTTTCGGCGGCAGGGCCCGCCAGTAGCGCCAGGCCGGCGGGCGCGCCAGCTCTTCGTCGGTCTGCTGGTCGAAAGTGCGCACCTCGATCAGCCGGGGGTCCATCCACTCGTTGAGCAGCTTGACCGTCTCGCCCTTGCCGGCGCCCTCGATGCCGTTGATCAGCACGATCACCGGGAAACGCCCCTGCTGCTTGAGGTCGTACTGGGCTTCGAGCAACGCCTCGCGCAGGGCGGGCACTTCGGCCTCGTAGGTGTCCTTGTCGATGCTGTGACCGATTTCCGCAGATTCGAACATGCTGGGCTCCTTCATTGGATTAGCAAGACTAGCGGATTACGCGCCAGGCTTCAGGCCCTATCGCGGGGCAAGCCCGCTCCCACGATACATGGCGTGGGAGCGGGCTTGCCCCGCGATGGGGCCAATGCCTTAAAATCGGCCATCCGCCGCAACCGAGCCCCCCATGCCCACCTTCCAGCAACATGCCCAGATCGACTGGGACGAACAGGGCCGCCCCCACTCGCGCCAATACGACGATGTGTATTTCTCCAGGGAGGACGGCATCGACGAAACCGTGCATGTGTTCATCGAGCAGAACCGCCTGCGTCAACGTTTCGCCGAACTGGCGCCACACGCCTGCCTGGTGATCGGCGAGACTGGCTTCGGCACCGGCATGAATTTTTTCTGCGCCTGGCAACTGTTCGACCAGCTGGCCCATGCCGATGCCCGCCTGCATTTCGTCAGTGTCGAAAAGTACCCGCTGACCCGTGACGACCTGGCGCGGGCCATGCAGCTGTGGCCACAGTTCGCCGCGTTCACCGGCCCGCTGCTGGAGCAGTACGTGGCCATCCACCCAGGCTTCCAGCAGTTCAGCCTCGATGGCGGCCGGGTGACCCTGACGCTGATGATCGGCGATGCCCTGGAGCAGTTGCCGCAGCTCGATGCGCGCATCGACGCCTGGTTCCTCGATGGCTTCGCCCCGGCGAAAAACCCGGACATGTGGACCCCCGAGCTGTTCGCCCAGCTGGCACGCCTGTCGCACGCCGGTACCACCCTCGGCACGTTCACCACCACCGGCTGGGTTCGCCGGTCGCTGGTCGAGGCCGGCTTCACCATGAAGAAGGTGCCGGGGCTGGGCAAGAAATGGGAGGTGATGCATGGCCACTACAGCGCTGCACCGGCCGCCCTGCCCGCCCCCTGGTACGCCCGACCGGCTGCACCACCCGGCCCGCGCGAAGCCCTGGTGATCGGCGCCGGCCTGGCCGGCAGTGCCACGGCCGCCAGCCTGGCCGCGCGCGGCTGGCAGGTCAGTGTGCTGGAACGCCACGACGGCCCTGCGCAGGAAGCCTCGGGCAACCCGCAAGGCGTGCTCTACCTCAAGCTGTCCGCCCATGGCACGGCGCTGTCGCAGATGATCCTTGCCGGCTTTGGCTATACCCGCCGCTGGCTGCAGCACCTGCAACGCGGCCAGGCCTGGGATGGCTGCGGGGTATTGCAACTGGCCTTCGACGACAAAGAGGCCGAGCGCCAGGCCAAACTGGCGGCGGCGTTCGACAGCAGCCTGCTGCGGGTGCTGGACCGCGACCAGGCCCAGGCCGTCGCCGGCGTTGCCCTGCCCGCTGGCGGCTTGTTCTACCCCGAAGGTGGCTGGGTGCACCCGCCCGCGCTGTGCCAGGCGCAACTTGGTCAGCCGCGTATTCGCCTGCTGAGCCACGCCAATGTGCTCGAACTGCGCAAGGCCGATGGCCTGTGGCAAGCCTGGGACGGCGAACGCCTGCTGGCCAGCGCGCCGCTGGTGGTGCTGGCCGGTGCCGCCGAGGTACGCAATTTCACGCCCTGCGCCGGGCTGCCGCTCAAGCGCATTCGCGGGCAGATCACCCGCTTGCCGGCCACCGAGGCCAGCCGGGCATTGCAAACGGTGGTGTGCGCCGAAGGCTATGTGGCGCCGCCCCGTGGCGATGAGCACACCCTGGGCGCCAGCTTCGACTTCCACAGCCAGGACACCACGCCCACCCTCGCCGAGCACCAGGGCAACCTGGCGCTGCTGGACGAGATTTCCACTGACCTGGCCGAGCGATTGGCCGTCGGCAAGCTCGATGTCGCGCAGCTGGAAGGTCGCGCGGCGTTCCGTTGCACCAGCCCGGACTACCTGCCCATCGTCGGGCCGGTGGCGGACACCGAGGCGTTCAATGACGCCTATGCCGCGCTGGCCAAGGATGCGCGGCAGGTGCCGGATATCGCCTGCCCGTGGCTTGAGGGGCTGTATGTGAACAGCGGGCATGGCTCGCGCGGGTTGATCACCGCGCCGCTGTCCGGGGAGCTGATTGCGGCGTGGGTCAGTGGTGAGCCGCTGCCGATGCCCCGAGCCGTGGCCGAGGCCTGCCACCCGAACAGGTTCGCGTTGCGCCGGTTGATTCGCGGTAAATGACCAAACCATCGCGGTGCGCCGATGCGACTTGCCCCGCGATGGCCACCGAAGCCATATAACAGATTGATCTAAAACTCCTGCAACCCACCCCGGTCCCTACCTAAGTGCCCTTATTTTGGGCACCTTCCCCAACGGCAAAACCGGTAAGGACTTATGTGCGGATTAGCAGGAGAGTTACGTTTCACCCCCTTCGACCAAGCCCCTCGCCCGGCGGACCTCGCCGCCGTGGAGCGCATCACCCACCACCTGGCGCCCCGCGGCCCGGACGCCTGGGGCTTCCATAGCCAGGGCCCGATCGCCCTCGGCCACCGCCGGCTGAAGATCATGGACCTGTCCGACAACTCGGCGCAGCCGATGGTCGACAACCCCCTCGGCCTGGCCCTGGCCTTCAACGGCGCCATCTACAACTTCCCCGAGCTGCGTGAAGAGCTGCAGGCGCTGGGCTACAGCTTCCACTCCGATGGCGACACCGAGGTGCTGCTCAAGGGCTACCACGCCTGGGGCGCAGCGCTGCTGCCCAAGCTCAACGGCATGTTCGCCCTGGCCATCTGGGAACGCGACAACCAGCGCCTGTTCCTGGCCCGCGACCGCCTCGGCGTCAAGCCGCTGTACCTGTCGCGCAACGGCGAACGCCTGCGCTTCGCCTCGACGCTGCCGGCGCTGCTCAAGGGCGGCGACATCGATCCGATGCTCGACCCGGTGGCGCTCAACCACTACCTCAACTTCCACGCCGTGGTGCCGGCGCCGCGCACCCTGCTGGCCAACGTGCAGAAGCTCGAACCCGGCACCTGGATGCGCATCGACCGCCACGGCGAAGTCGAACGCCAGACTTGGTGGCAACTGCACTACGGGGCCAACCCCGACGAGCAGGAGCTGGACCTGGAAGGCTGGACCAGCCGGGTGCTCGACGCCACCCGCGACGCCGTGGCGATCCGCCAGCGCGCGGCGGTGGACGTGGGAGTGCTGTTGTCCGGCGGGGTCGACTCGAGCCTGCTGGTCGGCCTGCTGCATGAAGCCGGGGTCGACGACCTGTCGACCTTTTCCATCGGTTTCGAGGATGCCGGTGGCGAACGCGGCGACGAGTTCCAGTACTCAGACCTGATCGCCCGCCATTACGGCACCCGCCACCACCAGTTGCGCATCGCCGAGCACGAGATCATCGACCAGCTGCCGGCGGCGTTCCGGGCCATGAGCGAGCCGATGGTCAGCCATGACTGCATCGCCTTCTATCTGTTGTCGCGGGAAGTGGCCAAGCACTGCAAAGGCGTGCAGAGCGGCCAGGGCGCCGACGAACTGTTCGCCGGCTACCACTGGTACCCGCAGGTGGATGGCGCGCAGGACCCGTTCGCGGCCTACCGCGAAGCCTTCTTCGACCGCAGCCACGGCGAATACCGCGACACCGTGCAGGCCCCCTGGCTGCTGGACAACGACGCCGCCGGCGACTTCGTCCGCGAGCACTTCGCCCGCCCTGGCGCGCCGGACGCGGTGGACAAGGCGCTGCGCCTGGACAGCACGGTGATGTTGGTCGACGACCCGGTCAAACGGGTGGACAACATGACCATGGCCTGGGGCCTGGAGGCGCGCACCCCGTTCCTCGACTACCGCCTGGTCGAGCTGTCGGCGCGCATCCCGGCGCGCTTCAAGCTGCCCGATGGCGGCAAGCAGGTGCTCAAGCAGGCGGCGCGGCGGGTCATCCCCCACGAAGTGATCGACCGCAAGAAAGGCTACTTCCCGGTGCCCGGGCTCAAGCACCTGGAGGGCGCGACCCTGGGCTGGGTGCGCGAGCTGCTGACCGACCCCAGCCAGGACCGTGGCCTGTTCAACCCGGCGATGCTCGACCGCCTGCTGAGCAACCCCCATGGCCAGCTCACCCCGTTGCGCGGCTCCAAGCTGTGGCAGCTGGCAGCGCTGAACCTGTGGCTCAGCGAACAAGGAATCTGATCGATGAAAGCCCACGAAATCGCCTACGGCCAGCGCCTGTTGCGCGGCCAGGCGCCGTCCTACGAACGCCTGCAGGCGCGCCTGGCCGGTGACGGCAGCGAGCCCCACGACCAACCCCGCGCCGTGCACTGTGGCTGGGGCCGCCTGCTGATCGGGCACACCTACCCCGACCCGGCCAGCCTGGCCGACGCCCTGCTGCAAGAGCGCGCCGGCGAGCGCGACATCGCCCTGTACGTGGCCGCACCGCAGCAGGTGCTGGCCCAGGCGCCGCAGCAGCTGTTCCTCGACCCTTCCGACACCCTGCGCCTGTGGTTCACCGACTACCGCCCGGCGCAGCGGGTGTTCCGCGGCTTTCGCATTCGCCGTGCGCAGAGCCCGGCGGACTGGCAGGCGGTCAACGCGCTGTACCAGGCCCGCGGCATGCTGCCGCTCGACCCCGGCCTGCTGACCCCGCGCCACCTCGGTGGCCCCGTGTACTGGCTGGCCGAGGACGAAGACAGCCACGCGGTGATCGGCAGCGTCATGGGCCTGAACCACAGCAAGGCCTTCGACGACCCCGAACACGGCAGCAGCCTGTGGTGCCTGGCGGTCGACCCACACTGCACCCGCCCCGGCGTCGGCGAGGTGCTGGTACGCCACCTGATCGAACACTTCATGAGCCGCGGGCTGACCTGCCTCGACCTGTCGGTGCTGCACGACAACCGTCAGGCCAAGCGCCTGTACCAGAAGCTGGGGTTTCGCAACCTGCCGACCTTCGCGGTCAAGCGCAGGAACGGCATCAACCAGCCGCTGTTCCTGGGCCCCGGTCCCGAGGCCGGGCTCAACCCCTATGCGCGGATCATCGTCGACGAAGCGTTGCGCCGCGGCATCGAGGTGCAGGTGAACGATGCCGCCGCCGGGCTGTTCACCCTGAGCCTGGGTGGCCGACGCATCCGCTGCCGCGAGTCGCTCAGCGACCTGACCAGCGCCGTGAGCATGACCCTGTGCCAGGACAAACGCCTGACCCGCCAGGTGCTGCACGACGCCGGCCTGCAGGTGCCGGCGCAGCAGCTGGCGGGCAACGCCGACGACAATCTGGCGTTTCTCGACGAGCACGGCGCGGTGGTGGTCAAGCCGGTGGACGGTGAGCAAGGCCAGGGCGTGGCGGTAAACCTGACCTGCATCGACGACATCGGCCAGGCGGTGGAACTAGCCCGGCGCTTCGACAGCCGTGTGCTGCTGGAGAGCTTCCACCCGGGCAGCGACCTGCGCATCCTGGTGATCGGCTACGAGGTGGTGGCTGCGGCCATCCGCCACCCGGCCCAGGTGATCGGCGACGGCAAGCACAACCTGCGCGCGCTGATCGAGGCCCAGAGCCGCCGGCGCCAGGCCGCCACCGGCGGCGAGAGCCGCATCCCGCTCGATGACGAGACCGAGCGCACGCTCAAGGCGGCGGGCGTTGGCTACGACCATGTACTGCCGGCCGGCCAGCGCCTGGCCGTGCGACGCACCGCCAACCTGCACACCGGGGGGACGTTGGAAGACGTGAGCGAACGCCTGCACCCGGTGCTGGCCGATGCCGCTGTGCGGGCTGCGCGGGCGCTGGAAATCCCGGTGGTGGGGCTCGACTTCATGGTGCGTGATGCCGAGCAGCCGGATTACGTGATCATCGAGGCCAATGAGCGCGCCGGGCTGGCCAACCATGAACCGCAGCCGACCGCCGAGCGCTTTGTCGATTTGCTGTTCGCCCATAGCCGCGCGCCGGCGTAAGCCTGCAAAGGCCTCTTCGCGGGTAAACCCGCTCCCACAGGGACTTCACCCTCCTTGAAGGCGGTGACGTACCTGTGGGAGCGGGTTTACCCGCGAAAGGTCCAGCACAAGATTCGAGGAGTACCCCATGACCGATCGACACCCCGAACCCGATCTCGACTACCTGAAGAAAGTCCTGCTGGAAATGCTCGCCATCCCCAGCCCCACCGGTTTCACCGACACCATCGTGCGCTATGTCGCCGAACGCCTGGACGAACTGGGCATCCCCTTCGAACTGACCCGCCGCGGCACCATCCGCGCCACGCTCAAGGGCCGGCAGAGCTCGCCGGACCGAGCCGTCAGCGCGCACCTGGATACCATCGGCGCCAGCGTGCGGCAGTTGCAGGACAACGGCCGCCTGGCGCTGGCGGCCGTGGGCTGCTGGTCGAGCCGCTTCGCCGAAGGCAGCCGGGTCAGCGTGTTCACCGATACCGGCGTGTACCGCGGCAGCGTGCTGCCGTTGATGGCCAGCGGGCACGCCTTCAACACCGCCATCGACCAGATGCCGATCAGTTGGGAACACGTGGAAGTGCGCCTGGACGCCTACTGCACCACCCGCGCCGACTGCGAGGCGCTGGGCATAGCCATCGGTGATTTCGTCGCCTTCGACCCGCTGCCGGAGTTCACCGAAAGCGGCCATATCAGCGCCCGTCACCTCGACGACAAGGCCGGCGTGGCGGCGCTGCTGGCAGCGCTCAAGGCGGTGGTGGAAAGCGGCCGGCAGCCATTGATCGACTGCCACCCGCTGTTCACCATCACCGAGGAAACCGGCTCGGGCGCGGCCGCCGCCCTGCCCTGGGATGTCAGCGAGTTCGTCGGCATCGACATCGCTCCGGTGGCCCCCGGCCAGGCCTCCAGCGAACATGCGGTGAGCGTGGCCATGCAGGACTCGTCCGGGCCCTATGACTACCACCTGTCGCGCCACCTGCTGAAGCTGGCTGACGACCAGGGCCTGCCGGTGCGCCGCGACCTGTTCCGCTACTACTTCAGCGACGCCCATTCGGCGGTGACCGCCGGCCACGACATCCGCACCGCCCTGGTGGCCTTCGGCTGCGATGCCACCCACGGCTACGAGCGCACCCATATCGACAGCCTGGCGGCCCTCAGCCGACTGCTCTGCGGCTACCTGTTGAGCCCGCCGGTGTTCGCCAGCGATTCGCAGCCGGCCAACGCCTCGCTGGAGCGCTTCAGCCATCAGCTGGAGCACGATGCGCAGATGGAAAGCGACACCCGGGTGCCGGCGGTGGACAGCCTGGTGGGTAACAAGGGGTGAGGTTTTGTGGCGCTGTACGGGCCTCATCGCCGGCAAGCCGGCGCCCACAATTGCATGTGCGCCCCTGTGGGAGCCGGCTTGCCGGCGATTGGCAGGAGCGGCCAATGCGCATCGCACAGCTTGCCCCGCCCTGCGCCACCCCGCACAATGTCAGGCCTTTCTGGCGTCAATCCGCAGGACCCTGCATGAAAATCAACAAACCCACCGCCATCGCCCGGCGCAACGAAGCGCTGGCGCGCCCGGTACTCGACAGCGACAACACCCTGTTCGCCATCCTCGACACCAAGCGCAACCTGTGGTGGTTCGACGTGCCGGTGGCACTGCTGCGCAAAGGCCAGCCCGACTGGGTCAACCTGTTGCTGCACACCCCGGAAACCGACGAACTGCAGCACCTGAAGGTGCCGGTCAACTTCCTGCGTGCTCACCAGGAGCAGATGGAAGTGCGCCACCCCGGCAAGCGCCGCTCCACCATCAGCCTGGCGCTGAGCGCCGACCGCGATTCGTTGCTGCGCGACACCCGCCCGGGTGGCGAGCAACTGGATTTCCGTACCTTCGTGCAGGCCTGATCAGGCCCGCTCGATCCGGTCGTCATGGATGACGATCTTGCCCTGCTTGAACAACGCGCCAATGGCCTTCTTGAAGTTGCCCTTGCTGACGTTGAACATCTGGCTGATCACCGCCGGGTCGCTCTTGTCGCATACCGGCAACACGCCACCGGCCGCCTCCAGGCGCTGCATGATCTGCTCTTGCAGGCCATCGGCCAGTGCTTCGCCCACCGGCTGCAGGCTCAGGGCGATCTTGCCGTCGTGACGCACTTCCTTGATGAAGCCCTTCTCGTGCATGCCTGAACGCAGGAACTTGAACACTTCGTTCTTGTGGATCAGGCCCCAGTGGCGGTTGTTGATGATCGCCTTGAAGCCCATCGGCGTCTCGCCGGCCACCAGCAGCTCGACCGGCTGGCCGACCTTGTAGTCGACCGGGGCGTTGTCCAGGTAGCGATCCAGCTTGGCGGTGGCGGTGATGCGGCGGGTGCGCTTGTCCAGGTAGGCGTGGACCACGCAGTAGTCGCCGATCTTCAGCGGCCGCGACTCTTCCGAGTACGGCATCAGCAGGTCCTTGGACAGGCCCCAGTCGAGGAAGATGCCCGCGCCGTTGATGTCCTTGACCTTGAGGCTGGCGAACTCGCCCACCTGCATTTTCGGCTTCTCGGTGGTGGCGATCAGCTGGTCTTCGCTGTCCAGGTAGATGAACACGTTGAGCCAGTCATCGAGTTCCAGCTCTGCGCCCTTGGGGAAATAGCGCCGCGGCAGCAGGATCTCGCCATCGGCGCCGCCGTCCAGGTACAGGCCGAATTCCACGTGTTTCACGATTTGCAAACTGTTGTAGCGCCCAAGCAGAGCCATTTGTGAAGATCCTCAAGACAAGGCGGCTATTCTAACACCTGACCCGCCCGGCCGCCCGAGCGCACATGCACCGGAACCGCCGCGCGCCCTTTGCGTCTACCGCCTGGCCAGTCCCTGCAAGGATTCGCTCATGCCTGTACGCCTGACCAAAGCCCTGCTCATGGTCGTTGCCCTGGCCCTGGTGCTGGCGGCCTGCAACCGCATCGACCTGGCCTACCGCAACCTCGACCGCCTGGTGCCGTGGTCGCTGGGCGACTACCTGGACATGAACCGCGAGCAGAAGCGCCTGCTCGACGAACGGCTCAAGGAGCAACTGGCCTGGCATTGCCGCACCCAATTGCCCGGCTACCTCGACTGGCTTGACCGGGTGCAAGGGATGGTCGCCAGCGATACCGTCACCGATGCGGCCCTGCAACAGCGCACTGCCGAGGCACGCCAGGCGATCGGACGGGTCGCCGAGCAGATCACCCCTTCCGCCAGCGAGCTGTTGCGCGGCATGAGCGACGCCCAGGTGGCCGAGATGCGCCAGGCGTTTCGCCAGGACATCGACAAGCGCCGGCAAGCCTACGCCCAGACGCCGCTGCCTAAACAGGTCGCACAACGCGCCACGCGCATGGAGAAACGCCTTGAACCCTGGCTTGGCGAACTGACCGCTGAGCAACGCCTGCGGGTGATGAGCTGGTCGCAGGCCTTGGGTGACCAGAACCGTAGCGCAATCGCCAACCGCGCCCACTGGCAACAGCAACTGGCGCTGGCGATGGAGCAACGCGCCTCCCCCGGTTTCGAGCCACGCCTTGCGCAGTTGCTGCAGCGCAAGGAGAGCCTGTGGACGCCGGAGTACCGTCAGGCCTTCCAGAACAGTGAACAGCAGGCACGCAGCCTGCTGGTGGACCTGATGAAACAGAGCAGCCCGGCGCAGCGGCAATTCCTGCAGCAGAAATTGAACAAGGTGCGCACGGATTTCAGTGAGTTGAAGTGCCTGAAAGGGTAAATCAGGCGCATAGAAATTGTGGGAGCGGGCTTGCCCCGCGATAGCGTCCGACCAGGCAATGGTTGTGGCTCGATTGGCGCCATCGCGGGGCAAGCCCGCGCCCACAGAATCCCTTGTCAGAGCATCTTGTCAGCGCACCTTGCGCCGGTATGGGAACACATCGATCACCTTGCCCGCCCGGATAGCCTCCTGCAGCCCCTTCCAGTAATCGGCGTCATACAGCTCGCCATGCAAGCGGCTGAACAGACGCCGCTGGCCCATGTCGGCGAACAGGAACGGCGGGAACTCCTCGGGGAACACATCATGCGGGCCGATCGAATACCACGGCTCGCCGGACATCTCGTCCTCCGGGTAGCGCGGTGGCGGGATATGGCGGAAGTTGACCTCGGTAAGGAAACAGATTTCGTCGTAGTCGTAGAACACCACCCGGCCATGGCGGGTGACACCGAAGTTCTTCAACAGCATGTCGCCAGGGAAGATATTGGCCGCCGCCAGTTGCTTGATGGCCAGCCCGTAATCCTCCAGCGCCTCCAGCACCTGCGCCTCACTGGCGTGCTCCAGGTACAGGTTGAGCGGGGTCATGCGCCGTTCGGTCCAGCAGTGGCGGATCAGCACGGTGTCGCCTTCCAGCGTTACGGTGGAAGGCGCCACCTCCAGGAGCTCGGCCAGGCACTCGGGGTCGAACTTGGCCTGCGGGAAGCGAAAATCGGCGAACTCCTGGGTATCGGCCATGCGTCCGACGCGATCGACGCTTTTCACCAGCCGGTACTTGTCGATCACCGTGGCACGGTCAACGGTCTTTGAGGGCGAAAAGCGGTCCTTGATGATCTTGAACACGGTGTTGAAGCCCGGCAGGGTGAACACGCTCATCACCATCCCCCGTACCCCCGGGGCCATGATGAAACGGTCATCGCTGCGCGCCAAGTGGCCGATCAGCGCGCGGTAGAACTCCGACTTGCCGTGTTTGTAGAAGCCGATCGAGGTGTACAGCTCGGCGATATGCTTGCCCGGCAGGATGCGCTTGAGAAAGTTGACGAACTCCGCCGGCACCGGCACATCGACCATGAAGTACGAGCGGGTGAAGGAGAAGATGATCGACACCTCGGCCTCGTCGGTGATCAGCGCGTCGGCCTCGATGCCATGCCCTTCGCGGTGCAGCAGCGGGATCACCAGCGGCCATTGCTCGTCGACCGTGTGCAGGCGCCCGACCAGGTAGGCGCCCTTGTTGCGGTACAGCACCGGGCTGAACAGTTCCACGGCCAGCGCCGGGTCCTTGCACACCCAGTCGGGCAGGCTCTCGCGCAGTTGCTGCTCCAGCCGTGCCAGGTCGCCCTCCAGGTCAGCGTAGGGCTCGTTGAATGCATAATCGGCGAAGATCGCCCGCAACACTCCCTTCACCCCGCCCTCGAGCGGGTAAGTACAGGTTTGCGCCGCGCGCTCGCGACTGCGCATCGAAGGCCGGGTGGTGTGGATGAACATGCAGCCGTCGCTGATCTGGTCATGGCTGAACAGGCTGCAGAACAGCGAGTTGTACCAGGTTTCGGACAGTTCATCGTCCAGCCGCGGGTCGATCAGGCGGATGTAGGCGTTTTTCACCAGCGGCCACTGTTCCACGTCCAGCAACACCGGCGCCTCGAACCCTTGGCGCAACCTGCCGTTGGCCTCGGCGACCTTTTCTTCGTAGAGGTTGATACGGGCCGCTGCCGCCTGCTGGATGTCCTGCCAGCGCGCCTGCTCGAAACGCTCGCGGGCGCCCAGGGTGATGCGGCGAAAATGCTCGCGGTAGTCGTCGAAGCCCTCGAGGATCACGCGGGCGATGTCGGCAGCGGGCCAGGGTTGGGTCATGCGCGGGGCCTCGAGTCAAGGTGAGTTAAAGAGCTTAGTCGCCTGCGGATTTTAAGGAAGACCGTGCGGCCCATCGCGGGGCAAGAAAGCACAAGAATCGCCAAGGCCCGTGACGTACACTCGCGCCCCTGCCCCACTGCCGGAGACCTCCGTGAGCCCCATCGCCCTAGCCCGCCTGCTGACCCTTGCCGCTGTCTGGGGGGCGAGCTTCCTGTTCATGCGCATCATCGCCCCGGAGCTCGGCACCGTGCCGACCGCGTTCTTCCGAGTGTCGATCGCCTGCCTGGGGCTGATCGCGATCCTCGCCGCTACCCGGGTGCGCTGGGACTTCAATGGCAAGCTGGGCGCCTGCCTGGTGCTGGGCATGATCAACTCCGGCATCCCGGCGACCTTCTATTCGGTGGCGGCGCAGGTACTGCCGGCCGGCTATTCGGCGATCTTCAACGCCACCACGCCCCTGATGGGCGTGCTGATCGGCGCACTGTGCTTCCGTGAACCTATGACCCTGACCAAGCTGTGCGGGATTTTCCTCGGCCTGTTCGGTGTCGGCATCCTTAGCGGCGCAGGGCCTGCGGCGCTGGATCTGGCCCTGTTGCAAGGCGCTCTGGCGTGCCTGGCGGCAACCACCTGCTATGGCTTCGCCGGCTTCCTCGCCCGGCGCTGGATCAGCGGCCTGGACAGCCGCCTGTCGGCCCTGGGCAGCATGCTCGGCGCGACGCTGCTGCTCAGCCCGCTGTTCGCCTGGAGCGCCCTCACCCAGCCGCCGGCCAGCTGGGGTGGCTGGCAGGTGTGGCTGTCACTGCTGGGCCTGGGCCTGCTGTGCACCGCGTTCGCCTACATCCTGTACTTCCGCCTGCTGGACGAGATCGGGCCGGTCAAGGCCAGTACCGTGACCTTCCTGATTCCGGTGTTCGGCGTGCTGTGGGGGGCGTGGCTGCTGGACGAGCCACTGTCGATGGCGCACCTGTACGGCGGGGTGCTGATTGGCGCGGCACTGTGGCTGGTGCTGCGCCCTGCCCGGCAGTGAACCGGGTAGCGTGGGAGCGGGCTTGCCCCGCGATTTCGTCAGATCGGACGAAATCGCGGGGCAAGTCGCAACGGCGCACCGCCGCTCCCACGCTCCCACTGGCGTCAGGCCTGCGCTGTGCGCAACGCCGGTTTGCGGAACACAAACAGCAGCCCGACCACGATCAGCCCCATGCCCAGCAGGCTGAGCGGCGCCAGGCGGTTACCGAAGATGATGAAATCCATCACCGCGGTCACCGCCGGTACCAGGTAGAACAAGCTGGTGACATTGACCAGGTTGCCCCGCGCAATCAGCCGGTACAGCAGCAGCGTGGCCAGCAACGAGACCACCAGCCCCATCCACAGCAGCGCGCCGACGAAGCTGGCATTCCACTGCACCTGCAGCGGCTGGAACGGCGCGAACAGCGCGCACAGGCCGAACCCGGCCAGATACTGCAGCGGCAAGGTGCCCATCGGGTTGTCGGTAATGCGCTTCTGCAGGATCGAGCCGCAGGTCATGCTGGCCAGCGCCAGCAAGGCGAACAGCATCCCCAGCAACGAAACACCACCCAGGTTGATGCCCTGGTAGACCACCATCACCAGCCCACCGAGGCCCAACCCAAGGCCGAACAGCCGGCTCCAGGAACGCTGACGCTCCATCAGGACAACGGTGAGGATCGGTTGCACGCCCATCACTGTGGCCATGACCCCGGGGGTGACGTGGGTGTTCAGCGCCAGCAGGTAGAAGATCTGGTACGCGCCGAGCAGCACGCAGCCGGTACCCAGGGCGCGCAGAATGCCACCCCGACTACGCGGCCAGCGCAGCCCCAGCAACGGGCCGATCAGCAGCAGACCGGCCAGTGCCAGCGCCGAACGCAGCAGGAGGAAGGCGAAGGGGCTGGCCTGGGCCAGGCCGAGTTTGGAGACGATCGCCCCGCTGCTCCACAGCAGGACGAACAGGCTGGTGGTGGCCGCCGAGGCCACGGATGCTTTGTTGAAAAAAGACATGTATTGCCACCTGTATGGGCAAGGAAAGCCGTACGGGCGGTTCTATCGCGTATCGAGAGATAGCCGACCGTGTTCAGTAGGTTGCGTGTGCGAGGGATGCGGCCAGACGCCGATCAGCCCAGTACGACCACGCAAGGAGGCGGAGCTACGCCGCCTACAACGCCACTGACAGGTGGTGGGTAATGACTGATCATGGCCGGCTGCTGGCTGCCACGCACGACCACGCCCGCGACAGGCGCGAGAACGTAAGCGGTGGTGGAAGGGATGGCTGGCATGAACAGGTCTTCTGCAGAAGTGAATGTTTCGGAATATAACGGTGAATCGAGGGTGGGGCAACCTCTGAAAAATCACTTGTCTGTTCGGGCCCTTTCGCGGGTAAACCCGCTCCCACAGGGATCGCGCTAACCCTGTGGGAGCGGGTTTACCCGCGAAAGGGCCGGTGCAAACTACAACTGCGTCAGAACAACCAGCGGTACAGCGCGACGGCCACCAGCACCGCGAGCACTGGCCGCAGCACGCGGTAGGCCTTAGGGTTGGCGCGCTTGAACTGCTTGACACGGGCGCTGATCACATTGCTGAAACGCTTGCTCCAGGCATACGCCTGGTTGATCCCGCCCACACGCTCGTCGTCGGTATTCTGCGGTGCGGTGGCACGGCCGAGGAAGGCGCTGACCTTGCGGTTGATGCGGGTCATCAACGGGCTGTTGAGCGGGCGCTCGACATCGCAGAACAGGATCACCCGGGTCATCTCGGTCTCGTTCTTCACCCAGTGCACGAAGGTCTCGTCGAACATGACGTCCTCGCCATCGCGCCAGGCGTACGGCTGGCCGTCGACGTAGATGCGGCAGTTGTCCGAGTTGGGGGTGGACAGGCCCAGGTGATAGCGCAGCGAACCGGCAAACGGGTCACGGTGCGGGTTCAGGTGGCTGCCGCCGGGCAGCAGGGCAAACATCGCACCTTTGACGTTGGGAATGCTGTTGACCAGTTCGACGGTCTTGGGGCACAGCGCCTCGGCCGACGGCAGCGCCTTGTCGTACCACTTGAGGTAGAAACGCTTCCAGCCTTTCTTGAAGAACGAGCCGAAACCGGCATCGTTGTCTTTTTCCGCGGCTTTGATGTAGCCCTCGTCGAACAGGCGCATGGCCTCTTCACGGATGGTTTGCCAGTTGTCCTTGAGCACGTCCAGTTCAGGGAAGCGCTGGCGGTCGAGGTACGGCTTGGAAGGCACGCCGGAGAACAGGTACATCAGGCTGTTGTACGGGGCGAACAGCGCCGAATGGTTGACGAACTGGCGCAGCACCGGCAGACGCGCCTTGCCGCGCAGGTGTACGAACAGCACGCTGCCGAAAAAGACCAGCAACACTCCGGCCTTGGCGACAAAGGAAAAGGTCATGCAACACTCCTTGGAGGGGAAATCTGGCCATCCCCGAATAGCCGGACATCATAAACCCATCCGCCCCGGGTAAAAACAACCGGGGGCGGATCGCAGTGTTAAGGATTGTGCAACAAACGTCAGGGCGGGGTATTGCGCCGGATCAGCGGTGGGGCCTGACACATCGCCGGCAAGCCGGCGCCCACAAAGGCAACGCATACCCTGTTGGAGCCGGATCAGCGATGGACTGCTCAGCAGCCGCAGGGGTTACTGCTGGTTTTCCTGGTCGCTGAACATGTCGCTGAACAGCATGCTGGACAGGTAGCGCTCGCCCGAGTCCGGCAGGATCACCACGATGGTCTTACCCTGCATTTCCGGTTTTTCCGCCAGGCGCACCGCCGCCGCCATCGCCGCGCCACACGAGATGCCACAGAGAATGCCCTCCTCCTGCATCAGGCGAATGGCCATGGCCTTGGACTCGTCCTCGGTCACCGTTTCCACCTGGTCGACGATCGACAGGTCGAGGTTCTTCGGCACGAAGCCGGCACCAATGCCCTGGATCTTGTGCGGGGTGGGCTTGAGTTCCTCACCGGCCAGGGTCTGGCTGATCAGCGGCGAATTCACCGGTTCCACCGCCACCGACAGGATTGCCTTGCCCTGGGTGTGCTTGATGTAGCGCGACACCCCGGTGATGGTGCCACCGGTGCCGACGCCAGCCACCAGCACGTCGACCGCGCCATCGGTGTCGTTCCAGATTTCCGGGCCGGTGGTCTTCTCGTGGATGGCCGGGTTGGCCGGATTGTCGAACTGGCCCGGCAGGAAGTGCTGCGCAGGGTTCGCGGCGACGATCTCGTTGGCCTTCTCGATGGCGCCCTTCATGCCCTTGGCCTTGTCGGTCAGGACCAGCTCGGCGCCCAGCGCCTTGAGCACCTTGCGCCGCTCCAGGCTCATCGAGTCCGGCATGGTCAGGATCAGCTTGTAGCCACGGGCGGCGGCCACGAAGGCCAGGCCGATGCCGGTATTGCCCGAGGTGGGCTCGACGATGGTCATGCCCGGCTTGAGCTTGCCGCTGCTCTCGGCGTCCCAGATCATGTTCGCGCCGATCCGGCACTTCACCGAGTAGCCAGGGTTGCGCCCTTCGGTCTTGGCCAGGATGGTCACGCCGCGCGGGGCGATGCGGTTGATCTGCACCAGCGGCGTGTTGCCGATGGAGTGGGCGTTGTCTGCGTAGATACGGCTCATGGCAGGTGTCCTTGAACATGAACGAGCGGGGAAAAACATCAGGGTAAGCCTGCAACGGGGGAGCGTAAAGCCTGATCGCGCCTGCCGGGCGGCCGGTCGTGACGGACCATTCAGGGACTGAATACCGGGTCTGCGTTTGCAGGCGTCGGGGCTGGGGTTATAGTCGTCGCCAACAATCAGCGCTTGTCCGCAGCGGCCTCTTCGCGGGTAAACCCGCTCCCACAGGGAATGCAGTTACTTGTGGGAGCGGGTTTACCCGCGAAGAGGCCCTCGAAGCCCTCAGAGGATCGGTTCATGAAGTTCGAAGGCACCCGCGACTACGTCGCCACAGACGACCTGAAACTGGCGGTCAACGCGGCCATCACCCTGGAGCGCCCGCTGCTGGTCAAGGGTGAGCCCGGCACCGGCAAGACCATGCTCGCCGAGCAATTGGCCGCCTCGTTCGGCGCGCGCCTGATCACCTGGCACATCAAGTCGACCACCAAGGCCCATCAGGGCCTCTACGAGTACGACGCGGTCAGCCGCCTGCGCGACTCGCAGCTGGGCACCGACAAAGTCCACGATGTGCGCAACTACCTGAAAAAGGGCAAGTTGTGGGAAGCCTTCGAGGCCGAGGAGCGGGTGATCCTGCTGATCGACGAGATCGACAAGGCCGACATCGAGTTCCCCAACGACCTGCTGCAAGAGCTCGACAAGATGGAGTTCTACGTCTACGAGACCGACGAGACCATCAAGGCCAAGCAGCGCCCGATCATCATCATCACCTCCAACAACGAAAAGGAGCTGCCCGACGCCTTCCTGCGCCGCTGCTTCTTCCACTACATCGCCTTCCCCGACCGCGACACCCTGCAGCGCATCGTCGATGTGCACTACCCGAAGATCAGCGAATCGCTGGTCAGCGAGGCGCTGGACGTGTTCTTCGACGTGCGCAAGGTGCCGGGCCTGAAGAAAAAGCCCTCCACCTCCGAACTGGTCGACTGGCTCAAGCTGCTGATGGCCGACAACATCGGTGAGGCGGTACTGCGTGAACGCGACCCGACCAAGGCCATCCCGCCGCTGGCCGGGGCACTGGTCAAGAACGAGCAGGACGTGCAACTGCTCGAGCGCCTGGCCTTCATGAGCCGGCGCGGCAACCGCTGACAGGAGCCGGGCCATGCTGCTCAACCTGTTCAATGAAATGCGCGCGGCCAAGGTGCCGGTGTCGGTGCGCGAACTGCTCGACCTGCACCACGCCCTGCAGAAGGGCGTGGTGTTCGCCGACATGGACGCGTTCTACTACCTCGCCCGGGCCATCCTGGTGAAGGACGAACGCCATTTCGACAAGTTCGACCGCGCGTTCGCCGCCTACTTCAAGGGCCTGGACAACCTCGACCGGCACATCGAGGCGCTGATCCCCGAGGACTGGCTGCGCAAGGAGTTCGAGCGTTCGCTGAGCGACGAAGAGCGCGCACAGATCCAGTCCCTGGGTGGCCTGGACAAGCTGATCGAGGAATTCAAGAAACGCCTCGAAGAGCAAAAGGAACGCCACGCCGGCGGCAACAAGTGGATCGGCACCGGCGGCACCAGCCCGTTCGGCTCGGGCGGTTTCAACCCCGAGGGCATCCGCGTCGGCGACGCCGGCAAGCGCCAGGGCAAGGCGGTCAAGGTATGGGACCAGCGGGAGTACAAGAACCTCGACGACCAGGTCGAGCTGGGCACCCGCAACATCAAGCTGGCGCTGCGTCGCCTGCGCAAGTTCGCCCGTGAAGGCGCCGCCGAAGAGCTGGACATCGACGGCACCATCGACCACACCGCCCGTGACGCGGGGCTGTTGAACATCCAGATGCGTCCCGAACGGCGCAACACGGTGAAGCTGCTGTTGCTGTTCGACATCGGCGGCTCGATGGATGCCCATGTGAAGGTGTGCGAAGAGCTGTTCTCGGCCTGCAAGACCGAGTTCAAGCACCTGGAGTACTACTACTTCCACAACTGCGTCTACGAGTCGGTGTGGAAGAACAACCTGCGCCGCACCTCGGAGCGTTTCGCCACCTTCGACCTGCTGCACAAGTACGGCGACGATTACAAAGTGATCTTCGTCGGCGACGCCGCCATGGCCCCCTACGAGATCACCCAGCCGGGTGGCAGCGTCGAGCACTGGAACGAAGAAGCCGGGTATGTGTGGATTCAGCGCTTCATGGAAAAGTTCAAGAAAATCATCTGGATCAACCCGTACCCCAAGCAGGCCTGGGACTACACGGCGTCGACCCACCTGGTGCGCGACCTGATCGAGGACAAGATGTATCCGCTGACCTTGCAGGGGTTGGAGGATGGGATGAAATATCTGTCCAAGTAGGCCTTTCAGCAGGCCCGGCCTCATCGCCGGCAAGCCGGCTCCCACAGGATTTCGCGTGCCCTCTGTGGGAGCCGGCTTGCCGGCGATGAGGCCAGCAGGATCACCGCCAGCGTTGCAGGTACACCTGCTGCTCCCGCCACGCCTCGTCCTGCACCACCGCCCGGAACCGCACCAGCGCCCCCGGCAGGCACTGCGCCAGTTGCGCCAGGGCCAGCGGCGTCAACGCACCCAGCCGCGGATAGCCACCAATGGTCTGCCGGTCATTGAGCAGCACGATCGGCTGCCCATCCGGCGGCACCTGCACCGCGCCCAGCGGGATGCCCTCGGAAATCATCGGCGCCCCCTGGTACACCAGCTGCGGCCCCAACAGGCGGATGCCCATGCGATCGGCGCGACTGTCCAATGTCCAGTCACGATTGAACGCCTCGAACAAACTGGTACCGCTGAAGTCGCCGATCTGCGCGCCCATCACCAGGTCGAGCATGGGCTTCTGGGCATAAACCGGACGCACCGCTTCAGGCACGTGGGAGCGAGCTTGCCTCGCGATGGCGGCACCCGCGTGCAGTACCTCTCCTTTGAGCAACGCGCGGCCCTGTCCATCCAGGCCACCCAAGGCTTCGCGCACCACCGTGGCGCAACTACCCAGCACCGCCTCGGCGGTGAAACCACCGGGCACAGCGAGATAGGCCCGCGCGCCCTGGCGCGGCTGACGCAAGCTCAGCCGCTGCCCCTTGCCCAGCATGAAGCTGCGCCAAGGCGCCACTGGCTGGTCATCGATACGCGCATCCAGGTCGGCACCGGCCAACGCCAGCACGCAATCCTGTTCGGCGACCACGCTGAAACCGCCCAGGGCGATCTCGACCACAGCGCTGTCCAGGTCATTGCCCAGCAGCCAGTTGGCCCAGCGCATGGCCACCCAATCAAACGCCCCGCCCTGGGTCACCCCCAGGTGGCGCACACCGAAACGCCCGGCATCCTGCAACAGGCACAGCGCGGTGCTGGCCTCGATCCGCAACTGGCTCATGCCTGGGCCTCCAACGGGCTGTCGTCGCCGCCCAACGTGATGAATTCACCGCGCTCAACCGCCACGAAACGTACCCGGTCACCTGGCTGCAGCAGGCTGTAGCCTTCGCGCTCACGGTCGAACAGGCGCACCGGGGTGCGCCCGATCAGGTTCCAGCCGCCCGGCGATACCGCCGGGTAAGCGGCCGTCTGGCGTTCGGCGATACCCACGCTGCCCGCCGCCACGCGCTTGCGCGGGGTGCTCAGGCGCGGGCTGGCCAGGCGCTCGTCGACCAGGCCCATGAAGCCGAAGCCGGGGGCGAAACCCAAGGCAAATACCGGATAGTCGCGACCGCTGTGCAGGCCGATCACCTCGGCTTCACTCAGCCCGCTGCGGGCGGCCAGCAGCGGCAACTCAGGGCCGACACTGGCGTGGTACCACACCGGGATTTCGTGGCGCCGCCCGGCGCTGCCGGGGTCCGGCTGCAACCCTTCGAATGCTTGCACAATGCGCTGGCGCGCCTGGTTCGGTGCCAGGTCGAACTGCACCATCAGCGTGGTATAGGACGGCACCAGGTCGATCAACTGCGCGCCGAACACCGCTCGCAGGCGCTGGCTGGCGGCGAGAATCCAGGGCATGTTGGCCTCATCGATACGCTCGAACAGGCGCACCATCAGGCTGTCGATCGCCACCACCTCGATACGCGGCGTCATGGCAGCTCCAGCGCGTCGAGGGCCTGGCGGATCTGGCGCACGGCGGCCACCGAGCTGTCGTTGTCGCCATGCACGCACAGGGTGCTGGCGTTCAGACGCACAGCGCTGCCGTCATCAGCCACCAGTGCTTCACCCCGGGCCAGGCGCAATGCCTGCTCGACCACCAGCGCCGGGTCGTGGTGCACCGCGCCCGGCAGGCGCCGCGACACCAGGTGACCGCTGGCGGTGTAGGCACGGTCGGCGAAGGCTTCGAACCACAACGGCACGCCGATTTCGTCGCCCAGGGCCTGGGCGGCGCTGTTGTCAGCGGTGGCCATGAGCATCAGCGGCAGGTTGCCGTCATAGGCAGCCACGGCCTCGAGCACGGCACGCAGCTTTTGCGGGTCGGCCATCATGTCGTTGTACAGCGCGCCATGGGGCTTGATGTAGGCCACTCGGCTGCCCTGCACCTTGCAGATGCCATCCAGCGCGCCGATCTGGTAGTGCAGCAGGTCGCGGATCTCCTCGCTGCTGCAGGCCATGGAGCGGCGACCGAAGCCCACCAGGTCCGGGTAGGCCGGGTGCGCGCCAATGGTCACGCCGTGCTCCAGCGCCAGGGCTACGGTGCGGCGCATGGTGCCCGGGTCGCCGGCGTGGTAGCCGCAGGCGATGTTGGCGCAATCGATGTACGGCATCACCTCGGCATCCAGGCCCATGCGCCAGCTGCCGAAACTTTCGCCCATGTCGCAATTGAGTAGCAGGCGTTTCACTTGGCTGATTCCCGTGTCGATGTTCATGCTGCCTA
This sequence comes from Pseudomonas sichuanensis, assembly GCF_003231305.1. Lineage (GTDB taxonomy): Bacteria > Pseudomonadota > Gammaproteobacteria > Pseudomonadales > Pseudomonadaceae > Aquipseudomonas > Aquipseudomonas sichuanensis. The sequence continues at coordinate 34,079 of NZ_QKVM01000006.1, read as the reverse complement.
CCTTAGCGTGCCAGCAGTTGTTTGCCGCGGGTTTCCGGCAGGCTCAGCGCCGCCAGGATCACCACGCCGTAGGACACCGCGGCGAAGGCGCCAATGCCCAACCCCAGGGGTACTTTCTGGCTGAGCAGGCCGATCAGCAGCGGGAACAACGCCGCGAAGACCTTGCCGATGTTGTAGCAGAAGCCCTGCCCCGAGCCACGGATACGGGTGGGGAACAGTTCGGTGAGAAACGCGCCCATGCCGCTGAAGATGCCCGAGGCGAAGAAGCCCAGCGGCAAGCCCAGCCACAGCATCACGCCATCGCTGACCGGCAGCTGGGTGTAGAGCAGCACGATGACGAACGAACCCACGGCGAACAGGATGAAGTTCTTCTTGCGCCCCAGCAGGTCGGACAGGTACGCGCTGACCACGTAGCCAATGTAGGAGCCGACGATCACCGTCGCCAGGTAGCCGCCGGTGCCGAGCACGCTCAGGCCGCGCTCGTTCTTGAGGAAAGTCGGCAGCCACGAGGTGATGGCGTAGTAACCGCCCAGCGCACCGGTGGTCAGCAGCGAGGCGCGCACGGTAATCCAGAGCATGCCGGGGGCGAAGATCTCGTAGAAATGCGCGGGCTCGGCAGCGCTTTCAGCGGCCTTGGCCTGGCGATAGACCTCCGGGTCCTTGACCAGGCGGCGCACGAAGATCACGAACAACGCCGGCAGCAGGCCGAGCAGGAACAGCGCGCGCCAGGCCTGTTCAGGTGGCAGCCAGGAGAACAGCAGCGCATAGAGAATGGCGGTCAGGCCCCAGCCGATGGCCCAGCCCGACTGCACCATGCCCACCGCCTTGCCACGGTCCTGGGCGCGGATCACCTCGCCGATCAGCACCGCGCCGGCGGTCCATTCGCCGCCGAAGCCGAAGCCCATCAGGGTGCGGGCGATCAGCAGTTGCTCGTAGTTCTGGGCGAAGCCGCAGAGGAAGGTGAAGAAGGCGAACCACAGCACCGTCAGTTGCAGGGTGCGTACCCGGCCGATGCGGTCGGAAAGGATGCCGGCGATCCAGCCACCCAGGGCCGAGGCGATCAGCGTGCTGGTATGGATCAACCCGGCCTCGGTGGTGCTGATGCCCCAGAGCATGATCAGGGTGGGCACGACGAAACTGAGCATCTGGGTATCCATGCCGTCCAGGCCATAGCCGATCTTGCAGCTCCAGAAGGTGCGTCGTTGCTGGGAATCGATGTCGCGGTACCAGGCGAAGGGGCCGCTCGAGGATCGGGCGGGGGCCTGCTGCTGCACGCCGGTCGGGTTCATGTATGCCTCGGCTTGTTGGTATTGTTTTACGGGCGACGTCGAGGTCGCGGCCTGGCTGCCATGTTCAGAGCCAGCGCCTCAAGCGTCCAACGAGAAAATCCGCCGGTCTGGAACAAGAAAAACTGATCATGAACCTTCGTTTCCTCGAAACCTTCGTCTGGGTCGCCCGGCTCAAGAGCTTCCGCCTCACCGCCGAGAAGCTGTTCACCACCCAGGCCTCGGTGTCCAGCCGCATCGCCGCGCTGGAGGCCGACCTTGGGGTGAAACTGCTGTTGCGCGACTCGCGCGGGGTCAGCCTGACGCCCGAGGGCAGCAAGGTGCTCGAATACGCCGAGCGCATGCTAGACACCGCCAAGGCCATGAAGCAGTCGCTGGACAGCGACCGGGCCAAGACCGGGCGGATTCGCCTGGGGGTGATGGACACGGTGATCCACACCTGGATGAGCGCGCTGGTGGCGGAGCTGACCGAGCGCTATCCGCAGGTGGAGATCGAACTGGTGGCTGACACCGCGCTGAACCTGCGCGAACAGCTGCACAAGGGCTTTCTCGACGTGATCCTGCAGACCGACCTGCTGCGCGAGCCGTCGATCCGCAGCCTGGACCTGGCGCGTTATCCCATGGGCTGGATCGTTGCCGCCGGCTCCATCCACCACCGTGACTATGGGTCGCTGGCTGAACTAGGCCGCGAGCGCATCGTCACCTTCTCGAAGAATTCACGGCCTCACCAGGAGGTGCTCAGCCTGTTGCAGGGTGCCGGGGCCGAAGCGCCGCGATTGAACTGCGTGAACTCGGTGGCGGCGATCACCCGCCTGCTGCGCGATGGCTTTGGCATCGGCGCGCTGCCGCCGGCGCTGGTGGACAGCGAGTTGAGCCGGGGTGAACTGGTGCTGTTGGAGGGGTTGCAGCCACCGCCGAGCCTGGAACTGGTGGCGGCCTGGCAGACCGGGGTGGCGCTGGTGGACGAGGTGGTGGGGGTTTGCCGGCAGGTGCTGGAGCGCTATGCGCGGGATGTGGGGGGGCAGCGGATCGTGTTGGTCTGAAGGGCCCAATCGCGGGGCAAGCCCGCTCCCACGTGGGTACCCACCTCGACCTTTAGCACTTCGTGGGAGCGGGCTTGCCCCGCGATAGGGCCGGCAAGGACTAGCGCCAGCTCTCTTTGACCACCTTGCGCCGCCCACCCAGGATCACCCAGCCGACCAGCAGCAACAGGCTCTCGACCACCAACGCCAGCACGAACCCGGCGCCAATCCCCCAGCCGATCGCCTCGGGCACCAGCAGGATCTGGTAGCTGTAGCCCTTGAGCGTCTCTTCCCGCAGCGCCGGTTCCGGCTGCACCAGCACATGCCAGGTGCGGCTCACCCACGAGCCTTGCAGCGCCTGCCACTCGTGCTCCAGCAGTTGGTTGCGGATCAGCAGGCTTTCGATGCTGTTGGCATCGCTGTTGAACACCGGGTCGTCGCTGCTGCGGTAATGCTGCACCAGCGCCTGCAGGTCACCGTTGAAGAAGCGCTGGGCGGTCTGGCGGAAGCCGTCGAGCGCCTGGCGCGATTCCAGCAGGTGCGCCTCGACCCGCTGGCTGTAATCCTTGACCAGCCCGGGTACCTGGATACCGGCCAACAGGCCGAAGGTGAACAACAGCAAGCGCAGGTAACTTCTGAACATGGAGCGTCCTTAGCTCTGGCCGTGGGCGACGCACTCACCGTGGCGCCACAGGGCCCATTGGCCCGGCTCGTAGCGGTTCCAGGTCTCGTTCTCGGTCAGGGCTTCAGTGGCGATCACCGTGACCACGTCGTTGGGGGTGGTTTGCGTGTGGAAATCGACGATCAGGTCGACATCCTTCAAGCGTGCAGCGCCGAAAGGAGCGCGGCGGGTGATGTGCACCAGCTTGGTGGAGCAGAAACAGAACAGCCAGTCGCCGTCGCTGAGCAGGCAGTTGAACACGCCCTTGCCACGGTATTCGGCGCAGGCCTCGACCAGCACCGGCACTAGCTGCTCGACCTCGACCGGCTCGGGGAACGCCTCGCGCACGCGATTGAGCAGGTCGCAGAAGGCCGCTTCGCTGTCGGTGTCGCCGATCGGGCGATAGAAGGTGCGTTGGCCGCTGAACTCGCCCAACTGGCCATTGTGCGCGAAGCACCAGTTGCGGCCCCACAGCTCGCGCACGAACGGATGGGTGTTGGACAGGCACACCCGGCCGACGTTGGCCTGGCGAATATGGCCGATGACCACTTCGCTCTTGATCGGGTAGCGCTGCACCAGGTTGGCCACCTCCGACTCGCTGCTCGCCGCCGGGTCCTGGAACAGGCGCAGGCCACGCCCTTCATAGAAACCGATGCCCCAGCCGTCGCGGTGCGGGCCGGTACGGCCACCGCGCTGCATCAGGCCGGTGAAACTGAAGACGATGTCGGTGGGGACATTGGCACTCATGCCCAGCAGTTCGCACATGTTCGCGGCTCCTGGCTTACAGACGGGGTTCTACGCGGCCCTGGCCCGGGCCGGAACGGCGCACGGGAGCAGGTGCCGGGTCATCGCGGTAACGGTCGTTGCGGTCGGCGGCCACCGGGGCCAGGGCCTGCGCTTCGTCATCTTCCTTGGCCTGGCGCTGGGCCGCGGCCTCACGCTGGGCACGGCGCTCGCCGGCGCGTTTTTCCAGCGGCCAGCGGATCAGCACGAAGACCAGGTACAGGGCGAAGGCGATCATGCCGTACATGGCCAGGTCCGAGGCGGCGCGCCAGGCGTTGTTGCCGACCTTGAAGGCCAGGTCCAGCGCGGTGATGGCAATAGCCGGGGCGAAGCTGTCCTTGACCGGGTCGACGACGGTCGGGCTGAACAGCAGCACGGCGACGATCACCCGCAGCGGCTCGCGCAGCCAGCGCCACATCCAGCCGGTGAGCTTGCAGGCCACCAGCAGGCAACCCAGGGCGGCGACGGCGTAGAGGCCCCAGGCCAACAGATAGTCGTGTTCGGTCATGGTGTTCGTGCATGCCAGGCAAAGAGACGCCTATGATAAACACTTTTACCGGCGCAGGCGCCCCCCGCGGACCTGCTGCGGCCTCATCGCGGGGCAAGCCCGCTCCCACGCAGGACCTGATTTGGCGTGGGAGCGGGCTTGCCCCGCGATGAGGAACCATCACTCGATGAGATCGCCCATGCCCGTCACCCTTACCACCCCCATTGCCCATAAAACCGAAGGCACCGACCCCTACGCCTGGCTGCAAGACCGCGACACCCCCGAAGTACTGGCCTACCTGAACGCGGAAAACGCTTATCAGGAGGCCTGCCTGGCCGACCAGGCCAGCTTGCGCGAACAGCTGTTCGAAGAGATCAAGGGCCGTATCCTCGAGACCGACCTGTCGCTGCCCTCGCCCTGGGGCCCCTACCTGTACTACACCCGCACCACCGCCGGCGACGAATACCCGCGCCACTACCGCTGCCCGCGCCCTGCGGATGACAGCAACACGGTGGATGAAAGCCGCGAAGAACTGCTGCTCGACCCCAATGCCCTGGCCAATGGCGGCTTCCTGGCCCTCGGCGCATTCAACATCAGCCCCGACCACCGCCTGCTGGCCTACAGCCTCGACACCAGCGGCGACGAGATCTACACCCTGTACGTCAAGGACCTGGCCAACGGCGCGTTGACCACCCTGCCCTTCGACGATTGCGACGGCAGCATGACCTGGGCCAACGACAGCCAGACGCTGTTCTTCGCCGAACTGGACGACACCCACCGCCCCTGGCGCCTGCGCCGCCACACCCTCGGCGAGGCCGATGCTTTGAGCGTGTTCGAAGAGCCCGACGGGCGCTTCTTCCTGCACTGCTACCGCGCCAGCTCCGAGCGCCAGCTGGTGCTGCTGCTCAACAGCAAGACCACCAGCGAGGCCTGGGTACTGGACGCCGCCACGCCGCAGGCCGCGTTCACCTGCCTGGCGCCACGGGGCGAAGGCCACGAATACTTCCCCGACCACGGCCAGCTCGACGGCCAGTGGCGCTGGTTCATCCGCAGCAACCAGGACGGCATCAACTTCGCCCTGTACCACGCCCCGGCCGACCAGGTACCGACCCGCGCCGACTGGCAGCTGCTGGTAGCACACCGCGACGACATCATGCTCGAAGGCGTAAGCCTCAACGCTTCGGCCCTGAGCCTGAGCCTGCGCGAAGGTGGCCTGCCGATCATCGAGGTGCGCCCGCAAGGCTTGCCGGCCTACCGCGTACAGTTGCCGGACGCTGCCTACAGCCTGTACGTGCAGGACAGCCTGGAGTTCGCCAGCACGCGCATCCGCCTGCGCTACGAGGCCCTCAATCGCCCGGCCCAGGTGCGCCAGCTGGAGCTGGCCACGGGCGAGCAGGCCGTGCTCAAGCAGACCCCGGTGCTGGGGGTTTTCGATGCCGACGACTATGTCAGCCAACGCCTGTGGGCAGTCGCCAAGGACGGCACCCGCGTGCCGATCAGCCTGGTGCGCCGCCGCGCCGACCTGGACAAGACCGTCCCGCTGTACCTGTACGGCTACGGCGCCTACGGCGAAAGCCTCGACCCCTGGTTCTCCCATGCCCGCCTGAGCCTGCTGGAGCGCGGCGTGGCCTTCGCCATCGCCCATGTGCGCGGCGGCGGCGAGCTGGGCGAGGCCTGGTACCGGGCCGGCAAGCAGGAACACAAGCACAACAGCTTCGACGACTTCATCGCCTGCGCCGAACACCTGATCAGCGAGGGCATCACCGCCCGCGAGCGCCTGGCCATCAGTGGCGGCAGCGCTGGCGGGCTGCTGATGGGCGCGGTGCTCAACCTGCGCCCGGAGCTTTTCCGCTGTGCCATCGCCGAAGTGCCGTTCGTCGACGTGCTCAACACCATGCTCGACCCGGAGCTGCCGCTGACCGTCACCGAGTACGACGAATGGGGCAACCCCGAAGAGCCCGAGGTGTACGCGCGAATCAAGGGCTACGCCCCGTACGAGAACGTCAAGGCGCAGGCCTACCCGGCCATGCTGGTGATCGCCGGCTACAACGACAGCCGCGTGCAGTACTGGGAAGCGGCCAAGTGGGTGGCGCGCCTGCGCACGCTGAAAACCGACAGCAACCTGCTGCTGCTCAAGACCGAAATGGGCGCTGGCCACGGCGGCATGAGCGGCCGCTACCAGGGGCTGCGCGACGTGGCGCTGGAATATGCGTTCGTCTTCAATGAGCTGGGCGTGGTGTAAAACGCGTTTTTGGTTGTCATAGGGTTCGGTCACCCGACATGAAGGTGAAACGGCCCTTGTGGGAGCGGGTTCACCCGCGAAAACGTCAGTGAAGCCACTGCAGCATTCGCGGGTAAACCCGCTCCCACAGGGATCAAGACATTCGAAGAAGAACAACACATGCCCGACCAATCCCACCTCAACGCCGAAATCCGCGACATGCTCATGGACTGCGGCCAGTTCGACACCCTGCAACCCGGCGACTACCTCGCCGCCGCCGGCTATTTCAGCCTCACCACGATCAGCGAAGGCCAGACCATTTTCAGCGAAGGCGATGCCGGCACGTTCATGTGCATCCTGCACCGCGGCATGGTCTCGGTGCGCAAGACCGACGTCACGGGCGCCCTGGTGGAGATCGCCACCCTGCGCAAGGGCCGTGCCTTCGGCGAGATGGCCGTGCTCGACGGTGAACGGCGCTCGGCCACCTGTGTCGCGGCCAGCGATTGCCAATTGCTTACCTTGGGCAAGGACTCACTGGAAAAAATGCTGATGGACGCGCCGGGCATCGCCGCACGCATCATCCGCGCCCTGGCGGTGGCGTTGTCCAGGCGCTTGCGCATGCAGGACGGGCAAAGCCTGGCCCGCCAGGTCTAGTCGTTTTTGCCCGGCGCTTTCGGCGGGTCCTGGTTCAACCCGGGCAATGGCTGATCCTTCGGCGGCCCAGGCACCGGCATGGGCGGTAACAGCGGTGCGCCGGGGCGGTTGGCGCCGGCCTTGGGCGGCGTGCTCGGGGTGATCTGCGGATACGGCGTCGGTGTCGCCGTGCCGGGCGCACCGGGCGCGGGCGTGAGGGCGCCGGCCTGCTGGCCGGCGGCATCGGCCATGGGGGTGACAGCGCTCAGCAGCGCGGCGAGGATCGCATGCAACATCTGCCACCTCCTGTCGGGAACCTTGCTACAGGCTAGGCCCATCCTTGCGTTTTTGCCTGTCCGCTGACGCCACAGGCGCGCTAGACTCGACGCTATAACCGTCATTCGCCTGATCAGAAAAAAGGTAACACCATGAGCTCCACCTCCGCTGCCACCGCCCGCCTCGACCGCATCCTCGCCGACGCCAAGCGCGACAAGGAAATGGGCTACCGCGACAAGGCGCTGAAGATGTACCCCCACGTATGCGGCCGCTGCACCCGCGAGTTTTCCGGCAAGCGCCTGTCGGAGCTGACCGTGCACCACCGTGACCACAACCACGACAACAACCCCCAGGACGGCTCGAACTGGGAACTGCTGTGCCTGTACTGCCACGACAACGAGCACTCGCGCTACACCGACCAGCAGTATTTCAGCGAAGGCTCGCTGAGCTCGCCGAAAACCGCCGTGGCCACCCATAACCCGTTCGCCGGGCTGGCCAGCCTGCTGAAAAAAGACTGAACGTCGATTCCCGTCCCCACCGCGTCGGCGACCCCGTATAATCGCGCTCTTTTTTGCGAAGGGCCCGACTCGTGGCGAACAAACGGTACAGCTGCATCGGCCTGTTCAACCCCAAATCCGCCGAGAACGTCGGTTCGGTGATGCGTGCGGCAGGCTGTTACGGGGTCAATTCGGTGTTCTACACCGGCAAGCGCTACGAGCGCGCCCGCGACTTCGTCACCGACACCAAGCGCGTGCACTACGACATTCCGCTGATCGGCATCGACGACCTGCAGCGCATCATCCCGCTGGGTTGCACGCCCGTGGCGGTGGAGCTGGTGGACGGTGCAAGGCCGCTGCCGGAGTACACCCACCCGGATCGGGCGATCTACATCTTCGGGCCTGAGGATGGCTCGCTGAGCGAGGATGTGCGGGGGTGGTGCGAGGAGACCATCTATATACCGACCCAGGGCTGCATGAACCTGGCGGCGACGGTGAATGTGGTGCTGTATGACCGCATGGCCAAGGGCTTGAATACCCGGTCGGGGCCGAAGTTCAAGTAGGCAGGTCTGACCCTATCGCGGGGCAAGCCCGCTCCCACAGACGCAGCGCTGTTTTCGTGGACAACACAGTACCTGTGGGAGCGGGTTTACCCGCGAAGGGGCCGGCCCCGGAAACCCAGGGCCAGCAGCGGTGCCGAACTCCGTCAGAACAGCACCGGTGTTGCTCGCCTTACGAAGCGTTGATCCAGATGGTCTTCAGCTCCGTGTACTGATCATGCGCCCAGATCGACTTGTCGCGCCCGCCAAATCCGGACTCTTTGTAGCCCCCGAACGGCGTGGTGACGTCACCTTCACCGAAGCAGTTCACGGTCACTACACCCGCGCGGATTTCACGCGACAGGCGCAGCGCATTGCGCAGGCTGCCGGTATAGGCCGAGGCGGCCAGGCCGTAGACCGTGTCGTTGGCCAGCTCGATGGCTTCATCGATCGTCTCGAAGCTGGTCACGCTCAGCACCGGGCCAAAGATCTCCTCGACGAACAGTTTGTTGTCACGCGCCACGCCATCGACGATGGTCGGCTGCACGAACACGCCCTGCTCGGTCTCGCCACCCTGGACGACGTTGAGTTTCTGCTCGGCGGCGTATTCCAGGTACGACTTGACCTTCTCGAAATGCGCTTTGCTGACCATCGCGCCCAGACGGTTTTCCGGATCCAGCGGATCACCCAGTTTCCAGTCCTTCAGGTGCTTGCCGATCAGGCTCAGCAGCTCGTCCTTGACGTCCTTGTGGACGATCAGGCGCGAAGAGGCCGAGCAGTTCTCGCCCATGTTCCAGAACGCGCCGGCGGTGACGAACTGCGCCACTTCGTCCAGATCTTCGCAATCGTTCATGACCACGGCCGGGTTCTTGCCACCCAGCTCCAGGACGATGCGCTTGAGGTTGGACTCGGCGGCGTACTTGAGGAACAGACGGCCGGTGTCGGTAGAGCCGGTGAAGCTCACCATCGGGATGTCCATGTGGCGGCCAATGGCCTCGCCCACTTCACGGCCACCGCCAGGCACCAGGTTGAACACACCGGCCGGGATACCGGCTTCATGGGCCAGCTCTGCCACGCGCAGGGCGCTGAGGGTGGTTTCCTTGGCCGGCTTGACCACGATCGAGCAACCGGCGGCCAGCGACGGGGCGATCTTCCAGGCCAGCATCAGCAGTGGGAAGTTCCACGGCAGCACCAGGCCGACCACGCCGATGGCTTCGCGCACCACCATGGTCACGGCAGCGTTGCCGGTCGGGGCGGTGGCGTCGTAGATCTTGTCGATCAACTCGGCGTGCCAGCGGATGGTGTGGATGGTCTCCGGCACGTCGACGGTCTGGCACTCGCTGACCGGCTTGCCGCTGTCCAGCGCTTCCAGCACCGCCAGCTCGTGGGCGTTGTCTTCGAGCAGCTGGGCGAACTTCTGCAGCACGTGCTTGCGGTCGTTCGGCTGCATCTTCGACCAGGTGCCCGCTTCGAACACGCGCTTGGCTGCCGCGACAGCCACGTCGACGTCGTTGACATCGCAGGCGGCGACTTCGACCAACTGCTTGCCGGTGGCCGGGTTGGTGGTGACGAAGGTGCGGCCCGAGATGGCATCGCGGAACTCACCGTCGATGAACGCCTTGGTGCGCAGTTGCAGGTCGGCGGCGATGGCCGCGTATTGATCCTTGCTCAGCAAGTCAGCCATTTCAGGCACCTCCGGTAATCTGGGCGATGGTGCGCTTGAGCTCGGTGACCACCCGCGCCAGCTCTTGCTTCTCGGCAGCGTCCAGGTCGTACAGCGGCTTGCGCACGCCGCCGGTCTTCAGGCCGTTGAGGGCGACGCCGTGCTTGATCGCCTGGACGAACTTGCCACCTTCGAGGAAGTCCATCAGCGGCATCATGGCAGCCATGATCTTGCGGCCCTTGTCGAAGTTCTTCTCGATCACACAGGCCTCGTACAGGGCCACGTGCTCACGCGGGATGAAGTTGGAGCCTGCGCAGACCCAGCTTTTCGCGCCCCAGGCGAAGAACTCCAGGGCCTGGTCGTCCCAGCCGCACGACAGCTGGATGTTCGGGCGCTGGATGGCCAGGCGGTGCAGCTGGCCCATGTCGCCGGAGCTTTCCTTGATGGCGACGATGTTCTTCACGTCGGCCACGGCGTCGAAGAATTCCTCGCCCATGCTCACGCTCATGCGGCCCGGATAGTTGTAGAGCATGATCGGCAGGCCGGCGGCGGCGTCGACCGCTTTCACGTGCAGGGCGATTTCCTGCTGGGTCGGCAGCGCATACGGCGGGGTGCCGACCAGCAGCGCATCGGCCTTGATCTCTTTGGCGTGGCTGGCGAAGGCCACCGCGTCTTCGGTGCGGATACCACCGGTACCGACGATCAGCGGCAGGCGGCCATTGAGCACGTCCTTGGCCTGGGCGGCCAGTTCGACGCGCTCCTGGGTGGTGTGGGCGTAATACTCGCCGGTGGAGCCGCCGATGATCACGCCGTGGATCTTCGACTCGACCAGGTATTCCAGAACATCGGCAAAGGCTGCCTTGTCGATCGAGCCGTCGGCGGCCAGGGGGGTGATTGCCGGGGTGTAGATGCCTTCGAATTTCACGATGAGGTTCTCCAGTGAACGCAAGGTTTCAGGCCGCGCCGGTCACACCCGGCGCGGTGTGACGAATCAAGCCAGCGACGCTGCCTGCTGCAGGTTCAGCGAGCGGGTTTCCGGGGCCAGGGCGTACGACACCACCAACCCGATCAGGGTGACGGCGGCCGCGGCATACATGGTGAAGGCGATGCCGTGGCTATCCAGCACCATGGGCACCAGCCAGGTGCCGACCGCCGCGCCGACGCGCGACAGCGAGGTACCGACGCCCACGGCGTTGGCGCGGATTTCGGTGGGGAACAGTTCGTTCGGGTAGACCAGCTGCAGCACCTGGGCACCGCCGATGAACAAGGCGTAGGCGCCGAACAGGCCGAGGATCAGCAGCTCGGACCCAGCGTGGAACACCCCCAGCCCCAGCAGGGCCAGGCCCGACCAGAAGAAGCTGTGGATCAGCATGTTGCGCCGGCCCATGCTGTTGATCAGGCGCGTGGCGATGATGCAGCCGACCACGAACAGCAAGGTGATCGCCACCGAGCCGAACGAGGCCCAGTCACCCTTGAGGTTGAGCGCGCCCAGCACCTTGGGGGCGAAGGCGTACACGGCGAACACCGGGATCACCGAGCAGGACCAGAACACGGCGACGAACATCATGCGTTTGCCATAGCCCGAGTGCAGCAGGCTGAGGAACGACAGCTTCTTCTGCTCCGGTTCCTCGGGCAGGTTGCGCAGCGAGAAAGCACTGCCGTAGACGCCCTTGATCACCGCATCGGCTTCACTGGCGCGGCCCTTGCTGAGCAGCCAGCGCGGCGACTCGGGGGTGCCCAGGCGGATCAGGAACAGCACGGCACCGATCAGCGCCGGGCTGGCCAGCACCAGGCGCCAGGCACCATCGCCGCCATGGCGCAGCAACAGGTCGCCGAGGATGTAGGCAGCGGCGGCGCCGGCAAACCAGAGGATGGTCAAGGTAGCCAGGCGCGGGCCGCGGTTCTTCTTGGGCAAGAACTCCACCAGCAGCGAAGTGGCCACCGGGTACTCGATACCCACCGCAATGCCCACCGCGAAGCGCAGCAGGAACAGCACCAGCCCGGACTCGACCCAGTACTGGCTGACCGAGGCCAGGATGAACAGCACCGGCCCCACGAAGAACACGCGCTTGCGGCCGAAGCGGTCGGTCAACCAACCACCGAGGAAACCGCCGAAGAAGATCCCGATCAACGCCGAGGCGGCGATCATGCCTTGCCAGAAACTGCTCAGGGCAAGGCCAGCGGCCATCTGCACCATGGCCACGCCAATGATGCTCAGTACGTAACCGTCGACGAACGAGCCGCCGCCCGAACGCAAGGTGAGCAATTGGTGAAAGCGATTAAGCGGTACATCTTCGATAGATACATTGTTAGTTGTCATTATTTTCTCCTGCCACCATCAAACGCACCCTGAATTCCGCCCGAGCGAACCCGCGCCGCTGAAATAAACTTCAGCACCGTGAACCCGAAGTTGCACTTCGGGGGGAAAACAGCACGCAATAGAAACCGCAGGCCGGGCAGCGATGGCCCAGCAAATAAACCGTCAGTTACAACGCTTTAATTCAATTCAACTTTCTTGCCCGGCCCGGTACTGGCCCCACTTCAGGTTGAGGTTCAGGCCCAGCGACACCAAGGCCGCCGGCGGGTTGGCGCAAGGGCCTGGGGCATTGCGGACAAAGTCGATCAGCTCGTTCTCTTCACCCGCCAGCCAGTCGGCCAGCAACTTGCCGGTGGCCGTGCCGCGGGTCACGCCCAGGCCGTTGCAGCACAGGGCGCCGTATACATTGGGCGCCAGCTCGCCGAAGTAACCCATGTGATTGCGCGACATTGCCAGTGCGCCCCCCCAGGTGTATTCGAACGGCATGCCGGACAGCATCGGGAAACGCCGCTCGAACGAATCGCGATGGCGCAGGGCGAAGCGCTCCAGGTACTTGCCGTTGGCCCGGCCGTCGGGGTTGAAACTGAAACTGTTGCGGATCAGCAGGCGGTTGTCCGGGGTGCGCCGCACCGTGGTGCCGAACGGGTCGGCGGGGATCACGCCCCAGTAGGGCTTGCCGCCCAGGCGCGCCTGTTCTTCGACCGTCATCGGCCGGGTCAGGCTGGCATAGGTGAACACCGGCAGCATGCGGCCCTTGAGGAAGCCGAAACTCATGCCGAAGGCGTTGGTGGTCAGTACCAGCTTGTCGGTGGTGATCGAGCCGTTGACGTGCCGCAGGACGGTCTTGTTGCCGTACTCGACCTCGGTGATCGGCGTGCGCTCGTACAGGGTGACGTTGGCCGGCAGGTTGTCGGCCAGGCCCTTGACCAATGCCGACGGCTGGATCAGCGAGGTGCCCGGGGTGAACAGGGCCTTGCGATAGAAGTGGGTGCCGATGTGCTCGGGCAGTTCGCTGGCCTCGATCATCTGGTACGGCTGGTCGAGCTTGTCCAGGCCACGGCGGTAGGCCTCGAGCACGGCGATGCCGCGGGGCTCGACGGCTGCCTGGTACTTGCCGCAGTGCTTCATCTGGCAATCGATCTGGTAGCGCTCCACCAGTTCCTTGAGAAACGACTGACCACTGAGGTTGAGCTTGAGCGTCGTGCGGGCCACGCCGATGTCGCCGATGTAGTCGTCGGCGCCGATGTCATGGGGCAGGTCGATGGCGAACCCGGCGTTACGCCCGGACGAGCCGAAGCCAACCTCCTGAGCCTCCAGCAGCACGATCTGCTCGTCGGGGAAGTTCAGCGCCAGCTGGCGTGCCGCGGCAAGGCCGGTGAAACCGGCGCCGACCACAACCCAGCGCGCCGTGCTGTGGCCGCTGTGCGGCGCTTTGATGCGCCGGCCTTTGCTCAGGTGATACCAACCGCACGTACTGTCGTCGGCGGGCAACGAGGTGATCATTGTCATGTCAGGAACCAGATGTTGTTTTTAGCTTCTGTTCCTCATCACGCCCGCCCCTCCCGGCCTCCTGCCGGGTGGTGGGGTGGCGGTGAGTTTCACGTCAAGGCCAGTGCCACTTCCATTCCCTGGGGCGCCGCGTATTCGGCCATGCGGCGACGGGACAGCTCGAAGTGCTCGCGCACCAGCTGCCCGGCGGTTTCTGGATCGCGGCGTTCGATCGCCTCGATCATCTGATCGTGTTGCGTGCAGGCCAGCTCGAGGTCGCGCTGCATGTCATCGGTGGTCGGGTGGCGGTAGAAGATCTTGCCCAGGCGGGTATGGTCGATCAGCAACCGGCGCAGGCTGGGCATCAGGTAGTCGTTGTGCGCCATCTTGCCGATTTCCAGGTGGAAGGCATCGTTGTAGAGCACGCGGTTTTCCACGTCCTGGGTTTCGATGGCCTGGCGGAACTGGGCCTGGATCGCTTTCAACCCCTCGATCTCCTGCGCGGTGGCATGGGTGGCGGCCAGCTGCGTGGTGGCGATGTAGATCAGCGGCGCGGCCAGGAAGAAGCTGTGCAGCGAGTCGTGGTTCATTGCCGCCACACGGGGGGCGCGGTTGGCCTCCAGCTCGATGTAGCCCTCGGCCGCGATCTGGCGCAGCAGTTCGCGCACCGGTGGCCGCGACAGGCCGAACTCTTCGCACATCGCCAGTTCATCGACCACCGCGCCCGGCGCCAACTCCATGCTGAGGATACGGCGACGCAGGGCGTCGGCGAGGACACCCTTGCGGTCGAGCGGCGCATCGCCCGTGGTGGGTTGGACATCGACGTTGGCTTTCATGGAGGCCTTTTTGCTTGTCATAGGTCTGTGTCTACAATTTGTATAATTACTATAGGGTAGCGTTAGACAATGTGTCTACAGCTTTTTTCGATGAGCGGTTGGAGTGTCGAAAACACCCGTTGCGCGCTGTGGGTATTTGACCACATCCGCTGTTTACCCGCGCTGGAACGGGCCTGAAGGCAAGCGCTTATCCATCGACGACAAAATCATGCCCAGCAACGACGATTTTGCGCCCGGTGATCACCCGCCCTCCCACACGCAAGCCCATGAAACGCTTGGGTCGCTGAGTATTCTTGCTGAATTTTTTAAGTATACAGAAAGAATACAATGCGATTGACCGCCCTCCGATCCCGTGCGAGTCTGCTGCAAAACAGCCATCACTCCGGGTGTCAGCGCAGCGGGGGCCTTCATGAGAAGCGGCAAGAACGATCTGTACGAGGATCTGAAAAACCAGATCCTGACCATGGAGCTGGACCCCGACCAGGTGCTCGACGAACTGGGCCTGAGCGAGCGCTACGGCCTGTCGCGAACCCCGGTCCGCGAGGTGTTCCGCCGCCTGGCCGGCGAAGGCTACCTCGACATCCAGGAAAACCGTGGCGCCCGGGTGGCGCCGATGAACCACTCGACCCTGCGCAACTTCTTCCTGGTCGCGCCCATGGTCTACGCCGCCATCGGCCGCCTGGCGGTGCACAACTACAAGCCGGGCCAGCTGCGCGACCTGCGCGCCACCCAGGAGCGCTTCCGCCGCGCCAGTGCCGAGCACGACGCCCGCAGCATGGTGGTGGCCAACAACCGCTTCCACGAAATCATGGGCCAGATGTCGGGCAACCCTTACCTGGAACCCAGCCTCGGTCGCCTGCTGATCGACCACGCACGCATCGGCCACACCTTCTTCCGCCCGCGCAACAGCGAGATGGAGCGCCACCTGGCCCTGGCCGTGGAGCACCACGACAGTTTCATCGAGGCCTTCGACCGGCATGACGAAGGCGCGGTGGTCGACCTGGTGTTCGAACACTGGGAGCTGTCGCGCTGCAACATGCAGCTGTACATCGCCCCGCAAGGGCTGGTCGACGACCTGGCCAGCGGCATCGGCGGCCCCTGAGCGCCCCCGGGCGGTGCCCGGTGAACAACGGACTTGGTAGTACGCACCCCTGGCGGGCTTCGGCCCGGCGGCGGACCCGCGCAGGTGAAATTCAACAACGACAACAACACAAAAGGGCCCCCAAAGCCCATACGACACCTCGAAGGAGCACCACATGAACCGCATCCGCAAGGCGCTTTGCGCACTAACCATCGTCGGCCTCGGCCTGTGCCAGGCCCACGCCGACGACAAGGTCATCAAGATGGGCACCCTGTCCTGGGAAGACCTCACGCCGATCAGCGGCATCACCAAGAAAGTCCTGGAAGACGCCGGCTACAAGGTCGAGGTGACCTCGTTCTCCGAATGGGGCATCGCCTATGCGGCACTGGGCAAGGGCGACGTGCAGATCCTCGCCTCGCAGATCGACTACGTGGCCCAGGACTACTGGAACAAGAACAAGAACCGCCTGGAGAAGATCTCGCCGGTGTCCCACGGCCTGTACCAGGCCATCGCCGTGCCCAAGTACGTGACCATCGACTCGATCGAGCAGCTCAATGAAAACGCCGACAAGTTCGGCAACAAGATCGTCGGCATCGAGCCAGGCTCGGGCCTGATGAACGAAGCCGCCAATGCAGTGAAGGCCTACGACCTCAAGCTCAACCTGCTCGAAGGCAGCACCGCGGCCATGACCGCCGCGCTCAAGTCGGCCGTCGACCGTAAGGAGTGGGTGGCCGTGACCCTGTGGGAGCCGTCCTGGATGGCGCAGAAATACGACATCAAGTTCCTCAAGGACCCCAAAGGCGCCTTCGCCCCACCCCAGGGTTACTACTGGGTCGGCCAGAAAGGCTTCTCCGCCGCCAACCCTCAGGCCCGTGAAGTGATCGCCAGCGTCTATGTGCCCCTGGCCGACATCACCGCCATCAACGGCGCGGTGAAGGATGGCAAGACCATGGACGACGCGGTCAAGGACTGGGCCGACAAGCATGCCGACCTGCTCAAGCGCTGGGAAAACATCAAAAAATACTGATTCACGCCACAGCCTTTTCGCCACTGCCGAACTTGACACAAGAACACACCAGAAGACTCTGGTTCGGGTGCACCTATGAATACTGAACATGCTGTTGAAACACTGGTCGATTGCCGCGGCGTCTGGAAGATCTTCGGCGACCGCGCGCCGGCCGCCCTGCAGGCCTACCGCGAGCGCGGCCTGAGCAAGACCCAGATCCTCCAGCAATACGGCTGCGTGGTGGGCGTCTCGGACGTCAGCCTGCAGGTCCGCCGCGGCGAGATCTTCTGCATCATGGGCCTGTCCGGCAGTGGCAAGTCCACGCTGATCCGCCTGCTCAACCGGCTCATCACCCCCACCAGCGGCGAAGTGCTGGTCAAGGGCCGGGATATCGCCAGGCTCGATGCCGCCGCCCTGCGCGACGTGCGCGCCAAACACATCGGCATGGTGTTCCAGAGCGTCGCCCTGCTGCCGCACCGCACGGTGCTGGAAAACGCCGCCTTCGGCCTTGAAGTGCAAGGCGTGGGCAAGGCCGAACGCCATGCGGTGGCCGGCCGCGCCCTGGCCAAGGTGGGTCTGAGCGACTGGGCCAACCGCTACCCGGCAGAGCTGTCCGGCGGCATGCAGCAACGCGTCGGCCTGGCCCGGGCCATCGCCTCGGACCCGGAAGTGATCCTCATGGACGAGCCGTTCAGCGCCCTCGACCCGCTGATCCGCCGCCAGTTGCAGGACGAGTTCCGCCAGTTGACCAAGTCGCTGGGCAAGTCGGCGGTGTTCATCACCCACGACCTGGAGGAAGCGATCCGCATCGGCGACCGCATCGCCATCATGAAAGACGGGGTGATCATCCAGGAAGGCAGCGCCGAGGACATCGTGCTCAGCCCGGCCGACGACTACGTGGCCGAGTTCGTCGCCGGCATCTCGCGCCTGCACATGGTCAAGGCCCACTCGATCATGCAGCCGCCGCCCCGTGGCGAGAGCCTCGAACACCTGGAATGCGCCAGCCCCGACAGCGACCTGGACGCCCTGATCAACCTGCTGATCCGCTCGGGGCAGGATGCCGTGGGCATCCGCGACAACGGCGTGCTGGTGGGCGTGATCAGCCAGCGCGCCCTGCTGCGCGCGGTGCAGGGCGTGCCGCCGGAAACCCCGCTGCACGCGGTGCCCACCTCGAAGGAGGGCTCGGCATGAACCCCGCCGACTTTGCCGCTGCCTTCGACGAAACCGTCGACAACGGCCTGATGTGGCTGTCGGACAACGCCTCGCAGCTGTTCGACGCAGTCAACGACGTGCTCAAGGCGCTGTACGAAGCGGTGCTGGCCGTGACCACCCTGGCGCCCTTCTACGTAGTCGCCGTGCTGTTCGCCCTGCTGGCCTGGCGCCTGGCCGGGCGCCGCTTTGCCCTCGGCACCCTGGCCGCGCTGCTGTTGTGCGCGCTGATGGGGTTGTGGCCGCAGACCATGAGCACCCTGGCGCTGGTGTTGACCGCCACCAACCTGGCGCTGCTGGTGGGCATCCCCTGCGGCGTGGCCGCCGGCCTGTCGCCCACCCTGTACCGCATCAGCGAACCGGTGATGGACCTGATCCAGACCCTGCCGCCGTACATCTACCTGCTGCCGGCCATCGCCCTGCTCGGCTATGGCGCGGGCACCGCGCTGGTGGCCACCTTCATCGTCGCCGTGCCGCCGGTGGTGCGCCTGACCGCGCTGGGCATCCGCATGACGCCCAAGGTGTTCATCGAACTGGGCCACGCCAGCGGTACCACCGGCTGGCAGCAGTTCGTCAAGATCCGCCTGCCGTTCGCCCTGCCGAGCATCATGACCGGCATCAACCAGAGCCTGATGATGGCCTTCGGCATGGTGGTG
This sequence comes from Pseudomonas sichuanensis, assembly GCF_003231305.1. GTDB lineage: Bacteria > Pseudomonadota > Gammaproteobacteria > Pseudomonadales > Pseudomonadaceae > Aquipseudomonas > Aquipseudomonas sichuanensis. The sequence goes on along the minus strand of NZ_QKVM01000006.1, from coordinate 15,418 downwards.
ATCGCCGGCATCGTCGGCTCCGGCGGGCTGGGCGAGGTGATCTACACCGCCATCCGCACCCTGGACATCGCCCGTTCGATCAACGCCGCCATCGCCATCGTGGTGCTGACCCTGATCCTCGACCGCCTCGCCCAGAGCGGCACCCGCCAGGAGACCGGCCATGACCCTCACTGAGCTGAACCTTTCCCCCGGCGCCTACCTGGCCCCCGTGTTCGACTGGCTCAACGCCAACCTGCATGGCCTGTTCGTCGCCATCAGCCACTTCGTCGAAACGGTGCTCGGCGCCATCGAAGCGGCGCTGCTGTTGCCGCCGGCCTGGGCACTGATCGCCGTGGTGTGCGGCCTTACCGCCGGGTTCATCAGCCTGCGCAATGCGCTGCTGGCCGGCGTGCTGCTGGGCTTCTGCTGGGGCAGTGGCTTCTGGACCGCGTCGATGCAGACCATCGCCCTGGTGTCGGTGGCGGTGCTGATCGCCGTGGCCATCGCCTTCCCGCTGGGCATCCTGGCGGCGCGGGTCAAGCGCTTCGACAACGCCATCGGCCCGCTGCTGAACATCATGCAGACCGTGCCGCCCTGGGTGTACCTGATCCCGGCCGTGATCATCTTCAGCCTGGGCAAGGTGCCGGCGATCATCGCCACCATCATCTATGGCATCCCGCCGATGCTGCGCCTGACCAGCCTGGGCTTTCGCCAGGTGCCCAAGGACCTGCTCGAACTCGGCCAGGCCACCGGCGCCACACCGCGCACCATCCTGCTCAAGATCGAACTGCCCAGCGCCCTGCCCACCCTGCTGGTGGGCCTCAACCAGTGCATCCTGCTGTCGCTGGCCATGGTGGTGCTGGCCGGGCTGGTCGGTGCCGGCGGCCTGGGCGCGGAAGTGACCCGCGGCCTGACCCGCATGGAAATGGGCCTGGGCCTGCGCGCGGGGTTGGCGATCGTTGCCGTGGCGCTGCTGCTCGACCGCTTGTCCCGTGGCCTGCTGCAACGACGCCGAGGCGCCTTGCCCGCCCATTGAACCTGCACGCGGCGGGCAACTGTGCCCGCCGTCTTTCAACCTGCCAGCAAGAGAAGCACCCGTTGCTCCCGACACGACACTTCAGCAACGCCCTGCAAGGGCACAATTCACGGTTCACCGGCAACGCAGTACAGTCCACCGGCCAGCAGGCCCGCGTGGGTTTTCTGCTGCTGGAGCACTTTTCCCTGCCGGCCTTCACCCAGGCCCTGGACACGCTGGTCACCGCCAACCTGATCCAGCCCGAGGCCTGCGCAAGCACTACCTTCAGCCTGGATGGCAGCTCGGTCACCAGCGACCTGGGCATCGTCATCTGCCCCGCCGGGGCCATGGCCCACAGCCTCGAACAGCCGCTGGACCTGTTCGTGGTGTGTGGCGGGCTGCGCACCGCGCTGGCGCCATCAGCGGAACTGGCCGGCCTGCTGCAGGCCCTGGCACGCAAAGGCGTGGCCCTGGGCGGGTTGTGGAACGGCGCCTGGTTTCTCGGCCAGGCCGGGCTGCTCGACGGCCACCGCTGCGCCGTGCACCCGGAGCATCGCGGCGCGGTGGCCGAGATCGCCCGGCACAGCCAGGTTTCGAGCGACAGTTTCGTGGTTGACCGCGACCGCCTCAGCGCCGCCAGCCCCAGCGGTGCATTCGGCATGGTGCAGGAATGGCTCGGCCGCCTGCGTGGCCGCGAGCTGGCCGAGGGCATCGGTGCGATCCTGGCCTTCGAGGCGTCACGCTACAAGCGCGCCACGCCGGCGCCGCAGACCAACATCAGCGAGCCCCTGCGCGAGGCGATCAACCTGATGAGCGCGAACCTTGAAGAGCCGCTGAGCCAGGACCAGCTGGCCGACTATGTGGGCCGCTCCAAGCGCCAGATCGGGCGGTTGTTCCAGCATCAACTGGGCACCACGCCCGTGCGCTATTACCTGGAGCTGCGGGTTACCGAAAGCCGACGGCTGCTGCAGTATTCCGACCTGCCGATCCTGGATGTGGCGGTGGCCTGCGGGTTCGTGTCGGCCAGCCATTTCAGCAAGTGCTATGCGTCGTTCTTTGGCTACAGCCCGTCGCGCGAGAAGCGGTTTGGCTGTGTGAAGGCGCCCAAACGCGAAAACACTTGAAAGCATCGCGGGGCAAGCCCGCTCCCACGTTGGACTGCCCCCCAAACCAACTTTTGGGGGGCAGAGCGTGGGAGCGGGCTTGCCCCGCGATGGGCGTCACGCCGGACGCGCTACCGGCGCCAAGGCATGCCGCCGCTGCTTGATCACCCCGATCAGCAGAATCACCAGCGCCAAGCCAAGGGTCAACGACACCTCCAACCGATGCTGCGGCATCACGAACATCACCCCCAATGCAAACACGATGAAGCCGATCACCGCCCAGGTCAGCCAGGGGTACAGCCACATCTTGAAGGCGATCTGCTGGTTCTGCTGCTCCAGCAACGCCCGCATGCGCAGCTGGGAGCAGGCAATCGCCAGGTACACCAGCAGCGCGATGGAACCCGAGCTGGCCAGCAGGAAGGCAAACACCTCGGACGGCGCGAAGTAATTGACCACGGTGGTGAGCATGCCGATCAGCGTGCTGCCGATCACCGCCGCCCGCGGTACCCCGACCTTGGACGTACGGCCAATGGCCGCCGGTGCGTCGCCGCGTTTGGCCAGCGAGAACAGCATGCGCGAGGAAATGTAGATCGACGAGTTCAGGCAACTGGCCACCGCCACCAGCACCACCATGTCCACCAGCAGCTTGGCGTAGGGGATCTGCATGATCTCCAGCGCCCGCTGGTACGAGCCCTGCACCGGCAGCAACGGGTCGTTCCACGGCACCACCGAGATGATCACGAAGATCGACAGCAAGTAGAACACGCTGATGCGCCAGATCACCGAACGGGTGGCCTTGGCGATGTTGCGCGCCGGGTCCGAGGATTCCGAGGCGGCGATGGTCACCGCTTCCGTGCCCAGGTAGCTGAACATGGTGGTGAGCAAGGCGCCGATGATCGCCGTCCAGCCGTTGGGCATGAAGCCGCCGTGCTCGCCCATCAACCGCGTTAGGCCACTGACCTCGCGCGCGGGCAAGGCCCCGGCCAGGGCAAACGCGCCGAGGGCGATGAAGGCAACGATGGCGATGACCTTGAGCATGGCGAACCAGAACTCGAACTCGCCGTACTTGGCCACGCTGAACAGGTTGGTGAAGGTCAGCAGCACCGTCATCGCCAGGGCGAAGAACCAGGGTTGGATGTGTGGGAACCAGTTGTTCAGCACCACCCCGGCGGCGATGGCCTCGATGGGGATCACCAGCACCCAGAACCACCAGTACAGCCAGCCGATGGTAAAGCCCGCCCAGCGGCCGATGGCGCGGTCGGCGTAGGTGGAGAACGAGCCGGTGTCGGGGCTGGCCACGGCCATCTCGCCGAGCATGCGCATCACCAGCACCACCAAGGTGCCGGCCAGGGCATAGGCGACGATGGCCGCCGGGCCTGCTGCTGCAATGGCGTGCCCCGAGCCGACGAACAGCCCGGCGCCGATCACCCCGGCGATCGACAGCATGGTCACGTGCCTGGGTTTGAAACCTTGCGCCAGCTGGCCGCTGGCATGTCCCGCGCTTGGATTGCTCATCCTGATCCCTTCTTGGAGTTGTTATGGGAGCGCGCCAAGCCGGGTTGGAGGGGCTTGGCGCCAATCCAAGCTAAGCGAGCGCCAGCGGGACAGATTGCCCGAGGCAGACCTGGACTTGGCCAGGAAGGTCATGCCAGAGCGGTTGTGCCGGTCGGAGTCTGGGCTGAGCACCCGCGCCATTTCAGGGGGCAACTGACATCTAATTCTGCAAAAACCGTAGGACGCTTCCCTAACGTTTGAAACGGGAAAAAGCGCTGAATCAAGGCTGTTAGCGTTCAGGCTTTCACTCACAAGGACGCTTCAACATGAACCTGCGCATGAACATTTTCGGCAAAGGACAAGGCCTGGATGGCGACAAAACCAGCACCGGCGCTACCTGCATTGCCAATCAAGCTCGTGGCTTCAACGAAGGGCGTCGCTGGCTGCTCGAAGGCGACAAGACCACCCCCTGCCCTAGCTGCGGTGAAGAAGGAACGATCATCGACGGCGAATCACGTTGGCGCCAGGATGGCCTACCCGCCGAAGTAGACGGCACGCAGGTGCAGTGCGGCTGTCCGCCGGGTAACAACTACGTTCTCGCCCCGCTGGAATAACGGGCTACGCCACAAACAGGCGCAATCCCTCGCCCGGCTTCTAGCGCTTTGCGCAGCCAATCGCCGCTGCAACCTCGGCAAAACTTCAGCGGGGCGACCTCTACCAAGGTTTCGGCAACACCAGGGGGGCTTGAGCCCGGTTTCCACATTGTGCGAAGCAGCACTTCATTTCCACAATTGCTTATGCAGCTGTTCGAGAAGCATGGCGCCTTGCCTGTTGCCCGCTTGCAACGGCTCAACCCGACATTTGCACAGGGCTTCAAGGCCGGTGAAATTTTCGTCATAGGCGACCCTGATAATGGATATACCTGCACTCGCGAGGAGGCTGAGCTGATGGCGGCGGCCGAGCGAGCGCGAGCGGCGCTGGGTGATCTCACGCGTGAGGAAGCCAATTTCATGATGCGCTATCAGGCAGAGATCGCAGGACTATTAAGCGATGTGAGCTTGGCAATGGGAGTAAGCCAGGCAATGATGGCAAAATCACTCAACGAGTTGAAAAGTACATTACTGCACATCGAAAAACTACATCAGGCTCAGTTCACAACGCATGGAAACCTCACTAGCCAAGCATTCTTTGCTGAGCGAAAAAAATTATTCAAGGAATTGGATGCAAAACTTAGAACCAGCTTCTTGAACAAACAACTGAACCTTGGTAGCTACGATACGCTGCGCAGGGACCTGCGAATCTCCAGCAAAAGCTTGGTACACCACTGGAGCAAAGCCGGTGTGGCCGGACAAATTCCAGGTTACGCGACTCATCTTGACAAACTGGCAAGCATGTCTAAATACCTCCAGGCGGGTGGGCGAGTAGGTGTCGTGTTAGGTGGGGCCGGCTCATTCTTGAAAATTCGTGAAGCTTGCACCGCTGGAGATGATGTAGCCTGCAAGAAAATAAAGTTCACGGAGTCTGGAAGTTTTGCTGGGGGGCTTGCGGGTGGCGCGACAGGAGGGGCAGTGGGTCGAGCAGTTGCAGGCTTTGCCTGCATTGGCCTGGGTCCCGCAAGTGCCGCCTGCTCAATCGTGGTCGCTGGCGTTAGCGCACTCGGCACCAGCGTCGCGGGAATGAGTGGAGGCGAACAAATAGGAGAGGAACTTTATGAGCTTATTGAGCGCCACTGAAACCCTGAATACGCTTTGGCGCCTGACTTTATTTATGACGCCCTTCATATTCGGGCTTGCTGGGCTTTCCATGACTGTTCACCTCGCCTGCTCACGTCACTACCATGCTCTTACTTACGCACTAAGGCGTAGCAAGTGCTTGACAAGTGCCATTCAAACGTGGGGCACGAAGGGGATAAAATCGAGAATATACGTTGTGTCGACTCTGAACGGAGTTGCGCTCTGCCCTAGATACTTCGTAAAGCGGGGCCTCGTGCATGCGGACGATGCAATACAGTTCCCCCGCTACCTTAAACGACGAATGCAGGTGGCTTCATGGTTACTACTTTCAGGTATGACATGGCTAATCTTGGGCGCACTCACCCGCCATTAGGATGGAAAGGCAAATCAAGCATTGAAACTCCATGCCCTAAAAACCTCCCTTTGGTAGTCGGCCTGAATACAAACGTAGAAGTCACCAACAGCCTCCTTTCTTTTGAAAACTCAAAGCGTCACTCACCATCACTTGCTGGGCTGATTAACAAGAGCATCTCTACCGCAACAGCTTGCTCTGCAACACCTCGGACTGGCGCCCAAGCACGTTCTCGCTGATCTGCACGAACTCTTCGGTGCTCACGCTGGACAGGCGCATCAGCGCCCGCGCCACATCGTCCAGCGAGCGCTTGTCGTGGTTGTGCAGGCGGATCTCGCGGTCCAGCGCCTGCAACAGCAACACCCCGCGGGCGACTTGCGCGGCGTCGGCCTTGGCGCCCCTGAGCTGGGTCACCTTGGCGCCCTGCTTGTGCAGGCGGGCCTGCAAGGCCTGGTAGCGGTCATCGCTGATGCCACCTGCCCGGCGCAGCAGTTCGGTGGCGTAGTAGTCGGTGAGGCTCTCGCCGAGCCAGTCGCTGCCATCGCGGTCGTTGATCTGCGCGAACAGCTGCACCACCTCGCGCAGCAGCGGGCTGGCGCCGCTGTCATTGATCAGCGGGGCGCCGCTGTGCAGGTACAGCGAGTTGTGCCCGGCCAGGGCGCCGCGCCACATGCCGTCCCGGGCGCCGACCAGCAGCAGCTTGGGCGGGTTGCGCGGGAACACCGCCTGCAGTTGCGGCCAGACGAAGGTCAGCAAGGTCAGCGTATCCATGCGACGCATGCCCTGCCCCTGCGGCGCGGCAACGGTGACTTCGGTCTCGCCAAGGCGCGCACGGCGGCTGCCGAGATTGCCGGCGAGCATCCAGCCCGTGGGGCGGTCGAACAGGCGCGAAACATCGTCGATACGGAATTTCTGCCGGCCGATGCGCGGCCAGGCGGTTTCCACGCTCTTCCAGCCTGCGGGCAACTCGAAGGCCAGGCGCGCCACCAGTTCGGTGCCATCCTGCTGATCAAGGCGCGCCGGCGGCACCAGTTGCTCACCGCGCAGCAGCGCCCAATGCGCGGTGATACGGGCCTCATGGCTGGCGCCAGGCTGCGCCTGATCGAGCAGCACCCGATAACTGAGGCTGGTCTTGCCGGGGGCCGGGCGCCACACACCGCGGCCGCCCTGGGCCTGCCACTGGCCGTCGGCGAGGAAGTCGCTGTAGGCGCCATTCTGGCCCAGGTCAAAGTCCAGGCTGCGTACCACGCTACCGTCGGCCAGGGTCAGGCGCACTTCGGCCTGCCCGCTCTGCGGCAGCAGGCGCACCTGGTAATCGAGGTCGACTTTCTTCGCCAGTACCTGGGAACTGGCCAGCAGGCCAAGCAGCAGCAACAGCGGGCGACGCATACAGAAAACTCCTTGTTCCCCAGAGGCGAAAGCCCGGGCGATTCAACCAGCGCGGAAAATCAGGTGGTCTTCCCAGTCGTCTTCATCCACGTCGTTTTCACTGAGCATGCGCCCGGACCGGGAAATGCGCTGCTCGTGGACTTGCTCGCGGTCGCCGCAGACCAGGTGATGCCAGGCCGGCAGGTCCTTGCCCTCGCTGACCAGGCGGTAGCCGCAGGTGGGCGGCAGCCACTTGAACTGGTCGGCCTTGCCCGGGGTGAGCTGGATGCAGTCAGGCACCTGGGCGAAGCGGTTGGGGTAGTCGCTGCACTGGCAGGTGGTGAGGTCGAGCAGTTTGCAGGCAATGCTCGTGTAATAGACGCTGTTGTCTTCTTCGTCCTCGAGCTTCTGCAGGCAGCACAGGCCGCAGCCGTCGCACAGCGACTCCCACTCGCGCGGGTCGAGTTCTTCGAGGGTCTTGCGCCGCCAGAAGGGCGCGGTGTCGGCGATCATCACACGTATTCCTGCAATCAACTTGAATCCGCGGCGCGCGGCGGCGCCAGTCTAGAGGCTGTCCGGCGGCAACGCCAGACCGCTTGTCAGTGCTTGCCGGACGCAGTAGCGTGCGGTCTTTACCCCGCCCACTGCAGGAGCAGCCATGAGCGCCACCCCTCGTATCGCCGACTACGCCATCAACGAGCAGTTCATCAACCGCTGGTCGCCCCGCGCCTTCACCGCCGAGCCGATCAGCCAGGAGACCCTGCTGAGCTTCCTCGAAGCCGCGCGCTGGGCGCCGTCGGCCTACAACTCGCAGCCTTGGCGCTTCCTCTATGCGCGCCGCGACACGCCGAGCTGGGAGCGCTACCTGGGCATCCTCAACGAGTTCAACCGCAGCTGGGCGCAGCAGGCCTCGGCGCTGGTGCTGGTGATTTCCAAGACCACCTTCGCCGCACCGGGCTCCGATGAAGAAAAGCCGGCGCTGTGGCACACCTTCGACACCGGCTCCGCCTGGGGCCACCTGGCGCTGCAGGCCAGCATCAGCGGCTGGCACACCCATGGCATGGCCGGTTTCGACCAGGACCTGGCCCGCAGCGAGCTGAAGATCCCCGAAGGCTACGCGCTGCACGCGATGGTGGCGATCGGCAAGCTGGGCGACAAGGCTACCCTGGCCGAGGGCCTGCAGGCCCGCGAAGTGCCGAGCCCGCGCCGGCCGCTGAGCGAGCTGGCGGCTGAGGGTGAGTTCAGCCTGTAAGGCCTATCGCGGGGCAAGCCCGCTCCCACGCGGTCCGAGACTGCGTGGGAGCGGGCTTGCCCCGCGATGGAACCTCAATAGCCCCGGGCGAAATCCACTTCGCCGCGCAACCCCTGCCCCGCGGCATAGGCCCGCACATTCTCGACGAACAAGCGCACCATCGCCGGCGGCGAGGTCGGCGCCGAGCTGTGCCCGGTCAACAGCAGCCCCCAGGCGGTCCAGAATGGGTGCCGCGCAGGCAACGGCTCCTGCCGGCAGACATCGATCACCGCACCGGCCAGATGGCCTTCCTTGAGCGCCTCGACCAGGTCCGCATCGACCACCGCCGCGCCACGCCCGGCGTTGATGAACAACGCGCTGGGCTGAAAGCACTTGAACAGCGCCGCATCGTACAGGTCGTGGGTAGCCGGGGTGTCGGGCAGCAGGTTGAGCACGTAATCGGCCTGCCCGACCATGCGTGGCAACTGATCGAGCCCGACCACCTCGACGAAGGGTGCCTGCTCGCGCGCAGTGCTGGCTACACCGTACAAGGTCACGCCAAAGGGCACGAGGAACTCGGCGACCCGCTGGCCGATGTCGCCCGTGCCGACGATCAGTACCCGGCGCCCCTCCAGGCTGCGCCCGGGGCGGTCGTCCCAGCGCCGCTCGACCTGGCTGACCAGGCGCGACAACACTTCGCGCTCGTGCACCAGCATGTAGGTGAGCATGTACTCGGCCATCACCTGGCCGAAGATGCCCACCGCCCGGGTCAGGCGGTAGTCACGCGGCAGCGCATCGGCCAGCAGCGGGGTGATGCCCGCCCAGGTCGATTGCATCCACTCAGGCTTATGGCCCTGGCGCAGCAGGCTGGCCAGCAGGTCCGGCTGGCCCAGCCACACCGGGCAGTCGGCGGCAAAGCGTGCCAGCTCGGCGGAGTCGCCGCTGGTCAGCACTTGCAGGTCCGGCGCCGCCTCACCGAGCAGGCGGGCATAGTTGGCATGATCCTGTTCAGCGATCAGTACGCGCATGTGAAACACAACCTTGGCAAACAACGAAAGCGGCCCGCCAGGCGGGCCGCAGCTATGAGGGTGAGCGCGCCCGAATCAGACCGGGTCGTTGCGGCGCAGCAACTCTTCGGGCAGGTGCTCGATGTATTCCTCTTCCGGCGGCGGCATCTGCAGGTGGTAACCCTGGCTGTCGAGGTTCTCCAGCACTTTCACGATGTCCTCGCGGGCCAGCTTGCGCTCCGGGGTCAGCACCAGGTCGAAGGCGTGCACCGGCGTGCCGAAGAGCGGCAACAGGCCATCCGGCATGCGTTCCAGGCCATCGGCCTTGAGCACATAGAGGTACATGCCGTTCTTGCGTGGGCTCTTGTAAATCGAGCAGATACGTTTCATTGAGCTTCTCCGGCGCCTGCCAGGTCGTCCAGCAGGGCCTGGCCCATACGCTCGCGACGCCAGCCGCGCAGCGAATCGGGCAGTTGATAGGGGCCGTCGGGGTAGCCGCTCTTGAGCAGGGCCTCGAGGGTCTTCTTGCGCAGCATCAGCTCCGGGGCGATCTGCAGGCGCTCGCCTTCGGCCTGGCCGATGGCACGCAGGCGCTTGAGAATGCCGGCGGCCTCGATCGGCAGCGGCTCAGGCAGGCGCTGCGGCCACTGTTCGGCGGGAAGGCCTGCGGCGCGCTTGATCAGCTGGATGAGGAACTCGCCGTCCTGGCGGATGGTGCGCGGGTGCATCTCTTCGATCTTGCCCAGGGCCGGCAGGTTGCCGGGTTGGCCCTTGGCCATGGGCCACAACGAGTGTTCCTTGAGGATACGGTTGCGCGGTACGTCGCGGCTGCGGGCTTCGCGTTCGCGCCAGGCGCACAGCTCGCGCAGCACAGCCAACTGCTGAGGGCTCAGCTTCCAGGCCAGCTTGACGTCGCGGTACAGGGTCTCTGGCTCGACTTCACGACGCAGCGCGGCGACCAGCTCGGCGCCGTCTTCAAGGACCCAGGCGTACTTGTCGTCGGACAGTTTCGGGCGCAGCGCGCTGAACAGCTCGGCCAGGTGCACGGCATCCTCGGCGGCGTAGCTCACCTGGGTATCGGACAATGGGCGCTGCAGCCAGTCGGAGCGGGTCTCGCCCTTGGGCAGTTCAAGCCCCAGGACTTCCTGCACCAGGCGCGAGTAGCCCATGGAGAAGCCGATGTTCAGGTAACCGGCGGCCAGCTGGGTGTCGAACAGCGGCTGCGGCAGCTTGCCGGTCAGGCGCAGCAGCACTTCGAGGTCTTCGCTGCAGGCGTGCAGCACCTTGACCACGGCAGTGTCGTCGAGCAGCTCGGCCAGCGGCTGCCAGTCACCAATCAGCAAAGGGTCGATGAGGTAGGCATGCTCGCCGACGCCCACCTGGATCAGCCCGGCTTTCGGGTAGAAGGTGTCGACCCGCATGAATTCGGTATCGAGCGCCACGAAGGGCAGTTCGCGCCAGCTTTGGCAGTGCTCGGCCAGGGTCTGGTCGTCACGGATCCAGTGAATTTCGATGGCCACGAGGCTCTCCCACTAACATTGGCGCGCAGTATATACGGCGCGGCCCCTGGGGGTGAAACCTCGCGCCATCCATGGTGCCGGGCGGTTGCCCGGACGGTGACCGGGTTTTCCATCGCGGGGCAAGCCCGCTCCCACGCCTCGGCGCTATGTCGTGGGAGCGGGCTTGCCCCGCGATGGCGTAAACGCCGTGCTTCAGCGCCCCGCCGCCAGCCACGGCCGGCAGCTGGCGAACATGTCCAGCGACTGCTGGTAGACCTCGGTGCGTACCTGCAACAGGCCGAGCATCGAGTGGAACAGGTTGTCCTGGGACAGTGGCGCGTCGCGCAGCTTGGCCAGGCAGTCGGTGTCCAGGCCGAAGTCCTGCTGGTAGCTGTCGGAGAACCAGGTCAACAGCGGCACATGCTTCTGCTGCTCCGGCGCCATCACGTAGGGGGTGCCGTGCAGGTAGAGGTTGTATTCACCCAGCGACTCGCCGTGGTCGGACAGGTAGATCATCGCCGTGTCGACCTTGTCCTGCTTGCTGCGCAGGGTATCGATCAGCGAGCCAAGCACCTTGTCGGTATAAGCCAGGGTGTTGTCGTAACCATTGACGATTTCCGCCTGGCTGCACTGGTTCAGCGCATTGCTGCGGCACACCGGGGTGAACGGCTCGCTGCCCGTCGGGTAGCGTTTGAAGTACTCGGGGCCGTGGCTGCCCATCTGGTGCAGCACCAGCACGGTGTCCTTGTCGAGGTTGTCGATCAGCTCGCCCAGGCCCTGCAGGAGAATCTCGTCATGGCACTCGCCGTTGGCGCACAAGGCCGGGTCGGTAAGGTTGCTCACGTCGATGAACTGCACGCGGTCGCAGGTGCCCTTGCAGCCGGACTGGTTGTCACGCCACTGCACGGCCAGGCCGGCGCGCTGGAGGATGTCGAGCAGGCCTTCGCGGTTCTTGGCCACGCGGGCGTCATAGTCCTTGCGGGTCATGCCGGAGAACATGCACGGCACCGACACGGCGGTTTCGGTACCGCACGAATGCACATCGGTAAAGCTCAGCAGGCCCTGCTGTTTGGCCAGGTTCGGCGTGGTGTCGCGGGCATAGCCAAGCAGGCCGAAGTTCTCGGCGCGGGCACTTTCACCCACCACCAGCACGGTCAGCGACTTGCGCTCATGGTGCTGCCAGGCGGCATCGCGGCGGGCATCCGTGCCGTAGGGCTGGAAAGGCCGCGCCGCAGTACCCAACTGTTCGCTGACATAACCGATGGACGCACCGACGATATTGCTCGGGGTAAGCATCAGGCGCAGTTCGTGGTGGTTGCGAAACAGCGATGAAAGCCCTTGGTAGTTGACCAGTGCCACCGAGCCCAGCGCCGCCACACAGGCCCCCGTCACCACCAGTTTGCCCAGCACTTCGCGGTACCAGGGGCGATAGGCGATTTTTGCCTTCCATACCAACAGCGACGGCAGCACGCCAAGCAGCACGATATACAGCGCAAACTTGATCGACAGCAGGTCGCGAACTTCCGCAGCGTTGGTTTCCGCCACATTGCGGAACATGCCGGTATCGATCAGCACGCCATATTGATTCATGAAGTAGGCAACGCCCGCGCCGCTCATGAACAACAGGATCAATACCGGTTTCAACACATACTTGAATGCCAACAAGGTCAATATGAGATTGAAGGCGAACAACATCAGCACGGCGAATGCCAGCCCCAGCCACAGCCCCACCATGCCGGGCGGCACAATGGTTTGCAGGTGTTGCCAGAGGAAGGTGTTGAGGCCGATCAACAGGTAAAGGCTGGCCAGCAGCGTGACCCATTCAGTCCGCAGGGATTTGACGTTGAGCATGGCATTCGCAGGTAGAGTTCATGAGCGGCCAGGGTGCCCGGGCGGGCACCTTGGGAAGTTGGCCGAACTCTAAGAAGGCTAGCATCAATTTTTTGTGAAAAACTTGGTAACAATTGGTCGGAACGCAGTTTTCACCAATTAAACAAGTTTCATTCAGCGTTTATTCAGCCGGCAGGCGCAGCTTGGCGTAGGGCTCGCGGTCGATGTCCAGCACCTCCACGCACAGCTGGATATCCAGCCCGGCCTGGGCAGGGATCGCTTCCTGCAGCACCGCGAGCAGGCTGCTCGACAACTGCTGTTTCACCTGCTCCGAGCGCCCGCTGAGGATCGCCAGGCGGACATGGGCGAAGGCACGTTCACCCGGTGCCGTGCCCACGCGGTACTTGGCGAAGGCCTGGGCGCGGCTCTTGATGTCGGCTTCGTCGGCAAACTGGCCGCTGCCCACCAGGGCATGGTTCAGGCGCAACAGCAGCAGGTCGACGTTGAGTTCGCCCAGGTTGTCGCTGTATTCCAGGTTCAGGTGAGGCATGGCGCAGGTTCCGGTCAAGGGAGGATGTGCGACAGCCTACCCCAGTCCCCCATTGGGGCAAAGGCGGCTATCCTCATGGTTCAGGCCCGTTCGCCAACCCTGAAAGAGGTGAAGAAATGCCAGTTCCGCACGATTTGCTCGCAGACCTGCACGTTAGCGCCGACCAGTTCCAGGCCCTGATCGACAAGAATCAGGACCTGCACAAGCTGCACAAGGACTACAACGCCAAGGACAAGGAAGTGGTGGCTGCCGAAGGCAATGGCAGCACCGATGACAAGGTCAACCTGTTACGCAAGGAGCGGCTGCTGATCAAGGACAAGATCGAACGGATCGTCCATCCGCCCAAGTCCTGAACGCTAAACCCTTCAAAATGATCGCGGGGCAAGCCCGCTCCCACGCCTCGGCGCATATTTTGTGGGAGCGGGCTTGCCCCGCGATGACGTCAGCAGCCCTTAAGCGGACGCTTTGAGCGCCGTATCCAGGTCCTCGATCAGATCCCGATAGTCCTCGATCCCCATCGACAACCGCACCAGGTTCTCGCTGATCCCCATCACGCCCTTCTGCTCTGGGCTGAGCGAGTTGTGCGACATGCTCCAGGAATGGTTGATCATGCTCTCCACCCCGCCCAGCGAATCGGCCAGGACGAAGATCTGCAGCGCCTCGACCAGGCGGTTGACCGCCGCCCGATCACCCTTGATGCGAATGGCCACCACGGCCCCGCCGGTGCGCATCTGGCGCTTGCACAGCGCATGCTGCGGGTGGCTTTCCAGCCCCGGGTAATACACCTGCTCGACCTGCGGGTGGCCTTCCAGGTACTGCGCCACGCGCAGTGCGTTGGCGCTCTGGCGCTCCATGCGCACGTCAAGGGTCTTCAGCCCGCGCAGTGCCAGGTAGCAATCGAACGGCCCCTGGATCGCCCCCACCGCCATGCTGATCTTGCGCAGGCGCCCCAGCAGTTCGTCATTGGCCGCCACCACCACACCGCCGGTGAGGTCGGAGTGGCCGCCGATGTACTTGCTCGCCGAGTGCATCACCAGGTCCACGCCCAATGTGATCGGCTGCTGGTTCCACGGCGAGCAGAAGGTGTTGTCGATGCAGGTCATGATGCCGCGTGCGCGGGCCAGGTCACAGACCGCCTTGATATCGACCAGGTGCAGCAAGGGGTTGGTCGGCGACTCGATCCAGATCAATTGCGTGTCCGGGCGAATCGCCGCGGCCACGGCCTCCACGTCGTTGAGGTCGACGTAGGTGGTGGTCAGGCCCGAGGTGCGCCCGCGGTAGTCTTCCAGCAGGCGGAAGGTGCCGCCGTAGACGCCGTTCATCACCACCACGTGGGCATCCTTGGACAGCAGCTCGAGCACCGTGGCCGTAGCGCTGACGCCAGAAGCACAGGCCACCGCGCCGACACCCTCCTCCAGGGCCGCCACGCAGGTCTCATAGGCATGCCGGGTGGGATTGCTGACCCGGCTGTAGGCGTATTCGGGGTTGTCGTCCAGGCCACGCTTGATGAACGAGCTGGAGGTGACGATGGCCGGGAAGATGGCGTTGTCGGCAACGCTGGACTGCTCGCCGGCGTGGATGGTGCGGGTGGCGAAATTGCGCGGCTTTTCGGACATGGTCGGGTCCATTGACTAGGGGTGGAAAAGCGCAACTATCTCATATCCGCCACCGACCGGCGCCAGCCAGAACATTATTACTTCAAACGAGCCGTAACGATTCCAAGCCGCACCGTCAACGGCTAATCTCGGGAAACTTTTTCTCGCCTGGAGCCCAAGAGCGACATGGACAGTTTCGACCAGCACATCCTCACCCTGCTCCAGCGCGATGCCTCGATCTCCCTCAAGGACCTGGCCGAAGCGGTCAACCTGACCACAACGCCCTGCTGGAAGCGGGTCAAGCGCCTGGAAGACGAAGGCTATATCCGCGGCCGCGTCGCCCTGCTCGACCCTCAGCGCCTGGGCCTGGGCCTGACGGTGTTCGTCCAGCTCAAGACCCAGCGCCACGACAGCGCCTGGCTGGCGCAGTTCGCCGCCACGGTGACCGCGTTCGAGGAGGTGATGGAGGTGTACCGCATGTCTGGCGACTGGGACTACATGCTGCGGGTGGTGGTGGGCGACATCGCCGCCTACGACCGCTTCTACAAGAAACTGATCACCAGCACCGACGGGCTGTCGAATATCACCTCGAGCTTTGCCATGGAGCAGATGAAGTACACCACGGCGTATCCGGTGCATCGCTGAGGCGCGCGCGACAACAT
>NZ_QKVM01000059.1 GCF_003231305.1 Pseudomonas sichuanensis | reverse complement strand
GCGTCGATCATGCCCGTGGAGCCTTTGGAGGCAGGGCACAGGCCCCTGCGGGCGAGCTTGCAACTTGCACTCAACAATATCCGCATACTTGCAAATTGCACGATCCACTACGCCATGCAATTTTTATAAGCCACTGATTTATAAGGATTAATTAAAAGACAAAAACCTGGCACAGCCCCTGCAACATCACTCCTACCTGACGCCAGGAATCACGGCGCAGACCTTTCGAAAAACAGGAGTGACCCTCATGAAGAAGTTCGCCATTGCTGCCGCTACTGCTACCGCGCTGACCCTGACCATGGCTAACGCGGCGTTTGCTGCCCAGTCCACCCAGGCCCCGATGACGCTTGCGGCCGGTGAGGTGACCAAAGCCAAGGAAGCTACCTCCGATACCTGGATCACCACCAAGGTGAAGGCTGACCTGATGACCGAGAAAGGCGTGCCGGGCAGCGACATCAAGGTCGAAACCAACAAGGGCGTTGTGTCGTTGTCGTCCGAAACGGCGATTACCGATGCGCAGAAACAGATGGCTATCGCCATCGCCAAGAAAATCAAAGGTGTACAGGCCGTCTCGGCGGATGGCCTGAAGTCCGAATAAGGGATGTCCCGTCGGCCAAAGGGAATTGGCCACCATTCACGCAAAAGCCCCGGCACCTGCCGGGGCTTTTGCTTGTGCGTCAGACCCCGGGATTGCGGGCGATCACGTCACTTTCGAAACACACCTGTTCCAGGATCAACGGCTCCACCAATGGGCGGCTGTCGCGAAAGTGCGCAGTCTGGGTATGTGCCTCGTAGGCCGCGTCGTCGCGGTAGATCTCGTACAGGTAGATCACCTGCGGGTCTTCGCGGTCCACCGACACATCGAACACCAGGCAGCCGGGCTCGGTAGCGACCGAGGCAGCCGCATTGGCTTTGATGGCGCTGAGAAAGGCTTCGGTGGTACCGGGCTTCACGCGCGTCTTGATAAACAGGCTATACACAGGCGCTTCCTTTTGTTTTAAATTCGCACTCGAATTGTATACAAAAATGGAGTCCTGACCATGACCGATCTACCTGCCCGCCCGGGCCGACTCAACGGCCTGCGCCACATTGCCCTGCTGGTGCCCAATCTGGAGGAGTGCGAGCGCTTCTATGTCGATGTGCTGGGTATGGAAGTACTCAATCGCGCCAACGAGGACCTGGTCTATCTCACCTGCGGTAACGACAACCTCTCGTTGGGGCGAGGCGCAGGTGCTGCCAATGGCCTGCAAACCCTGGATCACTATGGGTTCATCGTCGACAGCGTGGAGGAGCTGGAAGCCTGGTACCAGTACTTCAAGGCCCGTGGCGTAACCTTGCTCGACCGCCCGTTCAACCACGGCGACGGGGCGCGCAGCTTCCATTTGCTGGACCCGGCGGGGAACAAGGTACAGCCGTTGTATCACCCGTCGGTGTCGGGGCAGCGGCTGGTTTGAGTGTTTGATTGGCGGCAATCGCGGGTGTGGCTGCTCCGGACCCTACTTGTGTAGGAGCGGCCTTGTGCCGCGAAAGGGCTGCGCAGCGGCCCCGGCAATCTATGTGGTAGCGCTAGGGCCGCTTTGCGGCCCTTTCGCGGCACAAGGCCGCTCCTACAGCGGACGGGCAGACCACATCATCAGAAGCCGAGCTACTCGGCATCCAGATGCAGCGGCGTTACCACCCGTCCATCACTCTCGGCCTGGCCGAGGGATGCGTCGATGAAGTACACCCGGTCATCTTCGAGTTGCCCCTTGTCCACCAGGTAGTCCTTGATGCTGCTGGCCCGTTCCTGGCCGAGGGTGCGCAGCAGCGGGGCACTTTCGGCCCAGGACTTGATCACCGCCTCGCGCAGCTTGGTGGTGCGCTCGTCACGGCCGAGCTTTTCCCACTCGGCGGGCGGCTGCTGCTTCAGCCGGGTGCGGTAGATACCTTCGAGCATGGGCGGCTTGTCGCTGTCATCCACCACCAGCAGTGACGGATTGGCCGGCACCTTGTCGCCACGGCGCTGCAGTACCTTGTACCAGGTAGCCTGGTATTCGCGCTCCAGGCGCTGCTGGGCGATCAGCGGGCCATCGCTGCCCTGGGCGGCGGTACCTTCGATCTCCAGGCGCAGCTCCGGGCGCTCTTTGAGCGCAGAGGCCAGTTTGTCCAGCGAGGCCTGGGCGTCGCTGCTGAGCTCGCTTGAACCTGCGGCGAACGAGACATTGCCCAGATCTTGCGCCCCACCGCCAGAAACCAACCCGCCGATGAACTTGAACGGCGCTTGGGCTGCGCGCAGCACCAGGTTGCGCAGGGTCTGCCAGACGATCGGCATCACGCTGAACTGCGGGTTGTTGAGGTCGCCGGAGATCGGCAGTTCGATGGAGATCTTGCCCTCGGTATCCTTGAGCAGTGCCACTGCCAGGCGGATCGGCAGGTCCACCGCGTCCGGGCTGTCGACCTTCTCGCCCAACTGCAGTTGCTCGACCACCAGCTTGTTCTCGGCTTTCAGCTGGCCGTTGGTGATCAGGTAATGCAGGTCGAGGTTCAGGCGCCCCTTGCGGATGCGAAAGCCCGCGAACTTGCCCGAGTAGGGGGTCAGGGTGGTCAGTTCGACGCGCTTGAAGCTGGTGGCGATATCCAGGCTGGCCAGCGGATTGAACGGGTTGAGCGCGCCCTTGATGGTCACCGGCGCGTAACGGTCGACCTTGCCCTTGATGTCCACCTTGGCCGGTTGCGGCTTGCGGTTGTCGAGGGTGCCGATCTGGCCGTTGAGCTGTTGCACGGCGGTGGCGAAGTTGGGGGTCAGGGTCAGGTCGGCGAAGTTGGCCGAGCCGTCGTTGATGCTGATCTGGCCGATGCGGATGCCCAGCGGCTTGCTGCTGCCGGCAGTGGCAGGCTTGCCCTGGGAGGCCGCAGGCGCCCCGGCGGGTTGCGGGATCAGCAGGTCACTCACGTTGGTGGTGCGGTCTTCGTTGATGATGAAGCGCGCATAGGGTTGCAGCAGGGTCACCTTGTCGATCGACAGGGCGTCGCCATGCACATAGGACAGGCCATCGACGTTGACCTGCTGCCATTTGACGAAGTCGCGGTTCTTGATGGTGTCCAGGGTGTGCAGCTGGTTGACCTGGGCCTTGCCGCCGATGTCGAAGGCCAGCGGCTCGGTGCTCTTCAGGTTCACTTTGAGGTCGCTGGACAGCATGCCGCTGCGCAGTTCCAGGCGAATGAACGGGCTGATGTAGGCCTGGGCCACGCGCAGGTCGATGTCGCGGGTGGCCACATCGAGCTTGGCGGTGATCGGTGCCAGGTTGACAACGCCCGCGGCCTGCAGCTTGCCCTGCTTGCCCACGCCGGTATCGAGCTTGAGGGTGAAGGGCGACTGGTTGAGGCTGTCGAAGTCCTGCAGGTCGAGGTTGAGCGGGCCGACGTCCAGCGCCACGGGCTCCTTCTGGCTGCGGTCGGCCAGATGGATCATGTAGTTGCGTGCCTGTACGTCCTTGAGCAATACCTGCCAGGGCTTGCTCGGCGCCTTGGCGGCCTTTTCCTTGTCGGTGGGTTCGGCGGCGGCAGGCTCGGCCTTTTCCTTGGGGGTAGCCTTGGCCGGCTGGCTGGCGAACAGCTTCTGCCAGTCGAGCTGGCCATCCTTCTCCAGCGCCGCCCAGGTTTCGAGTTTTTCGCTGCGGATCTTGCCGACGGTCACCAGCTGCTTGGCCAGGTCGATGGACGTTTCGCTGACCTCCAGGTTGGCCAGGCGCGCCAGCGGTCGGCCATCGGGGGCCTTGATGGCGAACGGCGCAATGCGTACGGCGGTCTGGTCCAGCAACAGCTCGGTCTCTTTGGCCAGGCTGAGCTTGTAATGGGTGTCGAGGCTGATGACGCCATCTTCCAGCACCAGGGGCACTGCGTCGCGTACGTAGGGCCAGAACGCTTTCATCTTGCCGTCGGTGACTTTCAGCGTGCCTTCGGAGGCGATCGGCGCAAGGCTCAGGGTACCGCTCCAATCGATGCGCCCGCCGTTGGGGCCGTTGGCCACCAGGGTCATGTCGGCGTTGTCGTCAGGCAGGGTGCTGAGGTTCTTGAGCTCCAGGTTCATCGAGTCGTAGATGAACTCGATCGGCTCGCTGGGGCGCTGGTCCTCGAAGTGCAGGTAGCCTTCGCTGAGCTTGATGCTGCCGATGCGCAGCGGGAAGGGGTCGCTGGGCGGCTCTTCGGCTTTCGGCTCGCTGGGTGGCAGCTTGAACAGCTGGGTCAGGTTGAGGCTGCCGTCCTTGGCGAACAGCAGCTCGGTGCGCGGCTTGTCCAGCTCGACGGCTTCCAGGTGCAGGGCCTTGGTCCACAGGCTGTCGAGTGCCAGGTTGGCGTACAGCCGTTCGAAACCGACCTGCTCCTTGCCGGGCTCGCCGATCTGCAGGCCCCACAGCGTCAGCTCGAGGCTGAACGGGTTGAGCTCGATGCGCTGCAGGTGCGCCGGCACGGTGGCGTGCTGCGCCAGCTGCTGGTTGGCAATGCGCAGTGCGATGCCGGGGAGAATGAGGAAGCCGAGCAGGCTGTACAGGGCCACCAGGGCCAGCAAGGCGCCGAGGGCGCGAGTCAATCCTTTGTGCATGTGTCGCTTCGTCTGTAACAGGCTGGAGTGCTTGGAGTATGGCACGTTCAACAGGTTCCGCCGGGGCAGAAAACACCTCATTCAATCCCCATGCGCCGCCTTGCGCGGTGCGCCGAACTGTCGCGCATGGCCCAGCGCAGCACCGGGGCGGTATTGGCCAGGCCCAGGCGGATCAGGCGCCTGGCCAGCAGGCCTTGCTGCAGGCCAAGCATCTGCTGGGCCCAGCCTGGCAGCAGGTCCGCTCCCGCCTTGAGCATCAGTTTGCCCACCGGCTCGGCCAGGCGGCTGGGCGCCGGGGCCTTGAACAGGATGTCGATCACTTCCAGGCTGCGGGCATCGCAGAGCAGCTGTGGGCGCATGCGTTGCAGGTAGTCCTCGATCTGGCTGCAGGAGCGCGGCACGTCGCGGGCACCCAGGCGCTCGGCGATCAGGGCGATCTCGTTGTAGTAGGCGTCCTGATCGGCACGGGGCAGGCCGGGGTTGCGGTAGCGCAGGTGGGCGGCGAGAAAACTGCTCACTTCGGCCACGTGCACCCAGGTCAGCAGGTCGGGGTCGCTGGCGGCATAAGGGCGCCCGTCCGCGGCGGTGCCGACCACCTTGAGGTGGATGGTGCGTACCTTGTCGATGAGCCACTCGGCGTCGCGGGTCGAGCCGAACGTGGTGCCGGAGATGAACTGGCTGGTACGGCGCAGGCGGCCGAGCAGGTCTTCGCGAAAGTTCGAATGGTCCCACACGCCAGCCAGTGCCAGTGGGTGCAGCAACTGCAACATCAACGCACTGATGCCACCCACCAGCATGCTCGGGAAGTCGCCGTGCACCTGCCAGCTGATGCTCTGAGGGCCGAACAGCCCGGGGTCGCCTTTGGGCGTTTCCAGGTCGAGCTGGCCGAGGGCCAGCCCGGTAAGGCTCATGACCTGGGTTTCGATGCGGCGGCGTAGGGCTTCCATGGCAACCTTGAGGGCAGGGCAGCCCTGCCCGGGCCGCGGGTTACTGGTTGAGGCGCTTGTCGATCAGGCCCTGGACCACGCTCGGGTCGGCGAGGGTGGAGGTATCTCCCAGGTTGTCCAGTTCGTTGCAGGCGATCTTGCGCAGTATACGCCGCATGATCTTGCCTGAGCGGGTCTTGGGCAGGGCCGGGGCCCACTGGATCAGCTCGGGCTTGGCGAAGCTGCCGATTTCCTTGCTGACCAGCGCCAGTAGTTCGGCCTTGAGCGCATCGTCCGGGGCGACACCATTCATGGGTGTGACGAAGGCATACACGCCCTGGCCTTTCAGGTCGTGCGGGTAACCCACCACCGCGGCCTCGGCGACGCTGTCGTGCAGCACCAGCGCGCTCTCGACCTCGGCGGTGCCGATGCGGTGGCCGGAGACATTGATCACATCGTCGATGCGCCCGGTGATCCAGTAGTCGCCGTCGGCGTCGCGACGGGCTCCGTCGCCAGTGAAGTAGTAGCCGGGCAGCGGTTTGAAGTAGGTGTCGACCATGCGCTGATGATCGCCGTAGACACTGCGGATCTGCCCTGGCCAACTGGCCTTGATCGCCAGCAGCCCGGCGCCGGGGCCTTCGATGAGCTTGCCTTTTTCGTCCAGCAATACAGGTTGCACGCCGAACATGGGCTGGGTGGCGCAGCCGGGCTTGAGGCGCTGGGTGCCGGGCAGAGGGGTGAGCATGATGCCGCCGGTCTCGGTCTGCCACCAGGTGTCGACGATGGGGCAGCGCTGCTGCCCGACTGCCTCGAAATACCACTCCCAGGCTTCGGGGTTGATCGGCTCGCCGACGCTGCCGAGCAGGCGCAGGCTCTGGCGTGAGGTGCCTTGCAAGGGGCCGGATCCTTCGCGCATCAAGGCGCGCAGGGCGGTGGGCGCGGTATAGAAGATATTCACCCGGTGCTTGTCCACCACTTGCCAGAAGCGCGAGGTGTCGGGGTAGTTGGGCACGCCCTCGAACATCAGCGAGATCGCCCCGTTGGCCAGCGGGCCGTAGACGATATAGCTGTGGCCGGTTACCCAGCCGACATCGGCGGTGCACCAGAACACCTCGCCGTCGCGGTAGTCGAACACCACCTTGAAGGTCATCGTGGCCTGCAGCAGGTAGCCGGCGGTGGTGTGCAGCACGCCCTTGGGTTTGCCGGTGCTGCCGGAGGTGTAGAGGATGAACAGCGGGTCTTCGGCCGCCATGGGTTCGGGCGGGCAGTCATCGCCGGCCTTATCGGTGGCCTCGTGGTACCAGAGGTCGCGGCCATCGCTCCAGGCCACATCGCCCCCGGTGCGTCGCACCACCAGCACGCTGCTGACATTGGGGCAACTGGCCAGGGCCTTGTCGACGTTCTGTTTGAGCGGTATGCGCTTGCCGCCACGTACCCCTTCGTCGGCCGTGATCACCGTGCGGCAGTCGGCGTCGAGGATGCGGTCACGCAGGGCGTCGGGCGAGAAACCGCCGAACACCACCGAGTGGATGGCGCCGATGCGTGTGCAGGCGAGCATGGCGTAGGCGGCTTCGGGGATCATCGGCATGTACAGGCAGACCCGGTCGCCTTTGTTCACCCCGCGCGCTTTGAGCGCATTGGCCAGGCGGCAGACCTGGCGGTGCAGTTCGCGGTAGCTGATGGCCTTGCTGTCGTTCGGGTCGTCGCCCTCCCACAGCAAGGCCGTCTGTTCGCCGCGCTGGGCCAGGTGGCGGTCGATGCAGTTGTAGGAAACGTTGAGCTGGCCGCCGTCGAACCAGCGCGCCGTGCCGGTTTTCAGGTCGCATTGCTGCACGCTGGCCCAGGGCTTGATCCAGTCCAGGCGTTTGGCCTGTTCGGCCCAGAAGCTGTCGGGGTTTTCCACCGACTGGCGGTAGAGGCGACGGTAATCGTCGTCGGTCAGTTCGGCGGCCTGGCAGACGGCCAGGGCCTGGGGGTAGTTGCGGATATCGAACATGGCGGGTGGTCCTGCTCTTGTTGGGGAGTGGGACTGCGGCGGCTATTCGATGGACAGTGTAGAAGGTGGGGGTGTTCCTGGAGGTGCGCAGATCGTGCGATCTGTGGGAGCGGCTTTAGCCGCGAAGCAGGCGACGCGGTGGATGGCACCGGCTTCGCCGGTGTTCGCGGCTGAAGCCGCTCCCACAGGCCCGTGCAAATCAGCGAGTTATTTGCAGGCCTGTGAGAGCGGTCGTATATCAGCTTGGCATCAACCGCGGTGACGGCCGCGGAAGTAGTTGATCAGGCCCTGGGTGGAGCCGTCCTCGGCGCTTTCTTCCAGGCTGCCGACCAGGCGCTGGTACACGCCCTTGCCCAGCTCCTTGCCCAGCTCCACGCCCCACTGGTCGAAGGCGTTGATACCCCAGATCACGCTCTGCACGAAGACCTTGTGCTCGTACATGGCCACCAGCGCGCCAAGCCGGCGCGGGCTGATGCGCTCGACCACCAGGGTGTTGCTCGGGCGGTTGCCCGGGATCACCTTGTGCGGGGCGAGCTTGGCGATGTCGGCTTCGTTCAGGCCCTTGGCGCGCAGTTCGGCTTCGGCTTCCTCGCGGGTCTTGCCGAGCATCAGCGCCTGGCTCTGCGACAGGCAGTTGGCATACAGCCACTGGTGATGGTCGGCCACCGGGTTGAAGCTCACCACCGGCACGATGAAGTCGGCCGGGATCATCTGGGTGCCCTGGTGCAGCAACTGGTGGTAGGCGTGCTGGCCATTGCAGCCCACGCCGCCCCAGATCACCGGGCCAGTGTCGGTTTTCACCGGGGTGCCGTCGGTCAGCACGCTCTTGCCGTTGGACTCCATGTCCAGCTGCTGCAGGTGCTTGGTGATGTTGCGCAGGTAGTGGTCGTACGGCAGGATCGCGTGGCTCTTGGCGCCCCAGAAGTTGCCGTACCACACGCCCAGCAGGGCCAGCAGCACCGGCATGTTCTTGTCGAACGGCGCGGTCTGGAAGTGCTGGTCCATGGTGTAGGCGCCGGACAGCAGCTCCTTGAAGTTGGCGGTGCCGATGGCCAGGGCGATCGGCAGGCCGATGGCCGACCACAGCGAGTAACGCCCGCCGACCCAGTCCCACATCGGGAAGATGTTCTCTTCGCGGATACCGAAGGCCACGGCGGCGGCCTTGTTGCTCGACACGGCGATGAAGTGGCGGTACAGCTCGGCTTCCGAACCACCCTGGGCCAGGTACCAGGTGCGGGCGGCCATGGCGTTCTTCAGGGTTTCGAGGGTGTTGAACGACTTCGACGAGACGATGAACAGGGTGGTCTCGGCGCGCAGGTTGGCCGACAGTTCATGGAATTCGCTGCCGTCGATGTTGGCCAGGTAGTGGCAACGGACGCCGCGCTGGGCATAGGGCAGCAGGGCCTCGGAGACCAGTTCCGGGCCGAGGAACGAGCCGCCGATGCCGATGTTGACCACGTCGGTGATCGGCTTTTCGCTGTAGCCGCGCCACAGGCCGTCGTGGATGCGGCCGACCAGCTCGGTGATCTGGTTCAGCACCTTGTGCACTTCCGGCATCACGTTGGCGCCGTTGACGCTGAGCTTGTCGCCGACCGGGCGGCGCAGCGCGGTGTGCAGCACCGGGCGGCCTTCCGAGCCGTTGATGATTTCGCCGCTGAACATCGACTTGATGGCGTCGCCCAGCTCGACTTCGTTGGCCAGGTTCACCAGCAGTTCGCGGGTCTGCTCGTTGATGAGGTTCTTCGAGTAGTCGAGGAACAACCCGCAACAGCTCAGGGAAAACTGTTCGAAGCGCTTGCCGTCGGCGGCGAAGGCTTCGCGCATGCTGAAGCCCTGCATGGCGTCGCGGTGTTGCTGGAGCGCCTGCCAGGCGGGCAGCGCCGTCACATCGTGGGGAGTACGGTAATACGCCATTGCGGATGGTTTCCTTGGTGCATGGTCAGGCTATGACACTGGCGATCTTCGCCAGTTGCAAGCTGCTCATTATAGGCATTGGTCGCAAAGCGGGAATGGGGGGCGGGGCATGAAATATTGCAGGTACAGGTTTGTGCGTGGGAGCGGGCTTGCCCCGCGATACCGGCGCAGCCGGTGCCATCCATCGCGGGGCAAGCCCGCTCCCACGCAACCGCTCTAAATCGATTGGTTAGAGTATGTCCCAAGAGAGCGGGATCAGGCGTTGCGTTCTTCCAGGTGCAGGTACAAGTTGTCGATCAACCGAGTGTTACCCATGTACGCCGCCGCAATCACCACCAGGTCACGGTCATCGACCTGTGCCGGGCGCAGGGTAAGCGCATGGCATACCTCCAGGTAGTCCTTGCGGAATCCCGCCGCTTCCAGTTGAGCCTGCCCTTCACCGATCAGCGCCGCGAAATCACGCTGGCCACGGCGAATGGCCTCGGCCATGGCGCTGAGGGTGCGATACAGCGCTGGCGCACTGGCACGCTGCTCGGCGTTGAGGTATCCGTTGCGCGACGACAGCGCCAGGCCATCTTCGGCGCGCACGGTCGGCTCGCCGAGGATCTGGATCGGCATGTTCAGGTCGCGAACCATGGCGCGAATCACCGCCAGTTGCTGGAAGTCCTTCTCGCCGAACACGGCAAGGTCGGGTTGGACCATGTTGAACAGCTTGCTGACCACGGTCGCCACGCCTTCGAAGTGCCCGGGGCGGCTGGCGCCGCACAGGCCTTCGGACAACTGCGGCACGCTGACGCGGGTCTGCACGGCCATGCCATCGGGGTACATCTCCTCGACGGTGGGGGTGAACAGCAGGTGGCAGCCCGCTTCGAGCAGTTTTTCCTGGTCGGCGGCGAGGGTGCGGGGGTATTTGTCCAGGTCTTCGCCGGCACCGAACTGCAGCGGGTTGACGAAGATGCTGGCAACCACGAAGTCGGCGCGCTGGGCGGCCTTGGTCACCAGGGCGGCGTGGCCGCTGTGCAGGTTGCCCATGGTCGGCACGAACGCGATGCGCTTGCCCTCGCCACGGGCACGGGCCACGGCGGCACGCAGTTCAAGGACGGTCTTGACGGTATTCATGCGCTGAACCCATGTTCACTGGCGGGGAAGCTGACGTCTTTCACGGCTTGCACATAGGCTTTGAGCGCGCTGTCGATGTCCGGCTGGCCGGCCATGAAGTTCTTCACGAACTTCGGCACGCGGCCGCTGAGGGACAAACCGAGCATGTCGTGCAGCACCAGCACCTGGCCATCGGTGGCGCTACCGGCACCGATACCGATCACCGGAATGGCCACTGCCTGGGTGATCTCTGCGGCCAGCTCGCTGGGCACGCACTCGAGCAGCAGCATGGCGGCGCCCGCTTGCTCCAGGGCGATGGCATCGGCGCGCATCTGCCGTGCCTGGGCTTCCTGGCGGCCTTGGACCTTGTAGCCGCCGAGCACGTTGACGGTCTGTGGCGTGAGGCCCATGTGCGCGCACACCGGCACGCCGCGTTCGGCCAGCAGGCGGATGGTCTCGGCCAGCCAGGCGGCGCCTTCGATCTTGACCATGTGGGCGCCGGCGCGCATCAGTTGGGCGGCGTTGCTGAACGCCTGCTCAGGGGTGGCATGGGCCATGAAGGGCAGGTCGCTGAGGATCAGCGCGCCGTCGTTGCCGCGTTTGACGCAGGCGGTGTGGTAGGCCATGTCGTCGTTGCTGACGGGCAGGGTGCTGTCATGCCCTTGCAGGACCATTCCCAGGGAGTCGCCCACCAGCAGGATTTCCACGCCGGCCTGGCTTGCGGCCTTGGCGAAGGTTGCGTCATAGCAGGTCAGCATGGTGATTTTTTCACCCTTGGCCTTCAGGCCATGCAGGGTGGTCAGGGTTACTTCAGGCATGTAGGGGCATCCTCGTTCAGGCGCTGTGAAAAACAACTGCGTACAACGCGTGTATTCATCAAGCGGAGCGGCACATCATCGTCTGTGATGTTCGGGCACAGGTCCGTCCGGGCCTAAATGGGTGATTGCGACATAGTGGCGCCGCGGGACGCCTATAGTCGTGAGCGAGGTGGGGGAAGTCAATGACCCGTGTTACCGCATTGTTACGCGGTGGGTGTTACTGGCGTTACCGCCGTCTGAAACGCCCGGTTTACAGGCGTTCCAGGCCGACGAACGGGCAGTCCTTAAGCAATTGCTGCAGGCTGCGGCCATCGGCGAGGCGGAAGTCGGCGTCGACCAGCTCGGCGAGCGGGTAGAGCACGAAGGGGCGGGCGTGCATGTGGTAGTGCGGTACTTGCAGGCGCGGTACGTCGATGAGCTGGTCACCGAACAGCAGCATGTCCAGGTCGAGGGTGCGCGGGCCCCAGCGCTCCTGGCGGACCCGGCCCTGGTCGTTCTCGATGGCTTGCAGGGCGTCGAGCAGGTCAAGCGGCGCCAGCCGGGTATCGATGGCCGCCACGGCATTGGTGTAGCGCGGCTGGCCGGGCAGCAGCGAGTCGCTGGTGTACAGCGCCGAAGCCGCTGCCAGGCGAGTGTCGGCCAGCACATCCAGCGCCTGCAGGGCGCTGCGCAGCTGCTCGGCGGGCTCGTCGAGGTTGCTGCCCAGGCCGATGTAAGCGCGGGTAGTCATGCTCAGTCCCACGCCTGGTCGTCGTCGCGCTTGCGTTTGCTGGGGCTGCGCTTGCGCTTGCGCGGGCCGGCGCCGGTGCTGGCACCGTCGTCGCGGCTGCCCAGTTCGCGAATCATGTCGCGGCGCTGGCTGTCATTGGCGTCCTGGTAGTCGGTCCACCACTGGCCCAGGCCATCGGTTTCCTCGCCTGCGCTTTCACGCAGCAGCAGGAAGTCGTAGCCGGCGCGGAAACGCGGGTTGTCCAGCAGCATGTCGGCGCGTTTGCCGCTGCGCCGTGGCAGGCGCTCCTGCATGTCCCAGATCTCGCGGATCGGCAGGGTGAAACGCTTGGGGATGGCAATGCGTTGGCACTGCTCTGCAATCAGGTCGTGGGCCGCGCCATTCATGGCCGGGATCGGCGGTACGCCTTGGCTCTGCAGGTGCAGCGCGCGGCCTGGCAGGGCTGGCCAGAGCAGGGCGGCGAAGAGGAACGCAGGCGTGACCGGCTTGCCCTGCTTGACGCGCAGGTCGGTGTTGGCCAGGGCCTGGCTGATCAGCGTGTGGGTGTAGGTCGGGCGCTCTTCCAGGGCATGGGCACTGGCAGGGAACAGCGGCTCGAACAACTCCAGGTCGACCAGCATCTCGAAGGCCAACGCGCCCTGGCCGTTGAGGAACAGCTTGAGGGTTTCTTCGAACAAACGCGCTGGCGGGATCTCGCGCAGCAGCTTGGCCAGCTGGCGGATCGGTTGCACGGTGTGCTTTTCGATGCCGAAGTTCAGCTTGGCGGCGAAGCGCACGGCGCGCAGCATGCGCACCGGGTCTTCCTGGTAGCGGTGCGTCGGGTCGCCGATCAGGCGCAGCAGGCGGTTGCGCACATCGTGCACGCCGTTGGCGTAATCGAGCACGCGCTCGTTGACCGGGTCGTAGTACAGGGCGTTGATGGTGAAGTCGCGGCGCTGCGCGTCTTCCTCAAGGGTGCCGTACACGTTGTCGCGCAGGATGCGGCCGCTGGCATTGTGCGAGGAACGGTGGCTGTCGGCCTGGTCCTCGTCCGAGTGCGGGGCGCGGAAGGTGGCGACTTCGATGATCTCGCGGCCGAAATGCACGTGGACCAGCTTGAAGCGCCGGCCAATGATGCGGGCGTTGCGGAACTCGGCGCGCACCTGTTCGGGGGTGGCGCTGGTGGCGACGTCGAAGTCCTTGGGCGTGATGCCCAGCATCAGGTCGCGTACGCAGCCACCGACCAGATAGGCCTGGTAGCCGGCCGCCTGCAGGCGCTCGACGATGCCCACGGCATGGCGGCTGAACTGGCTGCGCTGCAGCGAGTGCTGGCTCTTGTTGATCACTTCAGGCGTGGTGCGCCTGTGGTGCTGGCCGGGGACCGGCGGGCGGAACGACTGGAACAGCTTCTTCAGCATGGGATGCACTGTTTGAAGGAATGTTCGGCCAAGGATAGGAGAATGGCCGCATGATGGGCGGGGATTCTAGCATTTACTGGGGGAATGGTGTAGGCGGCGTGCCAAGGGGCGTGGCAGACGCCCAGAAACGACAATGGGGAGCCGAAGCTCCCCACCAAGTCGTTGTGTGCTCTTATTGTTTTTCTGCTGGGCTTCTTGTTTTTGTTGAGTGCCCTGTTCACAAATCTCGAAGCTTGTGAACGACCCCTAAACCAGGGGTGAAGAGCAAACGGATTGCTTTGGTCGCCGAGTTGATGCTGATCTTTCGATCCAATCAGTTCAGGTGCTGCTTTTGAGTGCAGTTTTTGTTGTTCTCTGTCTGATCGTGGGGCAAGCCCCAAACACAGCTCCTCTCCAAAAGAATCAGTTAGCTGCGCCTCCGCCGTCTTGTTTTTATTGTGCGTGAGCCGTTTCGTCTTGTTCTTATTCTGAGTTGCAGTGCTTGTTATTGTTCTTGTACCAGACATATAGCAGATGCCGTGCCAACTTTTGAAAAGCCAATGAATCCGGGGGTTTTGGCCATTTCGGCGGCTATCCGTGCCGGGCAAATGTAGAAATTTCGTTACCGTACGCCTCGTGGGCTGTTACGCCGAAGGGCAGAGGTAACAGATTTTTGCGGGAACTGATCTGTTACCGCGCTTCCCTCGAAAGCATCGCGGGGCAAGCCCGCTCCCACGCCAGCTGCTCCAGATGGGGCGTCAAGCGTGGGAGCGGGCTTGCCCCGCGATTGGTATGACGCTGTATCAGTTGTCGCTGGTGGCGTTGCTCTTGCGCCGCGGAATGCCCAGGCGCTGGCGACGCTCCCACAGGCACTTGCGGCTCACGCCCAGCTTGCGCGCCAGTTCCGTCTCGGTCATGTGGTCCTGGTGTTCAAGGACGAAGTGCTGGAAGTAGTCCTCCAGCGACAGGTCTTCGGTGGGCTCGTGGCTGGCATTGCCGGCACCGTTGCTGACCAGGGCGGGCAGGTGGGCCAGGCCATCGACCTCTTCGAGGTCGCTGAGCTCGATGTCGATGCCCAGCAGGTCTGCGGAAATCTCCGCGCTCTCGCTCAGGATCACCGCGCGCTCCACGGCGTTCTCCAGCTCGCGCACGTTGCCCGGCCAGCTGTAGTGACGGATGGCCTGCTCGGCTTCGTGGGAGAAATGCAGGTCGTCGCGGCCGATGCGCGCGCTCTGGCGGGCGAGGAACGTGTCGGCGATTTCGTTGACGTCGCTGCCGCGCTCGCGCAGGGCGGGCAGCTTGAGCGCAATCACGTGCAGGCGGTAATACAGGTCTTCACGGAACTGGCCGGCCTTGGCCAGGTTCTTCAGGTCACGGTGGGTCGCAGCGATCAGGCGCACATCGACCTTTTGCGACTGTACCGAGCCGACTCGGCGTATCTCGCCTTCCTGCAGCACACGCAACAGGCGGGCTTGTGCCTCAAGCGGCAGCTCGCCGATCTCGTCGAGGAACAGGGTGCCGCCATCGGCCGCCTCGACCAGGCCGGCACGGCCGGCACTGGCACCGGTGAACGCGCCTTTTTCGTGGCCGAACAGTTCGGATTCGATCAGGGTTTCCGGGATCGCCGCGCAGTTCACCGAGATCATCGGCGCCTTGGCCCGGCGCGAAAGATTGTGCAGGGCGCGGGCGACCAGCTCCTTGCCGGTGCCCGACTCGCCCTGGATCAGCACGTTGGAGTCGGTGGGCGCGACCTTGCGGATCTTGACGAACAGGTCCTGCATGGGCGCGCAGGAACCGATGATGCCGATTTCGCCATTGGCGGCTGCGGGGCTGGACTTGTCCGCGCCGGCCTTGCCATTGGTGGCCCGTGGTTCGGCGACCGCTGCCGCGGCTGGCGCGTTCTGCCGGTCGCGCAGGATGCGCGCGACGGCCTGCAGCATTTCGTCGTGGTCGAAGGGCTTGGCGATGTAGTCCACCGCGCCCATTTTCATCGAGTCCACCGCCGAGCGCAGGCTGGCGTAGCTGGTCATGATCAGCACCGGCGTGCCCTGGCCAAGCTTGATCAGCTCGGTGCCCGGGGCGCCGGGCAGGCGCAGGTCGCTGACGATCAGGTCAAAGGTGGCAATGCTGAAGCGTTCCTGGGCTTCCTGCACCGAGCCGGCTTCGCTGACCTGGTACTGGTTGCGTTCGAGCAGGCGGCGCAGGGCCGAACGGATGATGGTTTCGTCTTCGACGATCAGAATGTGCGGCATTGATTCAATTCTCTCGACGGTCTCGAATTACAGGGGACGTCGCTACGACATGCCGGGGCAGGGTCACGCGGATCCGGGTACCACGTTGGCGCTCGATGTCGGCCGGGCTGTCGATGGTGATTTGCCCATAATGCTCTTCCACGATGGAATAGACCAGAGCGAGCCCCAGTCCGGTTCCCTCGCCTGGGTCCTTGGTGGTGAAGAAGGGTTCGAACAGGCGGTCCATGATGCTTTTCGGGATGCCGCTGCCCTCGTCCTCGACGATCAGGTCGACGGTGTGATCGCTGACTTCGCTGCGCACGCGCACGGCGCTGCCGGCCGGGGAGGCGTCGCGGGCGTTGGACAGCAGGTTGATCAGCACCTGGGCCAGGCGCTGCGGGTCGCCCTCGGCCCAGTGGTCGGGGTCGCAGAGGTTGAAGAACTGGACTTCGAAATTGCGCCGGTTCAGCGCCAGCAGACCAATGGCGTCCTGCGCCACTTCGGCGAGGCACACCGGCTCCTCGCTGTTCTGCTGGCTGCCGCCGGCATGGGCAAAGCTCATCAGTGACTGGACGATGCGCGAGACGCGCTTGGTCTGTTCGAGGATCTGGCTGGACAGCTCGATGATCTCGCCATCGCCCTCGCGCTCTTCGCGCAGGTTCTGCGCAAGGCAGGCGATGCCGGTGATCGGGTTGCCGATTTCGTGGGCAACGCCTGCGGCCAGGCGGCCGATGCTGGCCAGGCGCTCGGAGTGCACCAGCTTGTCTTCCAGCGCCTGGGTTTCGGTGAGGTCCTCGACCAGCAGCACCAGGCCGCTGTTGCCCGGTGCCAGCGGTTCGTCGATGGCGGCCTTGTGCAGGTTGAGCCAGCGTGGCTGGCCATCGAGGGCCAGGCGCTGCTTGTGCAGGTGTTCGTCGGGTACGTTGATGAAGCCCTGCAGCAGGCCGCGCCAAGGCTCGGCGATGGTCACCAGGCGCGAGCCGACCACGTGCTTGGCGGCGATGCCAGTCAGCTCTTCCATCGCCTTGTTCCACATCAGGATCTCCTGGTCCTTGGCCAGCGAGCAGACGCCCATGGGCAGTTCCTGCAAGGTCTGGCGGTGGTAGCGGCGCAGGGCGTCGAGCTCGGCGGCGAGGCCGGTCAGGCGCGAGTGGTAGTCCTCGAGGCGGCTCTCGATGAAGTGGATGTCTTCGGTGACGTAGTTTTCGTTGCCGGACTTGTACGGCAGGAAGGTCTCCACCATGTCCTGCGCCACGCTCGGGCCCATCAGGCCGGAGAGGTTGGCCTCGATGCGGTCGCGCAGGCGACGCAGGGCGTAGGGACGGCGCTCGTCGAACGGCAGGTAGAGGTCGCGCAGGGCCTGCTCGACCTCCTTCTGCGCGGCCTTGGCACCCAGTGGCTTGGCCAGCTGGGTGGCGAATTCCTGGGGCGAGGCGGCGTGCAGCTCGCGGCGTTGCGGGCGGCGCACGTTGTCCACCGCGCAGGCTTCGGCGGCACTGACCTCTTCGCTGCTGGCATTGGTGAACAGCGAAATCAGGGTGAACAGCAGGACGTTGGCCGCCAGTGACGCAATGGCCGCCATGTGCCAGCTGGTGTCGTCCAGCACGTAGATCATGTCCAGCAGCGGAATATAGAAGCCCTGCAGGTTGCCCAGCAGCGGCAGCAGCATGGTCACCATCCACACCAGCATGCCGGCCAGCAGGCCGGCGATGAAGCCGCGGCGGTTGGCGGTCGGCCAGTACAGCACCGAAAGCACGCCGGGCAGGAACTGCAGGGTGGCGACGAAGGCGACGATGCCGAGGTTGGCCAGGCTCTGGTGGTTGTTCTGGGTCAGGTAGAAGACGAAGCCGGCGGTGATGATGGCGACGATCAGCGCCCGGCGGGTCCACTTCAGCCAGCGGTAGATGTTGCCTTCGGCCGGTGGCTGGTACAGCGGCAGCACCAGGTGGTTGAGGGCCATGCCCGACAGCGCCAGGGTGGTGACGATGATCAGCCCGCTGGCGGCCGACAGCCCGCCAACGTAGGCCAGCAAGGCCAGGGCCTGGTTGTTGGCGGCGATGCCCAGCCCCAGGGTGAAGTATTCCGGGTTGGTGCTGGCGCCCAGGCGCAGGCCGGCCCACAGCACCAGCGGCACGGCCAGGCTCATCAGCAGCAGGAACAGCGGCAGGCCCCAGCTGGCGCTGACCAGCGAGCGCGGGCTGAGGTTCTCGGTGAAGGCCATGTGGTACATGTGCGGCATGACGATCGCCGAGGCGAAGAACACCAGCAGCAGGGTACGCCACGGGCCCTCCTGCAACGGCGTGTGCAGGGCGGCGAGGGCGGTCTGGTTCTGCAGCAGCCACACTTCCAGCCCGTGCGGGCCGCCGAACACGCCGTACAACGCGTAAAGGCCGATGCCGCCCAGGGCCAGCAGCTTGATCACCGACTCGAAGGCGATGGCGAACACCAGGCCCTCGTGCTTCTCGCGGGTGGCGATATGGCGCGAGCCGAAGAAAATGGTGAAGAGGGTGATCAGCGCACAGAAGGCGAAGGCCACCCGCGCCTTGACCGGCTCACCGGTGAGGATGCTGATGGAGTCGGCCACCGCCTGTATCTGCAGGGCCAGCAATGGCAGCACGCCGATCAGCATGAAGATGGTGGTCAGCGCGCCGGCCCAGGTGCTGCGGAAACGGAACGCCAGCAGGTCGGCCAGCGACGAGAGCTGGTAGGTGCGGGTGATCTTGAGGATCGGGTAGAGCAGCACCGGCGCCAGCAGGAACGCGCCGGACACCCCCAGGTAACAGGCGAGGAACCCATAGCCATATTGGTAGGCCAGCCCCACCGAGCCATAGAAGGCCCAGGCACTGGCATAGACGCCCAGCGACAGGGTGTAGGTCAGCGGGTGGCGGATGACCGAGCGCGGGATCAGCCCGCGTTCGCTGATCCAGGCCACGCCGAACAGCACCAGCAGGTAGGCGGCGCTGATCAGGATCATCTGGGTCAGGCTAAAGCTCATCGGCATCTCGTTGGCTCTGCAGGATGAAAGTGACGACGATGAGGATCAGCCAGAGCAGGTAGGGGCGGTACCAGGCTCCAGTCGGCTCGATCCACCAGTCCATGATGGCCGGGGAGAACAGGTAGATCCCCACGACCAGAAGCAGGACCAAACGATAGATGTACATGCTGGCCTCGAAGGTTGGGCGCTGCGGGTTTGGACTTATTATTGGTGCAAATGGCGCAGGCGATGCTAGCGGGTATCGGTAGGGTTAGCCAAGGGTTTGAATTTACTGGGCTTTTGAGCTTGGTTTCGCTTGTGCTGGCCCTATCGCGGGGCAAGCCCGCTCCCACGCAGACCACATCGCCACCGTGGGAGCGGGCTTGCCCCGCGATAGGGCCGCTACTGCCTCAGCGCAATTCAGCCTCTGGCACTGTCATTTGCCGCGCAATGTTTTCCGGCCGCCACTGCTGGCGCGCCACGCTAAGTACTTCGGCCGGGCTGGCGCCCTCCAGCGACAAATCGGTCTGCTGCCCCAGCGCCCGCAATGCCCGCAGCAACAACGGCGTGGCCTGGTCTGCATCAAGCGGTGGCGAGCGGTACGACTTGCCCAGCTTGTGCCCGTCGGGCTGGACGATCAGTGGGATATGCAGGTAGCGCGGCTGCGAGAAGCCCAGCAGCTCCTGCAGGTAGAGCTGGCGCGGCGTGTTGTCCAGCAGGTCGGCGCCGCGCACGACATCGGTCACCCCCTGCCAGGCATCGTCCAGCACGACGGCCAGCTGGTAGGCGTACAGCCCGTCGCGGCGCTGGATGACGAAATCGCCCACTTCGCGCCCCAGGTGCTGCTCGAACAGGCCTTGGACACGGTCATCGAAGCGGTAGATCAGCTCAGGCACCCGCAAGCGTATCGCCGCGCCTTCGCGGGCATGCCCGGCATTGCGGCAAAAGCCCGGGTAGATGCCGTGATGCCCCTCCAATTGCTTGCGCGAGCAGGTGCAGGCATAGGCCAGGCCCATGCTGAACAGCCGGTCGACGACGGCAGCATAGGCGTCGTGGCGCTGGCTCTGGCAAACCACCTCGCCATCCGACTCCAGCCCGTAACGTTCAAGGGTCTGCAGGATGGCATCGCGGGCACCGGGTATCTCCCGTGGCGGGTCGGTGTCCTCCATGCGCAACAGCCAGCGGCCGTTGACGGCGCGGGCGTCGAGCCAGGAGGCGAGGGCGGCGACCAGCGAGCCGAAGTGCAGGTAACCGCTGGGCGTGGGGGCGAAGCGTCCGATGTAGGGGGCTGGGGTCATGGGCTGTGCGAACTATATAAATGAAAACGGGGCGTATCTGATGTGGGGGCAAGCCCGCTCCCACAACCAATACGCCCCGTCTTTTCGGGATTCGGATCAGCCTTTGCCGACCGTCTTTTCCTTTTTCTCGGCGATTTCCTTGCAGTCGAAGCACAGGTCCGCAGTCGGACGGGCTTCCAGGCGACGCAGGCCGATTTCAATGCCGCAGGATTCGCACCAGCCGTATTCTTCGTCCTGGATCAGTTGCAAGGTCTTGTCGATTTTCTTGATCAGCTTGCGCTCGCGATCGCGATTGCGCAGTTCCAGGGCGAACTCTTCTTCCTGGCTGGCGCGGTCGGCTGGATCGGGGAAGTTGGCTGCCTCGTCCTTCATGTGGTCCATGGTTTTGTCGACACTGGCCATGAGCTCACTCTTCCAGCCGTTCAGGAGCTTGGTGAAGTGGGCCCGCATAGGGGCACCCATGTATTCTTCACCCTTGGTTTCCTTGTACGGCTCGACGCCATAGAGCGTTTGACTGGCTTTTTGCTTTTCTAGGGTGGACATGAATAGACCGCCTCTCACTCATCTGATCCAATGCGCAGGATACTTCCATCTCCGGCGACCGCCGGCCCTGCGACTGCGAGCCGCCGAACTTACCAGATAGATACGGGGTGCGCTACCCCGCCCTATGCCTGCTATTGACAGCGGCGCGGGCGGCACGTTCGCTGGTATGTACAGGTGGAATCACCAGTTTAGACCCAATTGAGAGAAGGCCCATGGCTCAGCCACACAGTGCGCGCAGTCGCGCCATCGAACCCTTCCACGTCATGGCCCTGCTGGCCCGTGCCAACGAACTGCAGGCCGCTGGCCATGACGTGATCCACCTGGAGATCGGCGAGCCGGACTTCACCACCGCCGCGCCGATCGTCGCCGCCGGCCAGGCGGCCCTGGCCGCAGGGCATACCCGCTACACCGCCGCCCGTGGCCTGCCGCAGTTGCGCGAGGCGATCGCCGGCTTCTATGGCCAGCGCTACGGCGTAGACCTTGACCCCGAACGCGTGCTCATCACCCCGGGTGGCTCGGGCGCATTGCTGCTGGCCAGCAGCCTGCTGGTCGACCCTGGCAAGCACTGGCTGCTGGCCGACCCGGGTTACCCGTGCAACCGCCACTTCCTGCGTCTGGTCGAAGGCGGCGCGCAGTTGGTGCCGGTCGGGCCGGAGGTGAACTATCAGCTGACCGCCGACCTGGTCGAGCGCTACTGGGACAAGGACACCGTCGGCGCGCTGGTGGCCTCGCCGGCCAACCCGACCGGTACTGTGCTCGACCGTGACCAGTTGGCCGGCCTGTCCAGGGCAACCCGCGAGCGCCATGGCCACCTGGTGGTGGACGAGATCTATCACGGCCTCACCTATGGCATGGATGCGCCGAGCGTGCTGGAAGTGGACGATGAGGCCTTCGTCCTGAACAGCTTTTCCAAATATTTCGGCATGACCGGCTGGCGCCTTGGCTGGCTGGTGGCGCCGCCGTCGGCGGTGGCCGACCTGGAAAAGCTGGCACAGAACCTCTACATCAGTGCCCCGAGCATGGCCCAGCATGCCGCGTTGGCGTGCTTCGAGCCGCAGACACTGGCGATTCTCGAGGAGCGCCGTGCCGAGTTCGCCCGTCGCCGCGACTACCTGCTGCCGGCCCTGCGCGAGCTGGGCTTCGGGATTGCCGTCGAGCCCCAGGGCGCCTTCTATCTGTATGCCGACATCAGTGCCTTCGGTGGCGATGCCTTCGCCTTCTGCCGGCACTTCCTCGAAACCGAGCACCTGGCCTTCACCCCGGGCCTGGACTTTGGTCGCCACCAGGCCGGCCACCATGTGCGTTTCGCCTACACCCAGAGCCTGCCGCGCCTGGAAGAGGCGGTGCAGCGCATCGCCCGGGGCCTGCGGAGCTGGCAAGGCTGATGGCGCTTTTCCCCGAACTGGAAGAGGCGCGCCTGCTGCGCCGCTACAAGCGCTTCCTGGCCGACATCGAGCTGGCCAGTGGCGAGCAGATGACCATCCACTGCCCCAACACCGGCTCGATGCTCAACTGCATGAGTGAAGGCGGGCGGGTCTGGTTCAGCCGCTCCAACGACCCGAAGCGCAAGCTGCCCGGCACCTGGGAAATCAGCGAAACGCCCCAGGGCCGGCTGGCCTGTGTCAACACCGGGCGGGCCAACGCACTGGTGGAAGAAGCGCTGCGTGCGGGCACCATCACCGAGCTGGCCGGTTTTACCACGCTCAAGCGCGAGGTGGCCTACGGTGAGGAGCGCAGCCGCATCGACTTCTATCTGGAGTATGCCGACGGCAGCAAGGCCTACGTCGAGGTCAAGAGCGTGACCCTCGGCTACCCGGACACCCCGGTGGCGGCCTTCCCCGATGCGGTGACCCAGCGCGGGGCCAAGCACCTGCGCGAACTGGCGGGGTTGGCGCGCCAGGGTGTTCGCGCGGTGCAGTTGTACTGTGTGAACCTCACCGGCATCGAGGCTGTGCGCCCGGCGGAGGAAATTGACGCCGCCTATGCCCAGGCCCTGCGCGCCGCGGTGGCGGATGGGGTGGAGGTGCTGGCCTACGGCACCCGGTTGGACGCACGGCAGATCGTGGTCGACCGGCCGCTGCCGGTGCTGCTCACTCGGTAAGCCAGATGCCCTGGCTGTCTTCCAGGCAGTCCAGGGCTTGCAGCCACTCGCCCGCGCACGGGCCGGCCACGCACTCGCCACTCTCGATCAGGAACTGCGCGCCATGATGGGCGCACTGGATCAGGCTGGCGCTGTCGTCGAGGAAGCTGTCTGGCGCCCAGTTGAGGGTAATGCCGCGATGGGGGCAGCGGTTGCGGTAGATGAACACTTGGCCATGGCGACGTACGCCTAGCAGCGGCACGCCGGCTACGCTGAAGGCGCGGCTTTGGCCTTCGCTGAGGCTGGTGGAGACGCAGAGAAAATGCATGATGGAGTGTGCTTTCTGTTAAGCCGTGTGACAAGGGATGGCTTGACGCTTCAATGCGAATAATTATCAAATTGCCCGCATTCGCCGCGCCAGGCTGCCTATGGTGCGCAGTTCCACCGCCCGCCACAAGGCGCGCGGCCCGCCTTCAAGCAAAGGAATTCGATGATGCGCCGTCCCGCTGCCCTGATCGCCCTGTGTGCCGGTCTGCTTTTATCTACTCCGACGCTGGCCGGCGAACTGCCGCAGCGCTGGGTCAGTGCCGGTGGCGCACTGAGCGAATGGATCAGCGCGCTGGGTGGGGAGCAGCGGCTGGTCGGCGTGGACACCACCAGCCAGCACCCCGAGTCGCTCAAGGCATTGCCCAGCATCGGCTACCAGCGCCAGCTGTCGGCCGAAGGCATCCTCAGCCTGCGCCCGGATGTGCTGGTGGGGACCGAGGAAATGGGCCCCCCACCGGTGCTGGCGCAGATCCGCAAGGCTGGCGTGCGGGTCGAGCTGTTCTCCAGCAAGGCCGAGCTGGTCGCGGTGGACGAGAACCTCAAGCACCTGGGTGCATTGCTGGGCAGCGAGCAGCAGGCGGCAACCCTGGCCAGTGACTACCACCGCCAACTGCAAGGGCTGCAAGACAAGATCAAGCAGGCCCAGGCCAGCCAGAAAGCACCGGGCGTGCTGCTGCTGGTCGGGCACGCCGGGGCCAAGCCACTGATCGCCGGGCTGGGTACCTCTGGCGACTGGCTGCTGCGTCAGGCCGGTGCGCGCAACCTGGCCGACCATCAGGGCTACAAGAACTTCTCGGTGGAGGCCCTGGCCGCGCTGGACCCGGACGTGGTGGTGTTCTCCGATCGCGCTCTGACTGGCGAGGCCGCCCTGCAGGCGCTGATCAAGGAAAACCCGGCCCTGGCCGGCTCGCGTGCGGTGCGCGACAAGCGCCTGCTGTCGCTCGACCCGACGCTGCTGGTTGGTGGCCTCGGCCCGCGCTTGCCCGCTACCCTGCATGAGCTGGCCGCCAGCTTCTACCCGGCCGCCAAGGCCAGCCTCACCCCATGAGGCAGCGGGTCCAGCCACGCACGCTGTTCACTGGCCTTGCGCTGTTGTGCCTGCTGGCGGTCTGGCTGTCGCTGGCGCTGGGGCCGGTCAGCCTGCCGCTGTTCGATACCCTGCGCGCAGGCTTGCGCCTGATCGGCATGCCGATCAGCGGTGCGGGGCTCGAGCAGGCAGAAATGATCCTCGGCCAGATCCGCCTGCCGCGCACCTTGCTGGGGCTGGCGGTGGGCGGGGTGCTGGCGCTGTCGGGGGTGGCCATGCAAGGGCTGTTCCGCAACCCGCTGGCCGATCCTGGGCTGGTGGGGGTCGCCAGTGGTGCCGCCCTGGGGGCGGCGGTGGCGATCGTGGGGGGCAGCTGGCTGGGCGGCATAGCCGAGTGGTTCGCGCCGTACCTGTTGTCGTTGTGTGCCTTCATCGGCGGCCTGGGGGTGACGGCGATGGTCTATCGCCTTGGCCGGCGTGACGGCCAGACCAATGTGGCGACCATGCTGCTGGCCGGTATCGCCATGACCGCCCTGGGCGGCTCGGCGGTCGGGCTGTTCACCTATCTGGCGGATGACGCGACCTTGCGGACCCTGACGTTCTGGAACCTCGGCAGCCTCAACGGCGCCAGCTATGAACGCCTGTGGCCGCTGCTGCTGGTGGCGGTGGCAGTGGCGCTGTGGTTGCCGCGGCGGGCACAGGCGCTCAATGCCTTGCTGCTGGGCGAGTCGGAGGCCCGCCACCTCGGTGTTGAAGTGGAAGCGCTGAAACGTGAGCTGGTGTTCTGCACCGCGCTGGGTGTCGGCGCGGCGGTGGCGGCGGCAGGCCTGATCGGTTTCATCGGCCTGGTGGTGCCGCATCTGGTGCGCCTGCTGGCGGGGCCGGATCACCGTGTGTTGTTGCCGGCATCGCTGCTGGCCGGTGGCACCCTGCTGCTGTTCGCCGACCTGGTCGCGCGCCTGGCCCTGGCGCCGGCAGAGCTGCCGATCGGCATCGTCACGGCTTTCATTGGGGCACCGTTCTTCCTGTTCTTGCTGGTCAAGGGGCGCAACTGATGCTCGATGTCGAAGGCCTGTCGCTCAAGCGCGGCAGCAGCGAGGTGCTGCACGATATCCATCTGCAGTTGCACCCGGGGCAGATCCTCGGCGTGCTGGGCCCCAACGGAGCCGGCAAGAGCAGCCTGCTGGGCGCCCTGTGCGGTGAGCTGGCGCCCAGTGCCGGGCGAGTGCGTCTGGACGGACGGGGGCTTGAGGACTGGCCCGGGCAGGAGCGGGCACGGCGGCTGGCGGTGTTGCCGCAGGTGTCCAGCCTGGGTTTCGGTTTCAGTGTCGAAGAGGTGGTCGGCCTGGGCCGGCTGCCCCATGCCAGTGGCCGGCAGCGCGATCGGGAGATCGTCGACGCGGCATTGCAGGCGGCAGATGCCGGGCACCTGGGCGAGCGCAGTTACCTGGCCCTCTCCGGGGGGGAGCGCCAGCGCGTGCACCTGGCCCGGGTGCTGGCCCAGCTGTGGCCGGGTGAGGCCGGCACCACGCTGTTGCTCGACGAGCCCACGTCCATGCTCGACCCGCTGCACCAGCACACCACGCTGCAGGCGGTACGCCGTTTTGCCGACCGGGGTGCAGCGGTGCTGGTGATCCTGCATGACCTGAACCTGGCGGCCCGCTACTGTGACCATATCCTGCTGCTGGAACAGGGGCGTTGCCACGCCCTGGATACACCAGAGGCGGTACTGACCCCGGCGGCACTCAAGGCAGTGTTTGGCATCGATGTGCTGGTGCAGGCGCATCCGGAGCGGGGTCATCCGTTGATCATCACTCGCTAGGAGCTTCAGCCATGCGCCACCTCTTGTCGTTCTGCCTGCTACTGGCCTTGGCGGGGTGCCAGGCCAGCCTGCCACCATTGCCGGCCTGGCAAAGCAGCGAGGGCCGTGACAGCGCGCAACTGGGCCAGATCCGTGATCTGGCCAGCGGTCGGTTGATCAACCCGGAGCAACTGGTCGAGCAGCTCGCCAATGCACCTCGGGTGCTGGTCGGCGAGCAGCACGACAACCCCGATCACCATGCGCTGCAGCTCTGGTTGCTGCGCGCCCTGGAAAGCCGACGCCCGCAAGGCAGCCTGCTGCTGGAAATGCTCCAGCCCGAACAGCAGCCGCTGGTCGATGCCTTGCAGCGCGGCGGGCCACTGCCACAGGACCTGCCCAAGGCCCTGGCCTGGCAGGATGGCTGGGACTGGACGTTTTACGGGCCGATCGTGAGGGAAGCCCTGGCGCAACCTTATCCGCTGCTCTCGGCCAATTTGTCCCCCGGCGAGATCCGCCAGGCTTATCACCAGCCAGTGAACCTGCCGGGCGCGCGCAGCAATGCGGCGAATGTGTTGCAGGCGTTGCGCGAACAGGTGCGTGCCGGGCATTGCAACCTGCTGCCGGATAGCCAGCTGCCGGCCATGCTCGCCGTCCAGCAACAGCGCGACCGGCGCATTGCCGAACGCCTGCTGAGCGCGCCGCAACCTGCGCTGCTGTTCGCCGGCAGCTATCACGCACGCAAGGACCTCGGCGTGCCCCTGCACCTGGCAGACCTGGGAGCCAAAGGCGACAGCAAGGTGTTG
Source organism: Pseudomonas sichuanensis (assembly GCF_003231305.1). GTDB lineage: Bacteria > Pseudomonadota > Gammaproteobacteria > Pseudomonadales > Pseudomonadaceae > Aquipseudomonas > Aquipseudomonas sichuanensis. The sequence goes on along the minus strand of NZ_QKVM01000059.1, from coordinate 12,989 downwards.
CTGCTGGCGCAAGTGGGGGAGGCGGTCGAGCCGGGCATGGCTGATTTTGTCTGGTACACCGCGGCGCTGCCCGAGCAGGACTATTGCGCCCAGTTGCGTAAAGCGCAGTAAATCGCAGGCAAAAAAAGACCCGGCAAAGTGCCGGGTCAATAACCGTGATTAGCCTGATGAGGAGATAATCTGAGAGTCCGAACCAGGGGCTTTCAGGTTACCCAACCAGTCTCGCGACCAGTTGTGATAATCATAACGATTCTCATTACCGAGTCAATGGCTTTCAGCAATTTATTTTTCCATCTTCTGTGCAGGGCTCTTCGCGTCGAGCTGCTGGTTCAGCGCCTCTTTGCGTTCAACCGGCAGATCGTTCCAGTGCATGTCCAGCAGGGCGCCCTCTATGGCGTACAACAACACCTTGGAAGCCCGGAAACCTCGCGTTCTTACGGCTTGATAGGCACCCACCGCGCCCAGGCGACGAAGGTCCGATGCACTGTGGATACCGACGGCGTGCAGCCATTGCGCGGAGGTCTTGCCAAGATTTTTCAGGTGCTGCAATTCATCGTTCATCGAGCCTCCTTGCGATGGCTGAACGGGTCTTGGGGATAAATCGCGAGCAGGTCAGAGAGGAGTGTAGCGGGGGTTGGAAAATGCGCGGCCTTTTGCCATCGGGGCCCGACCGGTTGCCGCCCCGGGGTGCGGGGCGGCGCCTGGCCGAGGGTCAGCGCGCGGTTCGATAGCGCAGGCGCGTACCGAATTTCAGTGACATGAGTATCTCGTCAGCGCTCAATTCGCTGGGAAAGTAGGTGCCGGAGATCTGCGCATGGGCGATGCTTGCGCCTTCCAGGCCGGTTTCCCGCAGGTCCAGGCCGCGCAGGTCGGCGGCGCGAAAATAGGCATCGGTGAAGTCGATGCCACGCACGTCGAGGTTGCGCAGGTCCAGGCCACGAAAATCGCCGCCGCGAAAATCGATGGGGGCGTCCGTTGGCTTTTCGCGGTTGAAGGTCGCGATCTTCTCGTCGCGGACCAGGGCGTACAGGACGTTGTCCAGCTGCCGGGGTTGGTTCATGGCGGCGCCTCCTCGTGGGGTGTTATGCCATTGTAATGACATCACTGAAGGGGCGCCGGACTTCAGGCGTGAACTGTCGACTGCTTCACGCCTGGAGGGTCAAAGGCCGGGCAGGTGCTGGCGGATCTGGTCGATCAGCTGGTCCATGCTGGCGCTTTCCTGGGTCTCGACGCGCTTGCTGTGCTTCTGTTCTTCGGCATCGAGCGGTTCGCGGCTGGCCTGCTGGGCCTTGACGACTTCGAGGGTGGCATCCGAAGGGTCGGCCTTGTCGGCCTGGCGCTGCGCCAGCCAGCTCTCGATGACGGCCTCGGGGGCCTGGCAGTCGAGAATCAGGAAAGGTGCGCCGGTTTCGCTGGCGACCTGTGCCGCGGCATTGCGCTGGTCATGCTTGAGGTAAGTGGCGTCCAGCACGACCGGGAAGCCGGCACGCAGGATAATTTCTGCAAGCGCATGCAGGCGCTGGTAGGTCGCGGCGCTGGACTGCTGGTCATAGATACCTGCCTGCAACTGGCCGGCTTGGGCCTGCTGCTGCTCACCGAACAGGCGCTTGCGTTCGACATCGGAGCGCACGCGCACCGCGCCCAGCGCTTCGACCAGGCGCATGGCCACATGGCTTTTGCCCACCGCCGAAACACCGTGGGTGATCGCCAGCAGGCGCGACGGGATGGCGCTGTAGCTTTCCGCCAGGTTGGCGTAGTTGCGGTAGGTGCGCAGGGTGGTGGCGCGCTGCACGCCGTCGGCGTCGGCCGGCATGCTGAACAGCGCGACCTTGGCCCGTACCAGGGCGCGGTAAGCCTTGTAGAAGTTCAGCAGCTCCAGGCCCTGGTAGTCGCCGGTCAGTTCCAGGTACTGGCTGATGAAGCGCCGCGACAGGCACTTGAGGCCGCGGTCTTCGAGGTCCATGGCGAGGAAGCCGACATCGGCGTAGACATCGGTCAGGCGGAACGGCTCGTTGAACTCGATGCAGTCGAAGATCACCACCTTGCCGTCGATCAGGGTGGCGTTGCCCAGGTGGATGTCACCGTGGCATTCGCGGATGAAACCGTCGGCCTTGCGCGCCTCGAGCAGGCCGTGCAGGCGTTTGAAGCTGTCCTGGGCCCAGGCTTGCAGGTTGTCGAGCTGCTGCAGGTCGGCCTTGTCGCTGAGGAACGGGCGAATCTGCTCGAAGTTCTGCTCCACCGGGGCCATGACGGCCTCTGGCGTGCCCAGCGGGTGCTCGACGGCGACTTTCGGTGCCTGCAGGTGGAACTCGGCAATCTGCCGGGCCATCTGGTCGATGTGGCCGGCGTTCAGCTCACCGTTGGCCTGCAGGGTGCTGAGCATCTGGCCCTGGGGGAACTGGCGCATTTTCAGTGCGTACTCGATCGGCGTGCCAGCACCACCCAGTTGCGGGGCTTCGGCGCTGCCGGTAATTGGCAGCACTTCCAGGTACAGGCCATCGGTCAGACGCTGGTTCAGGCGCAGTTCTTCGTTGCAGAAGTGCCCACGCTGATCCAGGCCGGTGAAGTCGAGGAAGCCGAAATTCATGGGCTTCTTGATCTTGTAGGCGAATTCACCGGTGAGCAGGACCCAGGAAATGTGCGTTTCGATGAGCTGGAAGCCCTCGACAGGGTGCGGATAAAGTGCAGGGTTCTGCAGCGCGCTGATCAGGGCTTGGCTCACAAGTGATCCTTTTGGGGTCAGGGAATTCGAAGGCGCCATTATGGTCAATGGTGACGTCCCTGCAAACCGCCTGTGGGCGCCTGCCTCCCTTTTTGAAAGTGCGTATACTCCGCCGCCATGACTCGTACCCGAAATTCCCGCCCCCCTAAAAAGCAGCCGACCGGCCGTGCGCGCGCCTGGTTGGGCTGGGCACTCAAGCTCAGCCTGGTCGGCCTTGTCCTGATCGCCGGTTTTGCGGTCTACCTCGATGCGACTGTGCAGGAGAAGTTTTCCGGCAAGCGCTGGACCATTCCGGCCAAGGTGTATGCCCGGCCGCTGGAGCTGTTCGTCGGCCAGAAGCTGAGCAAAAACGACTTCCTCACCGAGCTCGATGCCCTCGGCTACCGTCGCGAGAGTGCGGCCAATGGCCCGGGCGCGGCGTCGATCAATGGTAACAACGTCGACCTCAATACCCGCGGCTTCCAGTTCTATGAAGGCATGGAGCCGGCGCAGTTCGTGCGTGTGCGTTTCTCCGGTGATTACGTTGCGGGGCTCAGCGGTGCCAACGGCGGCAAGCTCGACGTGGTGCGCCTGGAGCCGCTGATGATCGGCGGCATCTACCCGAAGAATCTTGAAGACCGCATCCTGATCAAGATCGACCAGGTACCGCCGTACCTGCTGGAGACCCTGATCGCCACGGAAGACCGCGATTTCTACAGCCACTTTGGCGTATCGCCCAAGTCCATTGCCCGCGCCATCTGGGTGAACACTTCCTCGGGCGCCATGCGTCAGGGCGGCAGTACCCTGACCCAGCAGTTGGTGAAGAACTTCTTCCTCACCAACGAACGCAGCCTCAGCCGCAAACTGACCGAGGCCATGATGGCCGTGCTGCTGGAGATGCACTACGACAAGCGCGAGATCCTTGAGGCGTACCTGAACGAAGTATTCGTCGGCCAGGACGGCCAGCGCGCGGTGCACGGTTTCGGCCTGGCCAGCCAGTTCTTCTTCAGCCAGCCGCTGCAAGAGCTCAAACTGCACCAGATTGCCTTGCTGGTGGGCATGGTCAAGGGGCCGTCCTACTACAACCCGCGTCGTTACCCCGAGCGCGCCCTGCAGCGCCGCAACCTGGTGCTCGACCTGCTGGCCGAGCAGGGCGTGGCCAGCCAGGAAGTGATCGATGCTGCGAAGAAGATGCCGCTGGGCGTGACCAAGCGCGGCAGCCTGGCCGACAGCTCGTTCCCGGCGTTCCTCGACCTGGTCAAGCGCCAGCTGCGCCAGGACTACCGCGACGAAGACTTGACCGAAGAAGGCCTGCGCATCTTCACCAGTTTCGACCCGATCCTGCAGATGAAGGCCGAAACCGCCATGAGCGAGACGTTCAAGCGCTTGGCCGGGCGCAAGGGTGCCGACGAGGTCGAGTCGGCGATGGTCGTCACCAACCCGGAAACCGGCGAGGTGCAGGCGCTGATCGGCAGCCGTCAATCGGGCTTTGCCGGCTTCAACCGTGCCATCGACGCGGTGCGGCCGATCGGCTCGCTGGTCAAGCCGGCGGTCTACCTCACCGCGCTTGAGCAACCGAGCAAGTACAGCCTGACCACCCGGGTGCAGGACGAGCCGTTCTCGGTCAAAGGCGCCGACGGCCAAGTGTGGCGCCCGCAGAACTACGATCGCCGTCCGCATGGCACCATCTACCTGTACCAGGGCCTGGCCAACTCCTACAACCTGTCGACCGCCAAGCTCGGCCTGGAAGTGGGCGTGCCGAACGTGATCAAGACCATCGGCCGCCTGGGCGTGCAGGTCGACTGGCCGGCGTTCCCGTCGATGCTGCTGGGCGCTGGCGGCATGTCGCCGATGCAGGTTGCGACCATGTACCAGACCATCGCCAACGGTGGCTTCAACACACCGATGCGCGGCATTCGCAGCGTGCTCACCGCCGAAGGCGAGCCGCTCAAGCGCTACCCGTTCCAGATCCAGCAAACCTTCGACCCCGGCTCCATTTATCTGGTGCAGAACGCCATGCAGCGGGTAATGCGTGAAGGTACCGGGCGTTCGGTGTATAGCGTGCTGCCCAGCTCGCTGACGCTGGCGGGCAAGACCGGCACCAGTAACGACTCGCGCGACAGTTGGTTCTCCGGCTTCAGCCAGGACTTGCTGGCCGTGGTCTGGCTGGGCCGCGACGACAACGGCAAGACGCCGTTCACCGGTGCCACCGGCGCGCTGCAGGTGTGGACCAGCTTCATGAAGAAGGCCGACCCGCTGCCGCTGGACATGCCGCAACCCGACAACGTGGTGCAGGCCTGGATCGACCCTTACAGTGGCCAGGGTTCCGACGGTAGCTGTCCGGGAGCGGTGCAGATGCCGTATATTCGCGGCAGCGAACCGCCCGCTGGCGCCACCTGTGGTGGCGAACAGAACCCGGCCGAGCAGGTCATGGACTGGGTCAAGGGGTGGATGAATTGAGCACGAGCTTTTGAAGAGGGTGTGAAGTGAAGAAGTGGTGGATTCCTGCCTTGACCGCGGTAGCCGTGCTGCAAGGCTGCTCCAGCGTCCCGCGTGGCAACATCCCGGTGGTGGATTCGAGCACCCGGGTTTCCAACAGTGAGCGGGTCCAGGCCAAGCGCACTTCGGCCTACCCGACCAGTGGCGGCAGCAGCCAGGCCCAGTCGTTGCCCGAAGACGGCGGCGTCACCGTGATGATCCCGCAAGGGACCGGCGGCGCGCCGATCAGCACCGGGCCGATCACGCCGGGCCCGGTCAGCAGCGGCCCGATCACCCCGGGCCCGATCAGCACCGGCCCCATCACCAGCAACCCCAACCCGGTGGCCGATGAGCCGTTCGACATCGCCTCGATGAGCAATCCTCCGGCGGTCACCCAGGCGCCGACCGGCATCCCGCGCGCCAACAGCGGTGGCCTGTCCGCCGACGAGCAACTCGATGGCCCGGTGTTGGCGCTGCTGACCACTGCCCAGCAGCAGCAGGGCAGTGGTGACTTCAACGGCGCCGCTTCGAGCCTGGAGCGTGCCCAGCGCATCGCCCCGCGCGAGCCGCAGGTGCTGTTCCGCCTGGCCCAGGTGCGCCTGTCGCAAGGTGACGCGGCGCAGTCCGAGCAACTGGCCCGTCGCGCGCTGACCTACGCCAACGGCCGCCCAGACCTTCAGGCTCAGTTGTGGAACACCATCGCCCAGGCCCGCGAGAAGCAGGGCGACAGCGCCGGTGCTGCGCTGGCGCGGCAGAAGGCGCGGGTCAACCTGTGATGGAACAGCGCATTCTCGATATCGCCGACCATCTGCTGCTGATCGAGCAAGAGCTCAAGGTGCAGGGCTGGTGGAGCGCTGATACGCCCAGCGACGAGATGCTGGCCAGCACAGTGCCGTTCGCGGTGGACAGCATGAGCTTCGAGCAGTGGCTGCAGTGGATCTTCCTGCCACGCATGAAGCTGATCCTGGAACATGGGCTGGCGTTGCCGAGCGCCTCGGGCATCCTGGTGATGGCCGAGACGGTGTTTGTCGATCGCCCGGAACAAAGCCGCGTGTTACGGCGGCTGTTGGCAGAATTCGATCAATTGATCGCGCCTTCCGCCTGATTTCTTCTCTTTTTCCTTTAAGGGCCGCAGATTGTGGCCCTTTTTTATGGAAATCTTTATTGTTCTGCTGCTGCTCGCCTTTTTAGTGGTGCTGGCGATTCATCTTACGGAAAAATTGGCAATAATTTTTCTTGACTTGTTGGCGCCAAATCACAAGAATCCAGATTCCGCTGTAGAGGGACTGCCAGAAGCAGACCCGCTAAGCAGATCATGAGGCGCACACCCGCGCCGACTTGTAACACCCCGCAACGCGTTACCTCGCGCTGGGTGGGAAAGCCCGCAACACACCAGGGCATTCCCAATACTTGCTCAGTCAGTGCTGACGTTCGCTCATGCTCTGCTTGGCAGTAAACCTAATAAGACCCGTCCAGTGAGGACGGTATTCTGGCGTTTTAGAGGTGAACAACGTGGAGCTTTTATCTGGCGCTGAGATGGTCGTCCGCTTCTTGCGTGACGAGGGCGTTAAGCACATCTACGGGTACCCTGGCGGTGCTCTCCTTCATGTTTACGATGCTCTGTTCAAGGAACCGGAAGTCCAGCACATCCTGGTCCGTCACGAACAGGCTGCCACCCATATGGCGGACGGTTACGCCCGTGCCACCGGCAAGGCCGGCGTGGTACTGGTGACTTCCGGCCCAGGTGCGACCAATGCCATCACCGGCATTGCCACCGCTTACATGGATTCCATTCCGATGGTCATCCTGTCTGGCCAGGTGCCCAGCACCATGGTCGGCACCGATGCCTTCCAGGAAACCGACATGATCGGCATTTCCCGGCCGATCGTGAAGCACAGCTTCATGGTCAAGCATGCTTCGGAAATCCCGGAAGTTCTGAAAAAAGCTTTCTATCTTGCGCAATCCGGCCGTCCCGGCCCGGTCGTGGTCGACATTCCAAAAGATATGACCAACCCGGCTGAGAAGTTCGAGTACATCTACCCGAAAAAGGTCAAACTGCGCTCGTATAGCCCGGCTGTACGTGGTCACTCCGGCCAGATCCGCAAGGCAGCCGAAATGCTCCTGGCGGCCAAGCGCCCGATCGTCTACTCCGGCGGTGGCGTCATCCTCGGCGGTGGCTCCGAAGCCCTCACCGAAATCGCCAAGTCGCTGAACCTGCCGGTCACCAATACCCTCATGGGCCTCGGTGGCTTCCCGGGTACCGACCGCCAGTTCCTCGGCATGCTCGGCATGCACGGCAGCTACACCGCCAACCTGGCGATGCACAATGCCGATGTGATCTTCGCCGTCGGCGTGCGTTTTGACGACCGCGTGGTCAACGGCCCGGCCAAGTTCTGCCCGAACGCCAAGATCATCCATATCGACATCGACCCGGCGTCGATCTCGAAGATGATCAAGGCCGACGTGCCGATCGTCGGCCCGGTCGAAAGCGTGCTCAACGAAATGCTCGGCATCCTCAAGGAAATCGGCGAGCAGCCGGACAAGGCGGCGCTGGATGCCTGGTGGAAGCAGATCGACGAATGGCGTGGCGACGGTGGCCTGTTCCCTTACGACAAGGGCGACGGCAACGTCATCAAACCGCAGCAGGTCATCGAGACGCTGTGCGAAGTGACCAAGGGCGATGCCTTCGTCACCTCCGACGTGGGCCAGCACCAGATGTTCGCGGCGCAGTACTACCGCTTCAACAAACCCAACCGCTGGATCAACTCCGGTGGCCTGGGCACCATGGGCTTCGGTTTCCCGGCGGCCATGGGCATCAAGCTCAACTTCCCGGATCATGACGTGGCCTGCGTCACTGGCGAAGGCAGCATCCAGATGAACATCCAGGAGCTGTCCACCTGCATGCAGTACGGCCTGCCGGTGAAGATCGTCAACATGAACAACGGTGTGTTGGGCATGGTCCGCCAGTGGCAGGACATGGCTTACAACGGTCGCCACTCGCATTCCTATGTCGAGTCGCTGCCTGACTTCGTCAAGCTGGCCGAGGCCTATGGTCATGTGGGTATCCGCATCACCAGCCTTAAGGACCTCAAGCCGAAGCTGGAAGAAGCGTTTGCCATGAAGGACCGGCTGGTCTTCATCGACATCGCGATCGACCGTACCGAGCACGTCTATCCGATGCAGATCAAGGATGGCTCGATGCGTGACATGTGGCTGAGCAAGACGGAGCGTACCTGATATGCGGCACATCATTTCCCTGCTGCTGGAAAACGAACCCGGTGCCTTGTCTCGCGTGGTCGGCCTGTTCTCCCAGCGCAACTACAACATCGAAAGCCTGACCGTGGCTCCGACCGAAGACCCGACCCTGTCGCGCCTGACGTTGACCACCGTCGGCCATGATGAAGTGATCGAACAGATCACCAAGAACCTGAACAAGCTGGTCGAAGTGGTCAAGCTGGTCGACCTGTCGGAAAGCGCTCACATCGAGCGCGAGCTGATGCTGGTCAAGGTCAAGGCCACCGGTGCCCAGCGCGCCGAGATCAAGCGCACCACGGATATCTTCCGTGGCCAGATCGTCGATGTGACCGCCAGCGTGTACACCGTGCAGCTGAGCGGCACCAGCGACAAACTGGACAGCTTCATCCAGGCCATCGGCACCGCATCGATTCTCGAAACCGTGCGCAGTGGCGTCACCGGCATTGCCCGTGGCGACAAAGTGCTCAGCATCTAACTTCAAAAATTAGCGATGGCTCCGCAGGGGCCGAGATATAACCAGGGGTATTTCATGAAAGTTTTCTACGATAAAGACTGCGACCTTTCCATCATCCAGGGCAAGAAAGTCGCCATCATCGGTTACGGCTCCCAGGGCCACGCTCAGGCGTGCAACCTGAAGGACTCCGGTGTAGACGTCACCGTCGGTCTGCGTAAAGGTTCGGCCACCGTTGCCAAGGCTGAAGCCCACGGCCTGAAAGTTGCTGACGTTGCTACCGCTGTCGCTGCGGCTGACCTGGTCATGATCCTGACCCCGGACGAGTTCCAGGGCGCTCTGTACAAGAACGAAATCGAGCCGAACATCAAGAAGGGCGCTACCCTGGCCTTCTCCCACGGCTTCTCGATCCACTACAACCAGGTTGTTCCGCGTGCCGACCTCGACGTGATCATGATCGCGCCGAAAGCCCCAGGCCACACCGTTCGCTCCGAGTTCGTCAAAGGCGGCGGCATCCCTGACCTGATCGCTATCTACCAGGACGCTTCGGGCAACGCCAAGAACGTCGCCCTGTCCTACGCTTCGGGCGTGGGCGGCGGCCGTACCGGCATCATCGAAACCACCTTCAAGGACGAGACCGAAACCGACCTGTTCGGTGAGCAGGCCGTTCTGTGCGGCGGTACCGTCGAGCTGGTCAAAGCTGGTTTCGAAACCCTGGTCGAAGCGGGCTACGCCCCGGAAATGGCCTACTTCGAGTGCTTGCACGAGCTGAAGCTGATCGTTGACCTCATGTACGAAGGCGGTATCGCCAACATGAACTACTCGATCTCCAACAACGCCGAGTACGGTGAGTACGTCACCGGCCCTGAAGTCATCAACGAAGAATCCCGCAAGGCCATGCGCAACGCTCTGAAGCGCATCCAGGACGGTGAATACGCGAAGATGTTCATCAGCGAAGGTGCCACCAACTACCCATCGATGACCGCCAAGCGCCGTAACAACGCCGCCCACGGTATCGAAATCATCGGCGAGCAACTGCGTTCGATGATGCCGTGGATCTCGGCCAACAAGATCGTCGACAAGAGCAAGAACTAAGTCTTGCTTGGCTAAATGAAAAACGCGGCTTCGGCCGCGTTTTTTCGTTTGCGCGGCCGGCTTCTGGTATAAAGCGACCAGTGGCTCGCCGTCAGAACCCGTTTCGCGAGCCCGTGTCGAACATATTCCACCCCCGTTGCAAGGTACTTTTCATGAGCGAACGTCCCGAAGAGCCGAACAAGCCCTCCGACGCCGAAAGCCTGCTACCGATCGATGAGCATGTCGAAGAAGGGCATGACGCCGAAGGCCGCAAGGTCCGTCACCGCGGCATCTACCTGCTGCCCAACCTGTTCACCACTGCCAACCTGTTTGCCGGCTTTTATTCCATCATCAGTTCGATGAGTGCGCAGAGCGCGCTGAGCGCTGGTGATCCACGCGAAGCGAGCAAGTACTTCGCCTTCGCCGCCATCGCGATCTTCGTCGCCATGGTGCTCGACGGCCTCGATGGCCGTGTAGCGCGCATGACCAACACCCAGAGCGCCTTCGGTGCCGAGTACGACTCGCTGTCGGACATGGTCGCCTTCGGCGTGGCGCCGGCCTTGTTGGCCTTCGGCTGGGCACTGGGCGACATGGGCAAGGTCGGCTGGATGGTCGCCTTCATCTATGTGGCCGGTGCTGCACTGCGCCTGGCGCGTTTCAACACCCAGGTCGGTACCGCCGACAAGCGCTACTTCATCGGCTTGGCCAGCCCGGCCGCGGCTGGTGTTGTGGCTGGTACGGTGTGGGCGTTCAGCGATTTCGGTATCCAGGGTTCCAAGCTGTCGTTCCTGGTGGCATTGCTGGTAGCCGCTGCCGGCATGCTGATGGTCAGCAACATCAAGTACAACAGCTTCAAGGAGCTGGATCTCAAGGGGCGTGTGCCCTTTGTTGCGATCCTGGCCGTGGTGCTGGTGTTCGCCGTAGTGTTCAGCGACCCACCCCGCATCCTGCTGCTGATCTTCCTCGCTTACGCGGTTTCCGGCCCGCTGCAGTACCTGCTGCGCGGTCGTCGTAAAACCTCATGAAGATTTAATCGTGGAATAACCTGCCGGCTCCATAGTCTTACGGGTACATCAGTTGCCCGTACTGTGGAGCCGTCATGCTCATCAAACTCCCCCGATCATCCGACTGCACGTCGGCACAGGTCACCCCCGAACACATTTACCTTTCCCGTCGCAGCATGCTGGGTGGCACCTTGGCAGGCATGGCCCTGGGCGCTTTGCCGCGTTTGGGGATGGCCGCGGAGCCGTCGCGTTATGCCGATGCCGCAGTCACAGCAGCGCCTGCGTGGTTCACCGAAAAGCTGGCTGCCACGCGCTGGCAGGCAGTCACCGTGAAGGATGAGGCCATCACGCCGTTCAAGGACGCCACGCACTACAACAACTTCTATGAGTTCGGGCCCGACAAGGGCGACCCGGCAGCCAATGCGGGCAGCCTGAAGACCGAGCCTTGGAGCCTGGTGGTCGATGGCGAGGTGGCAAAGCCCGGGCGCTATGCGCTGGAAGACTTCGTCAAGCCTTATCAGCTCGAGGAGCGCATTTATCGGCTGCGCTGCGTAGAGGCCTGGTCGATGGTCATTCCGTGGTTGGGCTTTCCTTTGGCGCAAGTGCTCAAGCAGGTCGAGCCTACTTCCAAGGCGCGCTATATCCGTTTCGAAACGCTGCAGGACCCGAAGAGCATGCCCGGGCAGCGCTCCGGTTTTGCCCTGATCAACTGGCCCTATGTAGAAGGGCTGCGCCTGGACGAGGCGATGAACCCGTTGGCGATCCTGGCTGTGGGCATGTACGGCCGGGAGCTGGCTAACCAGAACGGCGCGCCGCTGCGCCTGGTGGTGCCGTGGAAGTATGGCTTCAAGAGCATCAAGTCGATCGTGCGCATCAGCCTGGTGGCGGAGCAACCGCACACCACCTGGCAGGGGCTGGCGCCGGATGAGTATGGCTTCTATGCCAACGTCAACCCGACGGTCGATCACCCGCGCTGGACCCAGGCCCGTGAGCGGCGTTTGCCCAGCGGGCTGTTCAGCCCCAATGTGCGGGAGACGCAGATGTTCAATGGCTATGCCGATGAGGTGGCGTCGTTGTACACCGGGCTCGATCTGCGGAAGAACTATTGATGCGTTATCCCTGGTTGCGATTGGCGATCTTTGTACTCGGCTGCCTGTTTCCTGCCTGGTGGCTGTATCAGGCGGCGACGGGGCTGCTCGATCCAGACCCGGGCAAGATCCTGGTGGATCGGCTTGGGCTGGGGGCGTTGGTCTTTCTATTGATTACCTTGAGCATGACGCCACTGCAGAAATTGACAGGGTGGTCGGGCTGGATCGTAGTGCGCCGGCAGCTGGGGTTGTGGAGCTTTGCTTATATAGTGCTGCACATGACTTCTTATATGGTTTTCATCCTGGGCCTGGATTGGGGGCAGCTGGGGGTTGAGCTGCGCAAGCGGCCGTACATCATTGTCGGCGCGTTGGGTTTCCTTGGGTTGCTGGCGTTGGCGGTCACCTCCAATCGCTACAGTCAGAGGCGGCTAGGGGCGCGTTGGAAGAAGCTGCACAAGCTGGTGTATGTGATTCTTGGGTTGGGGTTGCTGCATTTCTTGTGGATCGTGCGTTCAGATTTGAAGGAGTGGGCCATCTATGCAGGGGTAGGGGTGTTGCTGATGGTGCTGCGAATTCCGGCGGTGGCGAAGCGAGTGCCCAGGTTTGCGGGAGGGCGTAAGAGGGCGGCCTGAGCGTGGGGTGGCTGTCTTGCCGTCTTTAGCCGGTCGTTCTCCTGTATTTCAATTTCCTGAAATTAAAGGTTGACGGGGTTTCAGATCCCCTTATAATGCGCCCCACTTCCAGCGACAACGGAACGCAAAACTCCTTGAAAATCAATGAGTTAAGCAATTCGAAAGCTCCGGAAGCGTTTCGGTCTCACGATCGGCAGCGGTGAAAAAAGGTGGTTGACAGCAGGTTGTAACGCTGTATGATTCGCCTCCCGCTACGAGAGATCGCAGCGAGTTAAGCGGTTGAAGCTAAACGAGTTTCTCGGAAAT
>NZ_QKVM01000058.1 GCF_003231305.1 Pseudomonas sichuanensis | reverse complement strand
CAAAAACCAACACCTTGAACTCAGGCTCAGGCTCAAACCGCCAACCGCGAAGTCGACCGCAACACCGCTTCAAGCACACTGAAGTCAATCCACCCCCGCACATCAAACCGCCGCGGAATAAACCCCCACCGGTGCAAGAAATCGGTGAAATCCTGCAACCCCACAATCGACTGCTCATCAAGCATGGTCCGCAACCGCCGATGCGCATCCTCCCCATAGGCCGTGGCCACCCAATGCTCACTCGTATTCAGCTCACGGGCCAGAAACTGCCGGGTTTCCTCCGGGTGCGCCCAAGCCCACTGCTCAGCCCGCAACACACTGTCGACGATCAACCGCGCCGCTTCGGGATGATGCTGCAGCAGGTGGCCGTCCATGGTCAGGGTCCGCGGCGTGCCGTTGTTCGAGCGGATCAACGGGTCAGGGTGCGACCCCGTGTCGATGACCACATGCAGCCCGAACTCGTCGGCCAGGCTCACCGCATGGGCACCCTTGAGGAAGATCGCGTCGATGTCACCGCGCAACAGGCCGATCAGTTCGTTGTTGCGCAGGATCGGCCCGTTGCTGGCGTAGGCCACCGTGGTGCCGTGCACGCGCCGGATCTGCTCGTCGCTGTGGGTGCCGCCGTAGGGGTAGTCCACCAGTTCCACGTCACTCACGCTCAGCCCTTCGAGCTTGAGGGCGTTTTCCAGGCCGCGCAGGGCCTGGGCACGGGTGAAATCTATCTGCACATTGGCCCACTTGGGCAGGCCGAAGCGCCGGTGGCGCAGGTCGCGCACGCTCTTCACGCCGCTGTCTGCGGTGGTCAGGATCAACTGCACCTCGTCGCTCCACGACAAGCCGAGCAGGCGCGTGTCGCGCCCGCTGGCGTAGGCCCAGATCGCCGGGATGTTGCCGCCATGGCGCACCGAGTTGGGCAGGTGGTGGTCGTAGTGGGCTTCGCGCACATCGCGCAGCGCCGACTCGCGCAGTGCCTGGATATTGGTGCCGTGGGGGCGCAGGGCCTCGGCCAGGCGCCCGGACTCGACCGCAAGGCCGAGCCCGGTCGGTACCGGGCTGTGGGTGTACCAGAGGGTGTCCAGTGGGGTGCTCATCGCAGGTCCTTGCGTGGCTGGTCGGGGATGTTGCGCAGCAGCGGCAGGACTTCCTGGCCGATGCGCAGGGCTTCTTCGAGGTGCGGGTTGCCGGCCAGGATGAAGGTCGAGAAACCGGCCTCTTGGTACTCGGCCAGGCGTTCGGCGATGTTCTGGTGGCTGCCGACCAGGCCCACGGCCGGGCCGGGCTTGGCCTTGGCGAAACCGGCCCACAGGTTCGGGCCGATGACCAGGTCGTCGAAGCGCTCGAGGTGTTGGTGATAAGCCGTCTGGCGGGCGGCGCCGACCGAGTCGGAGCCACGGGTGAAGTCCTGGCTGACCCGGCTGGGGCGGTTGCCGATGGCCTCGAACTGCCGGCGCAGGTCGCGCCAGGCGGCGTCTTCGGTTTCCCGGGCGAACAGGTCCACGCGCAGGCCGAAGCGCACCTGGCGGCCCTGTTTGTCGGCCAGCTCGCGCACCCGCTCCAGGTGCGGCTTGAGCGCCGCCACCGGCTCCGCCCAGTTCAGGTACACGTCGGCATGCCGGGCGGCAACGTCCAGGGCCGGGTCGGAGAAACCAGAGAAATACACCGCCGGCTTGCGCTCGTGGCGCAGCTCCTCGGGCAGGCTGCCGTGCTCCAGGCGGTAGACCTCGCCCTCGTAGCTGAACTGCGGGTGGCGCCAAAGGCCGTCGATGATGTCGAGGAACTCGTCGGTGCGCCGGTAGCGCTGGTCGTGGTCGAGGAAGTCGCCGTTGGCCCGCTGGCTGGCGGGGTTGCCGCCAGTGATGATGTTCCAGTCCAGGCGGCCGTGGCTCAGGTGCTGGAGGATCGCGGCCTGCTGCGCCACGTAGGCCGGCAGCGTCCAGGCGGCCTGGAACGCCACCAGAAAACGCAGGCGCCGGGTTTCCCGGGCCAGGGCCGCGGCGGCGATCCACGGTTCGGGGCCGGTGGGCAGCAGGGCGCCCTCGAAGCCTGCCAGTTCGGCGGCCTTGGCCACCTGGGCGATGTAGTCGATGTAGGTGAAACCGTCGGCGCTGCCGCTGGCCGTGCGGCCGGGGGCGATATGGCCGGGCCGGGCGGAGAAACTGCCACGGTCGTGCAGGTCGGTGCTCAGCTGGTGGCCATCGCTGCCCAGCGGCAGGCGCCAGAAGAATTCACTGCTCATGGATTCGCGTTCCTGAACCAAAGGTAGGGGTGACAAGGGATAGCAATGCCCATGCCACGCTCCTTGCAGCGGCCTGGCGAGGGCTTGCCGGTGGCGCTGCTGCTGGAGCAGCACTGCGTCAGCAACGGCTGCTGGGGTGTCAGCAGCTGCGGGCCAGCCGCGTGCGACACAGGCCAGCGCGGGCGCGGCTCGGCCTACCTGGCACAGGTTCTGCTGACAGGCCTGGCAGCCATCTACGGCGCTTACCCCAGCCAGGAGTCAACATGAGCCAGATTTCCCCACTTCTCGACGCCGCCATTCTGGCCCAGGTCGAGCAGGCCAAGCGTGATACCGCCAAGGTGTTCCGGGTGCTCAAGGACAGCCGCACGCTGACCGCCACCAACACCTTCCAGGCGCACCTGCGGGTGCCCGGCACCGACCTTGTGATCGCCCTGGCCACCCCCAGCCCATGGGACGACGACCAGAGCATCCGCGCCGTGGTCGCCAGCTACGACGGCGTGGTCCACCTCGATGAATACCTGGCCCCGGGCGTGGCGCTCGGCGAAAGCCGCCAGGGCGGCGTGGGCAAGCGCTACGCCTCGGTGCTGCAACAGCGCCCCGAGGTCAATGTAGTGATCCACGTGCACACGCCCTACCTGGGCGGCTGGGCCGGCGCCCATCGGGCATTGCCGCTGGACTACGCCGCCGCCCAGCGCGTCACTCTGGCCCGCGAGCTGCCGGTGTACATCGACCGCCGCCAGCCGGAGTCGGCGTTCATCGTGCAGGTGATCGAGGCCAATCCGCACACCCCGGCGATTCTTGAAGCCAACGGCGGGGCGACGTTCTGGGGCGAGGGCATCCTCAAATCGGCCAAGTGGATCCTGCTGTTCGAGGAGGGCGCCTACTTCCAGACGCTGGCCGAGGCGGTGGGCGGTGGCAAGCCGTTCGGGCCCGGCGTGCTCGAGCAGCAATGGCGCATGAGCGGGCTGTGGGAGCAGGGCCGGGCGCTGATCGCCGAAGTCTAGCCGCGGGTTGCCGCAGCGCCTGGGGCGCTGCGGTGGTGGCTCAGCCCTGTTTGGCGCGCAGGCCTTTTTCACCCTTGGCCAGGATGGCGGTGTACTCGCCCGGGTCGACGCCGTTGAGGTAGTAGTTGCCGATGTGATGCAGGCGCCAGCGGATCGGGTCGTGGGTGGTGTGGGCCCGGGCATCGCGCCAGAAGCGATCGAGGTTCCATTTGCTGAGGATCGCGCTGGCACCCAGCAGCGAGAAGATGTCGCTGGCGATCTTCAGCGCGGCCGCATCGGCATGGGCGCGGGCGGTGGCCACCGCCAGGATCAGTTCGTCCTGCAAAGGCTTGTTTTCCTCGTCCTGCAGGTGCTGGTCGAACAAATGGGCGGCCTCGCGCAGCACGGCTTCGGCGCCGCGCAGGGCCACGGCGTACTCGCCGACCTGGCGGATGATGTGCGGCTCCTCCCAGGCATGCTCCACACCGCTTTCCACCCAGGGCCGGGCGCGGCTGCGCAGATACTCGCTGCCGGCCTGCAGGGCGCCGGCGGCGATGCCGCTGTCGATGGCCGCGTGGAGGATCTGCGGGAAGGTCAGGCCGGTGCGCTTCATCGGCCCTTCGCTGGCGACGAAGAAGTCGTCGTCCACCTCGATGTCGTGGAAGTTGACCGTGCCGCTGACCGAGTGGCGCTGGCCGAAGGCGCGCCAGTCGTCGATCAACTCAAGGCCCGGCGCCTCGCGGTTGATCCACACGCCTGCGGCGCCCTCGCCGTAGCTGGCGGTGAGCCAGATCCAGTCGGCCAGGTAGGCGCCGGTGCAGTAGAACTTGCTGCCGTTGAGCAGCAGGCGGCCGTCGGCGCCACGCGCAAGCTGGGTCTTGATGGCGAACTTGTTCTTGCCGCCGACTTCCGCCAAGGCATTGGCCAGGCGCTTGCCGGCCAGCACGTCGGTGAGGATGCGGGTGCGGGCGGTGGCGCTGTAGCCCTCGACGATGCCGCGCAGCATCACGTTGTGGATTTGCAGGATCTGGCCGACGCCGCCATCGGCGCTGGCGATCAGGCGCACCACCTCGACGATGGTCGCCACCGACGCGCCAAGGCCGCCGTACTGGCGCGGTACGCCGATGGCGGTGAGGCCGCTGGCGCTGAGCAGCTCGGCCTGGCGGATGGGCAGTTGCTGTTCACTGTGCGGGTCGCTGGCCAGTTGGCTGATTTCGGCGGCCACTTCGCGGGCCACGGCAATCGCCTCGGCCTCGCTGTGCAGGGTTCTTGTGTGTGGGGGGTGGCTCATGGTGGCTCCTGGGTCGATTAAGCGATGCAGGGCCTGGAGCAAGTTCTGCGCCAGCGCCCGCAAACACCCCGGGCACGGGCCTGGCAGCGCCGGGGCAGGGGCTTTGTGCGGGCCGTTTGCGCAGCCAGCAGCAGCGCACTGCTGGGCAACTGCTGCTGAGGCAGCAATAACCCCTTCAGGCGAGCGCGAAGCCCCGGAATACCTGGGCTGCAGGGGTTGGCATGGGCATTGCGATGTGCTCGGCAAACGGCCTTGTCGGCCCTCTCAATCCTGGAGTACTCCATGCCAAACGCTGCCAGCGCACCCGCGTCGCCGCCCCCGTCCCTGGACCGCCTGTGGTTCACCCGCTGCCCGGTCCCCACTGCCTCCGGGCTGGCCTACAAACTGGGCTGGCTGCAACAGGAGTTCGCCGCCGACGGTATCCGCGTCGACACCTTGCAGGACGCCCCTGAACTGGGCCGCCATCACTACGACCACGAGCTGCCCGGGCTGATCCGCGAGGGCGGCAACGTGCCGGCCCTGGCGGCGCGCGCGGCGGGCTCGCCCACCCGGCTGATCGGCCTGACCTGGATCGAGGAGTGGCAGACCATCCTGGTTCGCCGCGATGCGGGCATCAGCCGCCCGGCCGACCTCAAGGGCAAGCGCCTGGCCGTGCCGGCCTGGAGCGAGGCCGGGCGCCCGGGCAGTTTCGTCCGGGCCATGAGCCTGCACGGCTACAGCAGCGCCTTGAAGCTCGGCGGGCTGGACTTCGACGACGTGCAGCTGGTCGAAGTGCCGCTGGCCAGCCTCGACGACGGGCCGGGGCCGGCACGCATCGACCACCTGCAACGGCTGTGGAGCGGCCTGGATTACCTGGTGCGCGGTGAAGTCGATGCGGTCTATGTCAAGGGCGGCGCCGCGGCCGACGCGGCGCGGCGCCTGGGCCTGGTGGTGGGGATCGACCTCGACCTGATCGCCGCGCCGCGCTACCGCATCAACAACGGCACGCCGCGGCCGATCACCGTTCACCAACGGCTGCTCGACGAGCACTTCGACCTGGTGGTGCGCTTTCTTGCCCAGACCTTGCTGGCGGCCGACTGGGCCCGGGACAACCTTGGCCCGCTGCGCGCCATCCTCGCCGAGGAGACCGCGTCCGAGCAGGCGGGCATCGAACAGGCCTACCGGGGTGACTTCCACGCCTCGCTGCACCCGGACTTGTCTGCCGAGCGCCTGGAATACCTGGCCCTGCAAAAGCACTTCCTCTACCGCCATGGCTTCCTCGAACGCGACTTCGAGCTGGCCGGCTGGGCTGACCCACGCCCACTGCAGGCGGCCCATGAACTGATCGCCCGCCGTCATGGCGCCCGGCTTGGAGTGACACCCGCATGAAACCGCCTTTCCAGTTGCAGCGCTTGGCCTTGCTGATCGCCCTGGGGGCTGGCCAGGCCCTGGCCGCCGACAGCGTGGCGCCGCAAGCCGACCCGCAGACCCTGACCACGGTCACCGTCACCGCGCAGAAACGCGAAGAGTCGCTGCAGGATGTGCCGGCGGCCATCTCGGCGGTGTCCGCCGAGCAGATCCGCAACACCGGTGGCGGCTTCACTGCCGGCAAGGCGCTGCAGGATGTGCCGAACGCCATCGCCCCGGAGTTCGCCGGCCACCAGCGGCCGCGCTGGTACATCCGTGGCATGGGCTCCGGTGACATGGCCTCGACCACGGTGTACCCGGTGGGCATCTACACCGACGATGTGTATATCAGCCCCCACGTGGCCACGGGCTTCCCCCTGTACGACCTGGAGCGGGTGGAAATCCTGCGTGGCCCCCAGGGCACGCTGTGGGGCAAGAACACCACCGGCGGGGCGATCAACTTCGTGTCGCGCAAGCCGAGCTTTGCCGAACCCGCCAATGGCTACTTCAAGGTCGATGCCGGCAACTACGCCTCACGGCTGTACGAAGGCGCCTATGGCGCCAGCCTGGTGCAGGACCGCCTGGCGGCGCGGGTGGCCTTCAGCGAGCAAAGCCGCGATGGCCAGTTGAAGAACCTGGTGGACGGCCACACGGTTGGCGATATCCATGACCAGGCGGTGCGCGCGCAACTGCTCGCGCAAATCAGCGAAGACCTGCAGGCGACCCTGCAGCTGCATGCCCGCGACTACCTTGGCCAGGGCATCGCCACCCGTGCCTGGGGCAGCGGCCCCGGATACACCACGCTGTTCGGCCCGACCCCGGTGCTGGACATCGATGAAGCCGCGTTCACCGGCAAGGCCGAAGACCGCATTCGCCACAACGGCGTGCAACTGGGCCTGAAATGGCAACTGGGCGAGCTGCAACTGGACTCGATCACTGCCTTCGACGATGTCACCGAGAAGGCCCAGGGCCCGAACATGAGCATCTATGAGTTCGGCCGCTCCTATGGCGACGACCACTGGAAGCAGGTGTCCCAGGAGCTGCGCCTGTCGTCGCCGCGTGATCAGACGGTGAGCTGGATCGTCGGCACCCACCTGTTCCACGAAAGCCTCGACAGCACCAGCAGCAGCGCCATCCTGCCGGCGGCCTACAACCAGGCGTTCGACGTCGCCAGCTATGGCCGTACCGACCTTTCGCAGAGCACCACCAGCTACGCGCTGTTCGGCAGCAGTACCTGGCAGGCCACCGATGACCTGCGCCTGACCCTTGGCCTGCGCTGGACCCGCGAGACCAAGGACATCGACCTCGACCGCGTGGTCGCACCCGATGCCGCCAGCGTGTCGGTGGGCAGCAATGCCGACTGGTGGCGCAGCTATAACGGCGCCCTGGTGACCGCTGCGCAGCAGGACGACAAGCGCACTTGGAACAAGCTGACCTACGACTTCACCCCCGAGTACCAACTGAACGACAACGCGCGGGTGTACTTCCGTTACGCCAAGGGCTTCCGTTCCGGTGGCTTCAATGGCGGCGCCACGGTGCAGGCGGAAACCTCGGTGGTGTCGCCGGAGACCGTCGATGCCTACGAGCTGGGGATCAAGAGCGAATGGCTCAACGAGCGCCTGGTGGCCAATGCCAACGTCTTCTACTACGACTACTCGGACATCCAGGTCAATGCGGTGTCGGTGCGTGACGGCCAGGTGGTGTCGCTGCTGACCAACGCCGCCCAGGGCGTGATCCGCGGCGCCGAGTTCGAGTTGCAGGCACTGCCGTTGGACAACCTGCACCTGAACGCTTCGGTCGGCCTGCTGCACACCGAGCTGCAGGACTTCGTTTCCGGTGGCGTGGACTACTCCGGCAACCGCATCGCCCGCTCGCCGGCGCGCACCCTGTCGCTGGGCGCCCGCTACCGCATCCCGCTGATCGGCGGCGATGCCGTGACCCTGGAAAACACCTGGCGCTACCAGGGCCGCATCTACTTCCTGCCCACTTCCCAGGAGGACCACAGCGTGTCCCAGGGCGGCTACACCCTGGGCAACGCCAGCGCCACCTACCACTTTGGCGGCGCGCTGGACCTGGATGTCAGCGCCTACGTCAACAACCTGACCGACAAGCAGTACAAGACCGACAGCGTGCCGTTGCCGTTCGACATCGCCTGGGATGCCCGTGGCGACCGGCGCACCTACGGGCTGTCGCTCACCACCAACTTCTGACCGAGCGGGGGACACACCCCGCCCTGGCCCCGAGCCGTCGCGTGCACCCGACGAACCTCTTTTCAAGGAACAACCCTGATGGCGATCAAACTGCTCTGGTACCTCACCGCCCCCGACGGCCCTTACCCGTGGGAGGCCGAGGGCCGCTGGCGAACCGGCTTCAACCACCTCAAGCAAGTGGCCGTGGCGGCCGACCGCCTGGGCTATTACGGCGCGCTGCTGGGCACCGGGCCCAACGCCAACCTGGTGACGGCGACCTCGCTGATCGACGCCACCGAGCGCCTGCGCTTTCTGGTGGCCCAGTACCCCGGCGAACTCTCGCCGGCGGTGCTGGCCCATTATGCGCTGACGTTCGACAAGTACTCGGGCGGGCGCCTGCTGCTCAACCTGGTCAACGGCAACGATGACGGGCTGGCGTCGCTTGGCGTGCATTTTCCGCACGCCGAGCGCTACCAGTTCAGCCGGGATTACTGGCGTGCGTTCCAGCATGTGTATGCCGGCCGTACCGAGGCGTTCGACAGCCCCTACGTCAAGCTTGCCGCCCGTGCGCCCGAGGACGCCGAACACCCGTTGGGTGGCTGGAACGACCCAAGGCAATTGCCCGGCGTGCCGTTCTGGGGGGCGGGCAGCTCGCCGGCCGGGGTGGCCCATTCGGTGGAGCTGCTGGACGTTTACCTGAGCTTCGCCGATACCCCGCGCAAGCTAGGCGAAAAGTTCCGCCGGGTCGGGGCAGAGGCAGCCAGGCTTGGGCGCACCTTGAGCTACGGCACGCGGCTGCAGATCATCGTGCGGGAAACCGAGGCGCAAGCCTGGGCGCATGCCGAGCACCTGCTGCAGCGCACGTCGTTGCAGACCGCACTGGACGCGGTCGCCAGCCAGTTGCCGGCGAGCGAGACGTTGCACAGCTACCGCAGCGAAGACCCGCGCGTGCAGCGTTGCCTGGAGGCGCTGAAGGCCGGGCGCTTGCCGGCGCTGCGTGACCTGGAGGTGCACCCCAACGTTTGGACCGGCCCCAGCCTGTTCGGCTTCGACATCCTGCGCCCGGCGGCGGGCACCTACCTGGTCGGCAGCGCCGAGCAGGTCGCCGAGCGGCTGCGCGAGTACCAGGCAGAGGGCGTTTCGGCGTTCATCCTGTCGGGCTTCCCGCTGGTGGACGAGGCGCAGCGGGTGGCCGACCTGCTGTTCCCGCTGCTGGAGCTGGACCACGGTTTCGCCGTGACCCCGCTCAACGGCTCCCATCGCCAGGAGGGCTGAGCCATGCGCCAGGTTGCCCAAGGTTCGGCAACGCAGCTGTTGCGCCGTGGCCTGTTGTGGTTCGCGGCGATCCTGCTGCTGGCCTTGTGCGGCCCCTGGCTGGCACCCCATGACCTCACCGCCTTGCGCGGCGAGGTGTATGGCCCGGCGCTGAGCGGGGCGCCGCTGGGGTTCGATTACCTGGGCCGCGATGTGCTGTCGCGGGTGTTGGCCGGCGGCCGTTCGCTGGTGCTGATGAGCCTGGCCGCCGCCACCCTGGCCTTGCTGGTGGGCACCGCACTGGGCCTGCTGGCGGGGTTCAGCCGCGGTTGGGCGGACCGCCTGTTGCAGTGGTTGGCCGACCTGTCGCTGGCCTTTCCGGATTTGATCCTGGTGCTGCTGGTGGTGTCGTTGCTCGGCCGTGAGCCGTGGCTGATCGTATCGAGCGTGGCGTTCGCCTTCTTGCCGGGCACCTTGCGCCTGGCCAGGAGCAGCGCCCTGGCCCTGGCCGGGCAGGAATTCGTCGAGGCGGTACGGCTGCTGGGCGTGCCGCGCTGGCGGATCCTGCTCGGCGAAATCCTGCCGAACATGCTCGGGCCGCTGCTGGTGCACTACGGCAACCTGCTGACCTGGGCGGTCGGCATCCTCTCGGGCTTGAGTTTTCTGGGCTACGGGGTGGCGCCGCCGGCGGCCGACTGGGGCCTGATGATCCAGGAAAACCAGATGGGGCTGCGCCTGCAGCCGTGGCCGGTGTTGTTGCCGGTGTTGTTGATCGCTTCGTTCGCCTATGCCTGCGACCTGCTGGCCGAAGGCGTGTCCCGTTGTTTCCAGGAAGGTAGCCATGTCTGAACACCTACTCACTGTCAGTGGCCTGCGGGTGGCCCTGGCCTCGGGGCGCGAGGTGCTCAAGGGGATCTCGTTGAACATCGCCGCCGGGGAGATCGTCGCCCTGGTGGGCGAGTCCGGCGCGGGCAAGTCGACCCTGGCCCTGGCGCTGCTGGCCCACGCTCGGCGCGGCGCCAGGGTCAGCGCAGGGCAGGTGCTGGTGGCCGGCCAGGCGCTGCTGGGCTTGCAGGGCGAAGCCCTGCGCCAGGCCCGTGGCGGCCTGGTGGGCTATGTGCCGCAGGACCCGGCCATGGCCCTCAACCCGGCACGGCGCATCGGCAGCCTGCTGCTGGAAACCTTGCGCGCGCACCAGCGCCTGGCGGGCCCCGCCGAACAGGCGCGGCTGCGCCAGACCCTGGTCGATGTCGGCCTGCCCGATGACGCCAGGTTCCTGCGCCGTTATGCCCATCAGCTTTCGGGCGGCCAGCAACAGCGCCTGCTGTTGGCCTTGGCGTTCGTGCTGCAGCCGCGGCTGATCGTGCTGGACGAGCCGACCACGGCGCTCGATGTGACCACCCAAGCCCATGTGCTCGAGACCTTGCGCGGGCTGTGCCGGCAGCGCGGGGTGGCTGCGTTGTATGTGTCCCACGACCTGGGGCTGGTCGAGGCGCTGGCCGACCGGGTGCTGTTGATGCGTGACGGTGAGTTGCTGGAGAGCGCCACGGCTGCGGCGTTCTTCCGCCAGCCCCGCCATGCTTATGGCCAGCAGTTGCTGGCCGCCATGCCGCAACGCTCGACGCGCAGGCCCCGTGCGCCGGGTGCCGACGCGCTGCTGAGCGTGAGCGGGCTGTCGATCCACCAGGGCGGGCGAGCATTGCTGAGCGCGGCGGCCTTTACCTTGCACGCGGGCGAATGCCTGGCCCTGGTCGGCGCCTCTGGTTGCGGCAAGACCAGCCTGGCCCGGGCGTTGGTTGGCCTGGGTGAGGAGGTGAGCGGGCAGTTGCTGCTGGACGGTGCGCCGCTGCCCTTGCCCCTGGACAGGCGCGATGCCCGGCAGCGGCGCGCCGTGCAGTACGTGTTCCAGAATGCCTACCGGGCGCTGAACCCTCGGTTGCGCATCGCCCAGAGCCTGGCCACGCCGCTGCGCCACTGCTTCGGCCTGGCTGGTGCGCCATTGCAGGCGGCCTTGGCCGAGGCGCTGGCCAAGGTGGCGTTGCCGCTGGAGGTGCTGCGCAAGTACCCCGGCGAATTGTCCGGTGGCGAACGTCAGCGGGTCGCCATCGCCCGCGCCCTGGCGTGCAGGCCGAAGGTGTTGGTGTGCGACGAGATCACCTCGGCGCTGGACGCCGCCACCCAGGTGGCGATCCTCGACCTGCTGCAAGGCTTGCAGGCCGAGGGCCTGGCCGTGCTGTTCGTTACCCATGACCCGCAGGTGGTGCGCAGCCTGGCCAACCGAGTGCTGACCCTCGACGCCGGGCGGCTGCTGGAGCGCCCGGCGGAGCTTGCGCCGGCGTTGCTCAACCCGCCGTGCGCAGCCGTGGGGTGAGCAGTACCGTCAGCGCATCGGCCAGCAGATTGACCAGCACCACGAATGCCGCGACCAGGCTGATGCCGGCCTGGATCAGCGGCACGTCGCGGCGGCGCAAGGCGTCGTTGAGCAGGTTGCCCAGCCCCGGGTAGTTGAAGGCGATTTCCACCAGCAACACGCTGCTGAAGAACACGCTGAGCACCAGGGCCATGCCCTGCGCCAGCGGCAGCAGGGCATTGGGCAGGGCGTGGCGCAGCAGCAGGCGCCAGGGCGCGATGCCGCGCAAGCGGGCGGCGTCGAGGTAGTCGCTGTTCCAGGCCTCGATCATTGCCGCCCGTTGCAGGCGCACCAGGTAGGGCGCGGCCGACAGCAACAGGGTCAGCGCCGGCAGGGCCAGGTAGCGGGGCTGGGCCCAGGGCGAACGCTCGCTGTCGAGCAGCGACATGGCCGGCAGCCAGGTGAACACGCTGGTGGCCAGCAGCATGATCAACAGCACCGCGACGACGAACACCGGCAGCGACTTGAACAGCGCCAGCAGCGGCAGGCACAGGCGGTCGAGCCGGCCGCCCTGGCGCAGCGCCAGCAGGCTGCCCAGGGCCAGCGCCAGCAGCAGCGCCGGCACCGCGAAGGCGCCGAGCAGGGCCAGCGAGGCGCCCAGGCGCTCGGCCAGCAGCGGCACCACGGCGACGTGGGAGTCCAGCGACTGGCCGAAGTCACCGCGCAGGGCGCTGCCCAGCCAGTCCAGGTATTGGCTGGCCAGGGGCCGGTCCATGCCCAACTGGTGCCGCAGGGCCTGCACGCTCGACGCCGGCGCGCCGGGGCCGAGGATCACCCGTGCCGGGTCCGAGGGCAGCAGGCGGATGGCGAGGAACACCAGCAGGCTGATGCTCAGCACCCCCAACAGGCCGGCGCCCAGGCGCAGCGTAAGCCAACGCAAGGGCCGCATCAGGCGTGCTCCTTGAGCCACAGCTGGTCGAAGCGCCAGGTGGGGAACAGGGTCTTCTCGGCGTGTGCGCCGCCCACCCGGCTGGAGACGCCGTCCAGCAGGTTGGCGTAGCCCCATACCAGCAGGCCGCCGCGCTCGTACTGGATACGCTGCGCCGCGTGGACCAGCGGGGTGCGTTTGGCAAGGTCCGGCTCGGCCAGGGCCTTGAGGAACAGCTCGGCGAACTGCGGGTCGTTGAAATGGGTCTTGTTGGCCACCGACACCGGCGCGTCGGCGTGCAGGGCGCAGGTGAGGAACGGCGCACCGATGCTGCCGCCGGTGCTGAAGGCCCATTCGGTGTGCTGGGGGCCGTAGAAGGTGGCGCTGTCGACCTGGCGCACCTGGACGTCGACGCCGGCGCGCTTGGCCTGTTCGGCGAACACCAGCGCCGAGGTCACGGCGGCGCCGTCCTGTTCGGCCACCAGTTCGACGCTGAGCTGCTCGTGGCCGGCCTCGCGCAGCAACGCCCTGGCCTGCGCCACGTCGTGGGGGCGCGGGGCAATGCTGTGGTCGAAGGTCGGGTCGTGGGGCGCGTACAGGTCGTTGGCCACCCGGCCCTGGCCGTTCAGGGCGCGGGCCACCAACTCTTCGCGGTCGGCCAGCAGGCGCAAGGCCTGGCGTACCCGCACGTCATCGAACGGCGCTTTTTGTGTGTTCATGTCGAAGCTCAGCCAGTTGCTGGTCACCGAGCTGAGGGTGTGCACGTTGGGCACGCCCTGCAACAGGCGCAGGTGCTCGCCGGCCAGGGCGTTGGCCAGGTCGATCTGCCCGGCCTGCAGCGCGGCCAGGCGGGCGTTCTGGTCCTTGAAGTCGATGATTTCCAGCTCGTCGGCGTAGGGCTGGTTGGGTTTGTAGTAGTTCTCGAAGCGGGTGAACAGCGAGCGCTGGCCGGGGGTGAAGCTCTTCAGCTTGTAGGGGCCGGCGCCCACCGGGTTGGTTTGCGGGTGGTAGTCCACCGGCACGATGCCGCCGAAGTTGACCCAGGTTTCCGGCAGCGGCACGAAGCCGGCGCCGTCGACGAAGCGTACGCGGATCGTGCGGTTGTCGAGCTTTTGCAGGTTGTTGCGGTCGATCCAGTGCAACAGCGCGGCGTAGGGCGAGGCCAGTTGCGGGTCGGTGAGGCGGCGCACCGAGAAGATCAGGTCGTCGGCGTCGATGGTCTTGCCGTGGTGGAACTCCAGGCCCTGGCGCAGGCGCAGGGTCCACACCTTGCCGTCGGCGCTGACCTCGGCCTCTTCGGCCAGGGCCAGGCGCGGCAGCATGTTCTCGTCCCACTCCCACAGCTTGCTGTACAGGGCGAAGCCGCGGACGATGCCGCCGCCCATGGGCTTGTGGGCATCCAGGTCGCCGCCGGGGCCGCCGTCGATGATGCCCAGGCGCAGGCGCCCGCCATGGCGTGGGCCGCTGTCAGCGGTGCTGGTGGTGGCAGGGCGTGGGGCTTGGTCGCAGCCGCCGAGCAGCCCGGCGCCCAGGGCCAGGCCACCCAGGGCCAGGCTGGCGCCGATGAAGCGACGCCGGCCGAAAGGTGGGCGCTCGATCATGCCGGCACCCCCGGGTTGCTGGCCGCTGCCTGGCGGCTGGCGGGGCGGCGCTGCTGGCGGAAGTGCGGCAGGATGTGCTCGCCGATGCGGTAGCTCTCTTCCAGGTGCGGGTAGCCGGCGAGGAAGAACAGGTCGATGCCCACCGCGTGGTACTCGCGGATGCGCGCCACCACGTTCGCGTAGCTGCCCACCAGGGCGATGCCCGGCGGCAGGCCGATGTAGCCGAAGCCCGACCAGACGTTGGGGTGGATGAAGAAGTCATCGAAGGCCACGCCTTCGTGCTTGTCGCCGTATTCGTGCTCGAAACTCAGCTTGCGCGCCGAGCGCAGCCCGGCATGGGCGGCCAGGGCCTTGACCACGCCCTTGGCGATGCCTTCGTCGAAATAGCGCTTGGCTTCGGCGAAGGCCTCCTCGTCGCTGGGGCGGGTGATCACGTCGATCGACAGGCCGAAGCGGATCCCGGGGTTGCCGTGGGCGATGGCGCGCTGGCGCACATCGTCGATCAGGGCGCGGATATCCTCGGGGCGTTCGGCGCGCATCAAGTAGTAATCAGCGTGCCGGGCGGCCAGTTCGCGGGCTGCCTCGGAGGAGCCGGCGGTGCAGATCAGCGGCAGCTCGGCCTTTTTCTGCGGGCCGCGCAGTCCGCCGCCATCGGCCTGGTAGTAGGTGCCCTGGTAGTGGAACTGTTCGTTGTGCCAGTAGCCCTTGACCACGTCGAGGAATTCGCTGGCGCGGCGGTAGCGGTCGTCGTGGTCGGTGAAGTCGCCGACCTGGCGCTGGATTACCTCCGAGCCGCCGTTGATGATGTTCCACACCAGGCGGTTGCCGCTGGCGCGCTGGTAGGTGGCGGCCATCTGCGCGGCGGCGAAGGGCGAGAAGTGGAAGGGCTGGAAGGCGGTGACGAACTTGAGCCGGCGGGTTTCCCGGGCCAGCAGCGAGCACACCGTCCACGGCTCTTCGCCGCCGGGGGCGTTGACCATCAGCACGCCGCCGAAGCCATTGATTTCGGCGGCGCGGGCGATCTGGCCGAGGTAATCGATGTAGGTGAAGTCGTCGCCCACGGCAAAGTCGGAGACCGCGCCGCCTTCGCTGGCCGGTGCCTGCCAGTCGCCGCGGTTGCGTGGGTCACCGGGCAGGTGAAGGGTTTCGCCATGCAGCGGCAGGCGGGTGAAGAAGTCGATGCTCATGGGGCAACTCCGGTGGCGTTCTGGGCAGTGTCGAGGGCCGGCCAGGCGTGCTGCAGGTTCAGTTCGAGCAGGGCCTGGCGGGTGAAATGGGTGGCCAGTGCCGGGGCGATGTCGACCTTGGCGCGGACCAGCTTGTTGTCCAGGGCGTACTGGCTGAGGGCGTTGTAGTGGGCCAGCAGTTGGGCGTCGGTTTTCGGTGCCCAGCGCTGCGCCCATGGCACCGGGTCGCCCTGGCTTTCCCGGCGCAGCACGCTCTCTGGGGTGCCGGCGCGCGAAGCGTAGCGGTAGAAGGCGTCGGCGTTCTGTTCCTGGGCGATCCAGCCGGCGGCGCGCACCCAGGCGTTGGCGACCAATTGGGTGAGGTCGGCGTGGTCGTTGACGAAGCGGTCGGTGGCCCACAGGTCGGAGACCAGGCGCCAGTCGTTGCTGCCTTGCTTGGTCGACCAGATCACCTTGGCCACCTGCTTGTCTTCGAGCAGGTAGCTTTCGCTGAGCAGCACGGCGGCATCGACCTTGCCGGCGGACACGGCGGCGGCGCCTACCTGGGGGTTGAGGTTGCTGATCTTGAAGTCGGCCAGGCTCAGGCCCTTGCTGGCGAGGAACTGGCTGAAGGCGAACTCCCAGGGGCGGCCACGGTGCAGGGCGAGGCGTTTGCCCTTGAGGTCTTCGATGGTGGTGGCGCTGGAGTGGGCCGGCACCACCAGGTAGACGTTGTCGCCGTTGCCGCCGGGCACCACCAGCTTGCCGGGCACGCCGCCGGCCAGGGCGATCACCGAGGGCAGGTCGCCGCGCACGGCGAAGTCCAGGCTGCCGTTGGCGAAGCCTTCGTTGATCTGCGGGCCGGCGTTGGCGTGGGGCAGGGCTTGCCATTGCAGCTCGGCGCCGCGCTCGCGCAGGGCCTGTTGCAGCCAGCCTTCTTCCACGACCCGCCCGGCGATGCCGCCGAACACCGGCTGGCCGCCCTGGGTGAAGGAAACGATGGCGATCCTGACCGGCACCAGTGGCGCGGCCTGGAGTGGCCAGGCGCAGAGCAGTGAGGCGAGGGCGAGCAGGCCGTTACGGCAGAAGGTGAGCATGGGCGCGATCCTTGGACGAGTGCGATGCCAAGGCGTCGGCAAGATGCATGCCAGGGGTTTTTCGCCGGTTTTAGCGGGCTTCAGGCGGCAGGAGTGCTGGTTCGGGGGCAGCTGTTGCTGCTGCACTGCTGCTGGAGCAGCAGTGGGCTGGGTATGTGTAAAAAGGAATATGCAAAGACGAATTTATAATTATTTGGCCTAACAGGGTTTGGGGCATGATGCGCCATGGCACGCTCATCGCCGCCGTTGTAAGGAAACGATCATGACCCAGCTGACCCACCCACACGCCCGTGAACTGACCAAGTCGGTCCGCGCCACCGTGCTGGTTTTCAAGGACCCGCGCTCCCAGGAGTTGCTCAGCCGCATCGAGCGGCTGGCGCCCAGTGAAGCCAATGCGTTGATCATTGGCGAAACCGGTACCGGCAAGGAGCTGGTCGCTCGCCATGTGCACCACCTGAGCCGGCGCAGCCAGGCGCCGTTCGTGGCGGTGAACTGCGGCGCCTTCCCCGAGACCCTGGTGGAAAGCGAGCTGTTCGGCCACGAGAAAGGCGCCTTTACAGGCGCCACCAGCAGCAAGGCCGGCTGGTTCGAGGCGGCCAACGGCGGCACCTTGTTCCTCGACGAGATCGGTGACTTGCCGCTGGGCATGCAAGTCAAGCTGCTGCGGGTGTTGCAGGAGCGCGAAGTGGTGCGCCTGGGGTCACGCACGCCGATCCCGATCAATGTGCGGCTGGTGGCCGCGACCAACGTCAACCTGGCCGACGCGGTGGTGGCCGGGCACTTTCGCGAAGACCTGTTCTACCGCCTGCACGTGGCGACCATCCGCCTGCCGCCGCTGCGCGAGCGGCCAGGCGACATCCTGCCGCTGGCCGAGTTCTTCCTTGAGGAGCACTGCCAGCGCCTTGGCTACCAGCGTGCGTGCCTGAGCGAGGAGGCCGAGCGCAAGCTGCTCACCCACCCGTGGCCGGGCAATATCCGCGAGTTGGAAAACGCCCTGCACCATGCGCTGCTGGTGTGCCGCCACCAGCGCGTGCAGCCGAGCGACCTGAACCTGGCCGACCTGCGGCCCAACTTGCCGGCAGCGGCAGCCGCCGGCTACGCCGCGCCCTTGGAGGTGAGCCTGGAGGCTGCGCTCAATGCGCTGTACGAACAGAACCTGGACAACCTGTACGAGCACATCGAGGCCACCATCTTCCGCACGGCCTACCGCTATTGCCACGGCAACCAGTTGCAGACCGGGCGGTTACTCAACATCAGCCGCAATATCGTGCGCGCGCGGCTGGAGTTGATCGGCGAGCTGAAGCCAGCAGCCCAGGCGGCCGGCCAGGGGTGAGGCCGGGGTTGCCTGGGGCAGATTGACGGACGCTGTGCCTGGTCCTGCTCTATGCTCAAGCCTTCGTCCATAGGGGGTTTGTGATGAAAGCAGTATTAGAGCGACTGGATACGTGGTTGGAAACCAACCTGGACGAAGTACATGCAGACTTGGCGCCGGGCTGCTCGGAGGCCGCGCTGGCCGAGTTCGAAGAGCTGGTTGGGCGGGACTTTCCAGAGAGTTTGAAAGCGCTCTACCGATGGCATAACGGGCAAAAAGGCAAGGCGAGCACTGGGCCGTTCTTCGGGCTGACTTTCCTGCCTTTGGCAGAGGCCCTCAAACACTGGGCGTCGTGGAAGGACCTGGTCGAGGAATGGTCTGACGAAGACATGGCGGCGGCCAGCGACTTCTGCAGTTCGGTACCACCGGGTGCCATCAAGCCACTCTATGCCAACCGCTACTGGATTCCGTTTGCCTACGACTATGGCGGCAATCACCTGGGGGTGGACCTGGACCCTGCGGAGCAGGGCAGCGTGGGGCAGGTCATCAATTTTGGCCGCGATGAAGAAGAGAAATTCGTGGTGGCGAGTTCTGTGGAGGCCTTTGTGGAGTGGCTGGTCGAGCAATTCGAGACCGGCAATGTGGCGATCAGGGTGGAGGATGATGGGGCGCGCAGCCTGAATACCAAGGTGCCGGAGCTGCATCACTTTCTGGATTCGGTGCAGGTTCTGTTTGCTGAGCAACGGCTGGGGGGGGATGCGTAAGCGCCTGCCTTGCAATCGTATGTGGGCCACTAGGTGCCCGTCGGTGATTTTGCAGCGCCCTCAAGATCGAGCGCCGCCCGCGCGGCGCATCGCGGGGCAAGCCCGCTCCCACATTTGTTTCGGGCCAGTCTCTCCTGTGCCATTACCTGGTCCGCCCTGTTGGCTCGACACAATTTCAGCGTGGGCGCCTTGGCTGCCTCGCAGGGCTCAAGACATGCGCCAAGGCGGGCAGCGGTACCTTCACAGGACTCATTGGCCCGAAACAGATGTGGGAGCGGGCTTGCCCCGCGATGCGCCGCGCGGGCGGCGCTCGATCTCATAGGCGCTGCAAAAACACCGGCGAGCACCTGGTGGCCTTGATGCAATCCCCTGAAGAACACCAAGCGGCCTTGTGCATGGCCGATGCCCGCTTTCGCTATCAAGACTCGTCAGCTGTCCGGCCACCCTTCTCGAGAATCCTCGGCCCCGCACCTTCCTGCCCCAGTACATCCCCCGGGTTGCGCAATGGACAATCCTCCAGCGACAGGCAACCGCAACCAATGCAATTGTCGAGGCTGTCGCGCAGGGCCTCCAGTGTGCGAATACGCGCGTTCAAGTCCTCCCGCCAGGCCGATGACATCTCACCCCACTGGGCGGCGGTGAGCTTGCTGTTGGGGGCGTAGCGGCCCAGGGCGCGCTTGATTTCCTCAAGGGGAATGCCGGTGCGCTGTGCCACCTTGATGATGGCGATGGTACGCAGCACCAGTGCCGGGAAGCGCCGTTGGTTGCCCGCCGTGCGGGTGCTGGCGATCAGCCCCTTGGCCTCGTAGAAGTGCAACGTGGACACCGGCACGCCGCTGCGTCGGGTGACTTCACCCACGGTAAGCAACCGTGTGCTGTCGGTCGTTGATTTCGCTGCCACGGCTGTTGGCCTCAAGTTAAGTTGAGCTCTTATAGCGCCGTCCGATCTTTGCCGCAATCGCTTCCCCGGATGATCGGCGCCATGGCTGAGCGCAGCGGTTCGGGCCCCAGTCCGCAGCGGCCTGGCCACGCCCGAACAGGTCGAGCTGGCGCGCCAGCGTTTTGCCTCGCTACTAATGGGGCTGCTTTGCAGCCCTTCGCGGGTAAACCCGCTCCCACAGGATTGCGCAAAGCCTCAAGCTGGCGCCAAACCTGTGGGAGCGGGTTTACCCGCGAAGGGCCGCCGAGTGGCCTGACTGACCAGTATCAGCCGCTGATCCTGACTTTTAATACATAGGTGCGGCAACGTGCTCGGCGTTTCTTTAGAGCAGCAGCGCATAAGTACCGAACAATCATCGTGAAAGGGTCTGGCCGTCTGTGATTTTTGACAGTAGTCAGTAGCGCTGCCTACTCAGTACGCTCAAGGTCGACGGCACAGCTCACACAGGAGCGCGATCATGACAAGGGCTGAACTTGACAAGTTTGTACAGGCAAGAATCGATGAAAAGGCCAACCTCATCCTGGATGAACGGGTGACGCATGATGATGCCGCATTTGGCGAGTTGAGGATCTATTCCTGTGTGCGGCGAATCCTCAACGGCAAGGCGAGTATGGAAGATATCGGTATGCTGCATGCCGTCAATGATCTGGTAAAGGAGATGGGGATTCTTTCACCCAGCGAGAGCCTTGGTTCGAAGCTAAAACCTCAGTTTCTTGTGCCATGGCTCAATAAGAAGGCATGAGGAGGTGAGTATGAGCGGTGATATCGAACAACAGGTGAAGAAATTAGTTGTGGAGCACCTGAGTGTAGATCAGGTGGATGTTAAAAATGAGTCCAGTTTTGCCGATGATCTGGGGGCGGACTCCCTGGACAGCGTTGAACTGATCATGGAGCTGGAAGAGGCGTTCGAGATAGAGATTCCTGATGAAGATGCTGAAAAATTAACGACCGTTCAAGCAGTAATTGATTACATCGCAGAGCGTAAATCTTGAAACAACGACACAACAGTCGGTTCCAATAATACTGTGTGAGTCAGTCTCAGAAAACGCCATTCAGGTGCTCGGTCATACAACGCCCTACTGGACCTTCGAACCGCTCGGATCACTTCAGCACAGGTCTATTGATCTGTGCTGAAGCAGTCTGCCGCTCCGAGATAGCGCCGGTTGTGCCGAGGCGTCGACTGATGGTGCTGCTCAAGCCGCGCTACCCAAAAGCAGGCGTTGGTCGCAAAGCCAGTGTCCGCTGAAAACCCTGCCTCACTCCGCCATCTGCAACGCCGGCAACTTGACCCGAAACGCCTTGGTAATCCCCAGCAAGCACAGAAACCCCAACGCCATCCAGCTCAACCCGATCATGAACGACATGCTCGACAGGCTGGTCCACAGCCAGATGGTGGTCAGAAAGCCCAGCGCCGGAATCGCGCCATACAGCAGCCAGTTGCGGCCCCCGCGCAGTTTCTGGTCCACCAGGTAATGCTTGACCACCGCCAGGTTCACCGCCGAGAAGGCGAACAGCGCGCCGAAGCTGATCATGTTGGCGACGGTGTCGAGGGTGATGAACAGGGCGATCAGCGACAGCAGGCTGACCAGCATGATCGCGGTGGCGGGCACGCGTTTCCTGGTCACCAGGCGGCCGAACACCTTGGGCAGTGCGCCGTCGCGGCCCATGGCGAACAGCACCCGCGATACGCTGGCCTGGGACACCATCGCCGAGGCGAAGCAGCCGGCCACGTAAGTGGCAGTGAAGGCGGTGACCATCAGCTCGCCTCCCACGCGGCGCATCACGTCCAGCGAGGCGGAGTCCGGATCCTTGAAGATAGCCCACTCGGGGAACACCATCTGCGCGCACCACGACACGATCAAGAACAGCAGGCCGCCGAACAGGGTCACCGCCATGATCGCCAGGGGGATGCGGAACTTGGGGTTGGCGGTTTCCTCGGCCATGGTCGACACCGCGTCGAAGCCCAGGAACGACAGGCACAGCACCGCCGCGCCGGTCATGATCAGCGGCATGTCGAAGCCTTCGTGGTGGAACGGCTTGAGCAGCGAAACCGGCTCGGCCTGGGTGCCCAGGTTATGGATCGACAAGCCGACGAAGACCACGATGAATACCAGTTGGGCCACCACCAGCACGCAGTTGACCCGGGTGATGGATTCGATGCCGATCAGGTTGAGGAAGGTCACCAGGGCGATGGAGCCGAGCACCCACACCCAGGCGTGCACGGCGGGGAAGTACTCGGCCATGTAGATGCCGATCAGCAGGTAGCTGAGCAACGGCAGGAAGATGTAGTCGAGCAGCAAGGTCCAGCCGGCCATGAAGCCGAAGTAGCTGCCGAAGGCCTTGCGGGTGTAGGTGTACACCGAGCCTGAGAACGGGTGGGCCTGGACCATGCGGCCGTAGCTGTAGGCGGTCAGCAGCATGGCGGCGAGGGTCAGCAGGTAGGCGGTGGGCAGGTGGCCCTTGGTCATCTGGGTGACCAGGCCGTAGGTGGTGAACACCGCCAGCGGCACCATGTACGCCAGGCCGAACAGCACCAGCGCGGTAAGGCCCATGGTTTGCCGGAAGCGGCCGCTTGCGCTGGCCTGCGATGGGGAAGGGTGGGCGTGGGCATCGGCTGTATTTGTTGTTGTATGCATTGCGAACTCCTGGAAATTGACGACAGGACGCCGCGGTACACGCGGGGCGCGTACCGTCTGGAGAGCTTCACTTGAGGCGGGGGCGGCCGGGGCCGTGCACGCACGCCGCCCACCCTGGCTGGGGTGGGCGGCGGCTTCAGGTCAGAGCTTGCCGACCAGGCGTGCGGTGCGGTCGACGGCGATGCGGGTCTTTTCCACCAGTTCGTCGAGTTCGCTGCGGGTGGCGATCAGGGCCGGGGCCATGATCATGCGGCCGAGGGTGGAGCGGATGATCACGCCCTCTTCGAAACCGAAAGTGCGGCACTGCCAGGCCAGGTCGTTCTCGTTGGCGAAGCGCTTGCGGGTGGCCTTGTCTTCGGCGAACTGCAGGGCGCCCAGCAGGCCGGTGCCCTGGATGTCGCCGATCAATGGGTGATCGGCGAAGGTTTCGCGCAGCAACTGCTGCAGGTAGGGGCCGGTGTCGTCCTTCACCGTGCCGACGATATTTTCGTCGCGCAGGGCCTTGAGGTTGGCCACCGCCACCGCAGCGGCCACCGGGTGGCCGGAGTAGGTCAGGCCGTGGGCGAACACGCCGCCGCGCTCCACCAGGGCTTCGGCGATGCGCTTGCTCAGCACCAGGCCGCCCATGGGCACGTAGCCGCTGGTCAGGCCCTTGGCGATGGACAGGGTGTCGGGCTGGAAGCCGAAGTACTCGTGGGCGAACCATTCGCCGGTGCGGCCGAAGCCGCCGATGACTTCGTCGGCGCACAGCAGCACGTCGTACTGGCGGCAGATGCGCTGGATTTCGGGCCAGTAGCTCTCGGGCGGGAAGATCATGCCGCCAGCGCCCTGGAACGGCTCGGCGATGAAGCCGGCGACGTTCTCGGCGCCCAGTTCAAGAATCTTCTCTTCCAGTTGCAGGGCGCAGCGCTTGCCGAACTCGGCCGGGGTCAGCTCGCCGCCGGCGGCGTACCAGTAGGGCTCGTCGATGTGGGCGATGTCGGGGATCAGCCCGCCCATCTCGTGCATGAACTTCATGCCGCCCAGGGCGGTGGCCGCCAGGGTCGAGCCGTGGTAGCCGTTCCAACGGCCGATCATGATCTTTTTCTGCGGCTGGCCGACGACCTGCCAGTAACGGCGCACGGTGCGGATCAGCACCTCGTTGGCTTCGGAGCCGGAGTTGGTGTAGATGGCGTGGCTGTAGTGGCCCGGCAGGAGGCTGAACAGCAGCTCGGACAGCTCGATCACCGCCGGGTGGGTGGTGTGGAAGAACATGTTGTAGTAGGCCAGCTGGTCCATCTGCGCGGCGGCGGCGGCGGTCAGGTCGCGGCGGCCATAGCCGAGCTGGGTGCACCACAGGCCGGACATGCCATCGAGGTAGCGGTTGCCGTCGTTGTCCCACAGGTTCAGGCGCTCACCGCGCACCATCACCCGCGGCCCTTCGGCGTTCAGGGCCTTCTGATCCAGGAACGCATGGATGTGGTGGGCGGCGTCGGCCTGTTGGTAGTCCTGGGTCTGGCGTTGCGGTGCGAAGGGTGCATTCATGGCTTTTTCTCTTTCTTGGAAGTCGCGCAAGGGGGATGCAAGCGGGGGCAGGTCCTCTGCTTGAACGGGCGCCGGTCCTGGGCCCTGGGGTTGGAGAAATGCTCCCACACCCGTGCAATCGCCGAAATCACCCGTTTTGGTGAGTGGCGCGTCTTCCCAAAGGGCATGTGCCAGATAGCAAAAGGGCCGCTGAGCGGCCCTTGGTTTGTTAGTGAGTGAACGCCTTCAAGCTGCCCTTGCGGCTGGCCTCATAGGCTTCGCGCTCCATGGGTTGGGCCTGGGGGTTGCCCAGGTCTTCCATGGCCAGGCGGTGCGTCTCCGGCGCGAGGTACGCGGCAAAGGCGCACACGCAGGTGATGAAGAACGCCAGGCCTCCGACCACCATTGGGATGTTGTCCGAACCCGGTGGCGCCACCATGGCGAACAGGGCCGGCAGCATGGCGGTGAGCATGGTGCCGATGTTCTGCGCGATGGCCATGGCCGACACCCGGTAGCGGGTCTGGAACAGCTCTGGGTAGAAGCTTGGGAACACCGCGTTGTAGCCCTGGTAGACCATGCCCCACATGACGATCGAGGCGACGAACGCCAGCGGCACGTTCTGGATGCTGATCGCGTACAGGTAGACGAAGGCCAGCAGGCCCGAGCCCAGGCAACCGGCGATCATGGTCGGGCGGCGGCCGATCTTGTCGGAAAGGTTGCCGACGAAGGGGATCACCAGCACCGCGACGATGTTGCCCACCACCGGGATCCACAGGTACACGCTCTTGTCGAAGCCGATGCCGTAGGCCGGCTGCACCGCGTAGGCCGCGCCGAAGATGGTGGCGACCACCGGGATCACGTTCATCAGGGCCATGAACATCACCAGCACCATGTGCTTCCAGCTGTGGCGGAAGGCTTCGCTGATCGGCGACTTGGCCACCTTGTCCTGCTTTTCTTCCTGGACGAAGGCCGGGGTCTCATGCACCTCTTTGCGGATGATGAACCCGGCGATCAGCACCACGGCGCTCATCAGGAACGGAATGCGCCAGCCCCATTCGTTGAACGCTTCGCTGGGCATGAAGTAGGCCAGCGGCAGGAACACCGCCGCCGCCATCACCTGGCCGGCCTGCACGCCCTGCAGGGTAAAGCTTGCGTAGTAGCCGCGGCGGCCGAAGGGGGCGTGCTCCATGATCATCGAGCTGGCCCCGGAGATCTCGCCGGCCACGGCGAAGCCCTGCACCAGGCGCAGCACCACCAGCAGCGCCGGGGCGAGCAGGCCGATGTCGTGGTAGGTGGGCAGCAGGCCCACGGCCATGGTCGACAGGCCCATCAGGAACATGCACAGCAGCAGCACGTTCTTGCGCCCACGGGTATCGCCCCAGTGGCCGAGCACGAAGGCACCCACCGGGCGCGCCAGGTAACCCACGCCATAGGTGGCCAGCGAGGCGATGATGGCCATCTTCGGGTCGGTGTTGGGGAAGAAGATCTGCGGGAAGATCAGCGCCGCGGCCTGGGCATAGATGAAGAAGTCGTAGTACTCGAGGGCAGAGCCGATCCATCCGCTGGCGGTGGCTTTCTTGGCTTGGGAACTTGAGTGGGCCATGTTGTCTCCGTTGTTCTTGTCAGGGGCCGGTGGTCAGCGCGCGCGGGGCACGGCAACGGGGCTATGGGGAGAAGACGAACGAGGCGATGCGGGTCGCAGGGCGAGGAAGCTGAGCATAGGTCGGTACCCGTTTTATTGAACTTATTATGTGGTGACGTTGGGCTGTACAGCGCAGGTTCCGCCGAACGACCGGCGTGGCAGCAAGAAAGGCCGGCGGGCCTGCGACTGGTGATCATGGTTGTTCACGGGGCGGGGTGAATCAATTCGTCGAAACGGGTTTTGTTCGGTAATCGAACAAAAACTAACTGTTTCGTACAAAGTGCATTGCCGGGGCGACTTTACCTGCGAATAATCGATCGTGCCAGCTGATCGCGGGGCAAGCCCGCTCCCACGACTGATGCGGTAACTGTGGGAGCGGGCTTGCCCCGCGATGAGTTCATTGCACACCTCCAATAACAAGGAACACCCGCCATGCAGCGTTCGATCGCCACCGTGTCCCTCAGCGGCACCCTGCCAGAGAAACTCGAAGCCATCGCCGCCGCGGGCTTCGACGGCGTCGAGATCTTCGAAAACGACCTGCTGTATTACGCCGGCAGCCCCCGCGAGATCCGCCAGATGTGCGCCGATCTGGGGCTGGCCATCACCCTGTTTCAGCCGTTTCGCGACTTCGAGGGCTGCCGGCGCGAGCGCCTGCACAAGAACCTCGACCGCGCCGAGCGCAAGTTCGACCTGATGCAGGAGCTGGGCACCGACCTGGTGCTGGTGTGCAGCAACGTGCAGCCCGATGCCCTGGGCGATGAGCAGCTGTTGGTGGACGACCTGCGCCTGCTCGCCGAGCACGCCGGTGACCGTGGCCTGCGCATCGGCTACGAGGCGTTGGCCTGGGGCCGCCACGTCAACACCTACCAGCAGGTGTGGAACCTGGTGCGCCAGGCCGACCACGCGGCGCTGGGGGTGATCCTCGACAGTTTCCACACCCTGTCGCTCAAGGGCGACCCGAGCGCCATCCGCGATATCCCGGGCGATAAGATCTTCTTCGTGCAGATGGCCGATGCGCCGATCCTGGCCATGGACGTGCTGGAGTGGAGCCGGCATTTCCGCTGCTTCCCGGGGCAGGGCGAGATGGACCTGGCCGGTTTCCTCGCGCCGATCCTGGCCACGGGCTACCGCGGGCCGTTGTCGCTGGAGGTGTTCAACGATGGCTTTCGCGCCGCGCCGCCTCGGCAGAATGCCGCCGATGGCCTGCGCTCGCTGCTGTACCTGGAAGAGAAGACTCGCCTGCAGCTGGCGCGCGAGGCTCGGGCCGTCGAGCCGGGCGTGCTGTTTGCGCCGCCTGCCGCCAGCGCCTACGACGGCGTGGAGTTTCTTGAGTTCGCGGTCGACGAGGCGGTCGGCGCGCGCCTGGGCGTGTGGCTCAAGCGCCTGGGCTTCGCCGAGGCCGGCGCACACCGCAGCAAGGCTGTGCGCCTGCTGCGCCAGGGCGATATCAATATCGTGCTCAACGCCGAGCCCTATTCGTTTGCCCACAATTTCTTCGAGGCCCATGGCCCGTCGCTGTGCGCCACCGCATTGCGGGTGAAGGACGGCCAG
The DNA here is from genome assembly GCF_003231305.1 of Pseudomonas sichuanensis. Classification (GTDB taxonomy): domain Bacteria; phylum Pseudomonadota; class Gammaproteobacteria; order Pseudomonadales; family Pseudomonadaceae; genus Aquipseudomonas; species Aquipseudomonas sichuanensis. The sequence goes on along the minus strand of NZ_QKVM01000058.1, from coordinate 12,822 downwards.
GCGGCGCTGCACCGTGCCACCGCCTACCGCGGCCAGCCGTTCCGTGGGCTGGTCGGCCCCAACGAGCGGGAAATCCCTGCCGTGCGGGCGCCTGATGGCAGCCTGCTGTACCTGGTCGAGCCCGAAGGCGCAGGCCTGAGCATCTACGACACCGACTTCCGCCTGGAGCAGGGCGCCACCGCCAGTGGCGGCCTGCAGCGCATCGACCATATGGCCTTGGCGCTGCCCGCCGAGGCGCTGGACAGCTGGGTGCTGTTCTACAAGAGCGTGTTCGATTTCACCGCCGACGACGAAGTGGTGCTGCCCGACCCCTACGGCCTGGTCAAGAGCCGCGCGCTGCGCAGCCACTGCGGCACCTTGCGGGTGCCGCTGAACATCTCCGAGAACCGCAATACCGCCATTGCCCATGCGCTGAACAGTTATCGCGGCTCGGGCGTGCACCATATCGCCTTCGACTGCGACGACATCTTCCGCGAAGTGGCACGGGCCAAAGAGGCCGGGGTGCCGTTGCTGGAGATCCCGCTGAACTACTACGACGACCTGGCGGCGCGCTTCGATTTCGACGATGAGTTCTTGAGTGAACTGGCGTACTACAACGTGCTGTACGACCGCGATGCTCAAGGCCGCGAGCTGTTCCACGTGTATACCGAGCCGTTCGAAGGGCGGTTCTTCTTCGAGATCCTCCAGCGCAAGGGGGGCTATGCCGGATACGGCGCGGCCAACGTGGCGGTGCGTCTGGCCGCGATGGCTAAGGCGCGTAGCGGGGCAGGGCGTAAAACGGTGTTGTGAAGCATCGCGGGGCAAGCCCGCTCCCACAGGGCCCGTGCATTCCCCAGGATTGCACAGTACCTGTGGGAGCGGGCTTGCCCCGCGATGAGGCCTGATGGGCCAAACCTGACCACCCGACCAACAGCGCGCTTCCCTGCGCCGCCCGGCTCACGGATAATCCTGCGGATTCCTACAATGAGCCTGTGAGTCGGTATGAGTGATTCGGTAGTCCAGCCAGAAGCCGAAGGGGTGCGCAAAACCCGCAAGAACAACCCGGAGAAGACCCGCGAGAACATTCTCCAGGCCGCCATCACCGAGTTCGTCCAGCAGGGCCTGGCCGGCGCGCGGGTGGACGCCATCGCCGAGCGCACCGCCACCTCCAAGCGCATGATCTACTACTACTTCGGCAGCAAGGAGCAGCTGTACGTCGAGTGCCTGGTCAAGCTCTACGGCGATATCCGCAAGACCGAGCACAGCCTCGACCTCGAATCGCTGGCCCCCGAGCAGGCGATCCAGCGCCTGGTGGAGTTCACCTTCGACCACCATGCCAACAACGTCGATTTCGTGCGCATCGTCTGCACCGAGAACATTCACTACGGCGAGTACGTCAAGCAGTCGCCGGTGATCCGCGAGATGAGCAGCATGGTGCTCGATGCGCTGGGCAAGATCCTCGCCCGTGGCGAGCGCGAAGGCGTGTTCCGCCCGGGGATCGAGGTGATCGACCTGCACATGCTGATGAGTTCGTTCTGCTTCTACCGGGTGTCCAACCGCCACACCTTTGGCGATATCTTCCAGATCGACCTGTCGGACGAGCAGGTCAAGCAGCGCCACAAGCAGGTGATCTGCGAGGCGGTGATGCGTTATATCAAGGCCTGATCGCACAACGCCCATCGCGGGGCAAGTCGCAGCGGCGAACCGCCGCTCCCACGCTGCTGTCTTGCTCGCTTGCGTGGGAGCGGGCTTGCCCCGCGATGGCTCGCTCAGTCAAAACTGGCGAAATGCGCCTGCATGCGCTCGGCATCGGCCGTGCACCCGCTGAACAACTCGAACGCCTTCACCGCCTGGAACACCGCCATGGTGCCGCCATCCAGCGTGCGACAGCCCAAGGCCCGGGCATGGCGCAGCAGTTCGGTCTGCAACGGGAAATAAATGATCTCCGCCACCCACAGCCGGGCATGCAGCAGCGTGGCCGGCAGGGGCATGCCCGGCAGCTTGGTCATGCCCACCGGTGTGGTGTTGACCAGGCCATCGGCCTCGGCCACTGCGCCGGCCAAGTCGCTGCCGAGCACCGCGCGGCCGGCACCGAAGTGCTGGGTAAGGTTGTCCACCAGCGCCTGGCCACGGGCAGCGTCCACCTCGAACAGCACCAACTGCTCAACCCCTTCGGCCAGCAGCGCATGGGCCACCGCCGAGCCCGCACCGCCGGCGCCCAGTTGCACCACCTGACGCCTGGCCACGTCCGGCAGGCCACGCCGCAGGCCTTCGGCGAAGCCCAGGCAGTCGGTGTTGTGGCCGACCCGTTTGCCGTCGCGCAGCACCACGGTGTTCACCGCGCCGATACCCCGCGCCTCGTCCGACAGTTCGTCGAGCAAGGGCAGGATCGCCTGCTTGAACGGGAAGGTGATGTTCAGCCCGGTGAAGCCGGTGCGCTCGGCTGCATCCAGCAGTTGGGGCAGGGCGCTGTCGTCCACGCCCAGCAGGTCGGCGTCGATCAGCCGGTACAGGTAGCGCAGCGCCTGGGCATCGCCTTCGTGCTCGTGCAGCGCCGGGGTGCGCGAGGCCTGGATGCCACGGCCGATCAGGCCGGCGAGGATGCCTGGAGTGCTCATGCCTGCTCCTTGAAGTGCGCGCCGAAGTACGCCAGGGCCATCTTGTAGCCTTGGCTGCCGAGGCCACAGATCACGCCGACGGCGATGCTGGAGACGAACGACAGGTGACGGAACGGTTCGCGCTTGTGCACGTTGGACAGGTGCACTTCGATCACCGGCAGCTCGCTGGCGATCAGTGCGTCGCGGATGGCGACCGAGGTGTGGGTCCAGGCGGCGGGGTTGATCAGGATGCCGTGGCAGCGGCCACGGGCGGCGTGGATCCAGTCGAGCAGTTCGCCTTCGTGGTTGGTCTGGCGAAACTCCAGCTCCAGGCCCAGTTCAGCGGCACTGGTGGCGCATAGGTTGGCCAGGTCAGCGAGGGTTTCGTGGCCGTACTGGGCCGGTTCGCGGGTGCCCAGCAGGTTCAGGTTGGGGCCGTTGAGCACGAGGATTCGAGGTGTCATGGCGGGGGTATCGCTTTGTTGTTTTTGGATGTCGTGAGTTTTGTACTACCCGGTTAGTTTCGTCAAATGGTCGGGCTGGATAATGGGCGATTATCGGACCGAGGGAGGGCCGGGATGGGTTCGCCGGTGTTTTTGCGGCGCCTATGAGATCGAGCGCCGCCCGCGCGGCGCATCGCGGGGCAAGTCGCATCGGCGCACCGCCGCTCCCACATTTGTTTCGGGCCAGTCTCTCCTGTGCCATCACCTGGTCCGCCTTGTTGGTACGACGCGGTTTTGGCGTGGTCGCTAACGCTGCATCACATGACTCAAGACATGCGCCAAGGCGGGCAGCGGTACTTTCACAGGACTCATTGGCCCGAAACAAACTGTGGGAGCGGGCTTGTCCCGCGATGCGCCGCGCGGGCGGCGCTCGATCTTGAGAGCGCTGCAAGGCTGTCGCCCTACACCTGGTGGCCCGCATACGATCCAGGACAGGCGCCCGACGAAATTACAAAATTGTAATCTTCACGCCACCGCCCCGATAACCAGCCCTCCCTACAGTCCCTCGCCAACGCATTCCGCCGCGCGTCGACGAGGACCCAAGCCGTGCCCATCCCCCGCAAGATCGCCTTGCTCTGCCTGTTGCTGGCCGGCCCCGCCAGCGCCCAGAGCCTGAGCCTGGACCAGGCGCTCGCCGCCGCCTTCGCCGAAAACCCCGAGCTCGCCGCCGCCGGCCGCGAAATCGGCATTGCCGAGGGCGAGCGCCGCCAGGCCGGGTTGATCCCCAACCCCGAGCTGTCCTGGGAGGTCGAGGACACCCGCCGCGATACCAGCACCACCACCGTCACCCTGAGCCAACCGCTGGAGCTGGGCGGCAAGCGCGGTGCGCGCATCGACGTGGCCCAGGCCGGCCAGACGGTCGCCCAACTGGAACTGGAGCGCCAGCGCAACGGCCTGCGCGCCGACGTGATCCAGGCCTTCCACGCCGCCCTGCGCGCACAGACCGCGCTGGAGCTGGCGCAGCAGTCCCAGGCCCTGACCGAGCGCGGGCTGCGAGTGGTGCAAGGGCGGGTCAAGGCCGGCCAGTCGTCACCGGTCGAGGCGACCCGCGCCCAGGTGCAGTTGGCCCAGGCCGAGGCGGCGGTGCGCCGTGCCCGTACCCAGCGCAGCGTGGCCTGGCAGTCCCTGGCGCGGCTGACCGGCAGCGCCCAGGCTGGTTTCGACAGCCTCGACGGTAGCAACCTGTCACCCGGCCCGGCACCCCAGGCCGAGCAGTTGCTGGGCAAGGTCGAGCAAACCGCCGACTGGCGCCTGGCCGCGGCGCAGATCGAGCGTGGCGAGGCCAGCCTTGGCTCGGAGAAGGCCAAGCGCATCCCCGACCTGACCGTCAGCGTCGGCAGCCAGTACAGCCGCGAGGACCGTGAGCGGGTCAATGTGGTGGGGCTGTCGATGCCGTTGCCGCTGTTCGACCGCAACCAGGGCAACGTGCTGGCCGCTGCGCGCCGCGCCGATCAGGCCCGCGACCTGCGCAATGCCGTGGAGTTGCGCCTGCGCAGCGATACCCGCAGTGCCCTCGACCAGTGGGCCACGGCCATGGGCGAGGTGCAGGCCTATGACCGCACCATCCTGCCGGCGGCGCAGCAGGCGGTGGACACCGCGACCCGAGGCTTCGAAATGGGCAAGTTCGCGTTTCTCGATGTGCTCGATGCCCAGCGCACCTTGATCGAGGCGCGCGGGTTGTACCTCGAGGCGCTGGCCTCGGCCACCGATGCCCGGGCGCAGGTGGAGCGCATCTACGGCGAACTCTGAGCCGCCGCCCATCGCGGGGCAAGCCCGCTCCCACGAGCCTTGGCTTTGCCCTTGTGGGAGCGGGCTTGCCCCGCGATGGGGCCCGAATTGCAACTGACGATTTCCCCCAGCAGGAGCCTCCATGACCAACCCCCGCAAACTCGCGATCCTCGCCGCTGCCCTGGCCGCCCTCGGCCTCGGCGGCCTGGCCTGGACCGGCACCCTCGGCCAGGCCTCCAGTGCCCAGGCCCAGCACGATGAGCATGGCGAAGAAGACCACGGCCATGCCGAAGCAAAGGACGATGGCCACGGCCATGGCACTTCCGAAGGTGAAGACCACGCCGAAGAAGAGGGCCAACTGCACCTCTCCGCCGAGCAGATCCAGGCCGCCGGTGTGCAACTGGTCACCGCTGGCCCGCAAACCCTGGGCACCGCCATCAGCTTCCCCGGCGAGATCCGTTTCGACGAAGACCGCACCGCCCACGTCGTCCCTCGGGTGCCCGGGGTGGTCGAGTCGGTGCACGCCGACCTCGGCCAGACGGTCAAGCGCGGCCAGGTGCTGGCGGTGATCGCCAGCCAGCAGATTTCCGAACTGCGCAGCGAGCAGCAGGCGGCCCAGCGCCGTCTGGAACTGGCACGCCTGACCTTCGAGCGCGAAAAGCAGCTGTGGCAGGAGCGCATCAGCGCCGAGCAGGACTACCTGCAGGCCCGCCAGGCCCTGCAGGAGGCCGAGATCGCTGCCGCCAACGCCGGGCAGAAGGTCGCCGCCGTGGCGCCGGCCGGCAAGGGCAACCGCTATGAGTTGCGCGCGCCGTTCGATGCGGTGGTGGTGGAGAAGCACCTGACCGTGGGCGAGGTGGTGGACGAGACCAGCAACGCCTTCACCCTGTCTGACCTGAGCCGGGTCTGGGCCACCTTCGCCGTGGCCCCGCGCGACCTGGACAAGGTGGTCAGCGGCCGTGGCGTGACCGTCAGCGCACCGGACCTCGGCGCGCAAGTGGAGGGCAAGGTCAACTACGTCGGCAGCCTGCTGGGCGAGCAGAACCGCGCCGCCACCGTCCGCGCCACCCTGGCCAACCCCAATGGCGCCTGGCGCCCGGGGCTGTTCGTCAACATCGCCGTCACCGTCGAGCGTTTCGACGCGGCCGTGGTGGTGCCCGAAGCGGCCCTGCAAACCTGGGAAGAGCAGACCGTGGTGTTCGCCCGCACCGCGGAAGGTTTCGAGGCACGCCCGGTGAAACCAGGCCGGCGCGATGGCGGCCAGGTGGAGATCCACCAAGGGCTCGCCGCCGGTACCCAGGTGGCTGCCGCCGGCAGCTTCGTCCTCAAGTCCGAGCTGGGCAAAGGCTCGGCCGAACACAGCCACTGACCGGGAACGCCTGACATGTTCGAACGCCTGATCCAGTTCGCCATCGAGCAACGCCTGGTGGTGATGCTCGCCGTGGTGCTGATGGCCGCCGTGGGCATCCACAGCTACCAGAAATTGCCCATCGACGCGGTGCCCGACATCACCAACGTCCAGGTGCAGATCAACACCGCCGCGCCCGGTTATTCACCGCTGGAGACCGAGCAGCGCATCACCTTCGCCATCGAAACCGCCATGGCCGGCCTGCCGGGCCTCAAGCAGACCCGCTCGCTGTCGCGCTCGGGGCTGTCGCAGGTGACGGTGATCTTCGATGATGGCACCGATATCTTCTTCGCCCGCCAGCTGGTCAACGAGCGCCTGCAGGTGGCCCGCGAGCAGTTGCCCGAAGGCATCGAGGCGGCCATGGGGCCGATCTCCACCGGGTTGGGCGAGATCTTCCTGTGGACCGTGGAGGCCAAGGACGGCGCGCTGAAGGACGACGGCACGCCCTATACCGCCACCGACCTGCGGGTGATCCAGGACTGGATCATCAAGCCGCAGTTGCGCAACGTGCCGGGCGTGGCCGAGGTGAACAGCATCGGCGGCCATGCCAAGCAGTACCTGATCGCGCCGGAGCCCAAGCGCCTGGCGGCCTACAAGCTCACCCTCAACGACCTGATCGCGGCACTGGAGCGCAACAACGCCAACGTCGGCGCCGGCTACATCGAGCGCAACGGCGAACAGCTGCTGATCCGTGCGCCAGGCCAGGTGGCTTCGGCCGCGGACATCGCCAACATCGTCATTTCCAGTGTCGATGGCACGCCGATCCGCGTCAGCCATGTGGCCGAGGTGGGCCTGGGCCAGGAGCTGCGCTCGGGCGCGGCCACCGAGAACGGCCGTGAGGTGGTATTGGGCACGGTGTTCATGCTGATCGGCGAGAACAGCCGCACAGTGTCCCAGGCCGTGGCGGCCAAACTGGAGGAGGTCAACCGCAGCCTGCCCAAGGGCGTGGTGGCGGTCACCGTGTACGACCGCACCAACCTGGTGGAAAAAGCCATCGCCACGGTGAAGAAGAACCTGATCGAAGGCGCGATCCTGGTGATCGCCGTGCTGTTCCTGTTCCTGGGCAACATCCGCGCGGCGCTGATCACCGCCATGGTGATTCCGTTGTCGATGCTGTTCACCTTTACCGGCATGTTCAGCAACAAGGTCAGCGCCAACCTGATGAGCCTCGGTGCCCTGGACTTCGGCATCATCGTCGACGGTGCGGTGGTGATCGTCGAGAACGCCATTCGCCGCCTGGCCCACGCCCAGCAGCGCCATGGCCGCATCCTGACCCGTGCCGAGCGCTTCCATGAAGTGTTCGCCGCCGCTCGCGAGGCGCGCCGGCCGCTGATCTACGGGCAGCTGATCATCATGGTGGTGTACCTGCCGATCTTTGCCCTGACCGGGGTCGAGGGCAAGATGTTCCATCCCATGGCCTTCACCGTGGTGCTGGCGCTGCTGGGGGCGATGATTCTCTCGGTGACCTTCGTGCCGGCGGCCATCGCGCTGTTCGTCACCGGCAAGGTCAAGGAAGAGGAGGGCGTGGTGATGCGCGCCGCGCGCCGCCGTTACGCCCCGGTGCTGGGCTGGGTGCTGGGCCGGCGCAACCTGGCCTTCGCCGGCGCCGCTACGCTGGTGCTGCTGTCGGGCGTGCTGGCCAACCGCATGGGCAGCGAGTTCATCCCCAGCCTCAGCGAGGGCGACTTTGCCCTGCAGGCCTTGCGTGTGCCGGGTACCAGCCTGTCGCAGTCGGTGGACATGCAGCAGCGCCTGGAAAAAACCATCATCGAGCGGGTACCGGAAGTGGAGCGGGTGTTCGCCCGTACCGGTACGGCGGAAATCGCCTCCGACCCGATGCCGCCGAACATCTCCGATGCCTATGTGATGCTCAAGCCGCGCGAGCAATGGCAAGACCCGGGCAAACCGCGGGATGAGCTGATCGCCGAAGTGCAACGTGCTGCAGCCAGCGTGCCGGGCAGCAACTACGAGCTGTCGCAGCCGATCCAGTTGCGCTTCAACGAGCTGATCTCCGGGGTGCGCAGCGATGTCGCGGTGAAGGTGTTCGGCGATGACATGGAGGTGCTCAACCGCACCGCCGCGCAGATCGCCGCCGGCCTGCAGCAGGTGCCGGGGGCCTCGGAAGTGAAGGTCGAGCAGACCACCGGCCTGCCGGTGCTGACCATCGACATCGACCGCGACAAGGCCGCACGTTACGGCCTGAACGTGGGTGACGTGCAGGACGCCATCGCCATCGCCGTGGGCGGGCGCAGCGCCGGCACCCTGTACGAGGGCGACCGCCGCTTCGACATGGTGGTGCGGCTGCCCGAAGCCCTGCGCACCGATGTGGACGGGCTGTCCAGCCTGTTGATCCCAGTGCCCGCCAGTGCCGCCAGCGGCGCCACGCAGATTGGCTTCATCCCGTTGTCCCAGGTAGCCACATTGAATCTGCAACTGGGCCCCAACCAGATCAGCCGCGAGGATGGCAAGCGGGTGGTGGTGGTCAGCGCCAACGTGCGCGGGCGTGACCTCGGCTCGTTCGTCGAAGAGGCGTCGCAGGCGCTGATCGACAAGGTGCAGATCCCGCCGGGCTACTGGACCCGCTGGGGTGGCCAGTTCGAGCAGTTGCAGTCGGCCGCCGAGCGCCTGCGGGTGGTGGTACCGGTGTCCTTGCTGCTGGTGATGGCGCTGCTGCTGATGATGTTCAACAACCTCAAGGACGGCCTGCTGGTGTTCACCGGTATTCCGTTCGCCCTGACCGGGGGCGTGCTGGCCCTGTGGTTGCGGGATATTCCGCTGTCGATCTCGGCGGGGGTGGGGTTCATCGCGCTGTCGGGGGTGGCAGTGCTCAACGGCCTGGTGATGATTGCCTTCATCCGCAACCTGCGCGAAGAGGGCCGCGGGCTGCGCGCGGCGGTCGAGGAGGGCGCGCTGACCCGCCTACGCCCGGTGCTGATGACCGCATTGGTGGCGTCGCTGGGGTTCATCCCCATGGCCCTGGCCACCGGCACCGGCGCCGAGGTGCAACGGCCGCTGGCGACCGTGGTGATTGGCGGCATCCTGTCGTCCACCGCGCTGACTTTGCTGGTGCTGCCGGCGTTGTATCAATGGGCGCATCGGCGCGATGAGGAGGTGGTGCCACCAGCGGTGCAGTAACCGTGGCCGGGGCACTCGCCATTGCGTCTGGCAACGCGCATGATGCCCCCATGACCCGCCTTTCCTCCCTCCACGCCGTCCGCCGCGCCCTGCGCCCGGGCGGCGTGCACCTGCTCTGGCTGCGCTACCAGCCGCCCTATCACTGGCCCTCGACCCAGGCCTTCCTGGCTGCGCGCTGCATCCCCGGTATCGAAACCTTCGCCGATGGCGTGTACCGGCGCAGCTTTGTGCATGCCGGCCGGCAGGGCGTGCTGGAAGCGACCCCAGTAGCAGGCCCCTGGCTGCAGGTGCGCCTGCATGCAGTAGCGCCGGCGCTGTTGCCGGGGCTGATCGCACGCCTGCGCCGGGTATATGACCTGGATGCGCGCCCTGCACAGATTGCCGCCGGGCTGGCCGGCGACGCGCTCATGGCGCGGTTGCTCGCCGCGCGCCCGGGTTTGCGTGTACCCCAGGGCTGGGACGCGTTCGAACAGGCCATGCGCACGGTGCTCGGCCAGCAGATCAGCGTGGCCGGGGCGATGACCCTGGCGGGGCGCCTGGTGGCGCGGCATGGGGCATTGCTGCAGGTGGAGGCGGCTGTATTGAGCCATGTATTCCCATCGGCCACGGCAGTGGCAGTGGCTGAACTCGAAGGGCTGGGGATGCCACGGGCGCGGGCGGCAACCCTCGGCACCCTGGCCAGGGCGCTGCTTGAGCAGCCGAACCTGCTGCACCCAGGGCAAACCCTGGACGCGGTGCTCGCACGTTTGTGCAGCTTGAAGGGCATCGGCCCGTGGAGTGCCCAGTACCTGGCCCTGCGCCAGGTGGGGGCCAGGGATGCCTTGCCGTTGGGCGATGTGGCGCTGGTCAAGGCCCTGCGCCTGCTGGAGGGGCCGCAGGTGCTGCTGGCCGAGCGGGCCTTGGCCTGGCGGCCATGGCGCGCTTATGCAGCGCAGCACCTGTGGGCGTCGTTGGCGCTCACTGGCCCGACTGGCGCCAGCTGACTTCGCTGATGCCGTAGCGCTCGGCCATGGGCCGGCTGACCTTGCGGATTTTCTCGCGGTCGTAGCGTCCTATACGGCCCACACCGGCATCGCAACTGGCCCAGTGCCAGGCTTCGGCGTTGTCCATCCGCTCGGCGCGGATGATGAACGTCTTGTGCTGGCCGTGCAGTGCGTAGTCGATCACGTAGAGTTTGGCGTCGATCATCGGGGTTCCTTTGGTCAAGCGGGTCCATGCCTGAAAGTGGGAGCCGCTTCTGGCCGAAAAAGTTTTACCCGGTGCGGGTGATCGGGGACGAACGGTCATGTGCCTGCCATCTGTCGCCAAGTTGACGTCACTGATCGAACCCTGACTGCAGGGTCGCTTTCTTCCACTAAGGTGCTAGAGGATCTTGCGCGTCGTCATTGCCCGGGCGAATGGACCAACCCCAGGGCATGGGCAATATCAATTGGCACTACGCCGGTTTACGGCGTAACCACACACAACAGGCCATCCAGCATAGAGAGGGTCGTACCATGTCGTTGATAGGCGTTTCGATGCTTGAGATGCGGCAGATGATCGAACAGGGCTGCCTGCCCGATCACTGCGAGGTGAGCTGCCCGGACGGCGAACACCTCACCATCCGCCTGAGCCAGGGCGACAACCTGGCAGAGTGCTTCACCACCGAAGTGTCGGTGGCCAGCCTCAACAGTTGCCGTGACCTGGTGGCGCTGGTAGCGCAGCTCAAGCAGCACCACCACGCGCAAGCGCAGCCGCTCAAGGCCATCGCCTGAGCGCACGGTGCCCGGTCAGCCGAGGCTGGCCGGGCGCACGTATTCGGGCATAAGGCCGTTGAACCAAAACAGGATCATCGCCACCAGGATGGTCACCAGCAGCAACAGACCCACCCCCCATACACAGGTCGCGAACAGCATGGCCTGCTCTTTGCGCAGGCGCAAAAACGTCTGCAAACCGCCATACAGCAGCACGCTGGCGTAAGCGCTGGCTGCCAGCAGCGCCAGTAACGCCAGCCAGCGCATCGGCAGCAGGCCGACCACCCCGGCGACGAACCAGGGTGTAGCGCAATAGGCGGCGAAGCCGATGCACTGGTTGAGGTTGGGCTGCACATCGAAACCGCGCGACATCCAGCGGATCATCACCCCCATCAGCATCACCCCGCCTACCGTGGTGGCGTACAGCAGCCCGGCCAGTTGGGCGGCGCTGACCAGGCTCAGGCGCACACGGTCCTCACCTGCCAGGCTCCAACCGTAGGTGGTGGTACCGACCAACAGGCACAAGGCGGGGATCAGCGCGAGCAGCAGCAGGCGCGGCAGGTATTGCTGGGGATGGTCTTCCTCGGCGCGGCGGATTTCGATCCAGGCGTCGGCTGGGTGGGTGAAGAGCTTGAGTAGCGGGCTGTTCATGGCGTTTTCCTCCAGGGGCGGGCGCAATAGCGCGCATCCTCTTTCAATGGAGGCGTCGGGATCGCGGCGGGTTCAGCTGAGTTCGCCGCCGTTGATCGCCTTATTGCAGTTCGAGCAGCAGGTTCAGGCCACCGTCACCGCACTTCCCCTGCTCGCGGACCACGCCGTGGTAGCTGCGGCCATCCCAGGTAAACGCCACGCTGTGGGCGCGTTCGACCTTGTCCGGCAGCGGCGGGCAGATGTGCAGGCGCAGCGCAGGGCGGCCTTGCAGGGTGAGGGCGGCGAGTTGTGCCTGGCATTCGACGCTCGACGCCACCGGGCCGAACAGGGTGTCGCGGACGTAATCCAGTTGCAGGCAGGCATTGGGAGCGCGGCAGGGCATCTTCATGGCGCTGCGGGGGAGCAAGTGAGCATGGCAGGGCTCCTGGCGAAAGATGGCATAGGCATCAAACGTTGGAGGCCAGAAAGGGGGTGATGTTCAAACCGATCCGAGGGAAATTTTGCCGTTGTTGATGGCCCTGTAGGAGCGGCCTTGCCGGGGTGCCGGACCGGTCGGAAAGGGCTGCGCAGCAGCCCCCGACATTTACCAAAACCCGAAGCCATTTCGGTGGCACAAGAAGGCCGAGAACATCCTTGCCTCAGTCGCTCGCGCGGCACGAGCGCTGAGCAAATGATTTTAAGTGGTATTCCTGAAACACCACACTAGGATCGCTTCGGTATCGTCTCTCTCTCGGCGACTCGGCAGATCTGGCGTCAGGTTCAACTGCGCAAGAAGTTGCGCACTTCGAATGTCAAAAAGTGCCCTGTAAAGCGCTGCAGCCCTTGCGGTGCGGGATCTTCAGCCATGTGCGCAACTTTTTGCCAGCACTGCGCAAGAAGTTGCGCAACTTTTGAATGGTGATCGCTTAAAAGCCCATCCAAACGAATGCTGAACTTGCTTAATGTATTGATTTTTAAGAATAGAAATTATCTGGCACAGCTTTTGTAAGGATGCCAGTCCCCCAGTTGGCAACTTTCTGCCAGTGGGCGACTTTCTCAACGCATGGAGAGCAACACGCATGGCAACTCCCGCCTACATGTCCGTCACC
>NZ_QKVM01000057.1 GCF_003231305.1 Pseudomonas sichuanensis | reverse complement strand
TGCAGGCACGAGTGGATATCCAGGCTTATCTGATGCGCTACAACCTCAAGCGCCTCCACAGCTACAACGGCTATGAAACGCCAGTAGCCATGGAGGAAAAGCTCAAGGCAGCGGGATGAACCTTAATCGGTGTCCAAAATTACTTGACCAGTTCAAGCCCGCTCCCACGCAGGCATAACGCTGCGGGCTGGGGGAGTGGGAGCCGGCTTGCCGGCGATGAGGCCCGTACAGGCAATACAGCCCAGCGTCTCTTACCCCTGTTCCGCCATCACCCGGGCAACGATTTCCAGCCCCTGCTTCAACTGGGCGCGGCCAAGTGCCGCCGACAGGCTGATGCGCACCGCCTGCAGCGTCTGGGTTCCGATCGCGAACACACTCGCCGGAACCACCTCGACACCCTGCGCGCGGCAGCGCCCCACCAGCGTTTCGGCATCGCCAGGGGTGGCGACCCAGGCATGCGGTGAAGGCACTGCCCCGGCCACCAGGTGATCACCCAATATCGCCCGCGCCAGGCGCCAGCGCTCGCCGATCTCCTGCCTTTGCCAGGCCAGCCGCCGTGCGGCGGTGCCGTCGGCAATCCACTGGCAGGCAATGTGCAAATTCAGCGGCGAAACCGGCCAGTGGGTAGCCTGGGCATGGGGGTCGATCTGTTCGAGCAAGCCCGGGCGGGCGGCGATCCAGCCCAGGCGCAGCCCGGCGGCGACCGTCTTGGACAAGCTGCTGATCAGGATGCCGCGGCCCTCAAGCAACGGATACAGCGGCGGGCTGTCTGTCAGCGCCCCATACACGTCATCCTCGATCACCAGCAGTTGGTGGCGCTTGACCACCTCGGCCAGGGCCTGGCGCCGCACGTCGCTCGGGCAGGCACCGGTCGGGTTGTGCAGGGTCGGGGTGGTCACCAGCATGCGCGCACCGCTGGCGCGGGCAACCCGGTCCAGTTGCTCTGGGCACAGGCCCTGCTCATCCAGCGCCACACCGTGCACCGGCAGGCGCAGCTGGCGACAGGCGGCCTTGATGCCTGGGGCGGTCAGCGCCTCGACCATGACCGGTTCACCGGCCTGGCACAGCGACTGCAATATCGTCGTCAGGCCTTGCTGGGCACCGCCGCACAGCAGCAGTTCATCCGGCGCCAGGGTCAGGCCGCGGTTGGCCAGCCAGCGGGCACCCTGCACCCGGCCGAGCAGCAACTGCTCGGGGCCCAGGTAGTGTTCGAGCAGGGCGGTTTCACCTTGGCTGAGCAAGGCCAGCATGCTGTGTTGCAGGTCCAGGTTATGCGGGTCGACTACCGGCACGTTGGTCGACAGGTCGATGACCGCCTGCTGCTGGTCCGATTGCTTGAGACGGAACAGCGTCGCCTCCTTGCTTCCCGCCAGCACATAGGTGCCACGCCCCACCTCGCCGGACACCAGGTGCCGCGCCGCCGCTTCACGGTAGGCCTGCTGCGTGGTGCTGGGGTTGAGGCCGAGGGCCCAGGCCAGCCGGCGCTGGGGCGGCAGGCGCTCGCCCACCTTGAGCTCACCGCGTTCGATGGCCTCGGCAATGGCCGCCACCAGTGCCAGGTAACGCGGCTGGCCGTCATCGGCCAGGGTTGGAGTCCACACGATATTGCCACCCATGCAATATAACTTTGGACCCATACAATGCCCGGCGCTTAGGATCGGTTCAACCTCGTACCGATGAAGGATGATCGTCATGTTCGACCTGCCCGCGCTGCGTGAAGCGGCTACTTACGTCCATCAGCACGTCCCGCCGACCCCGCAGCACGCCTGGCCGCTGCTGGCCGAGCGGGTTGGCTGCCAGTTGTGGGTCAAGCATGAGAACCATGCGCCCACCGGCGCTTTCAAGGTGCGCGGCGGGCTGGTCTATGTGCGTTCGCTGCTGGCGCAGGCGGTGTTGCCGCGTGGTCTGGTCACCGCCACCCGTGGCAACCATGGCCAGAGCATGGCCTTGGCGGCACGCCAGGCTGGGCTGCCCCTGGTGATCGTGGTGCCTGAAGGCAACTCGCGGGAGAAGAACGCCGCCATGCGCGCCCTCGGCGCCGAGCTGGTGGAGCATGGCGTCGATTTCGACGTGGCGCGTGAAGAGGCGGCCCGCCTGGCCGAAGTGCGTGGTTATGCCATGGTGCCGTCGTTCCATCCGGAACTGGTGAAGGGCGTTGCCACTTACGCCCTGGAGCTGTTCGAGGCGGTCGCCGACCTGGATTGTGTGTATGTGCCGATCGGCATGGGCTCGGGCATTTGCGGGCTGATCCAGGCGCGCAACCTGCTGGGGCTGCGCACCGAGATCGTCGGTGTGGTCTCCAGCGCGGCGGATGCCTTCGCGCAAAGCTTCGAGCAAGGCCGCATCGTCACCACCGCCAGCGCCAACACCTTTGCCGACGGCATGGCTTGCCGGGTCCCCCATCCAGAGGCCTTTGCGCTGGTGCGCGAGCATGCCGCACGTATCGTGCGGGTGAGCGATGAGGAGATCGCCGGCGCCATGCGCCTGTATCACGAAACTACCCACAACACCGCCGAAGGGGCAGGGGCCGCCGCGCTGGCTGCGCTCATGCAGGAGCGTGGGCGCCAGGCCGGCAAGCGGGTGGCGGTGGTGTTGAGCGGGGCGAATGTGGACCGTGAGCGTTATGCGCGGGTGTTGGCAGGTGATGGGGTGTCCTCGATGAACCCCAGGGATTGAGCAGGCGCAATTTTTTCCAATACCGGCGCGCCTCGCCCAATGTTAAATGGGCCGACTTTCTCACTGCACCGAGTGCGCCATGCCTTTTTCCAACGGTTTCCTCCTCAGCCTGTCCCTGTGCCTGGACATTGGCGTGGCCAATATCGCCATGATCACCCTGGCCATGCAGCGCGGCTTTCTCCAGGGCTTCTGGCTGGGCCTGGGCACCTGCGTCGGTGACCTGATCTACGCCGTGGCGGCGCTGGCCGGGATGACCGTGCTGCTGCAGTTCGAAGCGGTGCGCTGGAGCTTGTGGCTGGGCGGTTCGGTACTGCTGGTGTGGTTTGCCGTGAAGATGCTGCTGGCGGCCTGGCGCGGCGGGCACCTGGAGGGGCGTGGGCAGGTGGTGGTGGAGTCGGGCTGGCGCGAGTTCCTGCGCGGGATCTTCCTGGCTGTGTCCTCGCCCAGTGCGATCCTCTGGTTCGCTGCGGTGGGCGGGGTGCTGATCTCCCGCTCGGGTGGCGGCAGCCTGCTCGAAGCCGGGATGTTCCTCGCCGGCTTCTTCGCTGCCGGGTTGTTCTGGTGCCTGTCGCTGTGCGGCATCGCCAGCCATGGCGGGCGCTTGCTCGGTGATCGGCTGCTGACCTGGTCGTACCTGCTGTCGGCGGCGATCTTCTGTTACTTCGCGGTGTACGTGATCTTGTCCGGGTATCGCGAGTTCATTCTGACTGTTCCCGTCTGAAACGGCCTGGTTGTGTCGGGCGCTGTTTATAAGTTTGTTTAAACGTTTACTTAATTATTCAGATCCTTCCTATTTGCGTATAGGAAGCATCTGAATTGATAAATGCATGGAGGTTAAAATTCCGCGTTATTTTTATAAGTAACGATTTGAAGTAATTTCATAATTCTTCTTTTAAATCATTGATTTGTGTGCAGGTACGCGGAAACTTGCGCATTTTCATTGCCTTATGATTCGGGTGCTTATTTACCGCTCTAGCGCGACCCTTTACTTGCACGGAATGCAAGTGGGGCGCCTTGGACGTACCTGTCATAAGGAATGCGAATGTCCGGTCCTGGCGATCAACCCCTTTTCAGCTTGCAAGTTCATGGTGTTCAAACGGACTTGCAGGTTTTGCGCTTCAAAGGGGCAGAGGCACTGAGTTGCCCCTATTCATTCCACCTCGAACTGGTCAGTGAAGACCCGTCGCTCGACCTCGAAAGCCTGCTGCACAAACTGGCCACGCTGCGGGTCGGCAATGACGAGCAGTGCTTCCACGGCCAGGTCGCCAGCGTCGCCCAAGCCGACAGCGGGCGGCGGCTGACCCACTATCACCTGGAGCTGGTACCGCGCCTGGCCAGCCTGGCGCACTGCCGCAACCTGCGGATCTTCCAGCAGCAAAATGTGCCGCAGATCATTGCCACGGTGCTCAAGGCCCACGGCATCCTCGCCGACGCCTACGTGTTCCGCCTCGGCCCCACCCCATACGAAAAGCGCGAGTACTGCACCCAGTACGACGAGACCGACCTCGCCTTCGTGCAGCGCCTGTGCGAGGAGGAGGGGCTGCACTACCACTTCGAGCACAGCGCCGACGCTCACCTTCTAGTGTTCGGCGACGAGCAGAGCGCCTTCCCGCGCCTGGCGCGGCCCACCCCCTTCGCGCCGCACAGTGGCCAGGTCGCGCAGCAGCCGGTGATCAGCCAGTTCGGTGCGCGGGTAGCGGCGCGCACCGGGCGGGTCAGCCGGCGCGACTATGACCCGCTCAAACCCAAACTGCTGCTCGAAGCCCAGTATCAACCCGAGCTGCCTGTGCCCCAGCCGGACCTGGAGGATTACGGCTACCCGGGGTATTTCATTGACCGCGAGCGTGGCCGCCAACTGAGCCAGCGGGCCCTGGAAGGCCACCGCGCCGACTACCTGCAAGCCGAAGGCAACAGTGACCAACCGGCCTTGCGCTGCGGTCATTTCTTCACCCTCGAAGCACACCCGCGCGCCGCTTGGAACGCGCTCTGGCTGTTGGCCGAGGTTACCCACGAGGGCCATCAGCCCCAGGTGCTGGAAGAGGTCGACGCCAGCGCCGCTGGCGAGGCCTGGCAAGGCTACCGCAACACCTTCAAGGCCTTGCCCTGGGGCACCCCCTACCGGCCTCCAGCCCCCAGCCCACGGCCTCGCGTGCACGGTGCCCAGACCGCCCGGGTGACCGGCCCGCAAGGGGAGGAGATCCACTGCGACCGCCTTGGCCGGATCAAGGTGCAGTTCCACTGGGATCGCGATGGCCGGCTCGATGAAAAGACCAGCTGCTGGCTGCGCGTCGCTAGCCAGTGGGCCGGTAACCAGTACGGCGGGCTGGTCATCCCGCGGGTGGGCATGGAAGTGCTGGTGAGCTTCCTCGACGGCAACCCCGACCGGCCGCTGGTCACCGGCTGCCTGTACCACGCCGAGCACCAGCCGCCCTATGAGTTGCCCGCCCACAAGACCCGCAGCGTGTTCAAGACCCACAGCTCGCCCGCGGCCCAAGGCCACAACGAGCTGCGCATCGAGGACCGTGCCGGCCAGGAGCAGATCTACATCCACGCCCAGCGTGACTGGGAGCAGCGCATCGGCCACGACCAGCGCAGCCATGTTGGCCATGAGCGCCACGACACGGTGCTGGCCGACGTGCACAGCGAATACCACGCCCAGCAGCACCGCACCGTGCACGGCGACCGCAAGACCGAGCTGCGCAGCGACGACCACCTGACCGTCGCCAACAGCCGGCACATCACCCTGGGCCAGGCCCTGCTGGTGGAGGCCGGGCAGGAAATCCACCTGTCGGCCGGCAAGCGCTTGGTGCTGGATGCCGGCAGCGAGGTGGTGATACGGGCGGGCGGTGGTTTCGTGCGGATCGCGGCTGGCGGGGTAACCGTGGGTGGCTCGCTGTATGTCGACTCCACTGGCCAGGTCGCCGCCGGCACCCCGGCCGCGCCGCTGCTGCCGGGTATCACGGCCGAAGCCGAACGCTCGGTTTCGGGCCTGCCGCTGACCCAAGCGCAGCTCGACACCTTCCGGCGCAATGCCGCGTTCTGCGAGGAATGCGAGCGGTGCAAGGAGGGTGCCTGTGAGCTGTGAAACCCTTACCCCCCAAGACTGGCTGGCAGCCAGCCCGCTGGCTGATGGTGAGCGGCTTTACCTGGTGTTCGGCAGCCTTGCAAAGGCCGATACGCTGGCCGCCTACCGGCAGCGCGATGGCTCCCACGTGCCCCAGCCGCTGTGGAAAGGTACCCCCTACGCCGGCTGGCTGGAGGCCATGCCCTACCTGGTGGAGGCTGCGCCGCAAGGTGACTTCCTCGCCTGGTGCGGCAACCAGCGCTGCCGTGACTGGGGCTGGCTGGCGGTGTCCTCGCACCCACCGGCCCTGGTGTTCGACTACCTGCGCAGCCTGACACAGGTGAAGCTGCCCGACGGCACCGCGGTGTTCCTGCGCCTGTGGGACGGCCATCAGTTGCTGGCCCTTCTCGATCACCACGCGCCAGGCGAGGCGCCGCTGCTGCCTGTGTTCAGCCGCGTCTGGAGCAACGGCCAGGCCCGCCCGTTGCGCCAGGCACAGCGCCTGAACATCGAACCTTTCCCCTGGTGGCAGGCCAGCGCCGCGCTATTCGAGCACCTGCACCGGCACGACCCCGGCCCGGTCCTGGACAACCTCATGCAATGGCTGCGCGAGGCCCATGCCGACCTCTACTTCGCCCTCCCCGAGGCCAACCTGCGCTGCAAGGTCGCGCGCCTGGCCCTGGGTATTCCGCTCGACCCGCCAGCCCTGGAACGGCTGCTGGCGCACGTGAACAAGGACATCACGCCATGAGCCTGATCATCTACGCCAAGTTCCTCCTCGACAATCTCGACGCCCACAAGCCCGATGGCCCGGCACGCATCGCTGCCTTCCGCCAGCACAGCCTCGCCACCTTCGAAGCGCTGCAGGACAGCTTCTTGCTGGGCTGGGCACTGGACCTGGAACAGGAACTGCGCTTCACCGACAGTGCCGGCAACGAGGTGATGCGCCAGGCCAAGGGCCTTGGCGAACGGCGCATCACCGGCTACGCCAACTGCCCGGCCAATGGCGTGCTGAATATCGTGCACCGCTTCGAAAGCCTGGCCTTCGTGCCCATCGGCGGCACCCCCTACCAACTGGTCGAGCAGGTGGCGGCGGGCCAGATACCGCAACGCTTCGAAGGGGTGCTCAATGCCAACGGCCAGGCAACCATCAGCGGTTGCCACGCCAACCGCCGCTACCGCCTGCAATTCCATCCCAAGGTCAGCCCGGCCGAGGTCCAGGCCCTGTACGCCTCGTACGACAGCCTGCTCGACCAGCTCAAGGGCTGGTTGGACGGCGAGTGGGCCGAGCGCATCGCTCCGCATTGGGACAGCATGCCGCCGGTGGGGTCGATGCAGCGGGTAAACGATATCCACAAGGCAATGGCCAAGGGTGTCGGCAGCGTGCTGATGAACCTGTTCGACGACCTCAAGGCCCTGGTCAAGCTGCTGTTCAACCTCGACGGCGCGCGCGACCAGCTGTTGCAGTTCATCAGCGAGGCTGACTTCGACAAGCTCAAGGCCCAGGCCGGCAGCCTGCTGCACACCGCCTTCCTGATGCTCGACGACGAGCTGCTGATGTTCTACTACGCCACCGCGATCCTGCAGTGGCTGGCCCTGAGCCCGCCCGAGTGGCAGGCCCAGGCCTACGCCATGCTCAATGCCGGGCTGTTGCTGGATGTGCTGTTGGGGATCGTGCTGTCCGGCGGCCTGGGGCTGGCGTTCCGCCTCACCGCCAAGGGCCTCAAGTACGCCAGCAATACCGCCCGGGGGGCCGACGGCTTGCTGAACGGCCTGCAACGGCTGATCGATCTCAGCCGCCAGCATGCCCTGGCGACCCACACCAAACGCGCCCAGCCGCTCTTGACCGGCGGCAGTGTCGAGGTCAACAGCGCGGCCAAGGTGCCGCTGGCAATCAAGAGCGCCGCGCAGGGCCTCGACCTGGCTGTGGACGACGCCGTGTCGGTGGTGCGCGGCAAGCGCCACAGCACGCTACGGGTGGAGCAGGAGCACGACCTGCCCGACGCCCCCAGCCAGCCGCGCACCCCCAGCGACAAGCCCGCCCAGCGCGCCGACGAGACAGCCACCCACCGCTGCCCTGTATCGATGGTCACCGGCGAGGAGCTGCTCACCCTCAAGGATGCCGAGCTGTTCGGCGTGCTGCCGATAGAGTGGGTGCGCCTGTACCGCACCAGCGCGGCTGAAATCGACCACGGCCTGGGCCCCGGCTGGAGCCACAGTCTGTGCCACCGCTTGCAGGCCGACGGCCAGGGCGTGCTGTGGTGCGACCACGAAAACCGCCGCACCCACTTCCCGATGCCGGACAGCCAGCGCCCGGTGATCGGCAACAGTCTGTGCAGCGCGGCCATCTACCTGGGCCAGGCCGACGGCGAGCTGGTGATCGCCGAGGCCGGCGCGCGCCCACGCTACCTGCACTTCATCGACGGCCGGCTGATGGCCCTGAGCGACGCCTACGGTAACCGCGTAAGCCTGGCCTACGACCACAGCGGCCGCTTGCAGCACATCGACAACGGCGCCGGCAACCGCCTGCTGCTGAGCTACCAGCAAGGCCGCCTGGTGACGGTGGAGCAGCAGTTCTGGCAGTCGATGTACGACAGCAAAGGGCGCGAGCAGGCGCCCTGGGTACGGGTGGCGACCCTGGCCACCTACCACTACAACGACGCCGGGCAACTGACCGAAGCCGGCAATGGCCTGGACGAGCGCGAGCGCTACCGCTATGACGCCGCCAACGTCATCCTCGAACGCCAGCTGGCGGGGGGCGCGGCGTTTTACTGGGAGTGGGAAGGCGAGGGCCGGCACGCCCGCTGCGTGCGCCACTGGTCCAGCGTGCCGGGCCTGGAGGCCCGCTACCAGTGGGATGGCCAGGGTGGCGTGACGGTGCACAACGCCGATGGCAGCCAGCAGTTCTATCAGCACGACGACAAGGCCCGGCTGGTGCGCCAGGTAGATGCCGACGGCGCCGAGCACCATAAGACCTACGACGCCAAGGGCCGGCTGATCGGCGAGCGCAACCCGCTGGGTGCCGAAACCCTCTATAGCTACGACGACGCCGGGCAGCTGCTCTCGGTGCGCCCCGAGGAAGGCGAGGCTACCCACTACCACTACCGCGACGGCCATGTGTGCGAGGTGCGCCGCGGCCAGGCGCGCTGGTTGTACCAGCGCAACGCCCAGGGCGATGTGCTCAGCCAGACCGACCCCTGTGGGCAGGTCACTGGCTACCGCTACGACGATCAGGGCCGCCTGGTCGCCATCCGCCAGGCCGACGGCGGCCTGCACGAGCTGGGCTGGAACGCCTCTGGGCAACTGGTCAGCGAAGCCCTGCCCGGCGGCGGTTCGCGGCGCTACCGCTACGACGCCCTCGGCCGCCTGGTGATGCGCCTGCGCGAGAATGCCTCGGCCACCCAGTACACCTGGGACCTGGCCGGGCGCCTGAGCGAAGTGTCGCTGCCTGGCGGCGGTGTGCGCCGCTATCAGTACAACGCCTATGGCCGGGTGACCGCGCAAAGCGACGAGCAGGGCCGGGTGACCCGCTTCGAATACGAAGGTGGCCTGCACCTGCCGTCGCGGCGCATCAACCCCGATGGCAGCTGCCTGCACTACCGCTACGACAACGGCCAGTTGCAACTGTCGCAAGTCATCAACGAGCGTGACGAATGCTACCGCCTGGCCTACCACGCCAACGGCCTGCTCGCCGAGGAAACCGGCTTCGACGGACGCGTCACCCGCTACGGCTACGACCTCAATGGCCAACTGCTTGAAAAGACCGAGCTGGGCGACGATGGCGAGCCCTTGCTGACCCGCTACACCCGCGACAAGCAAGGCCGGCTACTGGTCAAGACCCTGCCCGACGGCCAGCAGGTCAGCCACCAGTACGACGCCCTGGGCCGCCTGGTGCGGGTGGACGACGGCCACTGGCCGCTGGCCTACGAGTACGACCTGTGCGACCGCCTGATCACCGAGCACCAGGGCTGGGCGACCCTGCACTACGGCTACGACGTGATGGGCCAGGTCAGCCATTGCCGCTTGCCCGACGGCAGCCGCCTCGACTACCGCT
Organism: Pseudomonas sichuanensis; assembly: GCF_003231305.1. Taxonomy (GTDB): domain Bacteria; phylum Pseudomonadota; class Gammaproteobacteria; order Pseudomonadales; family Pseudomonadaceae; genus Aquipseudomonas; species Aquipseudomonas sichuanensis. The sequence continues at coordinate 30,405 of NZ_QKVM01000057.1, read as the reverse complement.
ACCAGCCCGGTGGCCACCTGCAAACCATCGACCTCGACGGCCAGCGCCTCACCGCCCACCGCCATGGCCTCGGCCAGGAACTGGCCCGCGAGCAGGGCGAGCTGCTCAGCCAGTTCCAGCATGACGGCCAGGGCCGCCTGGTAAGCCAACGGGTCGATCGCAAGGAAGGCCCGGTGTTCATGCGCCGCTACCACTACGACGACAGCGGCAACCTGGCGCGTTTGGAGGACACCCGCCGCGGCACCCGCAGCTACCACTACGACCCGCTCGACCGCTTGACCAGCGTGCGCGGCGAACTGGCCGAGTATTTCGTCCATGACCCCGCCGGCAACCTCCTGGCCCAGAGCGGCCTGCGCGGCGACCCCCGCGACGTGCAGGTGCAGGCCAACCGCCTGCTGATGCACGGCGACTGCCACTACAGCTACGACCGCTTCGGCAACCAGGCCAGCGAGCGCCGCGGCCACGGCCAGCAGTTGGTCACCGATTACCAGTACGACAGCCAGCACCGCCTGGCCAGCGTCCAGCTGCCCGACGGCCGCCAGGCCCGCTACCGTTACGATGCCTTTGGCCGGCGCGTGTCCAAGGACGTCGACGGCACCGAGACCACCTTCATCTGGCAAGGCGAGCGCCTGCTGGCCGAGCACTGCCAAAGCCGCTGGCGCAGCTATGTCTACGAACCCGGCAGCTTCCGCCCGATGGCGATGCTGCTACGCGACGGCGACACCCCCGTCGAGGCTCTGTACTACCACCTCGACCACCTCGGTACACCCCAGGAGCTGACCGCCGTCAATGGCCGCATCCGCTGGTCGGCGCGCTACCGCGCCTACGGCCACGTGCTGCGGCTGGACGTGGACCACGTCGACAATCCCCTGCGCTTCCAGGGGCAGTACTACGATGAAGAAACCGGGCTGCATTACAACCGGCACCGCTATTACAACCCGCAGACCGGGCGGTACCTGACGCCGGATCCGATTGGACTGGCGGGTGGGGTTAATGGGTATTTGTATGGTGTGAACCCGACGGGGTGGGTGGATCCGTTGGGGTTGGAGGCGTGTTGTCCGGAAATATTTACCTACCGGGGGATGCCGGTTAACAAAGGTATAAAGCAACATATGGAGAGGTATGATGGTTTTTCCAAAAAACATGGAGTTAAAGGGGCGCATAGTCGAAGTGAATTTGTGAGGGTGGTGGATGAAATGCAGTTGCATATTATTTCGGAAGCTCCAGGCGATGTAGATGGTATTACTCAGATTTTTTATGGGCGGGATGCGCTGAAGCGGGATGGGACTGTGATTGGTGTAAAGCAATTTGAAAGCCCGAAGACGGTTTACGATGATGTCAAGCACCCAACAGATAGAATGTATTTTGGAGGGCTGAGGGCCGCGCGTCTTAAGTATGAAGAGGCTCTCAGGGATGGGAAGAATATTTATAGTGCTAGTTATAATGGAGTGAGGTATAGGGTATATCTTGATAGGGATACCAAGGCGGCCACCAATTTTCATCCTTCTGTTGGTGGTGAATATGCTAAGTAAAGTTGATAAAGAAGTAATTAATGCCTGTATGCTTGATTTCACACTTTCCGAGAATTTTGATGGTGTGGGCTTGATTGGAGTGCTGATTGAGAAGTTGCTTGATTTCGAAGGCGTTGGTACCGAAATGTCGGGAGTCTTCCTTGGGTGTGATGCCGACATACTCAGTATTCCTGGTTATTTGGACTCTGATGGCTTTGACATGTCGTTTGAGTATATGGATGAATATGTTGTCTGCTCAATGGCTGAAGGCGCAAAGTATATACAGGAATGGTGTATTAGAGAGGTGATTGCTGATAGAGAATCAGTAATTGAAGGTTGTAAGAGGCTGGTGGGGCTCTTTGGTGGTATGAGTGATCTCACTCGGACCGGAATACCTGAGAAGTGTTTGTTCGATATGCTTGTTGGCTCTGGTTTGAATAGGGGGGACTATATTGATCTCGTGCTTAAGTCCCTCTTGAAGTGCAAGGGGTTGGGTTTAGGTATGTCTGGAATATATCTGGGGTGCGATGGTGATTCGGAAGGTATTCCTGCGTATCTGGGATGTGACAAGCATCAGATGTCGTTTGATTTCGCGGGTGAATATGTTGTTTGTCATATGTTTGTAGGTGCTTGTTATATTCGAGACTGGTGTGAAAAAAATGTCTGCTGTAAGGGTTTTGGTTCTAGGAGGGGGGAGATAATGGCTGCCTGTAATAATCTGATGAAGCTCTACGAGGGTTTTGATGATGCACGGCAGTGATGATTGAAGAGGAGTTGCTGCGAAATTCTATCTCATCTGGCAAGGCGAGCGCCTGCTGGCCGAGCACTGCCAAAGCCGCTGGCGCAGCTATGTGTACGAACACGGCAGCTTCCGCCCGATGGTTGGTGTGAGAGGTCACATACTTGTGCAGAGAGTCCATGTGAGTGGGGGTAAAATATCCATTGAGAAGGGACGGTGATATGGAGTATTTAAAGATTGAAATTGAGGAAGAGATTAAGGCCAATTCGATTAAGGCTGAGCGGGTTGAAGAGGTGGAGTTGCGAGGCTTGCTAGATTATTTAGATTTGAATTTTTATGGTGGTTGCGGAAATCTTGATTCGTTTTATATACAGAGGGCTTGTAGGTATTATGACGAAAATTTCTGGAGAGGCATATCCAAGCACCCTGAAGAGTTTGTGTGCTTGTTGGTGGTGGATGAAAAGTGGCATGCCTGGAAGTTTGAGGGTAAGGAGGGGTTGCAGCTTCTGATAAACAAAACTACGGCGTTTAGATTTTGGCTGCTTGATGCTACAAGACGCGTGTTGGTCTATTTCGGGGATAGTGATTGCGTGCATTGGTCGCGGGTAGAGTGATGGGGTGCCACGATTTTTTATTGACTGCAAAAGGCTGGTGCTGCGTTGCCAGCTCACTCGGACCGAAATGCCTCAAGAATTGTACGTGGTCCTCTCCGGTTACCGCGAGTTCATTCAGGCCGCACCACCCTTGTAGCGGGTTGCGTAGTGCTGCGGGGTTACCCCGTGCACGCGACGGAAGGCACCGATGAAGTGGCTCTGGTCATAAAAGCCCAGGTCGAGCGCCACGTCCTGCGGGTGCTGGCCTGCGCGCAGGCGGCGCCGCGCTTCGATCAGGCGCAGTTGCATGTGGTACTGCAGCGGCCCAAGGCCGGTGGCTTTCTTGAAGCAGCGCGCGTAGTGGTATTTGCTAAGCCCGGCCAGCTCCGCCAATTGCTCAAGCTCCAGGCGGTTGTCGAGGCTTGCGTGCATCGCGGCCAGGCTGCGGCTGACAGCGACCGACTGCTCGCCGGGCGTAACCGTGGGTTGTTCGAGCAATTGCGCCACCAGCAACAGCAATGCCTGCTCGCGCTCGCCAGCGTCGGCCCGGGCCAGGTCGAGCAGGGCTGCAAACAGGCCGGGGTGCTCGAGGATGCCCTGCTCAAACGCCGGGGGCTGGTCGGTCGAGCGCAGGTTATTGTCACCGATCACCTGGCACAGGGTGTCGGTCGCCAGGTGCAGGCTGATGTATTCCACGCCGTCGGGGCCGAAGGTCGAAGCCTGCACGGCCAATGGGTTGTACAAGGTGACGCGCTGGGCGGGTACAACCAGCTCGCGACCGTCCAGCCATATCTGTTCAGCGCCTCGCAAATTGGCACCCAGCACGTATTCGTCGTGGGTATGGCGAGCAAAACTGGCACTGCCCTGTGCGTGTACCCACGACAACTCCAGCTGTGCGCAGGCGAGCAGGGGTTGGCTGGTCAACGGCATGGGGGCGCTTCTCTCTGGCGGATCTGGGCTACGCTATCGAACCAGCACGGCCCGGTGCAATGGCCCCCTCTATTCAATTCAGCGAGAGCAATGAAGATGAAGCCGAACCCCGCTCGCTACGAAGATGGCCGGGCGCTGACCCTCGCCGGCTTCGCCGAGCGTTTCAGCATGGCCGATCTCAGTGGGCTGCCGCGCCTGTGGCAGCGCTTCGGGCCGTATATCGGGCATGTGCCCGGCGCCCATGGCCATGACAGTTATGGTGTGTGCTACAACCCCGACGACCAGGGTGGCTTCGACTATCTGGCTGGCGTCGAGGTCGATGTGACTGCCGGGTTGCCCGCCGGCTTCACTCACCTGGAGCTCTCGCCCCAGCACTATGCGGTGTTTGAACACCACGGCAGCCTGCAGGCTCTCAAGGCGACCTTCGACGGCATTTTCCAGCAGTGGCTGCCTGCCTCCGGCGAGCGTTCGGCCAATGCCGCGGTGTTCGAGCGTTACCCGGCCGGGTTCGACCCTGCCGACCCACAGGCCGTCATGGAAATCTGGGTTCCGCTCGAGCGCCGCTGAGGCGACGGGAAATTCTCCCAGGCGCTGTCGATCTGCCCGATCCCCGTTCGACCAAAGGTGAACGCAACATCAACGCCGTCGCCCCAACGTCCGGAGGAAACATCGATGAACAGCGCAGCCGAACATGAAATCCGCCAACTGATCGAGCACTGGATCCAGGCCGTGCGCGATCGCGATGTCGACAAGATCGTCGCGCCCTATGCCGACGACATCCTCGCCTTCGATGCGATCCAGGCCCTGCAGTTCAAGGGCAAGGCCGCCTACCGCGCGCACTGGGAAATGTGCATGGGTTTTTGCACCGGCCCCATGGTATTCGAAGTGGCGCAACTGACCGTGCATGCCGACGGCGACCTGGGCCTGGCCCACTGGCTCAACCGTTGCGGGCCTTCCGACGATGAAAGCCAGTGCGGTTTCATGCGGGTCACGGTGGGGTACCGTCGCCAGGCGGGTCAATGGCAGGTCATCCATGAGCACTGGTCGGCACCCTTCGACATGGAAACGCAAAAAGCCCTGTTCGACCTCAAGCCCTGAAGCCCGTCGACCGCCCATCGCCACCTCACTCTGGAGACGATCATGAAATACCTGTGCCTGGTCTACTGTGATGAAGGGTTGTTGCACAGCCTGCCCGACAGCCCCGAAGACGCCGAATGCATGGCCTACGCCGAGTCCATCCAGGGTTCCGGGCGCATGCTCGCCGCCGAGGCGCTCAAGCCGGTGCAGACGGCCACCACGGTGCGCGTGCGCGGTGGGCACATGAGCCTCACCGACGGCCCATTCGCCGAAACCAAGGAGCAGCTGGCGGGCTTCTACCTGGTCGATGCCCGCGACCTCAACGAGGCGCTGAACATCGCCAAGGGCATCCCGGCAGCACGGGTTGGCAGTGTTGAAGTGCGGCCCGTGCGCGAACTGCAACCCTGAAGGAGAACAACCAGCATGACACTGGCGCAACCGCTACAGGCCCCGCACGAACTGGCCATCAGCCGCCTGATCGATGCCCCGCCGGCCAAGGTGTTCCGGGCCTGGACCGAACCCCAATGGCTGATGCAGTGGTGGGGGCCGCACGGCATGACCACCCCGGAATGCGAGATGCAACTGTGGGCGGGCGGGCTGTTCCGCACCTTGATGCGTGCGCCTGACGGCAGCGAATACCCGCATCAGGGCGTGTTCCTGGAAATCCACCCGCCGCACCGGCTGGTCTTCACCGACGCCTTCCGCCCAGGTTGGGTGCCGTCGGACAAAGCCTTCATGACCGCCGTGATCACCTTCGACGAAGAACATGGCAAGACCCGCTATACCGCGCGAGCCTGGCACTGGAGTGCCGCCGACTGCCTCGCCCATGAAGAAATGGGCTTTCATCAGGGCTGGGGAGAAAGCCTGGACCGCCTGGTGGAGGTAGTGACCCAGCGGATGCCGGACTGATGCAAGCGCCGGCGCAGGTACGCGAGGAAGTCGAGGCGATCTATCGCCGCGACTCGCGGCGCATCCTGGCGACCCTGATCCGCTTGCTGGGGGATTTCGACCTGGCCGAGGAGGCCATGCACGATGCCTTCTTCATTGCCGTCGAGCGTTGGCAGCGCGACGGCATCCCCGACAATCCGCGGGCCTGGCTGGTCTCGACCGGGCGTTTCAAGGCTATCGACGCCTTGCGTCGACGTGCCCGTTTCGACCGTTCGCAGGCCGACCTGATCATGCTGCTCGAAGGCGAGGCGCACGACCCTGGCGATGAAGAGCTGCTGGCCGACGATCGTCTGCGCCTGATCTTCACCTGCTGCCACCCGTCGCTGGCCTTCGATGCCCAGGTGGCGCTGACCCTGCGCGAGGTGTGCGACCTCACCACCGAGCAGATTGCCCGTGCCTTCCTGCAGAGCCCGACAACCATTGCCCAGCGTATTGTGCGTGCCAAGGCGAAGATTCGTGATGCCGGGATTCCCTACCAGGTGCCCGCCCTGAACGAGTTGCCCGAGCGACTGGAGAGTGTGTTACGGGTGATTTACCTGGTGTTCAACGAAGGCTATTCGGCTTCGACGGGTGAAGACGTGGTGACCCAGGCGTTGACCGATGAGGCTATTCGCCTGGGCCGGCTGGTCGGGCAGTTGCTGCCGGATGCCGAGGTGCTCGGCCTGCTGGCGCTGATGCTGCTGCAGGCCTCGCGGCAAAGAGCGCGCAGCGATGCCGAAGGCGAACTGGTGGTGCTCGATGAGCAGGACCGCAGCCTGTGGGATCGCGCGCAGATCGAGGAAGGTTGTCAGTTGGTGCAGCGGGCGCTGCGCAGCCGCGCGTTCGGGCCCTACAGCTTGCAGGCGGCGATTGCTGCCGTGCATGCCGAAGCGCCCAGTGCCGAAGCCACGGACTGGGGGGAGATTGTCGGTTTGTACGAGGTGCTGCAACGGCATTGGCCGTCACCGGTGGTCGAGCTCAACCGTGCGGCGGCGCTGGCCCGTCGGGACGGTGCGCAGGTGGGCTTGCAGGCGGTGGAGGCGATTCTGGCGCGTGGCGAGCTGGGTGATTATCACCTGGCCCATGCTGCGCGGGCCGAGCTGCATTGGCAGCTGGGTAATGAGGAGCAGGCGCGGGAGGCTTGGCAGCAGGCGCTTGCGCTGACCCGGCAGGGGCCGGAGCGGCGGCACATCGAGCGGCGCTTGAGCAGGTTGGGAGGACTCTTCGCGGGTAAACCCGCTCCCACAGGTTAAGCGTTGCTTTCAAAAGTGGCGCAGAACCTGTGGGAGCGGGTTTACCCGCGAAAAAGCCAGCACTGAAATCAGCTGGCAACGAAATTCGGCGGGCTCACCAGTTCGACGGTCTGCTGCTTGCGCGGTGCCAGGATCTCGGCCTCACCGGCGACCACCAGCTCATCGTTCTGGTTGTACACGTTGGTGGCGATGCGCACCTTGAACTTGGGCAGCTTCTCGAGGACTTCCAGGCGCACGGTCAGGGTGTCGCCGATCTTGACCGGCTTCTGGAAGCTCATCTGCTGACCCAGGTAGATGGTGCCGGGGCCGGGCAGGGTGCAGGCCACCGCGGCGCTGATCAGTGCACCGCTGAACATGCCGTGGGCGATGCGTTCGCGGAACATGCTCTTGGCGGCGAACTCGGCGTCCAGGTGCACCGGGTTGTGGTCACCGGACATCGCGGCGAACAACTGGATGTCGCGTTCTTCCACGGACTTCTTGTATTCAGCTTTCTGGCCGACTTCGAGGGCTTCGTAAGGCGTGTTGCTGACCTGGGTCATCGGGGCTTCCTTGTGGGGCGGGCGAGGGTGCCTATCATTCACTGCGGGCAGGGCGGCCAAGGGCCAGCGCCTGCTCCAGCCAGCCGATGATATCGGCACTGACCTCGTCGCGATGGGTTTCGTTGAGCACTTCGTGCCGTGCGCCGGGGTAGACGCGCAACTGCACGTGGCGGTTGCCGGTCGCGCGCAGGGCGTCGGCCAGAACCGTGAGACGCTTGCCGGCACTCACCGGATCACATTCACCGCCAATGACCAGCACTGGCAGGTTCGGATCGATCTGCGCGAGGTGCTTGGCCTGGCTGATCTGCGCCAGGCCCTGCAGCAGGTCGAGCCACAGTTGGTTGCTGCAGCGAAAGCCGCACAGCGGGTCGGCGATGTACTTGTCCACCTCGTCCGGGTCGCGGCTGAGCCAGTCGAAGGCGGTGCGGTTAGGCTTGAACGCCTTGTTGAACGCACCGAACGACAGCCAGTCGATCAGCGCGCTCTTGCCCAGCGGCCCCTGGCGCCAGGCTTCGAGCCGGGCAATCAGGCGCGCGCTGCGATACAGCGCTACAGGTTGGAAGTTCGAGCCGCTGAGGATCGCCCCCTGCAGGCTGGCGCTGTGGTGCAGCAGGTAGGCCTGGGCGATATAGCTGCCCATGCTGTGGCCGAACAGGAACAGCGGTGTGCCGGGAAACTGCTGGCCGATGTGCTGGGCCAGCAAGCCCAGGTCGTTGACCACGGCATTCCAGCCATTGTGGCTGGCGAACAGGCCGAGGTGGCCCAGTTCGGCGGTACGCCCGTGGCCACGCAGGTCTGGCGCGATCAGGGCGTAACCGGCGTCATTCAGGGCATGCCCCAGGCGCTGGTAGCGCCCGGCATGCTCGGCCATGCCATGGGCCAGCAACACCACGGCCTTGACCGGCGTGGCCGGCAGCCATTGGTGTACGTACAGGCTGCAATGCTCGCTGGCGGGCAGCCAGAAGGCGTCATGGGGCATGGCGGGTCCTTGCGCACAGAGTTCGAGGAACAGTGTATGCGCAAAGGCCACAATTGCAGGAAGGGCATAAATAAGATTCACAATGTTAATGGCAGCACTTGGCGTATTTGCCGCCTCGGGCCGAACTGCTAACGTCGGCAGAACGCCTTTTTGCCACCTGGCATCAAGGTCAGGGAAGGTCCCGGCAGAGGAACTACAACAAATGCAAGCCGATTTCTGGAACGACAAGCGCCCGGCGGGCGTGCCTTCCACACTGGATTTGACGGCCTATGCGTCCGTCGTCGATGTCTTCGAACGCTCCTGCAAGCGCTTCGCCGACCGCCCGGCATTCAGCAACCTGGGCGTAACGCTCAGCTATGCAGAGCTCGAACGCCACTCCGCGGCCTTCGCCGCCTGGCTGCAGCAGCATACCGACCTGGTACCGGGCGACCGCATCGCGGTACAGATGCCCAACGTGCTGCAGTACCCCATCGCCGTGTTCGGTGCCCTGCGTGCCGGGCTGGTGGTGGTCAACACCAACCCGCTGTACACCGCCCGCGAGATGCGCCACCAGTTCAAGGACTCCGGGGCCCGCGCGCTGGTCTACCTGAACATGTTCGGCAGCCGCGTGCAGGAGGTGCTGCCCGACACCGGCATCGAGTACCTGATCGAGGCGAAGATGGGCGACCTGCTGCCCGCCGCCAAGGGCTGGTTGATCAATACCGTGGTCGACAAGTTGAAGAAGATGGTGCCTGCCTATCAGCTGCCCCAGGCGGTGTCGTTCAAGCAGGTGTTGCGCCTGGGGGGCGGGCTGACCCACAAACCGGTGCCGCAAGTGCACGACGATATCGCCGTGCTGCAGTACACCGGCGGCACCACCGGCCTGGCCAAGGGCGCGATGCTCAGCCACGGCAACCTGGTGGCCAACATGTTGCAGGTACTGGCTTGCTTCGCCCAGCACGGCCCCGACGGCCAGCCGCTGATCAAGGAAGGCCAGGAGGTGATGATCGCGCCGCTGCCGCTGTATCACATCTATGCGTTCACCGCGAACTGCATGTGCATGATGGTCACCGGCAACCACAACGTGCTGATCACCAACCCCCGCGACATCTCGGGCTTTATCAAGGAACTGGGCAAGTGGCGGTTCTCGGCGCTGCTGGGGCTGAACACGTTGTTCGTCGCCTTGATGGACCACCCCGGTTTCAAATCGCTGGATTTTTCCGCACTCAAGGTCACCAACTCCGGCGGTACGGCGCTGGTCAAGGCCACCGCCGAGCGTTGGGAAGCCTTGACCGGCTGTCGCATCGTCGAAGGCTACGGCCTGACCGAGACCTCCCCGGTGGCCAGCACCAACCCTTATGGCCAACTGGCGCGGTTGGGGACCGTGGGCATCCCGGTGGTCGGCACGGCGTTCAAGGTGATCGACGACGAAGGTAACGAGCAGCCGCTGGGTGAGCGCGGCGAGCTGTGCATCAAGGGGCCGCAGGTGATGAAGGGCTACTGGCAGCAACCGGAAGCCACGGCCCAGGCGCTGGATGCCGAAGGCTGGTTCAAGACCGGCGACATTGCGATCATCGACCCGGACGGCTTCACCCGTATCGTCGACCGCAAGAAGGACATGATCATCGTCTCGGGTTTCAACGTGTACCCCAACGAAATCGAGGACGTGGTGATGAATCACCCACAGGTGGCCAGCTGTGCGGCCATCGGTGTACCGGACGAACGTTCCGGCGAGGCGGTCAAGCTGTTCGTGGTGCCACGCGCGGGGGGGCTGAGCGTTGACGAGCTCAAGGCTTACTGCAAGGCCAACTTCACCGGCTACAAGGTGCCCAAGCACATCGTGCTGCGTGATTCGTTGCCGATGACACCGGTGGGCAAGATCTTGCGTCGGGAACTGCGCGACATCGCCTGAGGCAATCCCCGACGCGATTTGTGGGAGCGGGCTTGCCCCGCGATGGGGCCAGGTCAGCAAACATCAGTGCTTGGCCTAGCGCCATCGCGGGGCAAGTCGCATCGGCGCACCGCCGCTCCCACGAGGTTCGCATTTATGGCTCTAGCACAGTGGTTTCAGGCAGATCAGCGACATTTTGGCTAAATACTCTAAAAATGACCTGTACATTTCTTTGAGTCATTTTCGTGACCGCAAGGCCGGTTTCGGCCTCTAGGCGACCCCTGGTAAAGCTGTTACTCTCGGCGCGCTTTCCCAGGATCCGGTTTGCAATGAGCCGGCTTCGCATATCAATAATAAGCGCATCGACGCGTACCGAATTCGCTGTTGCTGAAGGAGCGGGCTTCCATGATCGAACATTTTTGGAAGGATAAGTACCCAGCCGGGGTCACGGCGGACATCAATCCTGACGAATTCCCCAATATCCAGGCGGTTCTCAAGCAATCCTGCCAACGCTTTGCCGACAAACCTGCCTTTAGCAACCTGGGCAAGACCATCACTTACGGCGAGCTGTATGCGCTGTCCGGCGCCTTTGCCGCCTGGCTGCAGCAGCATACCGACCTGAAGCCGGGCGATCGCATCGCCGTCCAGTTGCCCAACGTCCTGCAATACCCTGTCGCCGTGTTCGGCGCCATGCGTGCCGGGCTGATCGTGGTCAACACCAACCCGCTGTACACCGCGCGGGAACTGGAGCACCAGTTCAACGATTCCGGCGCCAAGGCGCTGGTGTGCCTGGCCAACATGGCGCACCTGGCCGAGAAAGTCGTGCCGAAGACCCAGGTCAAGCACGTCATTGTCACCGAAGTGGCCGACCTGTTGCCACCGCTCAAGCGCTTGCTGGTCAACAGCGTCATCAAATACGTGAAGAAAATGGTGCCGGCCTACAACCTGCCCAATGCCGTGCGCTTCAACGATGCGCTGGCCCTGGGCAAGGGCGGCGCGGTGACCGAGGCCAACCCGCAGGCCAACGATGTGGCAGTGCTGCAGTACACCGGCGGCACCACCGGCGTGGCCAAGGGCGCGATGCTCACCCACCGCAACCTGGTCGCCAACATGCTGCAGTGCCGTGCGCTGATGGGCTCGAACCTGCACGAAGGCTGCGAGATCCTCATCACCCCGCTGCCGCTCTACCACATCTACGCCTTCACCTTCCATTGCATGGCCATGATGCTGATCGGTAACCACAACATTCTCATCAGCAACCCGCGCGACCTGCCGGCCATGGTCAAGGAGCTGAGCAAGTGGAAGTTCAGCGGCTTCGTTGGCCTGAACACCCTGTTCGTCGCCCTGTGCAACAACGAAAGCTTCCGCAACCTGGATTTCTCGGGGCTGAAGATCACCTTGTCCGGTGGCATGGCGCTGCAGCAGAGCGTGGCCGAGCGCTGGAGGACAGTGACCGGCTGCGCCATCTGTGAAGGTTACGGCATGACCGAGACCAGCCCGGTGGCGACGGTCAACCCGTCCGAGGCCAACCAGGTCGGCACCATCGGCATCCCGGTACCCTCTACCCTGTGCAAGGTCATCGACGACAACGGCCAGGAACTGCCGCTGGGCGAAGTGGGCGAACTGTGCATCAAGGGCCCGCAGGTGATGAAGGGCTACTGGCAGCGTGAGGAGGCCACCGCCGAAATCCTCGACGGCAATGGCTGGCTGAAGACCGGCGACATCGCCGTGATCCAGCCGGACGGCTACATGCGCATCGTCGATCGCAAGAAGGACATGATCCTGGTCTCGGGTTTCAACGTGTACCCCAACGAGCTCGAAGACGTGCTCGCCGCCTTGCCGGGTGTGCTGCAGTGCGCCGCCATCGGCGTGCCGGACGAAAAATCCGGCGAGGTGATCAAGGTGTTCATCGTGGTCAAGCCGGGCATGACCGTCACCAAGGAGCAGGTGATGGAGCACATGCGCGCCAACGTCACCGGCTACAAGGTGCCGCGCTACATCGAGTTCCGCGATGCACTGCCGACCACCAACGTCGGCAAGATCCTGCGCCGCGAGCTGCGAGATGAAGAGCTGAAGAAGCAGGGCCTGAAGAAGATCGCCTGATAGCCTTCACCGGCTTCTTCGCGGGTGAACCCGCTCCCACAGGAGTCGCGCCGTTTTCAGAAGCGGCGATGAACCTGTGGGAGCGGGTTTACCCGCGAATGGGCCAGTGAAAATCAGCGCAGCTTTTCAAGCATCTGGTAGTACCACATCCCCGCCGCCAACAGCGGATTCCCCAGCAGATCCCCCATCGGCACCTTGATGTGCTTGCACGCCGCAAAGGTGTCGAATTTCTCCAGCGTCCCGGTCAATGCCTCGGCCATGATCTCGCCCATGATGTGGCTGGTGGCGATGCCATGCCCGGAATAACCCTGGCAGTACCACACGTTGTCCGACAGCTTGCCCAGCTGCGGGATGCGGTTGACCACGATGCCCATGGCGCAGCTCCACTGGAACTCGATCGGCACGCCCTTGAGCGCCGGGAAGGTGCGTTCGATGCATGGGCGCAGTTCGGCCTCGATATCCCGCGAATCACGCCCGGAATAGTTGGCGCCACCGCCGAACAGCAGGCGCTTGTCGGCGGTCAGGCGGTAGTAGTCGAGGACGAAGCGGCAGTCGTATACCGCCAGGTCCTGGGGGTTGATCTGCGCGGCCAGCTCACCCAGTGGCGCGGTGGTGACGATGCCGCCCATGGCCGGGAAAATCTTGCCCTTGAGCTGGCGCTTTTCCAGCTTGTGGTAGACATCGCCGGCCAGCATCACTTGCCGCGCTTCGACCCGGCCCTGGGCGGTGACCACTGCCGGGCGCGGGCCGTGGATGATGTCCAGGACCTCGGAGTTTTCGAAGATCAGTGCGCCCAGGCTGTGGGCCGCGCGGGCCTCGCCCAGGCACAGGTTGAGCGGGTGCAGGTGCAGGTTGCGGCGGTTCTTCAGCGCGCCGATATACAGCGGGCTTTGCAGGTGCTCGGCCATCGCGCCGCGGTCGAGCAATTGCACCTGGTCGCCCATGCCGCGGCGCTGGGCCTCGGCTTCGAAAGCGCGCAGTTCGTTCAGGTGCGAGGGTTTCATCGCCGCATGCAGGTGGCCGCGCTTGAGGTCGCAGGCGATGCCATAGCGCTCCACCCGCTGCTCGATGATCTGGTGGCCGCGCCAGCGCAGGTGCCAGATGAAGTCATCCACCTCGGCGCCGAGCCGTTCACGCATCTGCGTGCGCATGGCCTCGTCGCCCGACAGGCTGCCGGTCACCTGCCCGCCGTTGCGCCCGCTGGCGCCCCAACCGATACGATTGGTCTCGACGATGGCGACCTTCAGGCCGCGCTCGGCCAGTTCCACGGCGGTGGCCACGCCGGTGAAACCGCCGCCGATGATCGCCACGTCGACCTGTACCGTGCCCTTGAGGGTGGGGTATTCGCTGTGGTCGTTGAGGGTGGCGCTGTAGTAGGACGGCGCGCGCTGGGCCGGCCCCTTGTTCACTGCTGCGTTCATGAGTGTTCCTTGTTGTAATTCGTCTGTCAGGCCTGGTGCAGGTACCAGCGCCAGTCCTGCTCGCCCACTTCGGCCATGAACTGGCGGTACTCGGCGCGCTTGACCTTCAGGTACACACCCAGGAAGGCCTCGCCGAAGGCTTCTCGGGCCCACGCCGAACGCTCGAGGGCATCGAGGGTGGTGAGCCAGTCGGTGGGCAGGTGTTCGGTGGCCTGGGCATAGCCGTTGCCTTGCACCGGTGCGCCCGGGTCGAGCTGCTCGCGAATGCCTTGGTGGCTGGCGGCCAGAATCGCCGCGGCGGCCAGGTAGGGGTTGGCATCGGCGCCGCAGATGCGGTGCTCCACATGCCGGCTGTTGGCCGGCCCGCCCGGCACACGCAGGCTGACGGTGCGGTTGTCGACGCCCCAGGTCGGCGCCAGCGGCGCATAGCTGTTGGCCTGGAAGCGGCGGTACGAGTTGGCGTTGGGGCAGAACAGCAGCAGCGATTCGCGCAGGTGGCGCAGCATGCCGGCGACCGCCTGGCGCAGCAGCGGGGTGCCGGCCTTGTCCTCGCTGGCGAACAGGTTGTTGCCGTCGGCGTCGGCCAGGCTCAGGTGCATGTGCATACCGGTGCCGGCCAGTTGAGCGAACGGCTTGGCCATGAAGCAGGCCTGCATGCCGTGGGCGTGGGCGACGCCTTTGACCAGGCGTTTATAGCGCACGGCCTGATCCATCGCTTCCAGCGCATCGCCATGCTCCAGCGTGATTTCGACCTGCCCCGGGGCATATTCGGAGATCGCCGTGCGTGCCGGGATGCCCTGGGCCTTGCAGGCGGCATAGAGGTCGGCGAGGAAGGGTTCGATCTGTTCCAGCTCGCGCAGGCCATAGACCTGGGTCGTGCGCGGTCGGCCGCCGTCGTTGTCCAGCGCCGGTTGCGGGCGGCCCTGGGCATCGCGCTGCTGGTCGAGCAGGTAGAACTCCAGCTCGCAGGCCATCACCGGGTAGTAACCGTCGGCCTTGAGCGCATCGATGGTGCGCAGCAGTACGTGACGCGGGTCGGCGATGCTGGCGGGCATGCCTTCGCTGGGGTGCATGCTGACCTGCACCGCCGCGGTGGGCACCCGGCGCCAGGGCAGGCGCACCAGGCTGCCTTCCAGCGGGTAGGCGCGGCAGTCGATGTCGCCGACATCCCAGACCAGGCCGGAGTTTTCCACGTCGTCGCCGTTGAGGGTAAGGCCGAGGATGGTGCTCGGTAGCGGACGACCGGTTTCGAACACCGCCAGCAGTTCATCGCGGTGCAGCAGCTTGCCGCGTGGCACGCCGTTGGCGTCGAGGATGAACAGCTCGATCAGGTCGATATCGGGGTTGTCGGCCAGGAAACGCCTGGCTTGCTCTGCGGGTGCAAAGTGCATGGTGGAATTCGCTCGCGCCCACGGGCGCACAGGACCGCCGTTCAGGTTCGGTCGGTCGTACTGAAAAGGTCGGCAGGGATGCCGCAACGGGTCAGTGAGTGGCGAGCGAGGTGTCTGGTGGGCGCGCGTGGCGGCAGTGCCACAGGGCCCAGAAGGCGAGGATGACATGCACCAGCGGATTCTCGCCGGCACGGGCCCTGGCCTTCGGCAGCGAAGGGCGGGGCAGCGGGCGGGCGATCAGCGGGTCGGGGAGCATGCCTTGGATACTCACATGGTGCGTAAGGTTGATTAAAGCAGTGAATGGCGACGTTCAGTTTGTATTCGGCTAAACATTGATCGCGGGGCAAGCCCGCTCCCACGGGGTTTTCTGTTTGTCGTGGGAGCGGGCTTGCCCCGCGATAGGGCCGCTACTGCCAGCAAAAAACCGGCAAATCTGCGACAATCCCGCCCCTTCGAATGCCGATCATGAATAAGCAGCGCCCGCTGCATCATTAAAAAGCCCCATGACAGACCACGCCATCGACCAACTGCTGAACAACCTCGACCACGCCATGATCGCCGACCGCCATCGCCTGCGGCGGCAACTGCATGAGCTGCGCAAGCGCCCCGACGAGGCCAGGCTTGCGCAGTGGGTGGAGAAGGTCCAGGCCTCCTTTGCCCAGGTCACCGCGCGCCAGCAGAGCGTGCCGAGCATCCGTTACGACGACAGCCTGCCGATTGCGGCCAAGCGTGACGAGATCAAGAAGGCCCTGGCCGAACACCAGGTACTGGTGATCGCCGGCGAGACCGGTTCGGGCAAGACCACCCAGTTGCCGAAGATCTGCCTGGAACTGGGGCGCGGCAGCCATGGCCTGATCGCCCACACCCAGCCCCGGCGGATCGCCGCGCGCAGCGTGGCGACGCGGGTCGCCGAAGAGCTCGGCACGCCGCTGGGCGCGTTGGTCGGTTACCAGGTGCGTTTCGAGGACCAAAGCGACTCGAGCACCTTGGTCAAACTGATGACCGACGGCATCCTGCTGGCCGAGACCCAGCACGACCGCTTCCTCGAGCGCTACGACACGATCATCGTCGACGAAGCCCACGAGCGCAGCCTGAACATCGATTTCTTGCTGGGCTACCTCAAGACCTTGCTGCACCGTCGCCCAGAGTTGAAGCTGATCATCACCTCGGCGACCATCGACCTGGAGCGTTTCTCCAAGCACTTCGACGGTGCGCCGATCATCGAGGTGTCCGGGCGCACGTACCCAGTGGAGACCTGGTATCGCCCGTTGACCAGCGAGCAGGACGAGGAGGGCAACCAGATCGAGGACGACCTCTCGGTCGACCAGGCGATCCTCGCCACCCTCGACGAGATTGCCCAGCATGAGCGCAGTCAGGGCAAGGGCCCGGGTGATGTACTGGTGTTCCTGCCCGGCGAGCGCGAGATCCGCGATGCCGCCGAGATCCTGCGCAAGGCGCAACTGCGCCATACCGAGATCCTGCCGCTGTATGCACGCCTGTCGCCGGCCGAGCAACAGCGGATCTTCCAGTCCCACAGCGGCCGCCGTGTAGTGTTGGCGACCAACGTTGCCGAAACCTCGCTGACGGTGCCGGGTATCCGCTATGTAATCGACAGCGGCACCGCGCGCATCAGCCGCTACAGCTACCGCGCCAAGGTCCAGCGCCTGCCGATCGAGGCGGTGTCGCAGGCCAGCGCCAACCAGCGCAAGGGCCGTTGCGGCCGGGTCGAGCCGGGTATCTGCATCCGCCTGTACAGCGAAGAGGATTTCAACGGCCGGCCGGCATTCACCGACCCGGAGATCCTGCGCACCAACCTGGCGGCGGTGATCCTGCAGATGCTGCACCTGCGCCTGGGTGCCATCGACGCGTTCCCGTTCATCGAGCCGCCGGACGGCAAGGCCATCAGCGACGGTTTCAACCTGTTGCAGGAGCTGTCGGCGGTCAATCGCGAGAACCAGCTCACGCCGCTGGGCCGCCAGCTGGCGCGCCTGCCGATCGACCCGCGGCTGGGCCGCATGTTGCTTGAAGGCGCTCGCCTGGGCAGCCTGCAAGAGGTGTTGATCGTTGCCAGTGCGCTGTCGGTGCAGGACCCGCGTGAGCGCCCGCCGGAGCGCCAGCAGGCAGCCGACCAGGCCCATGCCCAGTGGAAGGACGTCGATTCCGACTTCGCCGCCCTGGTCAACCTGTGGCGCGGTTTCGAGGAACAGCGCCAGGCGCTGACCGCCAACCCGCTGCGCAACTGGTGCCGGAAGAACTTCCTCAACTACCTGCGCCTGCGCGAGTGGCGCGACGCCCATCGTCAGTTGGCGCTGATCTGCCGCGACCTGCAGCTCACGGTCAACAAAGACCCGTGCGATTACCCGCGCATGCACAAGGCGATCCTCAGCGGCCTGCTCAGCCAGATCGGCCACAAGGCTGAAGAGGGCGATTACCAGGGCGCGCGTCAGCGCCGCTTCTGGATTCATCCCTCGTCCGGCATCGGCCGCAAGCGCCCGCAGTGGGTGATGGCCGCCGAACTGGTGGAAACCACCAAGCTGTACGCGCGCATGGTGGCCAAGATCGAGCCGGACTGGATCGAACCGCTGGCCACCCACCTGATCAAGAAGAACCACTTCGAGCCCCATTGGGAGAAGAAGCGCGGGCAGGTGGTGGCGTACGAGCAGATCACCCTGTACGGGCTGATCGTAGTCGGCCGCCGGCCGGTGCACTTCGGCCCGATCGACCCGGTCACGTCACGGGAGCTGTTCATCCGCGAAGGGCTGGTCGGCGGCGAGATCCAGTCGCGGGCCAAGTGCCTGGCGGCCAACAAGCGCCTGCTCGAGCAGCTCGACGAGCTGGAAGCCAAGGCACGCCGGCGCGACATCCTTGCCGATGAAGAGACGCTGTACGCCTTCTACGAGGCGCGCCTGCCGCAAGAGATTCACCAGACCGCGACCTTCGACGCCTGGTACCGGATGACCAGCCAGAAGGATGCCAACCTGCTGATCATGCGCGAGGAAGATGTGCTGGCCCGCGAGGCCAGCGAGGTGACCGCCGCGCAGTACCCGGATCATCTGCAGGTGGGCGACCTGCGCCTGTCGCTGAGCTATCACTTCGAGCCCAACCACCCGCGCGATGGGGTGACCGTGCGGGTGCCGGCGCCGTTGCTGCCGAACCTGCCGGGCGAACGCCTGGAATGGCTGGTGCCGGGGCTGCTGGAGGCCAAGTGCATTGCCCTGGTGCGCAACCTGCCCAAGGCCTTGCGCAAGAACTTCGTGCCGGTGCCGGACTTCGTCAAGGCGGCGCTGTCGCGCATGACCTTCGGCCAGGGCGGCCTGCCGCAGGCGCTGGGGCAGGAGCTGCTGCGCATGACCGGGGCACGGGTGTCCGATGAAGCCTGGGCGGAAGCCGCCGGGCTGGTGGAAGGTCACCTGCGCATGAACATCGAAGTGGTCGACGCCGCGGGCAAGTTCCTCGGTGAGGGCCGTGACCTGGCCGAGCTGACCGCGCGCTTCGCCGCCGCCAGCCAGGCGGCGCTGGCCCTGCCGCGTAACGAGAAGGCCGAGCAGCCGGTGCAGGCCAAGGCCTTCACGCAGGTGGCGCAGACCGCCCAGCAGAAGATTGCCGGGCTGTCGATGACCGTCTACCCGGCGTTGGTCGAGGACAATGGCACCGTGCGCGAGGGGCGTTTCTCCACCCAGGCCGAAGCCGAGTTCCAGCACCGCCGCGCACTGCAGCGCCTGTTGCTGCAGCAGTTGGCCGAGCCGGCCAAGTTCCTGCGCGGCAAGCTGCCGGGGTTGACCGAACTGGGCTTGCTGTACCGCGAGCTGGGGCGGGTCGAGGCGTTGGTCGAGGACATCCTGCTGGCCAGCCTCGACAGCTGCATCCTCGAAGGCGAAGACCCCTTGCCCCGCGACGGTGCCGGCCTGGCGTCACTGGCCGAGCGCAAGCGCGGCAGCTGGACCGAGCATGCCGAACGCCTGGCGCGCCTGACCCTTGAGGTGCTGAAGCTGTGGCATGGCCTGCAGAAGCGCTTCAAGGGCAAGATCGACCTGAGCCAGGCGGTGGCGCTCAACGACATCAAGCAGCAACTGGCCAACCTGGTCTATCCGGGGTTCGTGCGTGAGACGCCGGGTGTCTGGTTCAAGGAGTTGCCGCGTTATCTCAAGGCGGTGGAACTGCGCCTGGAGAAGCTGGGGTCGCAGGTGCAGAAGGATCGGGTGTGGAGTAGCGAACTGGCCAATTGCTGGGCCCAGTACAAGGCCCGTGCCGACAAGCACGCCCAGGAGGGCAAGCGTGACGAGCAGTTGCTGATGTACCGCTGGCTGCTGGAGGAATACCGGGTGTCGTTGTTCGCCCAGCAGTTGGGTACAAAAGTGCCGGTTTCCGACAAGCGACTGAGCAAGCAGTGGAGCCAGGTGGAAGCCTAACCGTTGCAATTTGTGGCAAACTTGACGGAATTTGCGGCCGCTGTGCGGCCGTTCGCGGCACAAGGCCGCTCCTACAGGAGCAGACTTGTGCCGCGAACGAGGGCGCAGCCCTCGCCTGTAAATTGGTACCAAGGTGCCATTATGTTGCCCTTTTCCCGGCCTGCGCCGCATGGCGATGGCCTTTGACCAGAGGAACGACCGTGCACAACGTCGTGATCAGCGGCACCGGCCTGTATACCCCGGCCCAGAGCATTTCCAACGAAGAACTGGTGGAATCCTTCAACACCTGGTCGCAGCAGTTCAACCAGGACAACGCCGCAGCCATCGAGCGCGGCGAAGTCGAGGCAGCGCCGTTGTCCGATGCCGCCTTCATCGAAAAGGCCTCGGGCATCAAGAGCCGCTTCGTGATGGACAAGGCCGGTATCCTTGACCCACAGCGCATGAAGCCGCGCCTGGCTGAGCGCAGCAATGACGAACCCTCGGTGCTTTGCGAAATGGCCGTGGCCGCCGCCCGCCAGGCGCTGGAGCGCGCCGGTCGCACCGCCGCCGATGTCGACGGCGTGATCGTCGCCTGTTCCAACCTGCAGCGCCCATACCCGGCCATCGCCATCGAAGTGCAGCAGGCACTGGGCATCCAGGGCTTCGCCTTCGACATGAACGTGGCCTGTTCCTCGGCCACCTTCGGCATTCAGACCGCCGCCAACAGCGTGCAGTTGGGCCAGGCGCGTGCGGTGCTGATGGTCAACCCAGAGGTCTGCACCGGCCACCTGAACTTCCGTGACCGTGACAGCCACTTCATCTTCGGTGATGCCGCCACTGCCGTGCTGATCGAGCGTGCCGACCGGGCCACCTCGAAGCACCAGTTCGACATCGTCAGCAGCAAGCTGTGGACCGAGTTCTCCAACAACATCCGCAACAACTTCGGTTTCCTCAACCGTGCGGCAGAGGAGGGCGAGGGCGCCGCGGACAAACTGTTCATTCAGGAAGGCCGCAAGGTGTTCCGTGAGGTGTGCCCGAAGGTAGCCGAGATCGTCGGCCAGCACCTCGAAGAGAACGACCTGCAGCCGAACGACGTCAAGCGCTTCTGGCTGCACCAGGCCAACCTGAGCATGAACCACCTGATCGTCAAGAAACTGCTGGGGCGTGAGGTGGCCGAGGAAGAGGCTCCGGTGATTCTGGACCGCTATGCCAACACCAGTTCGGCGGGCTCGGTGATCGCCTTCCACCTGTACCAGGATGACCTGGCTCCGGGCTCGCTGGGGGTGTTGAGCTCGTTTGGCGCGGGGTATTCGATCGGTAGCGTGATTCTGCGCAAGCGCTGATGTTTGCCTGAAACTCCGTGGGAGCGGGCTTGCCCCGCGATTGCGTCATCAGCCTCGGCGCAGAGGTGAGGTTGAAGACGCAATCGCGGGGCAAGCCCGCTCCCACGTTTCTGGCAGGCAAAAAAAGGCAGGAAATGCTGGATGGGGTCAGCATTTCCCGCCTGAGTGCGAAGCAGGGGAGCGTGTCGCTTAGAACTTGGCTTCCAGGTCTACCTGCAGCGTGTCTACGTCAGCATCGCTGTTCGGCAGGTTGGAGTAGTCGGTCTTGGCCATCATGTAGGCCGCGCCGAGGGCGAAGTTCTTGTCGATCTCGTAGCCGACCTTGAACTTGTGGCCACGCGAACCGGTGAAGCCGTTGCCGAAGTCGGAGTCGGTGAACAGGCTGACCACGGCGTTACGCTGCACGTCGCGGTAGTTGTAGTCCATGCTCCAAGCACCCACTTTGGTCTTCAGACCGGCCAGCCAGGCCTTGTCCTTGCCATCGGTGCTTTCGGTGTTCTTGACGAACTGGCCGTAGGCCGACAGCGGGATGGCGAAGCCGGTGAAGTCCAGCTGGCCGAAGCCTTCCACCAGGTTGAACTCGTTGGTGGTGTTGCCCAGCGAGCGCAGGGGCGCCGATTCCTTGTCGTTGTCGTAGCCGTAGACGCTACCACCCACGGTGACCTTGAGGGTGTCGGCGGCGTTGAACTTGGTACCCAACTGGCCGTGGTACAGCTGTGCGTCGTGCTTGAACTGCACGCCGTCGCCGTCGACGTTGTCCTTCAGGTTGTAGTGGCCGAGGCTGCCGAACACTTCGGCCGGGCCCAGGTTGGTCTTGTAGGTGACGGCCACGCCTTCGGGGTTGATGTCGCTGTCCCAGATGATGTCGCCCATGCTGACCCAAGGCTGCATCATCTTGCCGCCGATCAGGTGCAGGTTCGGCACCGCGGTGGGGTGCCAGTCGAGGTAGGCCAGGTCGACCCACAGCGATTTCTTCTCGAAGTAGTTGTCCAGGCTCTGGTTGGTCGAGCGGGCATCGGCGCTGCTGCCGGTGGCCACACGCACGCCGGCGTCGACCTGCGGGTTGATTTCGCTGTAGAAGCCGACACGGGCACGGACGCGCTCACGGTCCTGGTTGCCGCTGCGGGCGATCGGGTTGTCGACGTTGACGTCTTCGTAACGCAGGCGCACATCACCCTTAATCTGGGTCTTGGCGGCCCATGCCACTTTTTGTTCAAAGGAGCTCATACGTTCGGACTGAGCTTTCTGGTCGGCCTTTTCCTTGGTTTCTTTTGCCAGGTCGCCCTGCAGTTCGTTGTACTGCGCCTGGTTGATCGAACCATTGGCGCGGAGCATTTCGAGCAGCTTGGCGTCGACAGCAGCACTGGCTGGAGTACTCAGAGCCAGCATCATGCCGGTGAGGCTCACTCCAGTAAGTGTAGAAACAAGACGCATAAGGTTCTCCCTGTTGAATAAAGTGGGGAGGCTCACGCGGCCGCCCCCGAGTTGGCATGTCTTCGGAAAAGGCCTGACTAGACAGGTTCTGGGCTTCCGAAAAACAGGCGCCAGTATTGCGGGGGGGAATGACAGAATAATGTCCAATTGGTGGCACTGCTGTTAAGTGAACAGCAGTTCAATTGAGTGTCGCGGCTGCATTGGCAATACTGCCCACTTCAATTCAACGAGTCGGAATCGTGATCAGCCTTCACAGCCTTGCCCACCTGCGCGACCTGCCGGCGACCACCTGGGATGCATTGGTGCCCGATGGGCAGCCTTTCCTGCGCCACGCCTTTCTCAGTGCCATGGAAGACAGCGGCAGTGTCGCGCCTGACCACGGCTGGGCCGCCGAACACCTGGTGCTGGAACGCGACGGTGAGGTGCGGGCGCTGCTGCCGGCCTACCGCAAGTGGCATTCGTTCGGCGAGTATGTGTTCGACCATGGTTGGGCCGACGCCTGCGAACGTGCCGGCATCGCCTACTACCCCAAGCTGCTCGGCGCTGTGCCGTTCAGCCCTGTAAGCGGGCCGCGCCTGTTGAGTACCGAGCCTGGCGACGCCCTGCTGTTGTTGCAGGCGCTGCCGGAATACCTGGGCAAGGGGCGGTTGTCCGGGGCGCATATCAACTTCACCGACAGCGCCTTGGACGAGGTGGTGGCCAGCCTGCCGGGCTGGATGGAGCGCCTGGGGTGCCAATTTCACTGGCGTAACCGGGGTTACCGCGACTTCCAGGACTTCCTCGACACGCTCAACTCGCGCAAGCGCAAGCAGATGCGCAAGGAGCGCGAGCAGGTGGCGGCGCATGCCATCGAGTTCGAGTGGTACCGGGGCGATCAACTGAGCGAGGCGCAGTGGGACTTCGTCTACTTGTGCTACGCCAACACCTACACCGTGCGCCGCCGTTCACCCTACCTGACCCGCGAATTCTTCAGCCTGATTGCCGCGCGCATGCCCGAGGCGATCCGGGTGGTGATTGCCCGGCAGGCTGGTCGCGAGGTGGCCATGGCCCTGAGCCTGGTGGGGGGCGACAGCCTCTACGGCCGTTATTGGGGCTGTCTGGACGAGTTCGACCGCCTGCATTTCGAGACCTGTTTCTACCAGGGCATGGACTTTGCCATTGCCGAAGGGCTGCAGCGTTTCGATGCCGGGGCACAGGGTGAGCACAAGCTGATTCGAGGGTTCGAGCCGGTGATCACCCGTTCGTGGCACTACCTGCTGCATCCGGGGTTGCGGCGGGCGGTGGAAGATTTCTTGACGCAGGAGCGGGCGGGGGTGCGGGCCTATGCCGAGGACGCGCGGGGGATGTTGCCGTATCGTCAGGCATGAACATCAAGGGGCGTGGGACATTGGCGTGGGAGCGGGCTTGCCCCGCGATGGCGTCAGATCAGACTGTCGCCTGGTCTGACGCCATCGTGGGGCAAGTCGCATCGGCGCACCGCCGCTCCCACGCCTTTTTCTCATGCCGTTTTCTGTATCAATCCACCCCGACAAACCCACCGGTCTGGTGATGCCACAGCCGCGCATACAGCCCGTGCTGGGCCAGCAGTTCACTGTGGCTGCCGCTTTCGACGATATGCCCTTTGTCCAACACCACCAGGCGGTCCATGCGGGCGATGGTCGACAGGCGGTGGGCGATGGCGATCACCGTCTTACCCTGCATCAGCGTCTCCAGGCTTTCCTGAATCGCCGCCTCGACCTCCGAGTCCAGCGCCGAAGTGGCTTCGTCCATGATCAGGATCGGTGCGTTCTTCAGCAGCACCCGGGCAATGGCGATGCGTTGGCGCTGGCCGCCGGAGAGCTTGACCCCGCGCTCGCCGACATGGGCGTCAAAGCCGGTGCGGCCCTGGGCGTCGGACAGCTGCGGGATGAACTCGTCGGCCTTCGCCCGTCGCACTGCTTCCCACACTTCTTCATCGGTGGCATCGGGACGACCGTACAGCAGGTTGTCGCGGATCGAGCGGTGCAGCAGCGAGGTGTCCTGGGTGATCATGCCGATCTGTGCGCGCAGGCTGGCCTGGTTGACCTCGGCGATGTTCTGGCCGTCGATGAGGATGCGCCCGGCCTGCACGTCGTACAGGCGCAGCAGCAGGTTGACCAGGGTTGACTTGCCCGCGCCGGAAGGGCCGATCAGGCCGATCTTCTCGCCGGGGCGGATGTCCAGGTTCAACGCATCGATGACCTGGCTGCCCTTGCCATAGTGAAAGCCCAGGTGCTCGAAACGCACCGCGCCCTGGCTGACCTTCAGTGGCGGCGCATCGGGCTGGTCGCTGACCGTTACCGGCTGGGCGATGGTCTGCAGGCCGTCCTGGACCATGCCGATGTTTTCGAAGATGCCGTTGACCACCCACATGATCCAGCCCGACATGTTGACGATGCGGATCACCAGGCCCGTGGCCAGGGCAATGGCACCGACGGTGATCAGCGACTGGCTCCACAACCACAGCGCCAGCCCCGTGGTGGCGACCACCAACAGGCCGTTGAGCGAAGTGATGACGACGTCCATGCTGGTGACGACCCGCGCGGCCAGTTGGGTTTTCTCGGTCTGCTCGCGGATCGCTTCACGGGCGTACTGTTGTTCGTAGTCGGTGTGGGCGAACAGCTTGAGGGTGGCGATGTTGGTGTAGCCGTCGACGATGCGGCCCATCAGTTTGGAGCGGGCATCGGAGGAGATCACCGAGCGCTCTTTCACCCGGGGCACGAAGTAGTACAGCGCAGCGATGTAGCAGGCGATCCATGCCAGCAGCGGCAGCATGAGCCGCCAGTCGGCTTCGGCGAACAGTACCAGGGAGCTGATGGCGTAGATCAGCACGTGCCACAGTGCGTCCACCGCCTGCACGGCCGAGTCGCGCAGCGAGTTGCCGGTCTGCATGATGCGTTGGGCAATGCGCCCGGCGAAGTCGCTCTGGAAGAAATTCAGGCTCTGCTTGAGCACGTAGGTGTGGTTCTGCCAGCGGATCAGGCTGGTCATGCCCGGGCTGATGGTCTGGTGCACCAGCAGGTCGTGCAGGCCGAAGAACAGCGGCCGCAGCAGCAGAATGACCACCAGCATCCAGATCAGCTCACCGCTGTGCGCGCTGAAGAAGTTGGCGTTGGGCGTGCCCTGGGCCAGGTCGATGATCCGGCTCAGGTAGCTGAACATCGCCACCTCGATCAACGAGGCGAACAGGCCGACGATCAGCAGGGCGAGGAAGCTGGGCCACACCTGGCGCAGGTAATAGAGGTAGAAGGGCCAGACCTTGCCGGGGGGCGCCTCGCTCGGCGCCTCGCGGAAGATGTCGATCAATTGCTCGAAACGACGGTACAGCATGGGTGAGATAACTCCTGTTCCATCCGACCCTCAGGCGGTTCACATCCTTGTGAAGCCTGCGGTCAGTCGATGCGTTTGGCTGACTTGATGTACACGGGGTCGGCCGGCACGTCGCGCATGCCCTTCTTGACGGTGGTTGGCGAGTTGACGATCTGATCGACCACTTCCATGCCCTTGGTGACCTTGCCGAACACTGCGTAACCACGGTCACGCCCGGGGTTGAGGAAATCGTTGTCGGCCACGTTGATGAAGAACTGGCTGGTGGCCGAATTCGGGTCGGAGGTACGGGCCATGGACAAGGTGCCACGGGTGTTCTGCAGGCCATTGCTGGCTTCGTTGCGGATCGGGTCGTTGGTGCTCTTCTGCACCATCTGGTCGGTGAAACCGCCACCCTGGACCATGAAGCCCGGGATCACGCGGTGGAAGATCGTATTGTTATAGAAACCGCTGTCGACGTACTGCAGGAAATTCTTCGTACTGATTGGCGCTTTTTCAGCGTTCAGCTCGATCTCGACCTGGCCGAAGCTGGTATCCAGCAACACGTGTGGTGTCTTGTCGGAGGCCATGACGCTGGTGGCGAAGGCGACCGAGCAGGCGGTCAGCAGGAGTTTTTTCAGCATGGGCTCAAAGATCCTTGAGAGGTGGAAGCGGCTGCGAGGAAGGGCAGCAGGGTACGGTTGAAGACTGCGGGTTGGTCCAGGGGCGTAGCGTGCCGGGAATCCTCGATGACCGCCAGTCGGGCTTGCGGCATCAGGGCGACGTAACGCTCCTTGAGTTGTATCGGTGTGTAATCGTGGTCGGCGGCGATCACCAGGGTAGGACAGGCGATCTGCCCGATGCGTTCCTGTACGCCCCAGTCGACGATGGCGTCGAAGCTCTTGAGGTACGCGCGTTTGTCGTTGCGTGCCCAGCGTTCGGCCATCTTGCGCCGCAGTTCGGCCTGCTGGGGTTTGGGAAAGAGCCTGGCGGCCAGGCCCTTGCCTACCGTTTCGACGCTGAGCAGACGCGCCAGGCCCCAGCGCTTGAGCCACCAGACCCAGTCACTGCGGGTGCGGCGTTTGACTTCCGGCGCACTGTTGACGATGCACAGGCTGCGAAGCCAGGCGGGATGGTCGACGGCGAACTGGAAGCCGACCATGCCGCCCATCGACAGGCCCACGAAGTGCACGGGGCCGGTGCCAAGGTGCTGGAGCAGGGCCAGCAGGTCTTCGCTGAAGGTCTTGATGTGGTAGCCGCGGCGCGGCTTGGAGGATTGGCCGTGGCCGCGGATGTCCATGAGGATGACCCGGTAATGGCGGCTGAACTCAGGTACCTGCAGCTCCCAGTCCTGGCTGCTCGAGCCCAGCCCGTGCAGCAGCACCAGGGGCTCGCCCTGGCCATGTTCCTCGTAATGCAGCAGGCATCCGTCATGTTCGAAACAGGCCATTGGGCGCGGTCCTCTCAGGCTTGCGGGGGGGCTGCGAAGGGCACGTCCAGCGGCGCGGTGTCGAAGTTGCGCAGCAACTCGATGAGGATCTGCGTGGCCGGGCCCAGGGTCTTTTCCTTGCTCGAATAAAGGTAGAACAGCGGGTGGCGGCTGCCACCCTGATCCAGTGGCAAGGGCTTGAGCACGCCATCGCGCAGCTCGCGTTCGATCATGTGCCGGGGCAGCCAGGCAAAGCCCAGGCCGCTGCTGACGAAGGTGGTGGCGGTGCCCAGGCTGCCCACCGTCCAGCGCTGCTCGGCGCCCAGCCAGCCGACGTCGCGCGGTTGGGCGCGGCCAGAGTCGCGGATCACCACCTGCAGCTGGCTTTCCAGGTCCTGGAAGGTGATCTCGCGGCCCATGCGGTGCAGGGCGTGCTCGGGATGGGCGACGGCGACGAACTCCACCGGGCTGAGCTCGGTGCCCAGATAACCACCGATGTTGAAGCTGCTGATGGCAAGGTCGGCGATGCCTTCGTGCAGCACTTCCTCGACCCCGGACAACACTTCTTCACGCAGGCGCACCCGGCAGCCGCGGCTTTGCGGCATGAACGCACTGAGGGCGCGTACCAGGCGGGCACTGGGGTAGGCGGCGTCCACCACCAGGCGCACTTCGGCCTCCCAGCCCTGTTCCATGTGGTGGGCCAGGTCTTCCAGTTGGCTGGCCTGCTTGACCAGTTGCCGCGAGCGGCGCAGCAGCACGCTGCCGGCCTCGGTCAGCACGGCCTTGCGCCCGTCGATGCGCAGCAGCGGCACGCCCAGTTGCTCCTGCATGCGCGCCACGGTGTAGCTCACCGACGACTGTGAGCGGTGCAGCGCTTCGGCGGCCTGGGCGAAGCCGCCGTGATCGACTACCGCCTGCAGGGTCCGCCACTGATCCAGGGTTACGCGCGGCGCTTTCATCCAGGGCTCCTGTTGTCCTAAGCTGCGCTCTTCTCAAGGAGAGCGCCGGTATGAAGAAATGTTGTGCGGCTTTGCTGTTGTGCCTGCCCCTCGGGGCCATGGCCTACCCCATCGATGTGGAGAAACAGACCGATGGGGTCAAGGTCGACTACACCGCCTATGACACCACCTACGACATCGGTTCGATCAACCTCAACAACTATGGGCAGGTGCCGGCGGCGTGCAAGGTCACGTTCCGCAATGGCCCCGAGGCGCCGCGCGTGCGCCGGGTCAATGTGCCGGCGGGCAAGAGCGCCGATGTAACGGCGAAGTTCAACCGCGAGATTCTCAAGTTGCGCATCCAGGTGGACTGCAAAGCGGAATAAAACGGATTCATCGATAGATTGGTCCCACTTTTTACGCTTTTTTATCGATAGGTCAACCCTTAATCTCACCTCCATCGAATCGCCACCCTTTACCGCCGATGGAGGCCACCATGTCCCGCGTACTGATCATCGAAAGCAGCGCCCGCCAGCAGGATTCCGTTTCCCGTCAACTGACCCAGGATTTCATTGCCCAATGGCAAGCGGCGCACCCGTCTGACGAGATCAAGGTCCGTGACCTGGCCGTGGCCCCGGTACCACACCTGGATGCCAACCTGCTGGGCGGCTGGATGAAGCCTGAAGAGCAGCGCAGTGCCGCTGAGCTGGAGGCCCTGGCCCGTTCCAACGCGCTGACCGACGAACTGCTGGCAGCCGACGTGCTGGTGATGGCGGCGCCGATGTACAACTTCACCATCCCCAGCACCCTCAAGGCCTGGCTCGACCACGTGCTGCGGGCGGGTATCACCTTCAAGTACACCCCGACCGGCCCGCAAGGCCTGTTGACCGGCAAACGCGCCATCGTCCTGACCGCCCGTGGCGGCATCCATGCCGGCGCCAGCAGCGATCACCAGGAACCTTACCTGCGCCAGGTGATGGCCTTCATCGGCATCCATGATGTGGACTTCATCCACGCCGAAGGCCTGAACATGAGCGGCGAGTTCCACGAGAAGGGCCTGAACCAGGCCAAGGCCAAGCTGGCCGCGGTGGCCTGAGGCTCAACGAATTCCCAACCCTGACACCTTGTTGCTCCTTTGGGTGTACCTGCCCGGTCATTGCGATGGCCGGGCTTTTTTATGGCTGGGGCACAGCAAGTACCAATGCCGGCCTCTTCGCCGCTGCGATTTACCCGCGAAGAGGCCGGCACAGCCCTTACAAACCTCATGGTTGAACTGCCCGGACGCAACCCGCTAAGGTCGCCGCCTTGATCCACGAGAGGCCACCATGGGCTACCTGATAATCGTCGCGCTGATCCAGGCGTACTCTTTCAACCTGATCGGCGAATACCTGGCCGGCCACGTCGACAGCTACTTTGCCGTGCTGGCCCGGGTGCTGCTGGCCGGGCTGGTGTTCCTGCCGTTGACCCGCTGGCGCCAGGTCGAACCGCGCTTCATGCGTTCCATGTTGCTGATCGGCGCGCTGCAGTACGGCATTACCTACGTGTGCCTGTACCTGAGCTTCCGCGTGTTGACCGTGCCTGAAGTGCTGCTGTTCACCATCCTCACACCGCTGCACGTCACCTTGATCGAGGATGCCTTGAATCGGCGCTTCAACCCGTGGGCGCTGCTGGCTGCGCTGGTGGCCGTGGCCGGCGCGGCGGTGATCCGTTTCGACAGTGTCACAGGTGAGTTCTTCGTGGGCTTTTTGCTGTTGCAACTGGCCAACTTCACCTATGCCGCCGGCCAGGTGCTGTACCGCCATCTGGTGGCCCGCCACCCCAGCGACCTGCCGCATTACCGACGTTTCGGCTATTTCTACCTCGGCGCGCTGCTGGTGGTGCTGCCGGCCTTCCTGCTGTTCGGCAACGCCCAGCACCTGCCGAGCACCGACACCCAGTGGCTGGTGCTGTTGTTCCTTGGGCTGTGCCCGACCGCGCTTGGCCTGTACTGGTGGAATAAGGGCGCCTGCCTGGTATCCGGCGGCACCCTGGCGGTGATGAACAACCTGCATGTGCCGGTGGGGCTGCTGCTGAACCTGCTGATCTGGAACCAGGACGAACCGCTGGGGCGGTTGGCCATCGGCGGCTCGATCATCCTGGCGTCGGTGTGGATGAGCCGGTTGGGCGGGCAACGTACTGTGCAGCCAGCATCGCGTTGATTGGCAGGCTTTGATGGC
>NZ_QKVM01000056.1 GCF_003231305.1 Pseudomonas sichuanensis | reverse complement strand
GGTTATTCGAAGGTCGTACCGATCCGTTGGCGATTCTTCGCGTACCAGACCCCGTTGACCTTCGCCGTTACATCCGCCACTGCGACCTGGCCGAAGTAACGGCTGTCGGTGCTGTTGTCGCGCCGGTCGCCGAGCAGGTAGACATGGCCGGGTTCAACCACCAGGGGCGCCAGGCTCAGTGAATAAGGGCTGCGCACCATCTCGGCGGGTGCATGAAACAAGCCCAGGTTGCGGCCATTGACCAACAGTTCGCCGGCAACGATCTCCAGCCGGTCGCCGGCTACCCCCGCCACGCGCTTGAACCCTTCCACATTGCCCTGGCGGTACAGCACCACATCCCCCACCTTGAGATCGCCAAGCAAGCGCGAGTCGCTGACGATGTGGTCGCCGATCTGCAGCGCCGGCTCCATCGAGCCCGAAGGGATCTGGTCGAGCCGGTAACCGAACAATGGCCCCCGCAGCACCACCAGCACACCGGCCAGGACCACCACCGCAGCGGCGTAGGCCACCAGGCGTGCCCCGGGTGGTTCGCTGCCCGGGTGGCCGCGCCAGGCGATCCAGGCGGCCAGGCAGGCCGAGCCGAGCTTCAGCGCCAAGGCGACGCACAGGCCGACGATCACCGCCTTGGGCGTGGCGAACAGGCCGATCAGGAAGAAGTCGATGAGGAACAGTGCCAGCAGTATCAGCGCCCAACGCAGGCGGCCTACATAGTAGAGCCCTGAGCCTGCGATCAGCAGGGAAATGACAAACGCCGATGAAGCGGATTGACGCGATTGCATGGAAGGTCATTCGTCCTTGAAAAGAGTTCTTCGAGTTTTCGGCGGGCACAGCGCAGTCTTGAGCGCTCAGCCCTGACGTGTTTTTGCCCGCAGCGGCACCAGCAGGTCGGCCAGGCCGTTGTGGTCGATCTCATGCATCAACGCCAGCAACGCGCCCAGCTCGCCATGGGGGAAACCCTTGCGCGCAAACCACGCCAGGTAGTCGCCCGGCAGGTCGGCGATGATCCGCCCCTGGTACTTGCCAAAAGGCATGGTGCGGGTGACCAGCAGTTGCAGGGATTCAGGTTTCATTGGCGCGGCAGCCTGTGGCGGGTGAAGCGCGGACGATACTGCAATCTGCACGACGACCCAAGCGGCGATCATGCAGAACGCACCGGCGCGGTGGTTTCGAAATAATCATAAGTAACTGATTTTTATAGATTATTTTTAATGGCAAAGCCTGGCATGAAGCCTGCTCCGGTAAAGGTGACTATCACCTGCCAAGGAGTTGTTGCCATGAGTAACCCCAACAAAGACGTCATCGATGTGCTCAACGACCTGATCGAGTACAGCAAGGACGGCGAGAAGGGCTTCAAGACCTCCGCCGAGGATGTGAAGAACCCGCAACTCAAGGCGTTCTTCGTCCAGCGTGCCGGCGAGTGCGCCAATGCCGCGGCCCAGCTGCAAAGCGAAGTCCGTCGCCTGGGCGGCGACCCGGAAACCAGCACCAGCATCAGCGGCGACCTGCACCGTGGCTGGGTCAACCTCAAGTCGATGGTCACCGGCAAGGATGAAGCGGCGGTGCTCAATGAAGTGGAGCGTGGCGAGGATCACGCGCTCAAGGCCTACAAGGATGGCCGTGAGAAGCTGGTGAAACTGGGCCGCACCGCCAGTGACCAGACCTACATGCTGGTGGAAAACCAGTTGCAGGGTGTACAGCGCAACCACGACCAGGTGAAGGCGCTGCGCACCGCAGCCCGCGCCGCTTCTTAAGCCTTGGGGCCCTCTACCCGGTTACGGCCATTGGCCTTGGCCCGGTAGAGCGCTTCGTCCGCGTCACCCAGCAGCCGGGTCAGGTCGTGCTGGGTGCCGGGGATGTGCAGGCCGATGCCGACGCTCACCGTCACCGAGCGCTCGTCCGCTCCGAACGGCGGCATCGACTCGACGCTGGCGCGGATGCGCTCGGCCAGCAGCAGCGCGCCGGCCAGTTCGGTTTCCGGCAGCACCACCTGGAACTCTTCCCCGCCATAACGCGCCGCCAGGTCCGCCGGGCGCCGTATGCACTGCTCGATGGTCTTGGCCACCTCGCGCAGCACATGGTCGCCGCCGGCATGGCCGTGGCGCTGGTTGAACGCCTTGAAGTGATCCACATCCACCATCAGCACCGCCAGTGGCTTGCGGTTGCGCTGGGCGCGTGCCCATTCCAGGCGCAGCACCTGGTCGAGCCGGCGGCGGTTGGCCAGCCCCGTGAGGCTGTCGGTGGCGGCCAGTGTCGCCAGGCCCTGCTCGGCATCGTGGCGCCGGCGCAATTCACGGCCCAGCAGCAATGTGAGCCAGAGGATGCCGATGCACAGCACGCCGGTGGCCACACTGACCACGATCGCCGTGCGCCGCCAGGACTGGAACACCTCGTCGGTGGAGTGCACCACCAGCACGATCAACGGCAGGTCGGCGACCCGGGCGAAGGTGTACATGCGCTGGGTTTCCCGCAGGCTGGACCTGGCCGTGAAGCTGCCGCTGCGCTCGCCGAGGATGCGCTTGAAGTTGGGCCGCTCGCTGAAGCTGGTGCCGATCAGCGGGTCCTGTGGCCGGGAGGGCTGGCGCGCCAGCAGCTGGCCGTCGGTGTTGAGCAGGTTGATGCTGCTGTCGTCGCCGATGTCCAGGCGCTCGAACAGCCGGCTGAAATACGACAGGCGCAGGGCCCCGGCGGCCAGGCCGATGAATTCACCGTTGCTGCCGGAGATCCGCCGGCTGAAGCTGATGCACCAGTCCAGGTTGCCCAGCCGGGCCTTGAACGGTGGGCTGATCAGCAGGCCCAGGCCGGGGTGGTCGCGGTGGCGCTGGAAGGGGATGGTGTCGGCGAAGTTGGCCTGGCGGGGCACCACGCTGGTGGAGTCGCCGACTACATCGCCCTTGGCGTCGAGCCAGAGAATGTCGCCGCGCACCGGTGCCGAAATCGCCTGGCTGAACAGGATCTGCTGGCGCAGGCTGGGCTGGACATTGAGTAATTCGGGGTGCTTAACGGCCCAGATCAGGCCTTTGAGCGATTGGTCGTAGAGTTCGACGTTGCGCAGGATGTCGCTTTCGATCAGCTGCACGATGTTGCCCGAGGAGCGGATGGCCGATTGTTCGACGCTGTCGCGCTCGCGTGCCAGCAGGTAGCTGACGATGCCCACTATGGCGAGCACGGCGAGGCAACTGCCCAGGTTGAGGATCAGTTCGGGGTGCGACTTGTACAGGGCTGAACGCGGTGATCGGGTAACTGACGTCATGCTCGCTACTGCATAAGCCCCTTGATCCATGGGGGATGGGCCATTACGCGGCGGCGGTATTCTAAGGAACGGTGGATTGTCGGACAAGAATTATGGTGTTCCATCCGACGAAATCGTGGCGGGCGGGGCTCTGGTGGTGGATTTGGGATCGCATGAGGGTTGTCGGGTGGCTGGTTGTTGATGGCGTCAGGGCATGCAGGTGCCTGGCTGGTGATGGCATCAGGGCATGAAGGTGCTTGCCGCAGCCCTTGCAGCGCCTATCAGATCGAGCGCCGCCCGCGCGGCGCTTCGCGGGTAAACCCGCTCCCACAGTTTGTTTCGGGCCAGTCTCTCCTGGGCCTTTACCTGGTCCGCCCTGTTGGTACGACGCGGTTTCATTGTGGGCGTTGCCGCCGCCCCGCATGACTCAAGGCATGCACCAAGGCAGGCGCCGGTACTTTCACAGGAATAATTGGCCCGAAACAAACTGTGGGAGCGGGTTTACCCGCGAAGCGCCGCGCGGGCGGCGCTCGATCTCATAGGCGCTGCAAAAACACCGGCAAGCACCTGGTGGCCCTCACCCCATCTTTCGACATGCACCTGGTAGCCATTACCAGATCCCGATCAGCCACCCCACAACGGCGTACGACATTTCCGAATCTGAAACCAAATACTTCAGTCAGGCTGAGCTTGGGACCTATCCTACGCGCCTGCCGGAAGGTTCCAGATATGCCGGGACAATCATCAGGGATAACTTCCCCTGGTC
The DNA here is from genome assembly GCF_003231305.1 of Pseudomonas sichuanensis. Taxonomy (GTDB): domain Bacteria; phylum Pseudomonadota; class Gammaproteobacteria; order Pseudomonadales; family Pseudomonadaceae; genus Aquipseudomonas; species Aquipseudomonas sichuanensis. Next base: position 36,467 of record NZ_QKVM01000056.1, on the reverse strand, counting down.
GCCAATTTTGGTGACCGGGCGTGAGAAACCCGAACGATGTTGGTCCCGCACGCTGTTATGGCAGTCGTGCATGGGCAGACTTAGGTCTGGCCGGGTTCCAATGTCCTCGGCTTTCTCACCCCATGTACGGCTGCCACCCTTGTCTCGTGAGAAAGGATGAGCTGGCGGTTTCCTTTATCGATATTGGGAATTGCATATGAAAAAGCTAGTCCCCGATCCCCCCATCCCCTACATCTCCATCATCGACCACCTGACCCACGACGCCGCCATGGCCCACGCCGCCGTGCTGATGTCGACCATGAGCAGAACCCTGGACGCCTACCGCGCGTTCCCCCCTGACGACCGCCCCATGGTCCTGATGGAAAACGTGGCCATCCTCAGCCAGTTGCTGCGCTGCCTGTTCGACCATGCCCGGTCACTGGAGGCAGCGCCATGAGCGACAAACCCGAACCCGCCTTCACCGCAGGCGTCGAGACCTTCCTTGAGTTGTACCGTGTGCAGCCCGATATCCCGTTCAGCCGGGCATTCGATGAGCTGTCGATGTTGCAGGGCTGCATCCTGCACCTGACGACCGAGGCGGAAATGGAGGGGGATTTGCTGGCCGGCAGTGCGGCGCGGATTCTCAGCGCCATGGCCAAGGCGCTGGTCAATGACCTAGAACTCGGCTTGAACAGAAACTGCTGAAACCTTGCATATCCTGTTTCATCGGTATCGCGGCAATAGCACTTACCGTGGGAGCGGGCTTGCCCCGCGAGCACCGGCGAAGCCGGTGCCGTATATCGCGGTGCTGCAATCGCGGGGCAAGCCCGCTCCCACGTTTACCTTCGGTCTGGCGTTTTCAGTGCCGGCGAAACGAGGGCGAAGCCCTCGCCGTGCACCGACGTCAGATCAGAACACGTTCACCGGGTAATCGACGATCACCCGCAGCTCGTCGTTATCCGACTCCGCCGCATAGGCCGCATTGGCCCGGTGGCTGGCATAGCGCAGCAGCACCGACAAATCCTTCAGCTGGCCTTCCTGGAACACGTACTTCAGGTCGAAGTCACGCTCCCAGTGGGTGGCATGCTTGCCGTCTGCGTTGTAGTAGTCGTAGTGCGTGGTGTCCTGGGTGGCCTTGGTCAGGTCCGCCTCGCCGCGCGAATACGACAGCGAGCTGGTCAGCCCCGGCACGCCGACACCGGCGAAGTCATAGTCGTACTGCAGCTTCCACGAGCGCTCGTTGGGCGCGTTGAAGTCCGAGTACATGCGCGAGTTGTCCAGGTAGATGCTGTCACCCAGGTTGATGTAGTCGAACGGCGTGTTGCCGTTGACCCGCTGGTAGGCGGCGGTGACGCTGTGGAACCCGGCGGCCACGGTGAAGTGCACGCTGTAGGTGTTGTTGTCGATCTTGCCCAGCAGCGACTGGCCGGTGTCCTGGGTGTGGTAGTAGTGCACGCCCGGGTTGAGGCTGACCAGGTCGTTGACCTGGTAGGTGTAGTCGAAGTCGGCGTAGTACTGGTTCCAGATGTCCTTCAGCTCGGCGGCGTAGACATTGGCAGTGACGTTTTCGGTGCCGCTCCAGGACGCGCCGGCCCAGTTCAGGTGTTTGCTCTTGTCGCCGTCTTCCAGTGCACCGTAGTAGGTGTCGATGCGGCGATGGCCGCTCTGGTTGTATGGCTTGGTGAAGCTCACCTGGCCACCTTCGAGCATCAGCCCGTCGATGCTGGTGTTGGTCAGGGCGAAACCACGGAAGGTCTGCGGCAGCATGCGCGATTCGCCGCCGGCGATCACCGGGTTGGTCAGGAACAGGTCACCGGCCTTGAACTCGGTGTCGAAGCCCTTGAGCTTGATCGCGCCGCCTGCGGTGGAGAACGAGTGCGGTGCAGCGCCCTGGCTGCCGTCGTCCTTCACGTGGTTGGGCAGGATCGAGGTGCCGGCATGGCCCGCGCCACCGTCGAGCTTGAGGCCGAGAATGCCGTGGGCGTCCAGGCCGAAACCGATCACACCAGGGGTGTAGCCGGACTCGAAGCGCGCCACGGCGCCCTGGCCCCATTCGCGCTTGTCACGCACGTCACGGTTGAGTTCGTTGCGGTTGAAGTAGGCATTGCGAAAATGCAGGTTCAGCGTAGAGCCTTCGATGAAGCCATCAGCCTTGTCTTCATCGGCCTGGGCGGCCAGGGGCATCGTTGCGGTTAACGCAAGGAAAAGCGGGGTAAAACGAAACGCGAAAGACACCGGTACAAACTCCTTTGGTCAAGCGGTGGGGCAGTTTTTTATTGTCGTGTTCTGCAAGTTTCTTATTAGAGACGCAGCAGCCTGGCTGATATTTTCGACACATAAAAAAAGCCGCTGATGAGCAGCGGCTTTGAAAGGCTAACATATCGGCACCGCGGGTGCCCATGAGTAGCCAAGGGAAGATGGGCGGTGCGACGGTGCGTAATCAGCTATCGACATTGGCGTCGCTGGAAACCTTCGAGGCTGTCTGTTCTGCGGAATCGCCGGCGTCAGCCTTGTGCGCCAAGGCTTCGCGGGATTCTTGGTGAACAGCGGCAAGTTCTGCATTGCGGGTGACGAAGGCCTGGGATTCTTCGGCCATGGCCAGTGGCGACAACAACAGGGAAGACAGGACGAAAACGCTGGCAATACCCATACTGTTGGACATTTGAAACTACCTTCTTGCGGGGGCAAGTGTTAATGGAGACAGGGCTAAAGTTAGTCGTTTCCCTAGGCCTGAAACAGCACTCCGTTCGATAAGCACTGTTGCGGAAAATGTAATTGTAGGCGCTTGCATGCGCGGATTTTCGTTCACAACCCACGTTGTAGAGCGCTTAAGGATTGACACGCATCTTCTCGCGCTGCACATGCTCTCGCCCACGCAGCGGACACCTGGCATTTTTGTCAGTTGTGCAATTCACCTGGTCGCCATTCAATGACGACGAGCCGGTAGCACGCGAGGGTTTGGTGATGACGTACAACTGTCACGCCTTCAGGAAATTCTTCAAGAATGGCGATCCCATCACGGTGGACGGCGTCAAAGCTGTTTACGAATACGCAGAGGATGATGTGCTGCGTATCAGTTTTCCAGACAAACGAAGCTTGGCTTACACCGACATCGAGCATGTGCCCGAGCTGGATGCGAAGCTAGCGCAAGAGGCCATGCAACTGGAGGCCATGCTCGAAAGCGGCGCGGTACTGGTCAAACCCGAGGAGTGGGGGAAGCTGTCACCAGCGTCGGGGGCGGTGTGGGTGGAGCTGACTACTGAGACAAACGGCTACTACTCATTTTTTGGCTACGTAACGGTCGTAGGCTACCCCGGTCAGTACGCGAAATTTGTGTTCACTGTCGATAATGCTCTGCAGGATCATCATGCTCAACTCACCCTTGACTATCCGATATTGAAGGGGACTGGCCTATTCAATGGTCTGCATTGGTTTTTCAAATACATCAAGAATGTCTATTTGCTCAGCGGAATCGTCAGTCAGATTGACCCTTATGCGGTTCCTTACCTGATCACCACGCGGTCTGACGGTTACCTTCCCGACATGACCGACTTCACACTGATGCGAGAGGGCAGCGTCGACGATGGGTGGTACAGCACCGTACCGATCAAGGCGGGTCGCGAACTCGCGCGTAATGAAAGGCTCAGTGCGTTTCTGGTCAACCGCTGCGATGGAGAGATCAGTCGGTTTACCTTCACCCCTCAGGCCAGTGAACTAACGGCACAGAATTGGCCTCGGGCATTTGCCAAGTATGTTGCCGAGCAGGGCGCCCCGATCACTGCCGGAGCATGGGACGAGAACAATAACTTCACGACCGAGAGTGGCCCATTACGGCTGTGGAGCCATGCCAAGTACCGGGCTTTCAGCAATGCTCCATTCGATAGCAATCTGGTACAGGCGCTGGCCTGCAATGACAGTTTCCGCTTGGCCGCCTGCGAGCCGACGGTTTTCGGCAAAGGTGAAGAGTCGCCGCTTTGGGTCAGCGCCGGCAAGATCATCTGGGGCGGCCGGGTCAAGCAAGACTACGAGATCGTTCTGGATTATCCCGAGAGCCTGCGCGGTGAAGGCAAATTGATCGTCGGCCATTTCGGCGCCTTTGACGAACACGCATTCTGGAAAGATTCGAAATCGGTCGAGTTCACCCCGTCCGCCGCATTGGCGCCCTACACGCCGAGGAGTCTGCTATGCGAAGACTGGGGGAACACGGATCACTCGGAAATTTTCGATACTTTCGGGCATGACATGACCGGCGTAGATGGCCGCCTGGGCTTGTTCCATGCTCACTACCCGATCGCAACGCTGCAAGGTCTGGGCGCACGGGGGCCATTGTGCGACCTGACCTTGCATTATTCGGCCTTGCGCGGAAACGAGGCGGGGTTGGGGGATGGCTGGGCCTGGCGCTTCTCCAGCCTGGACGTGCGTGACCGTGTGTTGACCCTGGCCAATGGCGGGCAAATCACGTTCACCCCCGAGGAGTGGGAAGACCTTGGCAAGCAAAAACCGTTGAAGAAGAAGCACTGCCTGTTGCGCTGTAACAAGGATTACAGTGAATTCACGATCGAGCTGCCCAATGGCCGTCAGGAAGTCTTGAAAAAGCCTGCCATGGAGGAGGTCAACGAGGTCGAGCCCAATGATGAATTTCGCCGGACAATCCTGAAGCTCCTGCGGGCTATCAAGGAGAAAAGCAAACCGCAGTTTCCCGCCGTGCCTGAGCACTGGACTCAATGGGTGCTGCTAGTGGCTTCACCGGCGGCCTACTACGTCGGTGCGGTGCTCGATTACAACGAGGCCGCCAAGGCATGGGAAACACATGGAACGATCGCGGAGCTGAACGAGCGCATCGCCTACTACGAGCGTCCATTCGTGCAGCTGCTGCCTTCTCGCATCATCTCGCATTATGGTGAGGTGCTCGAACTGACGTGGAAGCGTCAGCTTGGGCAATTCCTGCTCATGCGCATCGAGAGCGAGCAACAACCCTTGTTCACGGCTGAGTACGTCACCCCGGACAAGTCGGCTGCGCAGGTGAGCATGCAGATATGGCCAGCAAGCGATGAACGCTTCGAGGTCAATTTGCAATTGAATGACTGGCTGCTACGGACCCTTGAGTGGACTCAAGCAGGTGCGCGCCTTCAGCAGGTCAAATGTGGCTATGAAGACGATCCGGTTCTAGACCGGGTGCTGTGTCGGTTAGAGGAGTTGGATGGTTCGGTCGAGTACGTGCGCTACACCCCGGGTGTACGCCCAGAACCCAAAGACACCAATAAGTGGCCCTCGTGGCCCAAGGTCGAGCTCCATGCCTTGATTCCTGGCGGTGGGCAAGAGAACCACGTGGCCACCTACCAATACTCGGGGGAGTTGCGTGACAGCTCTGATCAGTTGTACATCATTGCCGGCCGGCGAGGTCCCTATGGCAAGCGACGGCATCATTTACAGGTGTTCGGTGAGGACGGCAGACACAGGCGAGAAATACTGGCAGGTGAGGCATCCGCCGAGGACCAGTGGCTGGAGTTAAAGGCCCAGAACAAGAATACGACGCATAATATTCGATATACGGGGTATGGGAATGACCTGATCGAGGTGATCGAGTCGATCAAGTTGGTCATCAGGAAGGGAAAGCCTGCATTGGCTTGCAAACACTCCGTCAAGCATCAGCAGGCAATCGTAGAGATGCTCTGGCAATTCAGCCGCAATCAACGTGAGGTGTTGGTCAACGCTATTCAGGCCTGCTTGCAAGTCGTCCCGGTCGCACAGCGCCAGCCCCATGGCAAGGCGGTCGATATGCAGATCACGACGACGGACGATGACGGACTGCCCGTGAAAGTGATCATCGAGGGCCAGCATACGCTTTACCGTGGCTACTATGGTCGCGCGGGTGGCGCGAATCATATCGAGGCCGATCTGTTGTACATAGTTGACAGCCTGCCGGAACTACAGGAACTACAGGAACTACCGCTACTGGACTGCCCGGCAGTACCTGAGTACGCGATGCTACCTGTGATGTACGAGTATGAATGTGACGATTTCGGTCATCCACTTGGTCTGAAACTCTTCGGCTACCGCACGGTAGCGCATGCAGGCAGACCGTACCTTGAATTGGCCGAAGAGCGAGTCATTCAGGGGAGGCGCCTGCAGATGGAGGCCGGCGAGCTCTTCATCCCTACGGACGAACCGGAGCAAATCGGCCTTGCCTCGGTGCTGTGTCGTCGACATTTGCATTATTCGTCGACGGTGACGCATAAGGCGACGCCGAGCGATGCGAGCAAGGTCAAGGTATGGACCGTCAAGAATACACAGATGACGCTTCAGGGGCCTGATGTCTTCTGGGAGGAAACCACCAAGACGTTCGAGGACAACCCAAATGCCCCGTACATCCTGGAGCGTATTACCTCGCAAACCCAGGCCGGCACGCAGCAGGTCAGTGTCCGTCACTTCTCACGCCATAGCGCGAACTGGCTTACTCAAACGGATTCTGAGATCGAGATGACAAGGCAGTACGACGCTCTTGGGCGGGTCGTGGACGACGCTCGGTATCGCCTGGAGCCTGGCAGAAAAAGCAGGGCAGAAAACCAGCGAGCAGTGATACATATCACCACTGCATATTCCGCGGATAACAAGTTGGAGACTCACACCCATGCCAACGGTGCTCAACGCCGCAATCACCTGGACGGTGTTCAGCGGGTTTGGCGCAGTGAATGGCAGCCCGCTGGGGCCATTGATTATGTGCCACTGGATGAGTACTGCAGGGACGGGCTCGATGAGTCGCAGTCGGTAGGGTGTTGGGAGTGGGACTATCTGCCGGGGGGCCAGGCAGTGATCGAGATGGCACAGGTACAGCCCAAGGACGGGCGAGAACCGTGGCTGACAGCGTTGGGAGCCGTTGTCGAGGAGCAATCGAGCACAAACCCAACTCCACCGGACGTCGATTCAAGTGAGTGGGACGTTGATGTCGCGCTAACGTGCAGTGGTGGAGATGATGAAGAGGAAATGCTCAGGTTTCTTACTTGTCTTGTGCAACTAAGGGATACCCTGCCCGACAAGACGTGCCTGCAGACGCACATCGATGCCGACTGCGTCCGTTGGCGCGCGGGCGACAGCGCCATGGCCAGTCTTGCACGCAAGAATGGCGGAGCCACTGTGGTCTGCGAGGATGGAGCGGACGGTACCTGGAGGCACCGCTTCATCCAGAGCGACCTGCCAGGGCGCATCGAGGGCACAGAGACCACGCCTCGTGGAAAGGTGCCGACGCATGACTGGCAGACCTTGTGTGGCGCCACCGTGGCTTCGCTGCGTGCCGATGGGCGTTGGCAGCGAGTTTTCGTCGACGACCAGGGGCGGTTGCTGCGTACATGCAAGGATCATGAGGATGTGCTGTACCGTTACGATGCCTTGGGCAGGCTGAAGTCGCGCCTCGTCCATGCAATGAAGGCCGGTGAGCAATGGCAGGTACTCAGTGAACACAATGGTCTCGGCCAGGAGATCGTGCGGACTTTCCTGCACAATGGCGCGATACGCTTCAGTCAACGCATGACCTGGCGCGGTGATGGCCGGCTGATCAGCAAAGCGAACTACCAGGACGGTCAGCTCAAGAGCACCGAGCGCTTCGTTTACGATGTACTTGATCGTCTTAAGGGCTACACCTGCGATAGCGACGATGCTGCCTACTGCCCGACCAATGCCAGCGGCGATGCCGTGAAGGCGCAAGCGTTCATCTGGGACGCCTTGGACAACATTGTCACCAATGTGACTACGCGCTTTGATGGCACCCAGCACACGCAGGATTTCAGCTACGACGCGAATGCAGACCCCACGCGCATGACCTCGGTGCAGCACGGCTCGCAGTCTCGGGTTTTGAGCTGGAGCGATAATGGCTACTTGGTCGATGATGGACAGGGCCACGCATTCAGCTATACCGGTACCGGCCAGGTGAGCAGGGTGAACGATGCTGAAGGCCAACTGTTATCGCGCTATCAGTACGACGGTCATCAGCGCTTGGTCGCGCAATACGTCGAACAGGACGAAAGCATTCGCGAGCTGCGATATGACGGTGATGAGCTGATTGGCGAAATCTGGTTCGACAAGACGTGTGCCGTCACGCGTCGTACGAGCATCTCGGCAGGCCTGGCGGAGTACGAAGGCGACCAGGTGCGCTGGTTGATCGACGATCCACAGGTTGGCATTGCAGGGCAGGTCAGGGACGGTGGGCTCACGTTGGCCCCGCGATTGCCGTTTGGCGAGGGCGCGTTGCTGGAGGGCGTGGTCAGCGGATACAACGGCATGCGTCGTGACCCAGTGACAGGGCAGTATCCTGCAGGCAACGGGTACCGTAGTTACGATCCCGGCATAGGCCGCTATGCCCAGCCTGACTGGCTGGCCCCGTTTGGGGACGGTGGCCACAATCCTTATCAGCACTGTCCGGACCCGGTCAACCTGCATGACCCTAGCGGTGCGATCATGCTCAGCCGATGGGGGCAGGACCGTCAATTGCGGGAGCGCGAGGAGCAATTGCGGGGGACCAGGAACGTGGGGCTGGGGGGCAAGTGGCGAGGGCTGGCCTTGTCATTCGTGCTGACGGTACTAGGAGTGGGGGCGACGGTGTTTTCGGGGGGGGCAGCCTCGATGATGCTCTTCGCCTTTTTGACCACCATGGCTGCAACGTCCTTTGGACTGGAAGTGGCCGCGGCGTTGACCGCAGAGACCAATCCGGAGTTGTCCAAGGCGCTGGGGATTGCGTCAATGGCAACCGGCGTGTTGTCCACGCTGGGCTTCCAGGGGGTGATGAAAGCCAGTCTCAAGCTGTTGAACGCTACCAAAAATTTGGTGCAACGCACTGTCCGGTGGGGGGGGAACGGGTTGAAGGCCGTCGGGCGGGGCTTCAAGCGACTGAAGTCCGCCAAACTCGGCGTTACGCGCCAATCAGTGTGGCTGAGTATGCGAGAGGGTGCATCCAGGGCGATAGCAGCCGTCAAGTCCGCGCCTGGAAAGCTCCTGTGTAAGGTGGACGACTATATCAAGGCACCGGCCGCTCGGCTTGAGCCTATGCCCACTTACGGAAGGCATGGTGTGTTCGGCAGGTTGAAAAGCCTTTGGGATGGACCGGATCCCCTCAAGCTCACGGGTAGATCGGCCGCCTTTTACAAGTGGGCGAACCAATCGCGCTTCGTTTCCACACTCAGTGAAAACATGGCGTTGGCGATCGAAGCGAACATCCTGCGCGGGACGATCGAGTCGTCGACTGCACTGGCGTGGGGTAATCAAACCTCGACAATCAGTGCAAGGGCAAGAGGCTCTTATCTTTCTGATCTCAACATCAAGGAAGTAGCACGTGCTGTTGGCCAGTTCGAAATTCGCAGCACAATGGAGCTCAGTATTTGACTCGCACGCGTGGTGCAGGACCTGATAGAAATGCCAGTGGCGCCTGTTTGATGAATTTAATAGGCTTAAATAGAGGCTGTTCCGAATACTGAGTTGTCAAGGCATTCGGAGCGCTCGGAGCAACTCAATATTTAGGTGATCAATATGGCCGAGCAGAGTGGGAAAGTTAAATCAATGAACACGGACTTGCAGTTCGGTTGGATTGAATTCGATCCTGAGTCGGAGGAAGAGGATGACCAGCTGTATTTCGAATTAATAGCCAATTCGGGAATTGCCGTAGGCTCAGAGGTAACCTTCACCAAGGTACCCGACCCAAACAAACCGGGCAAATTCAAGGCCACGGCTGTTAACGCCAAGAAATAGCAGATCGTTTTTTTAGCGAAAGAGGCGTTCAGACCTGCTCGCCTCTTTTCTTTTTGCTGGCGTCTTGTGCGGTGTACTCCGGTCCCGCATTCGGTAGGCGGATTCCAAAGCAATTCCCTGCCTTATCGCTGTGCACGAAGACCTCACCTCCGTGCATCAAGGCGATGGCCTTGACAATCGCCAGCCCCAGGCCGTGGTTGTTGCCACCGCTGTTGGCGCGAGCGGCATCCACCCGGTAAAAGCGCTCGAACAGCAGCGGCAGGTGTTCCTCGGCGATGCTCGGCCCCGGGTTGCTCACCGCGATGCTGACCTGTTGCTCATCGGCCTCGATGCGTACCTCGATCACCTGGTGAGGCGCGGTGTGCTGCACGGCGTTGTTCAGCAGGTTGATCAGCGCCCGGCGCAGCTGGGCTTTCTCGATGCGGGCCTCGGCGTCGCCACTGACGCTGACGCTGACCTGCGCGTCCTCGAGGATGTAGTCCAGGTAGTCGAGGGTGGTGGCGACCTCTTCGGCCAGCGAGGCGCGGGTCAATGCGGTGGCCTTGCTGCCCTGGTCGGCGCTAGCCAGGAACAGCATGTCGTTGATGATGCTGCGCAGGCGCTCCAGCTCTTCGAGGTTGGACTGCAGCACCTCGAAGTAGTGCTCGGCGCTGCGCCCACGGGTCAGCGCCACCTGGGTCTGGCCGATCAGGTTGGTCAGCGGCGAGCGCAGTTCGTGGGCGACGTCGGCGTTGAACGCCTCGAGCTGGGTATAGGCCTGGCTGACCCGGTCCAGCGCTGCGTTGAAGGCGCCGGCGAAGCGGGCCAGTTCCGGTGGCAGGGCTTCGGTTGGCAGGCGCCCGTCCAGGCGCGGCGGGGCGAGCCTCTGGGCTTGGTCAGAGAGCGTCAGCAAGGGTTTCAAACCGATGCGCGCCACCCAGTAGCTGAGCAGCGAAGCCAGCACCACGCCGAATGCCGCCAGGCCGACGATGGCCACCAGCAGGCTGTGTTGGGCCTGCCAGAACGTCTCGGTGTTGATGCCGATCAGAAAACGCAGCGGCGGGCGTTCGCCCAGTGCCGGCAGCTCGCTGACCAGCACCTTGTAAGGGTAGGGGCTGTCCGCCAGGCGCAGCTCGTGCATGCCCGGCGGGCCTTCGGCGAAGGCGCGGATCAGTTCGGTGGGTTGGCCGTATTCGTAGTTCGGGTTGCTGCCGACCGCCCAGAAGCGGATGCGCTTGTCCTCTTCGCCGAGCAGGTTGAGCTTGTTGTGGATCTTGGCCCAGTGCTCGGGCGTGCCGTAGCGGTTGAGGGCGGACTCCAGCACGCTGAAGCGGGCGTCCAGCTCGGCGGCGGGCAACAGGTCGAGGCTGCGGTCGACTTGGCGGTACAGGGCGCTGCCGATCAGCACGAACACGCCCAGGGCGACCAGGGTGAACAGGGCGCAGAGGCGCAGGGCGATGGAGTTGCCGGGTTTGGCACGCATGAGCTTCATGGGCATCTCCCCCACGGGGCTGCTTTGCGGTCTTCGTGGGAGCGGGCTTGCCCCGCGAATACCGGGCAAGCCGGTGCCATCCACCTCGGTAGCCGGATCGCGGGGCAAGCCCGCTCCCACGTGCCGCGCCAAGTGAACGGAGCACTGTCGCGATCAACCACGGTTTTCCAGGACATAGCCCATGCCTCGGATGGTATGCAGCAGCTTGTTGTCAAAGGGCCCGTCGAGCTTGGCGCGCAGGCGCTTGATCGCCACCTCCACCACATTGGCGTCACTGTCGAAATTGATGTCCCACACAAGCTCCGCAATGGCCGTCTTGGACAGGATCTCGCCCTGGCGCCGGGCCAGCACACTGAGCAGCGAGAACTCCTTGGCGGTCAGCTCCAGGCGCTGGCCTGCGCGGGTGGCCTTGCGCGCCATCAGGTCGATCCACAGGTCGGCCACCTGCACCTGCAGCGGTTCGTGGCTGCTGCTGCGCCGGGTCAGGGCTTGCAGGCGGGCGACCAGTTCCAGGAACGAGAACGGCTTGCCCAGGTAATCGTCGGCGCCTTCGCGCAGGCCATGGATACGGTCCTCGACCCGTTCGCGGGCGGTGAGCATGATCACCGGCGTCTGCTTGCGTGCCCGCAACGCGCGCAGCACGCCGTAGCCGTCCAGGCCCGGCAGCATCACGTCGAGCACGATCACCGCATAGTCGCCTTCCAGGGCCAGGTGCAGGCCGTCGATGCCGTCGCGCGCCAGGTCCACGGTAAAGCCCTGCTCGGTCAGGCCGCGGTGCAGGTAGTCGGCGGTTTTTTCTTCGTCTTCGATGATCAGTACGCGCATGGTCTTGTCTCAGCGGGCGGTCGGCGCGGCGGCGGTGGCGGTGGCGGCCTGGCGGCGATGGAACAGGCGCTCCAGGGCCAAGTATATGACCGGGGTGGAGAACAGCGTCAGCGCCTGGCTCACCAGCAGCCCGCCCACCACCGCGATGCCCAGTGGCTGGCGCAGCTCGGCGCCGGCGCCGAAGCCGAACATCAGCGGCACCGCGCCGAGCAGCGCGGCCAGGGTGGTCATGATGATCGGGCGAAAACGCACCAGGCACGCCTGGCGGATCGCCTGTTCGGGCGTCATGCCGTGGTGGCGCTGGGCCTCGAGGGCGAAGTCGATCAGCAGGATGCCGTTCTTCTTGACGATGCCGATCAGCAGCACCACGCCGATCAGCCCCATGATGCTGAAGTCCTGCCCGGTGCCCCACAGCAGGATGATCGCCCCCAGGCCCGCCGAGGGCAGGGTGGAGATGATGGTCAGCGGGTGCACGAAGCTCTCGTAGAGCACGCCGAGGATGATGTACACCGCCACCAGCGCGGCGAGGATCAGGTACGGCTGGCTCGACAGCGAGCTCTGGAATGCCTGGGCCGCGCCCTGGAAGTTGCCGGCGATCGAGTCGGGCATGCCCAGCTCGCGCTGGGTGCGCTCGAGGATCTGCACCGCATCGCCCAGGGCCACGCCGGGGGCCAGGTTGAACGACAGGTTGGCGGCGGGGAACAGGCCGTCGTGGCTGATCGACAGCGGCCCGGTGCTGGGCGGTGCCACGTGGGCCAGTGCCGACAGCGGCACCATCTCGCCCGACAGCGGCGAGCGCAGGTAGAAGTAGTTGAGGCTTTCGGCCTTGCCGCGCTGGCGGGCGTCCAGCTCGAGGATCACCTTGTACTGGTTGGTCTCGGTCTGGAACTCGCTGATCTGGCGCTGGCCGAAGGCGTCGTACAGCGCCTGGTCGACATCGGTGGTGGTCAGGCCGAAGCGCGCCGCGGCCTGGCGGTCGATGTCGATGCGGGTGACGCTGGCGCCCAGTTGCAGGTCGTTGGACAGGTCACGCAGCGCCGGGTTTTCCCGCAGCCGCTCGGTCAGGCGCTGGGTCCACAGGTTCAGCGCCACGCCGTCGTTGCTCTTGAGCACGTACTGGTACTGGGTGCGCGAAGGGCCGGAGCTGAGGTTGATGTCCTGGCCTGCGCGCATGTACAGGACGATGCCGGGCACCTGGGCCAGCTTGGGCCGCAGGCGGTCGATGAATTCGCTGGCCGAGACATCGCGTTCGCCGCGGGGCTTGAGCGAGATCCAGAAGCGGCCGTTGGCGATGGTCTGGTTGCTGCCGGTCACCCCCACCGAATGGGAGAACGCGCGCACCGCCGGGTCGTCGCCGATGATCTTGGCCAGGGCCAGGTGTTTTTCGATCATGGCGGGGTATGACACGTCCGCCGCCGCCTCGGTGGTGCCGAGGATGAAGCCGGTGTCCTGCAGCGGGAAGAAGCCCTTGGGGATGCCGACATAGCCGACCACCGCCAGGGCGAGAGTGATGCCGAAGATGCCGAGGGTGAGGCGTTGGTGCGCCAGGGCACGGTCCAGGCCTTTCTCGTACCAGCCCAGCAGGCGCTGGCCGAAACCGCCGTGCTGCTCCTGTGGTGGCTTGCGCATGAACAGCGCGCACAGCGTCGGCGCCAGGGTCAGCGACACCACCACCGAAATCAGGATGGTCGCCGTGGCGGTCAGGGCGAACTCCTTGAACAGCCGCCCGACCACGCCGCCCATGAACAGCAGCGGGATGAACGCGGCAATCAGCGAGAAGCTTATCGACACCACGGTGAAGCCGATTTCGCCGGCGCCCTTGAGCGCGGCGGTGCGGCTGTCGTCGCCGGCCTCCAGGTGGCGGTGGATGTTCTCCACCACCACGATGGCGTCGTCGACCACGAAGCCCACGGCGATGACGATGGCCACCAGGGTCAGGTTGTTGAGGCTGAAGCCGAACACGTACATCAATGCGCAGCTGGCGATCAGCGACACGCCCAGCACGCTGGACACCACCATGGTTGCCGACCACTGGCGCAGGAACAGCGCCATCACCCCGATCACTAGGGCCACCGCGATCATCAAGGTCAGCTCCACCTCGTGCAGCGAGGCGCGGATGGTCTGGGTGCGGTCCTGCAGCACCGACACCTCCACCGAGGCCGGCAGCATTCCCTGCAGGCGCGGCAGGGCATCGAGCACCCGGTCCACGGTGTCGACGATGTTCGCCCCGGGCTGACGGAAGATCACCAGGTTGAGCCCCGGCTGGTCGCCCGACCACGCCTTGACGTAGGCGTTCTCGGCGCCGTTGATCACCTTGGCCACGTCGGCAAGATGCACGGGGGCGCCGTTGCGGTAGCTGACGATCAACCGCGCATAGTCCTCGGGGTGGAACAGCTGGTCGTTGGCAGCGATGGTCGACACGCTGTGCTCGCCATACAGCGCGCCCTTGGCCAGGTTCAGGCTGGTCTGCTGGATGGCCAGGCGGATATCGGCGAGGGTCAGGCCGATGGCGGCGAGCTTCTCGGGCTGGGCCTGCACGCGGATGGCCGGGCGCAACTGGCCGGTGATGTTGATCAGGCCGACCCCGTCGATCTGGCTGAGCTGGCGCGCCAGCAGGGTTTCGGCGTAGTCGCTGAGCTCGTTGCCGGGCATCTGCACCGAGCTGACGGTGAGGATCAGCACCGGGCTGTCGGCCGGGTTGACCTTGCGCCAGGTCGGCGGGCTGGGCATGTCCTGGGGCAGGCGCGCGGTGGCGGTGTTGATCGCCGCCTGGACTTCCTGGGCGGCGGTGTCGATGTTCTTGTCGAGGGTGAACTGCAAGGTCAGGTTGGTCGAACCCAGGGCGCTGCTGCTGGTCATCTGGGTCATGCCGGGGATGGCGCTGAACTGCACCTCCAGGGGCGTGGCCACCGAGGACGCCATGGTCTCGGGGCTGGCGCCGGGCAGCTGGGCGGTGACCTGGATGGTCGGGAAGTCGGCTTCGGGCAGCGGCGCCACCGGCAGGCGCGGGAAGGCGATGGCGCCCAGCAGCACCAGGGCGAAGGTCAGCAGCAGGGTAGCGATGGGGTGGTCGATGCACCAGGCCGACACGCCGTTGCGGGTGTTCATGGCTGGGGCTCCGGGTTGTTTGCGCTGACGCTATCGCGGGGCAAGCCCGCTCCCACGTCTTGCTGCTGTGGGAGCGGGCTTGCCCCGCGATTGCCATCGGCCAGGCGCTGCGGCTCTGCGCACTGTCCGCTGGTTTCAACCCGGCTGCCGGGCTTAAGCCGCGACTGGCCATCGAGCACCAGGCAATCCCCAGGCTTCACACCTTCAACGACGTTCAGCGTGCTGTCCTGATACAGCACTTTCACCGGCACGGCGGCGACCTTGTCGCCATCGAGGCGGTAAACGAAGTGCCCGTCGATGCTGCGTTGCACCACCGGTGGCGGCACCACCAGGGCGTTCTCGTCCACTGCCGTGAGCAGGCGCACGGTCACCAGTTGCCCGGGCCACAGGTGGCCGTCCTTGTTGTCGAACTCGGCCTTGACCCGCACCGTGCCGGTGTTGGCCGATACCTGGTTGTCGATCAGCGCCAGGTGGCCCTTGCCCAGCAGGCTGCGCTCGCCGTCGGCATCCATGAACGCCTCCACTTCCGCGGGCGTGGGGGCTTCGAGCAGTTTGTGCAGGGTCGGCAGGTTTTGCTGGGGCAGGGCGAACTCCACGGCGATCGGGTCGATCTGGGTGACGCTGAACAGGCCTTGAGTGTCGCTGGTGCGCACCAGGTTGCCCGGGTCGACGTTGCGGATGCCCACGCGGCCGCTTACCGGTGAGCGGATCTGCGTATAGCTGAGTTGCACGGCGGCGTTGTCGATGGCCGCCTGGTCGCCGGTGATGGTTGCCTGCAACTGGTTCACCAGTGCCTGCTGCTGGTCGAGGGTCTGCTTCGACACGCCGTCGTCGCTGCTCAGCAACTGGTAGCGCTTGAGGTTGACCCGCGCCACCTGCAGTTGCGCCTGGGTCTGGCCAAGCTGGGCACGGGCCTGGTCGAGGCTGGCGCGGATCGCCCGGTCATCGAGGGTGGCCAGCAGGTCGCCCTGCTTCACCCATTGCCCTTCCTTCACCAGCACCTGGGTCAGCACGCCTTCGACCTGCGGGCGCACCTCGACGCTGTGCAGCGACAGCACCGAGCCGATGGCGCCGAGGTAGCGCGGCACATCCTGCTGGGCCACGCCGACCACCCGCACCGGGATGGCGGCAGCCGGCTTGTGCGCGGTGTCTGCGGCCGGGCGCAGCCACCAGGCGGTGGCGCCGAGGGCGGCGACGAGCAGCAGGATCAGGGCTTTGCGGGGCAGGGGTCGGGTCATGTGGCGGTGGCCGGAAAGGGGAAGGGGACAGTGTCTTATAGCGCGCCGATCGGGTCGCCAGGGTGACCGCTGGCTGTCAGCGCTGTCAGTATTGCAAGCGTTAGGAAATTTCGCTGTTTGCTTGGGAAAACGTCCTCTTCAGCTTGCTCCGTTTCGCCATGGCCCGACTTGTCGGCCACGGCATGATGCCCCTCGCACTCGGCTGCCACCCACGGTTGCCGTTGCACGAATCATCAAGGCGCTACGTGCGCAGCATCATAAAGGGAGCATCCATGAAAAAGGTAACCTTGAGCGGCCTGGTCGCCGCAGTGGCATTGGTGGGCGCGAGCCAGTTCGCACAAGCTGCCGATGGCGAGATCAGCTTTGAAGGCACCATCGTCAACAGCACCTGCGCCATCGAAGTGGGCAACGGCACCGGCGGCGCCAAGGGCGTGGTCAAGCTCGGCGACGAAGTGCCGGTGAGCAGCCTGGCCAAGGCCGGCGACGTGGCCGGCGGTGGCTCGTTCACCCTGCAGGTGGACGCCAGCGACCCAGGTTGCGATATCACCGGCAAAGCCGCCACCGTGACCTTCCTGCCGATCACCGGCTCCGCTGGCGCCTCGGGCCAATGGCTGGCGCTGGAGCCGGTGGCCGGTGCCGCCAGCAACGTGGCCGTGCAACTGCGCGATTTCAGCGGTACCGAACTGCCGGTGTCCGAGCCGTCGGCCGAGTACGCCAACCTCAGCCAACCCCTGCGCTTCACCGCCAACTACATCGCCACTGGCGCGGCCACCCCTGGCCCGGCCAACGCCAAGGCGCAGTTCACCGTGAACATCCAGTAAACCGGGCTGCAGCCGCGCCCTGTGCAGGGCGTGGCTCACCTTGAAACCAAGGGGGCTGTGATGTTCCGCACTCATTCGCACAGGTGGCTGGCCGGCGCGTTGCTGCTGGCACTGCTGCCTACGGCGCAGGCTGGAGTGACCCTGAGCGGCACGCGCATCATCTTCGATGCCAGCAAGCGCGATGCATCGATCACCGCCGGCAACGGCACCGATAAACCCTACGCCGTGCAGGCCTGGGTCAACACCGAAGAAGACGACCACGCCATCAGCGCGCCGTTCATTGCCACACCGCCGCTGTTCCGGCTGGATGCGATGAAGGAGCAGATGGTGCGTATCGTGCCGACCGCGCACAACCTGCCGACCGATCGCGAGTCGGTGTTCTACTTCAACGCCCAGGAAATCCCCGCCGCCAGCAACGACGACGGCAACACCCTGAAGATCGCCCTGCGCACGCGGATCAAGCTGTTCTACCGGCCCAAAGGGTTGCAGGGCAGCCTGCTCGAGGCCCTGCCACGGCTGGAGTGGGCGATCCGCCAGGAGGCCGGCGAAGCGCGCCTGCAGGTGTACAACCCAACGCCGTTCCACGTCTCGTTCATCCATATCAAGGTGGCCGACGGCGGGCGCGACAGCGAAATCGACAAGCCGGTGATGGTGGCGCCGTTCTCCACCCGCCAGTACGCCATCGCCCCGCGCCTGGGCTGGACGCCGAACAGCGTCGAGTTCTCGGTGATCAACGACTTCGGCGGCTACACCAAGCCCGAACGGGTCAGCCTTACCGCTGCGCGCTGACTGGCGCCCGCACTTTGATCGAGTAACCGCAATGCCCAAGATTCTCTGCCACCGGCGTCATGCCGGCGGCCCAGCCCTGCTCGCCTGTCTGCTCGGCGCCGGCTTGCCCTGTGCACAGGCGGTGACCTTCGACAGCAGCTTCATGCAGCCCTTCGGTGGCGGCTCGGCCGGCCCCAACCTGGACCTGGAAGCCATCGCCCACAACGCCCAGGTACCTCCGGGCCTGCACCAGGTGACCATCCGCCTGAACCAGAGCTTCTACGACCGCCGCGAACTGCGCTTTGACGATGCCGGCAACGGCGAGGTGCGTGCCTGCCTGAGCCCGGCGATGCTCGACGCCATGGGCGTGAAGCTGGCCGCGTTCATCGACCAGCGCGAACTGGGCACGCTGGACTGCGTCGACCTGCAGCAGGCGGTCGAAGGCGCTCTGGTGACCTTCGATCCCGCGTACCTGGCGCTGGACATCAGCGTGCCGCAGGTGGCGCTGCGTCGCGACGCAGCGGGCTACGTGGCGCCGCAAGAATGGGACGCAGGCATCAACGCCGGGCTGCTCAACTACCAGTTCACTGGCTCGCAAGGGCACACGGCGGGGCAGGGCGAGCACAACCAGTTCAGCCTGTACCTCAATGGCGGCCTCAACCTCGCCGGCTGGCGCCTGCGCTCCAACGGCAGCTACATCCAGGACCAGAACGGTCAGCGTCAGTGGCAGCGTTCGACCAGCTACGCGCAAACCGACCTGCCGGGCAGCTTCGGCACCTTCACCCTCGGCGAGAGCTTCACGGCCGGTGATGTGTTCGACAGCCTGCCGTTTCGTGGCGTGCAGGTGGCCAGCGACATCGGCATGTTGCCGGACTCGATGCAGGGCTATGCGCCGGTGATTCGCGGCGTGGCCGAAACCCGCGCGCGGGTCGAGGTGCGCCACAACGGCTATTCGCTGTACACCACCTACGTGCCGCCTGGGCCGTTCGAGATCAACGACCTCAACGCCTCCAGCGGCAGCGGTGACCTCGAGGTGATCATCACCGAGGCCGATGGCCGTGAGCGCAGCTTCACCCAGCCGTACGCCACCCTCGGTAACCTGCTGCGCGAGAACACCTGGCGCTATGGCCTGACCGTTGGCGAGTACAACGCCGCCGCCGAAAACGGCAACCGACCGGGCCTGGCCCAGGCCACGCTGGCCTATGGCCTGCCCTACGACTACACGCTGTCCGGCGGCCTGCTGGGCAACGACTTCTACCGTGCGACGCAATTGGGGCTGGGCAAGAACCTTGGCAGCCTCGGCGCCATTTCGCTGGATGTGACCCAGGCCCGCACCGAAGGCCGCGATGGCCGTACCGAGCAGGGGCGCAGCTATGGCATCCGCTACGGCAAGGCGTTCGCCACCGGCACCTCGGTGCGTTTCGCCGGTTATCGCTACTCCACCGAGGGCTACCGCGATTTCAGCGAGGCGGTGTGGCAGCATCAGGGCGATGACTTCAACCGCATGACCAAGCGCAGCCGGGTGCAGGCCAGCATCAACCAGAATTTCGGCAGCACCTCGCTGTACCTGGACCTCAGCCAGCAGGACTACTGGAACACCTCGCGCCGCGAGCGCCAGTTGCAACTGGGCGTCAACACCGTGCACCGGGGGGTGAGCTATGGCCTGTACGCCAGCAAGAGCCTGGTGGACTCCTATGGCCAGTCGAGCCTGATCAGCTTCAACGTTTCGATCCCGCTGGGGCGGGGCAGCAGTGGCAACCTGGCACTGAGCCGCAACAACGACGGCAGCTACGACCAGCGTGCCGGCTACCGAGGCCGGGACGGGCACCTCAACTACGCGGTGGATGCCAGCCATGCCGAGCGTTCCGGTGGCAGTGGCTCGGCCTCGCTCAACTACCTGGCGCCGTTCGCGCAACTGGGCGCTGGCGTGAGTGCCGGCGAGCGCTACCAGCAGGTCAACGTCAGCGCCTCGGGCTCATTGCTGGCCCACGGCGGCGGCATCGCCCTGGGCCAGACCCTGGGCGAAACCCTGGGGCTGGTGCATGTGGCCGACACCCCGGGTGTGGGCCTTGGCAATGCACCGGGTACCCGAACCGACAGCCGCGGCTATGCGCTGATCCCCTACCTCACGCCGTACCGCAAGAACCGTGTGAGCCTGGATACCAGCGGGCTGGACCACAGCACCGAGATCGAGAACGGCGTCACCAACGTGGTGCCGCGCCGGGGGGCGGTGGTCAAGGCCGAGTTCGCCGCGCAGCGGGTGGAGAAGGTGTTGCTCAACCTGCGCCTGGAGGACGGTGGGCTGCCGCCGTTCGGCGCCCAGGTGGTGGACGGAGCGCAGCGCACGGTCGGCGTGGTCGGCCCTGGCGGGCAGGCGTTGCTGGCATTCGAAGGAGACGTGGGGGCGCTGACCGTACGCTGGGGCGCCAATGCCTCGCAGCAGTGTCGGGCGCTGTTGGCACTGGCGGGCGAGGCGCCTGCACAAGGGTATCGACAGGTACAGAGTGTCTGTCGCCAGGGCGAGGTGGCGTTGGTCGAGCATCACGCCGCAGGTCGCGGATGAGGAGCGGGATAGTGGAACGAGTAATGCGTGACAGGGTTCGGACAGGCATTTGCCGTGGGCCGCTCAAGTGGGGGTTGGCAGTGCTCTTGTGGTTGCCCTTGTCGGTGATGGGCTGCAATTTCCCACCGGGTTTCTTCTACAGGGTAAACATTGATCCGGGCCACCTGTTCGTCGGTCGGGATGCCCCCATTGGCACCATCATTCGTCCTCAGCGGCCGAGCTATCAGTGGGAGAGCACGTATGGCGACCTGATTTGGTGTTATGGGACCAATCGATTCGAGGTCACGTCACCCATGCCGCAAATCCATGGCTCTAGCCTGGTCGGTCCCGGCGAGGTGATCCTGCAGACGCGGATACCGGGCATTGGTGTCGTGATGGGGGCCAGTTACGGAAGCCCTGGGCATTCGTACTGGTCGTACACGCCCGGCCAGGGGCGCTTCGGGTGGGGCGTGCCCCACACCTCGATCGTCCAGATAGAAAGCGATACGTCGGGTTCTGGAATCCGCCCCATGTACTACGACTACCGCATCATCAAGTACGGCCCTGTCGATTCGGGGATGGGGCCACAATCCCTGGCTGGTCATACCTTGGCCGAGGTCACCAACGACAAGGCAGGCAAGGTGGTCGAGCTGGTGTTCTCCGCGGGCACCCTCGACACCGCCCTGTGTGGTTTGCCCGGCGCACCGTCCACCCAGGTCACCGTGCCGATGGGCACCTGGCGCACCGGCCAGTTCACCGGTGAGGGCAGCTTCACCGATGCCCGTTCGTTCAGCATCCCGGTGCAAGCCTGTCGGGCCGGCACCGAGCCCGGCAACGAGAACTTCGCGGTGTTACGCCTGGACCCACGCAATGGTTCCAGTGTGCTCGACGCGCCGCGCGGCATCCTTGGCCTGAACCAGGACTCGGACGCCACCGGTGTTGGCGTGCAGGTGCTCAGGTCTGATCTCACGCCAATGCCGCTGATTGAGGAAGTGCAGATGACCCGCCTGCAGAATGGCGATATCCAGATCCCCATGGCTGCCCGTTACATCCAGGTTGGCAAGGACGCTCCGGTGGGCGGCGTGGCCAATGCTTCGGTGGGGTTCACCTTGACCTACAAATGACGCGAGGGTTGAGCCAGATCAAAAAATGATTGCCAATTGCCACTAATCTCGAGCGCCCTGCCGATTGTCCCCAACAACAACGAGAGCCTCCGATGAAGTGCAATTTGCCTGTTACCGGTCGCGAAGTGGATTACCCCGGCGACGCCAACATCCTGTCTACCACCGACCTGGACAGCCGCATCACCTACGCCAACGATGTGTTCATGCAGGTCAGCGGCTTTACCCGCGACGAGCTGCTGGGCCAGCCCCACCACCTGGTCCGCCACCCGGACATGCCGCCCCAGGCCTTTGCGCAGATGTGGCAGGCGCTCAAGGCCGGGCGTTCGTGGATGGGGTTGGTGAAGAACCGCTGCAAGAACGGCGACCATTACTGGGTCAGTGCGTTCGTCTCGCCCATCAGCAGTGGCGGGCAGGCGCTGGAGTATCAGTCGGTGCGCACCAAGCCGGGCAGGGAACAGGTGGCGGCGGCCGAGGCCTGTTATGCACGCCTGCGTGACGGGCGGCGCAGCTGGCGCGAACGGCTGCCGGTGACGGGCCTGGCAACGCGTCTGTCGCTGGCGGTGGCCGGGGTTGCGGCGCTGGTGATCGGCGTGGGCCAATGGTGGGCAGGGGCGCCAATGCTGGTGTCACTGGCCGAAGTGCTTGCCGTGGCGGGCCTGGCCGGGCTGGCCATCCTGCTGTTGCTGCGCCCCTATGAGCGCCTGCGCCGCCAGGCCCTGGCGATTGCCGACAACCCGTTGAGCCAGCATTTATACACTGGCCGGCGCGATGGCCTGGGCCAGATCGAGTTCGCCATGCGCATGCTCAAGGCGCAACTGGGCGCCGTGGTCGGGCGCATCGGCGACACCTCGTCGCGCCTGGCCGGGCATTCCGGCTCGCTGGTCGAGGCGCTGCACAGCAGCCATGCCAATAGCCTTGAGCAGCAGAGCGAGGCCGATCAGGTGGCCACTGCCATTCACCAGATGAGCGCGAGCGTGGCCCAGGTGGCCAGCAGCGCGCAGATGGCTTCGATGGCCGCCGACCAGGCCGAGGGCGAGACCCAGGCCGGGCACCAGCTGGTGGACCGCAACCGCTGCGCGATCCAGGACCTGGCCGGCTCGCTGGTCGAGGCCGGCGAGGTGATCCAGCAACTGGAAAGCCACAGCAGCGAGATCTCCGGGGTGCTCGACGTGATCCGCGGCATTGCCGAGCAGACCAACCTGCTGGCGCTCAACGCCGCCATCGAGGCGGCGCGGGCCGGCGACCAGGGGCGCGGCTTTGCCGTGGTCGCCGATGAGGTGCGTGGTTTGGCCCAGCGCACCGCACAGTCCACCCACGACATCCAGCACATGATCAGCGCCCTGCAGGACGGTGCCCGCGCGGCCGTGCAGGTGATGCGCGAGAGCAGCGCCCATGCCGGGCACAGTGTCGAGCAGGCGCAACTGGCCAGCGATGCGCTGGACAGCATCAGCGTGCGGGTCAACCAGATCAACGAGATGAGTTTGCAGATTGCCGCGGCGGTGGAGCAGCAGAGCCAGGTCAGCGAGAACATCAACCGCAACATCATCAGCATCCGTCAGGCCAGCGAGGCGACGGTGCAGGTGGGGCAGCGCAGCCATGGCAGCGCCAGCGACGTGGCGGATCTGGCGCAGGACCTGCGGCGGTTGGCGGATGAGTTCTGGCGCAGGTGTCAGTGATGGAGGCCATCGCGGGGCAAGCCCGCTCCCACGCCGATGTGGGAGCGGGCTTGCCCCGCGATAGGGCCTTTTGATCAGAAGCCGATAAAGGCGTAGTACACCGGCGTCTCGGCGGTAGTCTGCAACCCATGACCTTGCAGGCTATCGGCCAACTCGCCATCCACCACATGCACCTGCCACTGGGCGGGGTTATCCACAGGCACCGCGTCCAATACCGTCGCCAGCGCCCCCATGTCCGGCAGCCAGGCGGTAAAACCGTTGCCTTTCAGCGCACTGGTGGTGATCCCCAGCGCCTGGCAGATGGCGACCTTGCTGGCGATGTCTTCACGGTCGGCCTGGCGCGACGCCTCGATCAAGCCGCGCAGTTCTGCATCCTGCAGCACCCCGCCATGGATCAGCTCCGGCCCCTGTTCCCAGGCCTCGGCCGGGCAGTCCTTGCTCTCGGGGCGCAGCGGCAGGTGCGGGTTGATCTCGGCCGGGTAGATGCGGCACACCAGCGGGCGGCTTTCATAGATGCTGCACAGGTCGTCGGCGTCCAGGTTGCGGCAGCGCCCCGGGTTGAACGCGGCGAAGGTCACCGACACGCGCAGCTCGCCTGTGCCGCAGGGCACCGGGTGGGAGCGGCGCAGCACGTGTTCGCGCTGCGCTGGCGGCATGCCCGGGCCATCGGCCATGAAGCCTTCGATCAGCACGATCACCTGGCCCCCGGCGTGCGCCCACTGGCCGGCTTCGGCGAGGGTCAGCGGCACATGGTGGCCGGTGCAGCACTTGCCGCAGCCGGTACAGCCGAAACGGATGCTGTCGCTCACTTGCCGGCCGCCCACTCGGTGACGAAAGCCTGCTGGCGCTGGCGGTCGTACAGGCACAGTTCGGTGCCGGTGGCGTTGTTCATGTGCTTTTGCGGGTACACGCCTTCGATCAACAGAGCGCTGTAGCCGACCTGGTCGTCGAATTCGGCAGGCTTGCCCAGGGCGTGGGCTTGCTTGAACTGGCTGGCCTTCAGGCAAGCCTTGAGCATGTGCTGGCGCTGGTCGTTCCAGGCCTGGGTGCTGGACGCGTGGGCCGCGCCGCTGAACAGCGCGAAAGCGATCAGCAGGGAGCTGAGGTATTTCATGTGCGGGTCCGCCGTTGGCTGCGAAGGGCGCGAATTATGCCCGAACGCACCCCGGCAGCAAGCCGGGGAGTTTGTCGCTGAATATATCAGCGCTCGGCGAACACCACAGCACGGGCGGCCACCACCAGGCAGTCGGTCAGCTCCGGCGAACTGAACTTGGTGAGGATGGCGTTGGCCCCGGCTTCCTCGGCCTTCTTGCCGCTCATGGCGCTGTCCAGCGAGGTGTGCAGCAGGATGTACAGGTGCTTGAAGTCCGGGGTTTCGCGCAGGGTACGGGTGAAGGCGAAGCCGTCCATTTCGGACATTTCGATGTCCGAAACGATGATGTTGATCTCCCGCTCGGTGCCTTGCAGCTCCAGCAGTACGTTGATTGCATCCTTGGCGCTGCGTGCGGTGTGGCATTCGATGCCGAGGTTGCGCAAGGTGTGCACCGATTGCTGCAGCGCCACCTGGCTGTCGTCGACCACCAGGATGTTGGCGGCCGCCAGCAGGCTTGCGTCTTCTTCGCTGACTTCGCCCGGGTGCGGTTCGTGCTGAGGCGGGGCGATGCCGTGGATGACCTTTTCGATGTCCAGCACCTGCACCAGGGTGTTGTCGACCCGGGTCACGCCGGTGATGAACGAGCGGTTGCCCGAGCCGAACGGCGGCGGCTTGATGTCGGTGCTCAGGCAATGGACGATGCGGCTCACCGCCTGCACGTGCAGGCCCTGGCGCGAGCGGCTGATCTCGGTGACGATCAGGCAGCCACCGTCGGGGTCGGCCAGGGGCATTTCACCGATGGCGCGGGACAGGTCGATCACCGACAACGAGTTGCCGCGCAGGGTGGCCACGCCTTTGACGTGCGGGTGGGCCTCCGGCAGCTTGGTCAGCGGCGGGCAGGTGATGATCTCGCTGACCTTGAGCAGGTTGATTGCCATCAGCTTGCTGCTGCGCAGGGTGAACAGCAGCAGGGACAAGGAGTCCGCGCGGGCTTTTTGCGTGGCCATGGGCAACCTTCGTTCGGATAAGGGGGAGGATGCCGGGTTATCGGCTTTGTGACGTCAGGCTTTAGCTTAGTTTGCTATTTGTGGCCCATCGCGGGGCCAGCCCGCTCCCACGCAGACAGCGTATACGCTCGTGGGAGCGGCGGTGCGCCGATGCGACTTGCCCCGCGATGGCGTATTCAGCGCAGCCCCAAGCGCTTGGCCAAACGACTCAGGTTGGCCCGGTCCAAGCCCAGTTCCCGCGCCGCAGCCGCCCAGTTATCACCATGGCGCTTCAGGCACTCCTCGACGATCTGGCGCTGGTACTCATCCAGCGCCTCACGCAATCCGCCGTTCGGCAGTGGCGCCTGCGCCAGCTCCACAGGGGCGGGCAACTGTGCATTGGGCACGGCAGGGCGCAGATCAAGATCCGCCGCCTCCAGGGTAAGAATCTTCGGCCGTTGCCCATGCTGCCCCAGCGCCTTGAGCGCCGAGCGCCCGATCAGGTGCTCCAGCTCACGCACGTTGCCCGGCCAGTCGTAGGCCAACAGCGCCGCCTGGGCCTCGGCGGACAGGCGCAGGCTGCCCAGGCCCAGGCGCGAGCGATTCTGTTCCAGGAAGTAGCCGGCCAGCATCAGCACGTCGCGGCCGCGCTCGCGCAGCGGTGGTACCTGCAACGGGTACACGCTGAGGCGGTGATAGAAGTCGGCGCGGTAATGGCCGTTGCGTACCTCTTCGGCGAGGTCGCGGTTGGTGGCGGCGATCAGGCGCACGTCCACCTGGTGATCGCGGTCCGAGCCCAGCCGTTGCAGTTGGCCGCTCTGCAGCACCCGCAGCAGCTTGGCCTGCACAGCCAGGGGCAGTTCGCCGACCTCGTCGAGGAACAGCGTGCCGCCGTTGGCCAGTTCGAACTTGCCGCGCCGCTCGCCGTGGGCGCCGGTGAAGGCACCACGCACGTGGCCGAACAGTTCGCTTTCCACCAGGGTGTCGGGCAGGGCGGCGCAATTGAGGCTGATCAGCGGCTTGTCGGCGCGCTTGCTGGCGCGGTGCAGGGCCTGGGCCACCAGCTCCTTGCCGACACCGGTTTCGCCGGTGATCAGCACGGTCAGGTCGCTGCCGCCAACCAGGCGGATCTCTTCGACCAGGCGCTTGTGCGCCTTGCTCTGGCCGATCAGCTCCTTGTCCTGGCCGCTGGCCTGGCGGTACACCTCGGCGCGCTGGTGTTCATCCTCGGCGCGCAGGGCCAGGTGCTCGATGCGCTCGGCCACGGTGACGGTGGCGGCGGCCAGGCTGGCGAAGGCCTGCAGGGCGTCCAGCTCCAGGCTCTGGAACTGGCCGGGGGTGAGGGCATCGAGGGTCAGCAGGCCCCAGGGCTGTTCGTCGACCATCAGCGGGCAGCCCATGCAGTCGTGCACTTCGAGGTCGACATGTTCGGCATCGACCAGGCCGTCGTAGGGGTCGGGCAGCGGGCTGTCGCTGGGGAAGCGGGTCGGCTCGGGGCGGCTGAGCAGGGCCTGGAAGCGCGGGTGCTCGCTGACCCGAAAGCGCCGGCCCAGGGTGTCCGGTGACAGGCCGTCCACCGCCAGCGGTACCAGCCATTCACCGTCCAGGCGCAGCAGCGCCGCGGCGTCGCACGGCAACAGGCCGCGCATGGCCTGCAGCAGGCGGCGGTAGCGTTCCTGGTCGGGCAGGTCGCAGGACAGGTCGCTGACCAGGGGCAGCAGGGCGGTGAGCAGGGGTCTTGCAGTCATATGGACTCCATTTGGTCGAAATGACTATACGCTTGAGTGTGTCCTTTTGACACTTATATGTTCAAGGGCCTGATTTTATTGACTTTTAAAGTTGGCACGATTGCTGATAAGTCAAAGGCAACCATTCGAAGCCAAAGGCTCAGGAGTTGTAGCAATGCTCAATGCCGAACAACGTGCAATCATCAAGGCCACTGTTCCTCTGCTGGAAAGCGGCGGCGAAGCGCTGACCACCCACTTCTACAAGATGATGCTCAGCGAGTTCCCCGAGGTGCGTCCGCTGTTCAACCAGGCCCACCAGGCCAGCGGCGACCAGCCGCGCGCCCTGGCCAATGGCGTGCTGATGTACGCCCGCCACATCGACAAGCTTGAACAGCTCGGTGGCCTGGTCGGCCAGATCATCAACAAGCATGTGGCCCTGCAGATCCTCCCCGAGCATTATCCGATCGTCGGCAGCTGCCTGTTGCGCGCCATCGAGGAAGTGCTGGGCAAGGAGATCGCCACCCCTGAAGTGATCGCCGCCTGGGGCGCCGCCTACGGCCAGCTGGCCGACATCCTGATCGGCGCCGAAGAGAGCCTGTATAAACAGAAGGAAGAAGCCGCCGGCGGCTGGCGTGGTGCCCGCGAGTTCCGCCTGGTGCGCCGCGAGCAGGAAAGCAGCGAGATCGTCTCGTTCTACTTCGCCCCGGTGGATGGCAAGCCGGTGCTCAAGGCCGAGCCGGGCCAGTACATCGGCCTGCAGCTGTTCATCGATGGCGCCGAGCAGCGCCGCAACTATTCGCTGTCGGCCCTGTGCGACGGTGAGCAGTACCGCATCAGCGTCAAGCGCGAAGCGGGCGGCAAGGTGTCCAACTACCTGCACGACGGGCTGATGGTGGGCGACACCCTGCAGCTGTTCCCGCCATCCGGCGACTTCACCCTGGCGGCCAGCGACAAGCCGCTGGTGCTGATCAGCGGCGGCGTGGGCATCACTCCGACCTTGGCCATGCTCGAGGCTGCATTGAAAACCCAGCGCCCGGTGCATTTCATCCACTGCGCACGCAATGGTGCGGTGCATGCCTTTGCCGACTGGATTGACGGCCTGGCCGCGCGTCATCCACAGCTCAAGCGCTTTTATTGCTATGCCGAGGATGACGGTAGCCAGGCGGCTGATGCCGTGGGCCTGCTGAGCCAGGAGCTGCTGGCCGAGTGGCTGCCACGCGAGCGTGATGTGGATGCCTACTTCCTGGGGCCGAAGGGCTTCATGGCGGCGATCAAGCGCCAGCTCAAGGCGATTGGTGTGCCGGAAGGGCAGAGCCGTTATGAGTTCTTCGGGCCGGCGGCGGCGCTGGAGTAATTCGCTTCTCCCATCGCGGGGCAAGCCCGCTCCCACGCCAGTGCCTCCGGGTTGAGCGTGGGAGCGGCGGTGCGCCGGTGCGACTTGCCCCGCGATGGATTTCACCCCAATCGCTGCGGTTCGGCGTTCTGTCGGGCCGGCAGCACCCGGATGCTCCGGCCGTGGGTAATCGAGAACGAAGCGGACGATGACATTCGCGCCATCGGCCTGGCCGAGCGCCGAACCGCAGCGATTGGGCCCAGCCTCCCTTCTATATAAGGAAGTGATGAACGCGGTTACACCTGCGTTCATCTTTAATCCTCCTTTAATCACTGTATCCTTCACTCCCGAGTGTCGAGGGGCTGGTCCCTGCCCGGCGCTCGGGCTGCCGCGTTTTTTACGCGCAGCAGTGAACCGAAACCGACCCGCTCGGTCCTAGGTCATCAATGGATAGCCGCGCTTACCGTTCCTCGACGCAGTCACAGGTCCACTCCAGCGTGTAGACTTGGCGCCCCTCGGGCAGCCAGCGCTGCCACTCTCCATCGAAGGAATCGGCAATGAACGAACTCTCATCGCGCCTGAACCGCGAACGGCGCTTCCTGGTGCTCCTTGGCCTGATCTGCCTGGCGCTGATCGGCGGTGCCCTGTACATGCAGGTGGTGCTGGGCGAAGCGCCATGCCCGCTGTGCATCCTGCAACGCTACGCCTTGCTGTTCATCGCGATCTTTGCCTTCATCGCCGCGGCCATGCCCGGGCGTAAAAGCCTGACCCTGTTCGAGGCGCTGGTGGTGCTGAGTGCCATCGGTGGCATCGTTGCAGCCGGTAACCATGTGTATATACTCGCCAACCCGATGGTCAGCTGCGGTATCGACACCTTGCAGCCGATCGTCGATGACCTGCCGCTGGCCAAGCTCTGGCCGCTGGCCTTCCAGGTCGACGGCTTCTGCTCGACGCCCTACCCACCGATTCTCGGTCTGTCGCTTGCCCAGTGGGCCCTGTTGGCGTTCGTGCTGACGGCCATCCTGGTGCCGCTGGGGATCTACCGTAACCGTCGCCACGAACGCACCGTTCGTTAGACCAAAGTCCTTGTTTGACCCAGGTCTATTGCGCGGCGAGATAAGTAGCAAATCAGCCCCCAGGGTTGCTCTGGATCAACCACCAGGCCTTGCGCCACAAGGGTTTCAGGGCTACTGCGCGGGGTGCGACAAACTGTCGCGAAGTTGATTTTTGGGGTGCTATTGTTACGGATTCTGTAAAAGACTGTTGCTCAATAAGTCATAGTCAATGGGGGGCGACCTATCTACAATCGCCCCCAATTTCCGTTCGGCACTGCTTGCGAGTCGCAGGATTGAAGGAAGCCGCAGCGCTTTCTTATTGCTGACTTCGTCAAGTTTCGCCCAACGGCGATCCGGGCGGACACCCCTCCGCGTTTTCCCGCACCAAATGGACTTGGTCTGAAGTACAGGCCGTTTGCCTACGAAACCATAAAGCACCGTATACGCGCTCGCGCCCAGGTCCAGCAGTCGGACCACAGGCAGGGGCGAATTCGGGCTCGAAATGCTAACGCTTGGCAGGACGAAGTGTTGGCTACCAAAACACAAATTGCATTGAAGCAAGCTGATCTAGAGGTCGTGAGATGAGTAAAAAGCGTTACCCCAGACTGTTTGGCATATTGCCCTTTTTAGGCATGCTTTTACTCAGTGGGTGCAACTGGACCCTGCTCGACCCGAAGGGCCAGGTAGGCATTGAGCAGAAGAACCTGATCCTGATCGCCACCGGCTTGATGCTGCTGGTGGTTATTCCCGTGATCATCATGACCCTGGCGTTCGCCTGGAAGTACCGTGCTTCCAACAAGTCCGCCACCTACACCCCTGACTGGTCGCACTCGACCAAGATCGAGGCCGCGGTGTGGATCATCCCGATCCTGATCATCATCGCCCTGGGTTATGTCACCTACCACTCCACCCACAAGCTGGACCCGTACCGTCCACTGGATTCCGATGTGAAGCCGGTGCAGATCGACGTGGTCGCGCTGGACTGGAAATGGCTGTTCATCTACCCGGAACAAGGCATTGCCACGGTCAACAAGATCGTCTTCCCGGCCAACACCCCGGTCAACTTCCGCGTCACCTCGGACGCCGTGATGAACTCGTTCTTCATCCCGGGCCTGGGCGGCCAGATCTACGCCATGGCTGGCATGACCACCAAACTGCACCTGATCGCCAACGAGAACGGTGTGTTTGACGGTATCAGCGCCAACTACAGCGGCGCCGGTTTCACCGGTATGAAATTCAAGGCAACCGCCACTTCGCAAGCTGACTTCGATGCATGGGTCGCTGAAGTGAAGGCCTCGCCGAAGAAGCTGGACAAGGCCGAATACGAAGCCCTGGCCAAACCAAGCGAAAACAACCCGGTCGCGCTGTACAGCGAGGCACCGGCTGACCAGTTCCAGCGCATCGTCGACAAGTACGAAGGCATGAACCGCGGCAAGCCGGTCCACGAAGAAGCAGGCAGCAAAGATCTGGCCACTACCAAGGGTGTGGAATCGAGTATGCAACCAGCTGCCGGTGCAGAGGAGTAAGAGATGTTCGGTAAATTAACTCTGGAGGCGATACCGTATCACGAGCCGATAGTCATGGTGACGCTTGCCATGATCGCGCTCGGTGGTATCGCTGTCGTTGGTGCCATCACCTATTTCCGCAAGTGGACCTACTTGTGGACCGAGTGGCTGACCACGGTCGACCACAAGAAAATCGGCGTGATGTACATCATCGTCGCTATGGTCATGCTGCTGCGCGGCTTCGCCGACGCCATCATGATGCGTACCCAGCTGGCTGCCGCTACCGGTGGCTCCGAAGGCTACCTGCCGCCTGAACACTATGACCAGATCTTCACCGCCCACGGTGTGATCATGATCATCTTCATGGCGATGCCGTTCTTCACCGGCCTGATGAACCTGGCGGTTCCTCTGCAGATCGGTGCACGTGACGTTGCCTTCCCGTTCCTGAACTCCCTGAGCTTCTACCTGCTGCTGGCAGGCGTGCTGCTGGTCAACATCTCGCTGGGCGTTGGTGAATTCGCCAAGACCGGCTGGGTTGCCTATCCGCCGCTCGCGGGCATTCAGTACAGCCCTGGGGTGGGTGTCGACTACTACATCTGGGCGCTACAGCTCTCAGGCTTGGGTACGACGCTTACCGGCGTGAACTTCCTCGTCACCGTGATGAAGATGCGCGCACCTGGCATGAAGCTGATGGACATGCCGATCTTCACCTGGACCTGCACCTGGGCCAACGTGCTGATCGTCGCTTCGTTCCCGATCCTGACCGCCGCACTCGCCCTGCTGACTGTTGACCGTTATCTGGACTTCCACATTTTCACCAACGAGCTTGGTGGGAACCCGATGATGTACGTCAACCTGTTCTGGGCCTGGGGTCACCCTGAGGTTTACATCCTGATCCTGCCGGCCTTCGGCGTGTTTT
Source organism: Pseudomonas sichuanensis (assembly GCF_003231305.1). Classification (GTDB taxonomy): domain Bacteria; phylum Pseudomonadota; class Gammaproteobacteria; order Pseudomonadales; family Pseudomonadaceae; genus Aquipseudomonas; species Aquipseudomonas sichuanensis. The sequence goes on along the minus strand of NZ_QKVM01000056.1, from coordinate 4,562 downwards.
CGGAAGTGACTTCGACGTTCTCTGGCAAACGCCTGTTCGGCCACCACTCGATGATCTACGCATCGGGCGCCATCGCCATCCTCGGCTTTGCGGTCTGGCTGCACCACTTCTTCACCATGGGTGCCGGCGCCAGCGTCAACACCTTCTTCGGCCTGGCGACGATGCTGATCTCCATTCCGACCGGTGTGAAGCTGTTCAACTGGCTGTTCACCATGTACCAAGGCCGTGTGCGCTTCACCGCACCGATGCTCTGGACCCTGGGCTTCATGGTCACCTTCTCCATCGGTGGCATGACCGGCGTACTGCTGGCCGTTCCAGGTGCTGACTTCGTTCTGCACAACAGCCTGTTCGTTATCGCTCACTTCCACAACGTGATCATCGGTGGCGCGGTATTCGGCTACATCGCCGGTTTCGCCTTCTGGTTCCCGAAAGCCTTCGGCTTCACCCTGAACGAGAAGTGGGGCAAAGCTGCCTTCTGGTTCTGGCTGTCGGGCTTCTACGTTGCGTTCATGCCGCTGTACGCCCTGGGCTTCATGGGCATGACCCGTCGTCTGAACCACTCCGACAACCCACTGTGGGAACCCTACCTGTACGTAGCCGTTGTCGGCGCCGTGCTGATCCTGTTCGGTATCGCTTGCCAGCTGATCCAGATCTTCGTGTCGGTTCGCGACCGCAAAGACAACATGGACGTCACTGGCGACCCATGGGGCGGCCGTACCATCGAATGGTCCACTTCGTCGCCACCTCCGTTCTACAACTTCGCTCACATGCCTGAGAAAGTTGGCCTGGACGCCTGGCACGAAGCCAAGGAAGCCGGCGTTGCGTACAAGGCCCCGGCCAAGTACGAAGCGATCCACATGCCGAGCAACACCTCCACCGGTCTGTTCATGGGTCTGTTCCTGACCGTGTTCGGCTTCGCCTTCATCTGGCACATCTGGTGGCTGGTGGGTGCGAGCCTGGTTGCGACCATCGCGGTCTTCGTTCGCCACGCTGCACGTGACGACCAGGGCTACATGGTTCCGGCCGAAGAAGTGGCGCGCATCGAAGGCGAGCGCATGAAGGCGCTGGCCAAGGCTGGTGTACTGCCTGCCGGCGGCGCACGTGTCGAATCGTTTGAACGGGTGTAATCAATGTCCAGTCAAGTAATCCACGGTGCTGCTCATGGTCACGACCATGGGCACGACGAGCACCACCACGACTCGGGCCAGATGACCGTCCTCGGTTTCTGGCTGTACCTGATGACCGACTGCATCCTGTTTGCGTCGCTCTTCGCCACCTACGCGGTGCTGTCCGGCGGTTTCGCCGGTGGCCCGTCGGGTCACGACATCTTCCAGCTCGACTTCGTGCTGGTTGAAACCGCGTTCCTGCTGCTGTCCTCGATCACCTTCGGCTTCGCCATGCTGAAGATGTTCGACGGCAAGAAAGCAGGTGTACTGGGCTGGTTGGCCGTGACCTTCCTGTTCGGTGCTGGCTTCATCGCGATGGAAATCTACGAGTTCCATCACCTGATCGCTGAGGGCTACGGCCCGCAGCGCAGCGGCTTCCTGTCGGCGTTCTTCGCGCTGGTCGGTACCCACGGTCTGCACGTGACCGCCGGTCTGATCTGGATGGCGATCATGATGTACCAGATCAACAAGCACGGCATCACGCCGACCGCCAAGACCCGCATGAGCTGCCTGAGCCTGTTCTGGCACTTCCTCGACGTGGTCTGGATCTGCGTATTCACCGTCGTCTACCTGCTGGGGGTTCTGTAATGGCTAACGCACACGACACTCATCACGAAGGCAGCCACGGCAGCGTGAAGTCCTACATGATCGGCTTCGTACTGTCGATCATCCTGACCGCGATCCCGTTCGGCCTGGTGATGTACCCAAGCCTGCCGAAGAACCTGACCGTCCTGATCGTGGTGGCCATGGCCGTCATCCAGGTGGTAGTGCACCTCGTGTACTTCCTGCACATGGACCGCTCGAAAGAGCAGCGTTCCAACGTGTCGACGTTCCTGTTCACCGTTCTGGTAATTGCACTGCTGGTCGGCCTGTCGCTGTGGATCATGTTCAGCATCCACTTCGAAATGATGGCCAAGTGAGGTAAGACTGCATGTCCGTGAAGCACTTTATCCAAATCACCAAACCGGGGATCATTTTCGGTAACGTGCTTTCCGTGGCAGGCGGGTTCTTCCTTGCCGCGAAGGGCCAAGTGGACTTCGCCCTGTTCCTGGCAGTGGTGATCGGTACTTCCCTGGTGGTCGCGTCCGGATGCGTGTTCAACAACTGCATCGACCGTGACATCGACCACAAGATGGAGCGCACCAAGAACCGCGTCATGGTGCAGGGCGGCATGTCGCTGACCCTCGCGCTGATCTACGCCACCCTGCTCGGGGTGGCGGGTTTCAGCTTGTTGTATGTGCAGGCCAACCCGCTGTCGGCGTTCTGCGCCCTGGTTGGCTTCGTGGTCTACGTCGGTTTCTACAGCCTCTGGCTGAAACGCAAATCGGTGCACGGCACCCTGGTCGGCAGCCTGTCCGGTGCCATGCCTCCGGTGATCGGCTACTGCGCCGTGAGCAACAGCTTCGACCTCGCTGCAGTGACCCTGCTGGTGATGTTCAGCCTGTGGCAGATGCCGCACAGCTTCGCCATCGCCATCTTCCGCTTCAAGGACTACAGCGCTGCCAACATTCCGGTCCTGCCGGTGGCGCGCGGTATCCTCGCGGCGAAGAAGCAGATCGTGCTGTACGTGCTGGCCTTCGTGCTCGCCACCCTGATGCTGACCTTGGGCGGCTATGCCGGCCTGGGTTACCTCGCCGTGGCAGCCGCCATGGGCCTGTACTGGCTGTACATGGCCTGGGGCGGCTACAAGGCCGAGGACGACAGCAAGTGGGCGCGCAAGGTATTTGGCTTCTCCATCCTCACCGTCACCGCCCTGAGCGTGATGATGGGTGTGGACAGCCAGACCGCAGCCGATGTGCTGATGACCTACGCACGCTGATACAGCGGGCTGTTACACCAAGAACCCCGGCCTTGCGCCGGGGTTTTTTTATGCCTGTTATTCCTGTGCCGGCGGCTTCGCGGGTAAACCCGCTGCCACAGGGACCGCGCCAACCCTGTGGGAGCGGGTTTACCCGCGAAGCGGCCGGCCCCGAAAACATAAATCGTTGATTTTCAAAAAATACATCTGAAAAGGTTAAACAAAACAGGAAATTGTCCTTTACAGGAATGTTGCCTCGGCACTATCTTCTGTTTCGGCCGCCGCAGCGGCCAACGTCGCTCGGACGGTTCCGGGCGCTTACGTCTCCAGAGGAAAGCATGGCCAATCCAGGTTCGCCGCGCCGTTTCGCGCGCATCGATCGTCTGCCCCCTTACGTCTTCAACATCACCGCCGAACTCAAGATGGCTGCCCGCCGCCGTGGCGAGGACATCATCGACCTGAGCATGGGCAACCCCGATGGCGCCACCCCGCCGCACATCGTCGAGAAGCTGGTGCAGGTCGCCCAGCGTGAAGACACCCATGGCTATTCCACCTCGCGCGGTATCCCGCGCCTGCGCCGGGCCATTTCCAACTGGTACAAGGACCGCTACGAGGTCGAGATCGACCCGGAAAGCGAAGCCATCGTCACCATCGGCTCGAAAGAGGGCCTGGCGCACCTGATGCTCGCCACCCTCGACCAGGGCGACACCGTGCTGGTGCCCAACCCCAGCTACCCGATCCACATCTACGGCGCGGTGATCGCCGGCGCCCAGGTGCGTTCGGTGCCCTTGGTGCCGGGTGTGGACTTCTTCAACGAGCTGGAGCGGGCGATCCGCGAGTCGATCCCCAAGCCGAAGATGATGATCCTCGGCTTCCCGTCCAACCCCACTGCCCAGTGCGTCGAGCTGGATTTCTTCGAGCGCGTGGTGGCCCTGGCCAAGCAGTACGACGTGCTGGTGGTGCACGACCTGGCCTACGCCGATATCGTCTACGACGGCTGGAAGGCGCCGTCGATCATGCAGGTGCCGGGGGCCAAGGACATCGCGGTGGAGTTCTTCACCCTGTCCAAGAGCTACAACATGGCCGGCTGGCGGATCGGCTTCATGGTCGGCAACCCGGAGCTGGTCAGCGCCCTGGCACGCATCAAGAGTTACCACGACTACGGCACCTTCACCCCGTTGCAGGTGGCGGCCATCGCCGCCCTGGAAGGCGACCAGCAATGCGTGCGCGATATCGCCGAGCAGTACCGCCAGCGCCGCAACCTGCTGGTCAAGGGCCTGCACGAGATGGGCTGGATGGTCGAGAACCCTAAAGCGTCGATGTACGTCTGGGCCAAGATCCCCGAGCAGTACGCACACCTTGGTTCGCTGGAGTTTTCCAAGAAGCTGCTGGCCGAGGCCAAGGTCTGCGTGTCGCCGGGCGTGGGTTTCGGCGACTACGGTGATGACCATGTGCGCTTCGCCCTGATCGAGAACCAGGACCGCATTCGCCAGGCCATCCGCGGCATTCGCCAGATGTTCCGGGCCGATGGTTTGACCAGCAAGTAAGCAGGCCTGGCCCAATCGCGGGGCAAGTCGCATCGGCGCACCGCCGCTCCC
>NZ_QKVM01000055.1 GCF_003231305.1 Pseudomonas sichuanensis | reverse complement strand
GTTCAGCTGGCCATACAGCGCCTTGCGCTCGGCGAAGAACTGCGGGCTGTTCAGGTGCCGGTGCGCAACGAACTCGCGCTGGTGCAAACGCTCGATGCCTTTGAGCGTGTCTTCCACCTGCCCCAGCCCCCGCGACAGCATGTCCTTGCCCACCCCCATCGACTGGCTCGCGCCGTTGAGCACACCGGCGATCTCGGCCATATGTCGCATCATGAAGTCGGCTTCTTCGGTGCTAAGCTGCGCCAGCGACGCCCGGGCACTGCGGGCCGCAGCCATCAGTTCGGCTTCTTCGCGAGTGCAGGCGTAGCTGTGCTCGGGGGCGCCAAGCACGAATAGCTCGCCCGCCTTGAAGCCTTGGTCGAAGGTGGGGTTGAGGCGATGCACCAGCGACAGCGGCAGGTTGCCCGGCAGCGCGGCCAGCTGTTGCAGCACCTGCTCGCCGGTCATGCTGCGCGGCACGATATAGAAACCGGGTTGCAGCCCTGAAGGGGTCGCCATGGCGGCTTGTGGGGTGAGTGTGGCGCGTTCAGCAGCCACCGGTGAAGTGACAGGCGCCTTGGCCGGGGCGGCCTGGGACGATGCGATCAGGCGGTTGCTGCCCAGCGGGCAGCCACAGCGCACGCGGGCGCCGTCGACGACGGTGGGTACGCCATCCTGGAGGAAGCGCTGTTCGCCGTCGATGAGGGTGCCCACCTGTCCGCACTTCGGGCAGGCGGTGGTCTGGTCGCCTTCGAGCAGCCAGGCACGGCCATTCACGTTACCCGCTGCGCGGTCTCCGATGCAGGTGGCGCCGGTGGTGGTGCGGTCGCCCACCAGGCCCTGCCCCTTGCCGAAAATCACGATGCGATAGGTCATGGGCGGTCACCTGCGGCGATGCCCTTGAAAGGGTTGCGGGTCATGCGGCCTTTCCTTTGTACGCAGAAAACGCCGAACGCTAGCAGCTTGAGGACGCCTCCGACGGCGCCGGAAGCAGATCAAGAAACGTCCTACAGCAACAGCAGAACACTCACTCGAACATGCCTTGTCCTTAACAAAAAAACTCCGCAAGAACGTATTGATATCTGTCAGAAGCTTTGGCCCACCTTTCGCCCCATTCGCAATCGAGGCGGCACAGCGAAAGCGAGCTTACCCCGCAATGGGTTACCATACCGCCCTCACCCAAATGCCCCCTGCCGCTCATCCAACGGATCTTCCATGCGTCTGTTTCACACCTCCGACTGGCACCTTGGCCAGAGCCTGCATGGCCAGGAACGCGACTTCGAACATGCCTGCTTCCTCGACTGGCTGCTCGGCCAACTGCACCTGCGCCAGCCCGATGCGCTGCTGATCGCCGGCGACATCTTCGACACCGTCAACCCGCCGGTCAAAGCCCAGGAGCGCCTGTACGACTTCATCGTCCAGGCCCATGAGCAGCAGCCCAAGCTGGATATCGTGATGATCGCCGGCAACCACGACTCTGGCTCGCGCATCGAGCTGCCGGCGCCGCTGATGCGCCGCCTGCGCACCCATGCCCTGGGCCGGGTGCACTGGCTGGACGAAGGCCAGCTGGACGCCGAACGCCTGCTGATCCCGCTGACCAACGCCCGCGGCAAGGTAGCGGCCTGGTGCCTGGCCCTGCCCTTCCTGCGCCCGGCCGAAGTCACTGGCCCGGCACTGGGGGACGACTACCTGCAAGGCATCACCCAGGTGCACGAGCAACTGATCGCGGCAGCGCAGAAAAAGCGCAAGAAGGACCAGGCCCTGGTCGCCATCAGCCATGCGCACATGGCCGGCGGCAGCATCTCGGAAGACTCCGAACGCAGCCTGATCATCGGCAATGCCGAAGCCCTGCCGGCGCGGCTGTTCGACAAGGCCATCGGCTACGTTGCCCTTGGCCATCTGCACAAGCCGCAGAAGGTCAACCGCGAGAACCGCATCCGCTACAGCGGCGCGCCGATCCCGCTGTCGTTCGCCGAGATCAACTACCCGCACCAGGTGCTGGAAGTGGAGCTCGACGGCAGCGAACTGGTCAGCGTCGAGCCACGCCTGGTCCCGCGCGCGGTGGCCCTGCAGCGGGTCGGCCCGGCCCCGCTGGGCGAGCTGCTGGTACAGCTCGGCGAACTGCCAGTGATCGACCTGCTCGAAGACCCCAACCGCCAACCCTGGCTCGAAGTAAGGGTAGTACTGGACGAGCCGCAGCCCGACCTGCGCCAGCAGATCGAGGGCGCCCTGCAGGGCAAGGCGGTGCGCCTGGTGCGCATCAGCGCCGAGTACGCAGGCGCGGGCCGCCAGGAAGACGATGAACTGGCGTTCGTTGAACTGGCGCAGATGACCCCGCAGGACCTGTTCGGCCGTGCCTGGCAGCAGGCCTACGGCAACCCCGCCGACGAGCAGGCCCTGGCCGATTTTGCCGAGCTGCTGCAGGACGTCCTGCACGAAGAGGAGCAGCCATGAAGATTCTTGCCATTCGCCTGAAGAACCTCGCCTCGCTGGCCGGGCCGATCGACATCGATTTCACCGCAGAGCCCCTGGCCAGCGCCGGCCTGTTCGCCATCACCGGGCCCACCGGCGCCGGCAAGAGCACCCTGCTCGATGCCCTGTGCCTGGCCTTGTTCGGCACTGTGCCGCGGCTGAACGACATTGCCCGGGAAGCCAAGGTGCCCGACGCCGACGGCGACATCCCCACCTCGGACCCGCGCAACCTGCTGCGCCGCGGCACCGGCAGCGGTTTTGCCGAGGTCGACTTCGTCGGCATCGACGGCAGCCGCTACCGCGCCCGCTGGGAAGCCAACCGCGCCCGCGAGAAAGCCAATGGCAAGCTGCAGAACAGCCGCCAGAGCCTGTACGACCTGGACAGCGAACAACTGCTGGGCAGTGGCAAGAACGAATACAAGCAGCTGATCGAAGCACGCCTTGGGCTTAACTTCGAACAGTTCACCCGCGCGGTAATGCTGGCCCAGAGCGAGTTCGGCGCCTTCCTCAAGGCCGACGACAAAGAGCGCAGCGAACTGCTGGAAAAGCTCACCAACACGGCGATCTACACCCGCCTCGGCCAGCGCGCCTTCAGCAAGGCGCGGGAAACCGGCGAACGCCACAACGACCTGAAGAAGCAGGCCGAGCACCTGCTGCCGATGGCAAGCGACGCCCGCGCCCTGCTCGACCAGCAGCTGGAGCAGGCGCAGCAGCAGTTCAAGGCCGACCAGGCCCGCCAGCGCCAACTGGAACAGCAGCGCGCCTGGTTCGACGAACAACGCCAGCTGCAAGCCCAGCACGGCGAAGCCCAGGCAACGTTGCAAGCCGCCGAGCACACCTGGCAACAACTGGCCGAGCAACGCCTCGACCTGCAGCGCCTGGAGCGCCTTGCACCGCAGCGTCACCAGTTCCATCGCCAGCAGGATCTGGCCGGACAATTGGCGCCGCTGGCCGTGGCGATTGCCGAACAGCAGCGCCAACAAGGTGAACTGCATAGCCGCACCAGCGAACTTGAGCAGGCGCTGGAAACGGCGCGCCAGGCCCTGGCCCAGCATCAGGCCCAGCACAGCGATAACGCCCCGCGTCTGCGCCAGGCATTCGCCGCCCAAGGCGACCTGGCCCGCCTCGACAAAGAGCTGGGCGAACAGCGCGCAGCGTGCCAGCAGGCGGTGCAGGAAGTCAGCGACGCTGAGCAACACCTGCAGCAGTTGCAAGAAAACCAACTGCGCAGCCAGCAGCAACTGACGCAGATCGATGCGGCACTGGCCGACAGTGAACACCTGGGGAGCCTGGCCAACGCCTGGCAGGCCTATCTGCCGCAATTGAAGCAAGTGATGCAGATCGGCGGCCGGCTGGCCAAGGGCCGCGAGGAGCTGCCCGGCCTGCAGGCCCAGCTGAGCCAGGCCAATGCCCAACTGCAAGCCCAACGCGACAGCTTCGAGATGCTGTTCCGCGAAGCCGGCGCCGAACCCCATGCGCTGGCCGAACAGATCGACCTGCTCGGCGGCATGCTCCAGGACAACCGCAAGCAGCAGCGCGCCGTCGAGGAGCTTGCCCGCCTGTATGGCCGTGAGCTGGAACTGCGCCAGGCGACAGACGCCCTGCGTGATCGCCAGCAGCAGGCCATGCAGCAGCGCCAGCAATTGATCGGCGCAGGCACCGCGGCCAAGAGCGAGCTGGAAAATGCCGAGCAGGCACTGACACTGACCCGCCAGTTGCTTGATCGCCAGCGCCTGGCGCGCAACACCAGCGTCGAAGAACTGCGCGCACAGTTGCGCGATGGCGAGCCGTGCCCGGTATGCGGCAGCGCCGAGCACCCGTTCCACCAGCCAGAGGCCTTGTTGCACAGCCTGGGCCGCCACGACCAGGCCGAGGAGGAGGCAGCGCAGAAACACGTCGAACAGCTCAACACCAGGCTGGTGGAGCTGCGTACCGAGTTGGGCGTGGTCAACGCCCAGCTCAAGGAGTATCAGCAGCAACAGCTCAAGCTGGGCGAACAGCTACAGCCGTTGCTCGATCACGTTCAGGCCCATGCCCTGTGGCCGGCGCTCGCTCCCCAGGACGACAAGGCTCGCAGCGCCTGGCTCGACGGCCAGTTGCGCCGCCTGGGCGAGGAAATCGACCGCGACGAGAAACGCCAGGGCGCCCTGCTCGCCTTGCAAAAGGACGCCGCTCGCCTCACCCAGCAGCTGCAGGCTGCCAGCGAGGCCCAGCAACAGGCCCAACGCCACCTCGACCAGCAACACCAAGCCCTGGCTGCCGACCAGCAGCAGCTGGAGCAGGGCCTGAACGACCTGGCCAGCGTGCTGCCCCAGGACATTCTCCAGGCGCTGCGCGACGACCCGGCCCAGGCCTTCCTCGGGCTTGACCAGCAGATTGCCCTGCGCCGCCAGCAACTCGACCAGCGCAAGGACGAGCAGGAAGAACAACAGGCCCGCCAGCAACAGCTGGACAAGCTGCGCGACCAGCAACAGGCCCGCCAGCACAATCAGCAGCAACTGCTGCAGAAAATCGCCGCACTGGACGAACAGCGCCAGCAGGCCCAGGCCACCCTCGGCGAACTGCTCGGCGAGCAGGCCAGCGCCGAAGCCTGGCAGCAGCATATGGAAGCGCAGCTGGAACAGGCTCGGGCCGCCGACGCCGACACCGCCCAGCGCTTGCAGGTATTGCGTACCCAGGGTGTGCAACTGGCCGCTGAACTCAACGCCAACAGCCAGCGCCAGCAGGCTCTGGAGCACGAGCACCAGCAGCTGCAGGGCGCAATCACCCAATGGCGCAGCAGCCACCCCGAACTGGACGACGCCGGCCTCGATCGCCTGCTGGCCATCGACGACGCTCAGCTCGGCGAGCTGCGCCAACACCTGCAGGCGGCGGAAAAGGCCATCGAGCAAGGCCGGGTGCTGTTGCAGGAACGCGAACAGCGCCTGCAGCAACATGCCGCCCAAGCCCATGGCGAACTGCCGGTCGAAGCACTGGAGCAGAGCCTCGCCGAGCTGCAACAGCAGTTGGTCACCCAGGAGCAGCAATGCGCCGAACTGCGCGCCCAACAGGCCGACGATCAACGCCGCCAGCAGGCACACCAGGCCCTGGCCGAGCAGATCGACCAGGCCTATCAGCAGTGGCAACGCTGGGCACGCCTGAACGCCTTGATCGGCTCCGCCTCGGGCGATGTGTTCCGCAAGATCGCCCAGGGCTACAACCTCGACCTGTTGCTGCACCACGCCAACAGCCAGCTCCGCCAGCTGGCCCGGCGCTATCGCCTCAAGCGCGGCGGCAGTGCCCTGGGCCTGCTGGTGCTGGACACCGAGATGGGCGACGAACTGCGTTCGGTGCATTCGCTGTCGGGCGGCGAAACCTTCCTGGTTTCGCTGGCACTGGCCCTGGGCCTGGCCTCGATGGCGTCCAGCACCTTGCGCATCGAATCGCTGTTCATCGACGAGGGCTTCGGCAGCCTCGACCCCGAGTCGCTGCAACTGGCCATGGATGCCCTCGACGGCCTGCAGGCCCAAGGCCGCAAGGTGGCGGTGATCTCCCACGTACAGGAGATGCACGAGCGTATCCCGGTGCAGATCCAGGTGCGCCGCCAAGGTAACGGCCTGAGCGATGTCGAGGTGAGCGGGTGATCCTCTACTCGTTCCGCCGCTGCCCCTGGGCCATGCGCGCGCGCCTGGCCCTGCGCTATGCGCAGTGCCCGGTGGCGATTGTCGAAGTGGCAATGAAGAACAAGCCGGCCGAGCTGCTGGCACTGTCGCCCAAGGGCACGGTGCCAGTGCTCGATACCGGGGATGGGGTGCTGGAAGAAAGCCTGGATATCATGCGTTGGGCCCTTGCCCGGCATGACCCCGAGGACTGGCGCCTGCTGGCCGACCCGGCCGCGGCGCAACGGGCCGATGCGCTGATCGCCCGCAACGACAGCACGTTCAAGACCCAGGTGAACCTGTACAAATATGCCGAGCGCTACCCCGAGCATTCCCGGGAACATTACCGGCAACAGGCCGAAGCGTGGCTCGTGGAGCTGGAAAGCTTGCTCGAAAGCAGGCCCTACCTGCTGGCCGAGCACCCGAGCCTGGCCGATGCCGCTTTGCTGCCCTTGATGCGCCAGTTTGCCGGGGTCGAACCACAGTGGTTCGCCGAGGCGGCTTATCCGCGGGTGCGGAGCTGGTTGCAGGGCTGGCTGGAATCAGACCTGTTCAAGGCCATCATGGCCAAGTAGAGCACCTCAAAGCGCCAGGATCGGCGCCGACATCAGCAACAGCACTACCGCCGTGATACGCCACATCATGCTCTGCCCCTTTGGAGAGTCAAAAATTTAGCGTCAAATTAAATCACATGGCGTTGTGCTATTACCAATGGCTTTTCACACTCAATTGGAGTGCTTGCTCAGGGCGGCATGGAAGTGCGCGCTCTGTTGCAGGTATTTGTCGGTGTAGCTGTGGGTAGTGGACGGCTTGCTGCTGTGTTCGGCCTGCGCGTGTGCCGGGAGCACGACCGAGGCGGAGATGGCGGAAGCAGCGATGAGCGAGAAGAGATTGAAGTTCATGTGGGCTGACCTCGACTTCGGTGGTTTGACGTTGGCCCGTCGGGGCCTTGGGTCAAAACTTACGCCGATGCAGCCGCTGGCTGAAATTCATTGCGGCAGTAGCAAATATCACGGCAATCGATAATTGCCTCGCCCTGCACTCTGCCTGTGGGAGCGGCGGTTCGCCGCTGCGATTCACCCGCAAAGATGGACCCCGGTGCCTGGCACGGGCTATGCCCGTGTTCGCGGGTAAACCCGCTCCCACAGGAATCGCGCAGCTGTTTGAATGGCGAGTGAGTCAGTTGCTCCCACAAGCAAGACGCATCACTCGAGGAACTTGAGGTCCGACGGCGCCGGCTGGTCAAACTTCTGCACGGTCTGGCCAAGGGTGCCCTTGCGCGGATCACGTTGCATCACCACGATCTGGTTGCTCTTCTGGTTGGCTACCAGCAGGAAGTCGCCACTGGGGTCGAGGGTGAACTCCCGGGGATGATCGCCCTCCACCGAGCGGCGCTGCAGCAGGGTCAACTGGCCGTCGTCCTTGCCCACCGCATACACCACGATCTCATTGGCCGTGCCACGGTTGCTGACGTAGAGGAAACGGCCATCCGCAGACAGGTGCAGCCCGCCGGCAGCTTTGGCGGCGGCGTCCTTGAGGTCGGTCAGCGGCAGGCGCTGGCGCTCGGTGAGCGCGCCATCCTGGGCATCGAAAACCACCACTTCGGCGCTCATTTCCAGGGTCAGGTAGGCGTGCTTGCCCTTGGCGTCGAACAGCAGATGCCGCGGCCCGCTGCCCGGCGGCAGGTCGACCGCCGGCGGGATCGCCGGGCTCAGCGGGTGTTCGGGGCTGGCGCCGTCGTAGCGGTAGATGAACACCTTGTCCGCGCCCAGGTCGCAGGCGTACAGGTGGCGACCATCGGGCGACAGCACCAGCGAATGCACATGGGCACCGGCCTGGCGCTCGGGGTTGACCTTGCTCGGCGCATGCCGCGCCTGCTGCACCGCCGCTTTGAGCTTGCCGTCCTTCGCCACCGGGAGCACCACCAGGCTGCCGCCGGGGTCGGGGGCGACGGCGTAGTTGGCAACAAACAGATAACGCTGGTCGTGGCTGAGGCTGGCGTGGGTCGGCTCATCGCCCTGGCTGGATACCTGGTTCAGCGGTTTGATCTCGCCCTTGGCGCTCAGCGAAAAGCTGCTGGCGTGGCCTTGCGCAGTCTCGTTGACCGCGAACAGCAGGCGCTGGTCGGCGGACAGCACCAGCCATGACGGGCTGACAGCCTTGACCACCTGCTGGGGCTTGGCATCGATGTGGCCGTTGCGCTCATCAAAACCGTAACGGTAGATACCCTGGCTGGGGCCATCGGTGTAGCTGCCCACCAGCAAGGTGGCGGCGTGGGCATTGATTGCAAGGGTCATGAGGCTAGCGGTCAGCAGGCTCGTCCACGTCCGATTCATCTTCTTCATCCGGGGCTCTGAAAGCACTCATACAGACTAGACGATGCTCACCCTCGGCAGAGGCCAGCCGCCAGTCGTCGCCCGCGCCAGTGGCGGCGGCGACTTGCTCGGGGGTGAAGGTCCAGCGGCGCAGCTGGCGGCCGTCCATGCACTCGATCACAAGGCCGGTTTCGTCGAAGGTGAAGTCGAAGGCGTGCAGACCGTCGATCAGCAGCATGTCGCAGGCTGCGAGGGTGGTGGCGAGGGTGGACATGGGAATACCTAGGGAAAATAGGCAGCCATTATATCCTCTGGAGCCACTGCACAGGCTGTCGACTTACCCGTCATCAATACGTGGGAGCGGGCTTGCCCCGCGATGACATCAGCCTGGGCATCATCACCGCCTGACCGACCGCCATCGCGGGGCAGGCCCGCTCCCACATACGTCAATGGGCGAAGATCGACCCGCCCTCCTTGCCCGCCAGCTTCTCGGGTTTAATCAGGAACCGCGCCAGAGCCGGCAGCAGCCACAGTGCGCCGAACATGTTCCACAGCAACATGAAGGTCAGCATCAGGCCCATATCGGCCTGGAACTTGATGGCCGAGAAGATCCAGGTGCACACGCCGATGGCCAGGCACAGGCCGGTGAACAGCACCGCCTTGCCGGTGGAGCGCAGCGTCTGGTAGTAGGCCTCCTGCAGTGGCAGGCCTGCGCGCAGGAAGCTTTCCAGACGGCTGTAGATGTAGATGCCGTAGTCCACGCCGATGCCCACACCCAGCGCCACCACCGGCAGCGTGGCGACCTTCACGCCAATGCCCATGAACGCCATCAGCGCGTTGCCCAGCACCGAGGTGAGCACCAGCGGCAGCACGATGCACAGGGTGGCGGCAAAGGAGCGGAAGGTGATCATGCACATCACCGCCACGCACAGGTAGACCAGGATCAGGATGGTCAGCTCGGCCGACTTGATCACTTCGTTGGTCGCTGCCTCGATCCCGGCATTACCCGCCGCCAGGAGGAACTGCAGGCCGTCCTTGTTGTGGCTGTCGGCAAAGGCCTTGGCCGCGGCGGTGACCCGCTCCAGGGTTTCGGCCTTGTGGTCGTTGAGGAACACCAGCACCGGTGCCAGCGAGCAGTCGCCGTTGTACAGGCCGTCGGCACGGGCGATGGAGTTGTTGAGGATGCCCGGGTTGCGCGACAGCGTCTCCCACTTCAGGCTGCCCTCGTTCATGCCCTTGATGACCTGTTTGGACACGGTCACCAGGGAGATGGTCGACTGCACGCCCGGGGTGTTGTCCATGGTCCACATCAGTTCGTCGATGGGCGCCATGGTCGAGTGGATCGAGCAGCTCTCGGCCGGGGTCTTGACCATGATCACCAGCACGTCGGAACTGGTCGAGTAGTTGCTGATGATGAAGCGGTTGTCCTGGTTGTAGCGCGAATCGGGGCGCAGCTCCGGAGCACCCTGGTCGAGGTCGCCGATCTTCAGGTTCTGGCTGTACCAGAGGCCGCCGGCGAAGGCCAGCAGTGCCAGCACGATGGACACCGGCGCCACCTTGGGGCTGGCGAAGTTGGCCAGCAGGCGCCAGAACGGGTGCTCGCGGGTAGCGTCCTTCTTGCTGCGCTCGATGGCCTTCTGGCTGATGCCGACATAACTGATGGCCACGGGCAGCAGGATCAGGTTGGTGAAGACGATCACTGCCACGCCGATCGAGGCGCCGATGGCCAGCTCGCGAATTACCCCGATATCGATGATCAGCAGGGTGATGAAGCCCACGGCGTCGGCCAGGATGGCAATCATCCCCGGCAGGAACAACTGGCGGAAGGTACGCCGGGCTGCGGTCAGGGCATTGTCGGCCTCACTGGACTGCAAGGCGATGCCGTTGATCTTCTGCACCCCGTGGGAGATGCCGATGGCAAAGATCAGAAACGGCACGAGCATCGAATACGGATCGAGCCCGAAGCCCACCGCATGCATCAGCCCCAACTGCCAGACCACCGCCACCAGGGTGGTGATCAGCACGGCGATGGTGCTGCGGATGCACCAGGTGAACCAGTACAGCAGCGCCCAGGTGATCACCAGCGCGATGCCGAAGAACATCGCCACCATCACCAGGCCGTCGATCAGATCGCCGACCTTCTTGGCGAAGCCGACGATGTGGATCTTGACGTTGGGGTTTTGCGCCTGGAACTTGTCGCGGATCTTTTCTTCCAGCTGATGGGAGAACTGCTGGTAGTCGAGCTTGACCTGCTTGCCTGGGTCCTGAGGGTCGGGGAAGCTCTCCAGCAACGGAATGTCGACGATGCTGGACTTGAAGTTGTTGGCCACCAGGCGCCCGACCTGGCCGGACTTGAGCACGTTGTCGCGCAGGGTGTCGAGGCTGCCCTGCGAGCCGTTGTAGGTGTTGGGGATCACCTCGCCGCCGGAGAAACCTTCTTCGGTGACTTCGCTCCAGCGCACACTGGGGCTCCACAACGACTTGAGGCCGGCGCGGTCGACGCCGGGGATGTAGAACACTTCGTCATGGATCTGACGCAGCGTTTCCATGTAGTCCTTGTCGAAGATGTCGCCGTTGACCGCCTCGACCGAGATGCGCACGGTGTTGCCGAGGTTGGCCAGGTCGTTGCGGTGCTCCATCATCTGCTCGATGAAGGGGTGCTGCAGCGGGATCATCTTTTCGAAACTGGTGGACGGGCGGATCTGCGTGGCCTGCCAGAACAGGAACAGGCTCACCAGCACGCAGATGGCGATGACCATGGGGCGGTTGTTGAAGATCAGGCGTTCCAGCAGGGTGGCCTTGTCCTTGTGCTGCATGTCGAAGCTCTCCCGGCTGGTCATGGGCGCACCTCCTGGGTGCCGTCGGCCGATGCCAGGTGCACACCGCCCTGCCCTACCAGCAGCAGGCCGCCGCCGGCGAGGCCGCTGACCCCGGCCAGGGCGACGCGGTCGGCGCGGTTGCGCACGCTGAAGGTCTGACCGTCGTCATGGCTGCGCAGCACGCTGCCGCCGTTGCCGACCAGTACCACGCTGCCATCCTCGAGTAGCGTAGCGCTTGCCAGGCCGAATTCGAGCGGGCCACGCTCGGCCCGAAGCTCGATCGGCTGCCAGCTGTCACCGAAATCGGTGGAACGGAACAGGTTGCCGCGCAGGCCGTAAGCCAGCAGGGTGTTGGGCTGGGCGGTACCGATCACGCCGAACAACGAGCCCTCGTAAGGGCTTGCGACCTTCGACCAGCTCTGGCCGTTGTCGCTGGAGCGGAACATGCTGCCCTGCTCGCCGACGATGAACAGGCCGGCGCCTTTCACCACGGTGATGGCGTTGAGGTGCAATTGGTCGGGGTTGTCCAGACGCTCGCCGACGTCCTGCCAGTGCTGGCCACCGTCGAGGGTTTCGAGCACCGTGCCATAGGCGCCGACGGCAAACCCCTGTTGCGGGTCGAGCATGCGCACATCGAGCAGCGGGGCTTCGCGGGAGCGGTCTTCGAACTGCTTGCTCCAGGTCGCGCCGCCGTCGCTGCTGGCGAGGACCTGCGCGTCATGGCCCACGGCCCAGCCGCGCTTGTCATCGAGGAAGAACACGGCGGTGAGCAGTTGCCGGGTGGGTACCCGGGCCTGGGTCCAGGTCTTGCCCTGGTCGTCGGAGAACAGGATATGGCCGCGATCGCCGACCACCACCAGGCGCTTGCCTGCGTGGGTGGCACCGATCAACAGGCTCTGGCTGGCCTTGGCCGACTCCACCGAGTATTCCTCGGCGGCCACCGCCGCATCGACGCTGCCCGCCCATGCCGCCAGTGCCAGCGCCAGCATCGCGCTGGCCGCCAATGGCCAGACGCCGTGCCGGCCCCGTGCCGTGATCCGCTCTCTCATGACTGCCCCCTGTTGTGTTCTTGTGCTGGGTCAATCTATTGCCAGGTGCCGAGAAACCCTGTTCCAGAGCCCTGGAATAGCTTCGGGCCATCCTATCGGGGTAATCCGACAGAAAACAACGAGCGGGACGTTATGTTTTGTTAACCGGCAAAAACATCGCGGGGCAAGCCCGCTCCCACGCCGATCACCGTGGGAGCGGGCTTGCCCCGCGATAGAGCAGAACCAGGCTTACGCCAGGCTCTTGCTCACCACCTCATACACATCACTGGACAGCGCGCCCGACGCCAGAATCCGCTCCAGCTCACCCTTCATCAGCGCCTGACGCTTGTCGTCATACTTGCGCCAGCGGGTCAGCGGCGCCAATTGGCGCGAAGCGATCTGCGGGTTCAGTGCATTGAGCTCGATCACCAGGTCCGCCAGGAAGCGATACCCCGAACCGTCGGCGGCGTGGAAGTTGACCAGGTTCTGCCCGGCGAAAGCACCGACCAATGCCCGCACCTTGTTCGGGTTCTTCAAGGTGAACGCCGGGTGCTGCATCAGCGCCTTGACCCGCGCCAGCCCGCCCGGCAAGGCACTTGCCGCCTGCACGCTGAACCATTGGTCCATGACCAGCGGGTTGTCCTTGAAGTGCTCGGCGAAGGTTTCCAGGGCCTTGGCCCGCTCAGCCTCGAACGGCGAGTTGACCAGCACCGCCAGGGCGGTGAGGCGCTCGGTCATGTTGTCGCACTGATCGAACTGCTCCAGGGTCGCTTGCACGACCTGCGGCTTGCCACTCAACATCAGGTACGACAGCGCAATGTTCTGCAGGCTGCGGCGCGCGAAGTGCTCGGCAGAGGCCACGTAAGGGGTCTTGCGCGATACGTCGCGATTGGCCTGGTAGCGGGCCCACAGGGCTTCGAACAACTGCTCGGCGATCTGCCGGCGGGCAAACTCGCGGGCCGCGTGGATGGCGTCCACATCGGCCACCTGGCTGATCTCGGCGAGGTAGGCCTCGCCCGGCAGCGAGAGCATCTCGGCAACCATGGCAGGGTCCAGCGACTCATCGCCAACCACCGCGCCCAGTGCGGTGATCAGGCGCTGATCAAGCGTGAGCGCTTCGCCACGCTGGTGCTGGCCTATCAGTTCCTGGAGCACCTGCACCGACAACTGCTGCCCCGCTTCCCAGCGGTTGAAGCCGTCGCTGTCGTGCTGCATGAGGAACATCAGCTGGTCGCGATCGTACGGGAAGCTCAGCTTGACCGGGGCGCTGAAGCCGCGCAGCAACGAGGGCAGCGGCTGGCTGGCGATACCTTCGAAGGTGAAGGTCTGCTCGGCCTCGGTCACCGACAGCACGCGGCTGGTGCCGCTGGCGGCGCTTTCGCCGGCCAGGCGCAGCGGCAGGTCGTTGCCTTGGGCGTCCAGCAGGCCGAGTGCCACCGGGATCACGAACGGCAGCTTCTCGACCTGCCCCGGGGTCGGCGGGCAGCTCTGGCGGAAGCTCAGGCTGTAGCGCTGCGCAGCGGCATCGTAAGCCTCGCTGACTTCCAGGCGCGGGGTACCGGCCTGGCTGTACCAGCGCTTGAACTGGGTCAGGTCGACGCCATTGGCGTCTTCCATGGCCTTGATGAAGTCGTCGGTGGTCACCGCCTGGCCGTCATGGCGCTCGAAATACAGGTCGCTGCCTTTACGGAAGCCCTCGGCCCCCAGCAGAGTGTTGACCATGCCGACCACCTCGGCGCCCTTCTCGTACACCGTCAGGGTGTAGAAGTTGGAGATCTCGATGAAGCTGTCCGGGCGGATCGGGTGGGCCATGGGGCCGGCGTCTTCGGCGAACTGGTGGGTGCGCAGGTAGGCAACGTCCTCGATGCGCTTGACCGTGCGCGAGTTCATGTCGGCGCTGAACTCGGCATCGCGGTACACCGTGAAGCCTTCCTTGAGCGACAGCTGGAACCAGTCGCGGCAGGTCACGCGGTTGCCCGACCAGTTGTGGAAATACTCGTGGGCGACCACGCCTTCGACGCGCTGGTGGGCGGCGTCGGTGGCGGTCTCGGCACGGGCCAGCACACAGCTGGAGTTGAAGATGTTCAGGCCCTTGTTTTCCATGGCGCCCATGTTGAAGTCGTTGACCGCGACGATCATGAAGATGTCCAGGTCGTATTCACGGCCGTAGACCTCTTCGTCCCAGCGCATCGACTTCTTCAGGCTGACCATGGCGTGGTCGCACTTGTCGAGGTTCTCTTCCTCGACATAGATGCGCAGGGTCACGTCGCGGCCGGACCGACGGGTGAATTCACTCTCGACACACCACAGGTCACCCGCCACCAGGGCGAACAGGTACGCCGGCTTCTTGAACGGGTCTTCCCAGGTGGCCCAGTGGCGGCCGTCTTCCGCCGGCCCGCTGCCGATCGGGTTGCCGTTGGACAGCAGCACCGGGTAGCGATGCTGCTCGGCGATCACCGTGGTGGTGAACACGCTCATCACGTCCGGGCGGTCGAGGTAGTAGGTGATCTTGCGAAAGCCCTCGGCCTCGCACTGGGTGCAGAACATCTTGCCGGACTTGTACAGGCCTTCCAGCGCGGTGTTGCTTTCCGGGTGGATCTTCACGCTGGTGTCGAGGGTGAAGCGCTCGGTTTTCGGCTGCAGGGTCAGGCTGCTGTCGTCGAGTTGGTAGTCGCCCGCTTGCAGTTCCTGGTCATCCAGCGAAGCGCGCAGCAACTCCAGCTGCTGGCCGTCGAGCACCAGTGGCGGCAAGCCCGCGCCACGCGCGGGGTTGCGGTGCATGACCAGTTGCGCGTGCACCAGCGTGTGGTCCTCGAACAGCTCGAAGGTCAGGTGCGTCTCGTCGATCAGGTACTCGGGGGCCTGATAGTCCTTGAGGTAGATCACTTGCGGTTGTTCGGTACGCATGGTGACGATCCTTTACTGGAGCACGGCCAGTTGATAGGCCGTGTACTTGCGAATGTTGATCACGCCGGTGTCGAAGATCAGGTACTGGCCCTTGATGCCCAGCAGCGTGCCTTCCACGACCGGGTCCTTGTCGAGGTTGAAGCTGACGATCTTTTTCGGGTAAGCCTCGACCGGGTAGCGCATCTGCACCACCTCGGCATCGGGCAGCGGCTGGATGGCCTGCAGGCCAAAGCGCTCCTGCAGCCCACGGATACCGTCGGCGCAGGCGTCGAAAATCTGTTCGCGGATGGCTACCAGGTCGAGCACCTCGGCATCGCCCTTGAGCAATGCACGCCAGTTGGTGCGGTCCGGCACCTGGCTGCGCAGGATATCTTCGACCAGCCCGGACTGTTGCCGGGTGGCCACGCGCATGATCGGCAGCGCCTGGCTGGCGCCCTGGTCGAGCCAGCGGGTGGGCAGCTGGGTGGCACGGGTGATGCCGACCTTGATGCCCGACGAGTTGGCCAGGTACACCACGTGGTCGGTCATGCAGAACTGCTCGCCCCACGACGGCTCACGGCAGGTGCCGGCATCGTAGTGGCAGCGTTCCGGGGCCATGATGCACACGTCGCACTGGGCCAGCTTGGTCATGCAGGGGTAGCAATATCCCTGGCTGAAGCTGGTCTTGGTGCGCTTGCCGCAGTGGGTGCAGTGGATGGCGCCGAGGTACTCCAGGCGGATCGACTGGCCGATCAGCGGGTTCACCGGCACCTGGGTATCGTCCAGGCGGAAACTGTATTGAACGACCGGTGCTTCCAGACGCACCGCCATCTTGCTCAAAGAGCCGCGAGCGAGTTCGATCAATGTACCGAGTCCGACTTGAACAGGATGTTGGCGATCGGCGCGGATTTCGACGCGCACTCTTGCGGCCCCATGTAGCCGGTGCGCTGGTCTTCGGGCAGGTTCTGGATTTCCCAGGCGATCACGGCCTGCAGCGACAGCTCCTTCTGCTCGGCGGTGAGCTTG
This sequence comes from Pseudomonas sichuanensis, assembly GCF_003231305.1. GTDB lineage: Bacteria > Pseudomonadota > Gammaproteobacteria > Pseudomonadales > Pseudomonadaceae > Aquipseudomonas > Aquipseudomonas sichuanensis. The sequence goes on along the minus strand of NZ_QKVM01000055.1, from coordinate 24,760 downwards.
CGGCCATCGGACCATTTGCCGATTTCGACGGCCGTTTTCAGGCTTTCGTAGATTTCGGGGGTGATGTTTTCGATCATTTGCGCGAACGTGGACATGGTGTCTCCTCAGTCAGGCGGACAGTTTACGCCGGGCGAGCCATCCACCCAAGAGCCCGGTCAGGCAACCGATGAGCAACCCGCCCACGTGCGCGGCATTGGCGATCTGGCCGAAGCCGAGCTGGCCGACCACACCGCTCAGGCACACCAGCAGCCAGATCAGCATCATTGCCAGCACGCCCCGGGGCAGGCTGAACTGTGGGTTGGGCGCGAGCTTCTGGTACAGCCAGACATGCCCGAGCAAGCCGTACAGCACGCCGGACAAACCGCCGAACAGGCTCGGCCCGCTGGTGAAATGCTGGGCCAGGTTGGACACCAGGCTGAACAGCAGGGTCAAGGACAGCAGCGTCCAAGGGCCCTGGCGCAGTTCGATGCGCTTGCCCAGCTCCCAGTACCACATGCCGTTCATCGCCAGGTGCAGCACGCCGAAGTGCAGCAGCATCGGCGAGACCAGCCGCCACCACTGCCCGTCGCCGAGTGCCTGCAACAACGGGGTGAAATACAGGTACTCGCCCTGCACCTGGAACGGCAGGAAGGTGAACCAAGCGATGGTGGTCAGGTTGTCGCCCAGGCCGGTCAGGCCGGCGACCACCAAAGACAGGAACAGGACGCTGGCGGTGACCTTGCAGGCCATGGCCTGTTCTTTCAAGGAGGGCGCAGGCGCGCTGCCTTGCGCAGGCTCCGGGATGGCTTGCAGATCGGCATTGCCGTCGGGGTAGCGCGTGTACAGCTCGCGCACATCCTCGGCAATGGCCGGCGGCACCCACAGCACCTGCTCCTCGCCCTCCTCGACCACCCGGTGCGGCACCTGCAGGCGCCGCAGCAGGGCGACGAAACCACTGAGGTCGACCGCCAGCGGCAGGCGCAGCACTTCGATCACATTCATTGATTGGCCTGTGGGCGTTCGACGTCGACCCAGACGAACTTGTGCGGGTCGATGCGGGTTTCGTCATCCAGCCGGTAGGCGGCCAGCTTGCCGTACAGCACGGCACTGTAGTCCAGGCAGGCCAGGTTGCCGCGGATCGGCGCCGGGCGGCCGCTGCGCCAGTAGTGGCCAACGAACAGCAGCGGTTCGTCCTCGGTGTAGCGCAACAGGGCGTTCTTCTGGTGATGGCTGAGCGGCGCACGCGCCACCTCGTCGGGCAGCGCGTCGGGCTGGAAGACGATATCGCCGTAGGTCTGCGGGTCCTCTTCCCAGAACTTGGTGCGGAAGAAGGCGCGGGTCAGGCCATCGCCGCCGGTCAGCGTCAGGCCATCCGGCAGGCGCATGTCGGTGCCGCGCAGCAGGCGATTGCACACGGTGGAGGCGAAGCTGCCGGACACGGCCGAGGCCTGCACGAAGTGCTCGTCGATGCAGCCGTTGGGGTACTGCTGGCGCAGCGGTTCGATCAGCTGCGGGTCCCAGCAGGCGTGCACCAGGCGGAAACGCCCGGCGTCGACGAACAGCGGCAGCTCGTAGAACCACTGGATGAAGTCGTGCCAGTCGCCGGGGTGCTGGGCGAACTGGGTGAGGGTCTCGTCGATCAGCCGGGCATGCCGTGGCGTGTGCTCGCGCACGTAGGCCTTGCCGCTGCCCGGCAGGGCAGGCGTGACCCAGCCCAAGGCGTTGTATTCGTGGTTGCCCATGATGCAGAAGGCCTGGCCGGCCTCGACCATGTCGTGGACGATGTGCAGCGCTTCGCGAATGCGCGGGCCGCGGTCGACGATATCGCCGAGGAACAGCGCCTGGCGCCGTGGGTGCCGCCAGACACCGCCGATGCGTTTGTAACCGAGGGCGTCGAGCAGGCGCTCGAGGGTGAGCGCACAGCCGTGCACGTCACCGATGATGTCGAAACTGCGCGCCGGATCGAGCATCAGTCGTCCCTGCCCCCCAGGCGGCTGCCCCAGCCAAGCTTGGTGCGGCAGACCTCGTAGTAGTTGTGGTCCAGCGGATGAATCAGGCGTAGCTTCTGCGGCTTCTTGCTCACCGTGATGGTGTCGCCGGGGGCGCAGGTGAAGTGGTTCTGGCCATCACAGGAGACCTGCGGGTAGATCTGCAGGTCGTTGGACACCACGATTTTCAGCTCGCTGTTGCCATCCACCACGATCGGCCGGCCCGACAGGGTGTGCGGGTACATCGGCACGATGACGATGGCGTCGAGCTTGGGGTGCATGATCGGCCCGCCGGCGGACAGCGCATAGGCCGTGGAACCGGTGGGGGTGGCGACGATCAGGCCGTCGGCCTTCTGGCTGCAGACGAACTGGCCGTCGATGTAGATCTCGAACTCGATCATCCGCGTCGACTTGCCCGGGTGCAGCACCACGTCGTTGAGCGCATCGCCCTGGCCGATGGCCTCGTGGTGGCGGCGCACCTCGGCCTGCAGCAGGAAGCGGTTCTCCACCAGGTAGTGGCCGTCGAGCACTTCGGCGACTTTCTGCTCCAGCTCATCGGGGCGGATATCGGTGAGGAAACCCAGGTTGCCGCGGTTGATGCCCAGCACCGGGATGTTGTGCCGGGCCAGGGCGCGGGCGGCGCCAAGCAGGCTGCCGTCGCCACCGACCACGATGACCAGGTCGCACACCTCGCCCAGCAGCTTGCGGGTGGAGGTTTGCAGGCCGTGGCCGGGCAGTACTTCGGCGATGGTGTCCTCGAGGATCACGTGCAGGTGGCGCTCGAGGAGGAATTTTTTCAGTCGGCGAATGGTGTCGAGCACCTGGGAGCTGCCAAGGCGTCCGATGATACCGATATTGCGAAATTGCTCCATGGTGCTCCTGCAAGGCTCTGCGGCGGGGTGACTATGCCGGGATTATGGGCGAAAGCACCGGGCAGCGGCAAACCGGCTATGCTCGCGGGATGATGCCCTTCGCCGACCTCGCCCCCCTGCCCCGCCAGTTGCGCCACCCCGCGGTGCGCGACCTGGCCTGGACGATCCTGTCGCCGCCCCTGCTGCAAGACGCCCCGCAGCCACAGCGCCACCCGCTCCACGCCAGCGGCTGGGCCGACGACCCGGCGCGCCTGGCCGACTGGCTGCGCGCCCTCGACCAGGCCCCGGCGCCGTTGCTCGAAGGGCTGGCACGCCTGAGCAGCCGCAGGCTGGGGCTGTATTACGAAGCGCTGTGGCAGTTCGCCTTGCGCCAGGCGCCGGGCATCGAGCTGCTGGCGGCCAACCTGGCGATCCGCGATGGCGGGCACACCCTGGGCGAGCTGGATATCCTGCTGCGCGACCGCGAAGGCGATCATCACCTGGAGCTGGCAATCAAACTTTACCTGGGGCCCAGTACGGGTAAGGGCAGCGACCCCGCCGACTGGCTTGGGCCTGGTTGCCATGACCGGCTGGGACAGAAACTGGCGCACCTGGCGCAGCACCAGTTGCCCATGTCGAGTGGGCCGCACAGCCGTCAGGTGCTTGACGCGCTGGGCGTGAACAAGGTGCAGGCACACCTGTGGCTCGGCGGTTATCTGTTCTATCCCTTGGCCGGCCCGCCAGCCCGACCGCCCAGCGGCAGCAACCCCGAACACCTGCGTGGCGGCTGGCTGCACCGGCGAGACTGGGCCTACGACCCGGCGCAGCGCTGGCAGCCCCTGCCCCGCCATGCCTGGCTGGCACCGGCACACCTGGCGCCAGGGGACAGTTTGAGTGCCGCGCAATTCCAGGCGTGGCTGGCAGGGCTGGACGCCCACGCACCCGCGCAGCTGCTGGCCAGAATGACGCAGCAGGCAGACGGGGGCTGGGAAGAAGTAGAGCGGGTATTCCTGGTGGCCGACAGCTGGCCGCACCTGCCTGGGTGATGAGCCCAGGCCCCTTCAGCGGCTGACCCGCGAAGAGGCCCGGCAGGCGGTCGCGAAGATCAGGAGGCCTCGGCCACAGGCTCAGGCGCCGGGCAATGTGCCTGGGCATCTTGCGGCCACAGCACCTTGCCCTTGCCATCCACTACCTGCTCCGCGCCACATGGCAGACGGTTGGTGTCGAACACCACGGTGCCGTCCAGCCGGTACAGGGCACGCAGGGTTCGCACGGCGTCGTCGCCATTGCCCTCGACCCTGTAGCCGAAGATCGCACCCCTTGCTTCGTCAACCTGCAGGTCTTGCCATTTGGCCGGCACCAGCAGCTTGCCGTCGAGGTCGTACAGCGCCCGCGACGCATCCGAAGTGCTGCCCTCGGAAGCCACCAGGTGATGCCCGTCCGCCGTCAGTTTGAGCATCACGAACTGCTCAGGCTTGATCAGTACCTTGCCCTGCGCGTCCATCAGGCCCACGGTGGCTGCCTCGCTCGGCATGCCGAGGAATACCACGGTCTTGCGCGGCGACTTCAGTTCGGTGAAGGCAAAGCGCTGGGGGGTGATCACGCCGATCTGCTGGTAGGTGGGCTGGACCAGCACTTTGCCCTGGTCCAGGTCGATGGTGCCGTAGGTCGCCAGGAAGGCGTTCTGCAGCTTGCCGATATGGTTGAAGCCCGGGCGATGGCCGCTCATGCCCATCAGGCCGAGGCCTGCGTCACCGACCGAATCGTATTCGGGCTGGATCAGCCACTTGCCGTCGTGGCCGATCATGCCGGCCTTGCCACGGTCTTGCTCGGTGCGTGGCACCTGGACCATGGCGCCGGTCTTGCCGAAGGTTTCGCAGCTCTGGTATTGCGCCTCGATGATCACCTTGCCTTGGTAGTCGAGGTAACCACAGGGTTTGTCGTAGCCATCGCGGTAACCCACCAGGCCAGCGCCCGGGGTGCCCAGCCAGTATTTACCGAGCGGGATCACCAGATCGCCTGCGGCATTGGCCAGGCCGACACCGGATTGCCCTTCGCGGGAGACCACCAGGAAACCGTCCGCCGCGCTGGAAATGGTGTCGAAATCAAGCTTGCGCAGCACCTTGGTCTGCAGGTTGTAGCCCCAGTTTTCACTGCCTTTCTGGGCGAGCACCCAGTTGCCGCGCTTGGTGAAATCGTCGCGTATGTACAACGAATCGAACACCGCTTCGCTGACCTTCTCGCCCTTGGGCGTAAGAATGCCGCGCCGCTCATCCAGCTCAACGACGATGAAGTCATTCTCGCCACCGACATAGATGCTATCGAACGCGGCCGGCAGGACTTCCTTGCCCTGCTCGTCCATCACCCCGGACTTGCCATCGCGCACGAAGCCGAACAGGCCCGGCGTCAAGGGGAAGACCTCATCGGTGAGCTCGGCGCGCAGCACATGCTTGCCGTCGCCACTGGCCAGATTCCAGTAGTCGCCTTTGCCAAAGATGAAGGCATTGGTGAAGGGCTGGGTGTAGATCAGGTCGTAGTCGTTGTCGGGGCCTACGCGAAAGGCGCCATTTTGATCCAGTACCGCGCACTGGTCGTTGACGCACAGCGGAATGGTCATCTGGGCAACCGGCGGCGTCTTGACGGCCGGGGCTTGCTCACAACCGGCAAGCAACAGGGAAAGGGAAGCGAACAGCGCCGCCCGAGGGGCGGTAATCAGGGGTTTCATTGAACACATCATCCTTGTGCGATAGAAAACAGGCGCAGGCCCATGGCCAGCACCTGGTTGGCTATGTCGGCTGCACTTGATAGATCTGAAGCAAGCCGTTTTTCACGCCAGCGATTAAAGTTGAGAGCAGGCGCCAATCAAGAGCGCCCTTCCAGACCTGATGACGAGGATCCACCATGGTTTCATCCACCCCCGCAGCCCACTACTCGCGGCTGTCGATCACCCTGCACTGGCTGATGCTGGTGCTGCTGGCCGCCGTCTACGCCTGCATCGAGCTGCGTGGCCTGTTCCCCAAGGGCAGCGCCGAACGCGATGTGATGAAGGACCTGCACTTCATGCTTGGCCTGAGCGTGTTTGTGCTGGTGTGGCTGCGCCTGGCCCTGCGCCTGTCGCGCCCCACCCCAGCGATCGTGCCCAAGCCACCGGCCTGGCAGACCGGGCTGTCGCACCTGGTGCACCTGCTGCTGTACCTGATGATGATCGGCCTGCCATTGGCCGGCTGGGCGATCCTCAGCGCCGCCGACAAGCCGATCCCCTTCTATGGCCTGGAACTGCCGGCCATCGTCGCGCCGGACCCAGACCTGGCCAAGTTCATCAAAGGCTGGCATGAACGCATCGGCAGCTGGGGCTACTGGCTGATCGGCCTGCACGCGCTGGCTGGGCTGTATCACCACTACGTGCGCCGCGACAACACCCTGCTGCGCATGCTGCCCTACAAGTAACCGCGTCGCCCCTGCAGGCCACCGCTGTGCAGGAACACCAGGCGGGTGCCGGGCATGAAGCGCCCGGCCGCCACCTGGTCACGCAGGGCCAGCAGCGCCTTGCCGGTGTACAAGGCTTCCAACGGCATGCCGGCCAGCTGTTCGCTCTCGGCGACGAACGCCAACAGCTCGTCGTCGATCCGGGCAAAGCCGCCACGGCTGGCTTCATGCAATGTGTATCCGTACGTGCCCGCCAGGGCCGCTACGGTTTGCGGCACGCCATGATCCAGGGGCACGGCCAGGGCGCCATGCACCGCATGCCTGCCCTGCTCCGCCAACACCAGCCCCGCCAGGGTGGTGCCGGTACCGGCGGCCAGCCACCAGGCGTCGTAGTCCTGCCAACCCAGCACGGCCAGTTGCGCCCGGCACTGTTCGACGATCAGCGCGCAGCCCTGGGCACCGGCGGGGCCGCCGCCGCCTTCGGGGATGCAGTGCCAGCCCGGATAACGGGCCTGCCAGGGCTGCCAGAAACCCGCCTGGTGCCGGTCTCGGTAACCGGCGAAGCCCAGCCAGTGCAATTGCATGCCCAGCGCCCGAAGGTCGCGCACGGTTGGCGTGTCCTGCTCATGGCCACGCAGCAGCCCGGCGGTGGCGAAGCCGAAGCGCTTGCCGGCGGCGGCCAGGGCATGCAGGTGGTTGGAGTGGTTGCCGCCCAGGCTGATCAGGCCCGGTGATCCGGCCTGCCGGGCTTCGAGCAGGTGGTGACGCAGCTTGAACCATTTGTTGCCGCTGATCAGGGGATCGATCAGGTCAAGGCGCAGGACGGCGGCCTCCACACCGGCATGCCGGAGCCAGGGCAGGTCGAGGCGTTGCAGGGGGGCTTGGGGTAGGGAGAATTCGGGCATGGCGCGAGTTTATCAGTTGCCCGGACAAACGCATCGCGGGGCAAGCCCGCTCCCACGATAGCCCGTGGGAGCGGGCTTGCCCCGCGATTGTGATGGATCAGAGCTCGGCGGCCAGTCTCGACCCCTGGTTGATCGCACGCTTGGCATCCAGCTCTGCAGCCACGTCTGCGCCACCGATCAGGTGCACCGACTGCCCCGCGGCCAACAGCCCTTCGTGCAACTCGCGCAGCGGGTCTTGCCCTGCGCAGACGACGATATTGTCCACCGCCAGCAACTGCGGCTCGCCGTCACCGACGCGCACATGCAGGCCGGCATCGTCCACGCTCAGGTACTCGACGCTGTTGAGCATCTGCACCTGCTTGTTCTTCAGCCCCGTGCGGTGGATCCAGCCGGTGGTCTTGCCCAGGCCGTCACCGACCTTGGTTTTCTTGCGCTGCAGCAGGTACACCTGGCGCGCCGGGGCATGCGGCTCGGCCTTGATACCGGCCACGCCGCCACGGGCCTGCAGTTGGCCGTCGATGCCCCACTCCTTCCAGAACGCTTCGCGGTCCTGGCTGGTGGCCACACCCTTGTGCACCAGGTACTCGGACACATCGAAACCGATACCGCCGGCGCCGATCACCGCCACCCGCTCGCCCACCGGCTTGCGCTCCAGCAGCACGTCCAGGTAACTGAGCACCTTGGCGTTGTCTATGCCGGGGATGGCCGGGGTACGCGGTGCGATGCCGGTGGCCAGGATGATTTCGTCGAAACCGCCCTCGACCAGCGCCGCCACATCGACGCGGGTATCGAGCCGCAGGTCGACGCCGGTGCTCTTCACCTTGTTGCCAAAGTAGCGCAGGGTCTCGAAGAACTCCTCCTTGCCCGGCACACGCTTGGCCACATTGAACTGCCCGCCGATTTCGCTGGCGGCATCGAACAGGGTCACCTGGTGGCCACGCTCGGCAGCCACGGTGGCGGCAGCCAGGCCGGCAGGGCCGGCGCCGACCACGGCGATGCGCTTGACGTTGAGTACTGGCAAGTAGTTGAGTTCGGTCTCGTGGCACGCGCGCGGGTTGACCAGGCAACTGGTCAGCTTGCCGCCGAAGGTGTGGTCCAGGCAGGCCTGGTTGCAGCCGATGCAGGTGTTGATCTCGTCGCCGCGGCCTTGCGCGGCCTTGTTGACGAAGTCCGGGTCGGCCAGGAACGGCCGGGCCATCGACACCATGTCGGCGTCGCCTTCGGCCAGCACGGCCTCGGCCACCTCAGGAGTGTTGATGCGGTTGGTGGTGATCAGCGGAATGCTCACCGCGCCGCGCAGCTTGGCGGTGACCTTGCTGAATGCCGCGCGCGGCACTTTGGTGGCGATGGTCGGGATGCGCGCCTCGTGCCAACCGATACCGGTGTTGATCAGGGTGGCGCCGGCCTGCTCGATGGCCTTGGCCAGCAGCACGATCTCTTCCCAGTTGCTGCCGCCCTCGACCAGGTCGAGCATCGACAGGCGGAAGATGATGATGAAGTTCGGCCCGACCGCTTCGCGGACCCGGCGCACGATCTCCACCGCCAGGCGCATGCGGTTCTCGTAGCTACCGCCCCAGCGATCGCTGCGGTGGTTGGTGTGGGCCGCCAGGAACTGGTTGATGAAGTAGCCTTCCGAACCCATGATTTCGACGCCGTCATAGCCGGCGCGCTGGGCCAGGCTTGCACAGGTGACGAAGTCGGCGATCTGCTTCTCGATGCCCTCCTCGTCCAGCTCCTTGGGCTTGAACGGATTGATCGGCGCCTGGATGGCACTGGGCGCCACCTGCTTGGGGCTGTAGGCATAGCGGCCGGCGTGAAGGATCTGCAGGCAGATCTTGCCACCGGCTGCATGCACGGCCTCGGTGACGATCCGGTGCTTGTCGGCCTCGGCTTCGGTGCTCAGCTTGGCCGCGCCGGAATACACCCCACCCTCGTCGTTGGGGGCGATGCCGCCGGTAACCATCAGGCCGACGCCACCGCGGGCACGCTCGGCGAAGTAGGCCGCCATGCGCTCGAAGCCGCCTGGGCGCTCTTCGAGCCCGGTGTGCATCGAGCCCATCAGCGTACGGTTGCGCAAGGTGGTGAAGCCCAGGTCGAGTGGGGCCAGCAGGTGCGGATAGGGGGTGTTGGCCATGGATAAGCTCCACAGGTGGCGTGATCACGGAATGCGGGAACCTCGAAGGCGGGCCCCCGTCGTTTGTCTGAGGCCGACATTAAACAGGCGTTTGAATGCGCTCAATGATCGAAACTGACAACTTATTGATCCTGCTGCACAGCAGGCTTACCCTAACCTCCTCTTTCTCTACTGCGCTGAACCGCTCCATGCGAAAACTGCTAGCCGGCGCCCTGGCGCTGGTCATCATCGCCGGCCTTTGCGGCTACGGCTTCTGGACCCTGCAACGACCGGAAGGCCACTACCTGTCCGACCTGCGTATCGAGCTGGCGCTCAACCAGGGGGTACCGGGCGAGCGCGGCAATCTCCTGGGTGTGGAGCCGCTGCTGTATCCAGGCGATTACCAGAACCTTGCGCGCCTGCACCGCAAGCTGTCGGCGTACCTGCAACAGGCCCGCGATCAGGGCCTGGTGAATGCCCGTACCGTGGTGGTACTGCCCGAACATATCGGCACCTGGCTGTGGGCCCGTGGCGAAAAGAACGAGCTGTACCAGGCCACCCGCGACCGCGAGGCCTGGCAATGGCTGGAGTTGAGCAACCCGCTGCGCTACGGCCTGGCGATGCTGTCGGCCAGCGGCGACGACCGGCGCAGCGATGCGCGCCTGCGCATGAAGGCCGCGCAGATGGCCGCCGACTACCAGCAGCTGTTCGGCGGCCTGGCGCGGGAGTTCGGGGTCACCCTGGTGGCCGGTTCGATCGTCCTGCCCGCCCCTTACGTGAGGAACGGCGTGCTGCATGCCGGCAGCGGCCCGCTGTTCAACAGCAGCCTGGTGTTCGCCGCTGACGGCAGCGTGCTGGGGCAACCGCAATACCAGCGCTACCCGGACAGCGAAACCCGCCGCTACATCCACCATGGCCGCCAGCAGCCGCTGCAGGTGCTGCAGACGCCCGCCGGGCGCCTGGGCGTGCTGGTCGGCAGTGACAGCTGGTACCCGGACAACTACCGGCTGCTGGCCGGGCAATCGGTACAGTTGATCGCCAACCCGGTGTTCCTCAGTGGCAAGCAGCGCTGGCAACTGCCCTGGCGCGGCAACCGTCACCAGGCCGCGGCGGCCGAACTGCCGGTGCAGCGTGGCGAGGTCAGCGAGCAGGAGGCCTGGCAACGGCTGACCCAGGCGGCCAGCGACGGCGCCGCCAGCATGAGCGTGTTCCTGCGCGGGCAGTTCTGGGAGCAGAGCGGCGGCGGCCAGGGCTTTGCCAGCGAGGCCGGCACCTTGTGGGCGGGCAGCGCCAGCCAGGGCGCCCGCCTGCTCAACCTGTGGCTGTAACGGCATGCCCCGTCAGCGCGTGCGCCTGGGCGAGTTGTCGGTAGGCTTCGTCCAGCCCCTGGCCGAAGCGCTCGGCCAGCTCGGCCACGATCCGCAGCCACTGCTGCTGCGTTATGGGCTGGATAATCGGCGCCTGGCCGAACCCGGGGCGCGCCTGTCGATCCCGCGCTACATGCACCTGGGCCACGCCGCCATCGCCTTGAGCGCCGAGCCTGCCCTGGGTTTGCACATGGGCCACCTCAGCCGCCTGGCCCAGGCCGGGTTGGCCGGTGTCACCGCCGCCCAGGCGCCAACCCTCGGCGAGGCCGCACGTACGCTGCTGCGCTTCGAACCGCTGTATGCCGCCAACTACCGTGGCCAGTCGAGCTTTCATGAAGACCCGCAAGGCGCCTGGCTGCGCTTCTATTCCATCAGCCCGTACAACGCCTACAACCGCTTCGTGGTCGACTCGCTGCTCGGCGGCTGGCTGGCGCAGCTGTCAAGCCTGGCCGGCAGGCCGATCCAGGCCGAGCGGCTGGAGATCGAGTTCGAAGCGCCGGCTTATGCCGAGCAATACCAGCGCCTGTGCACCACCGTGCAGTTTGGCGCCGCGGCCAACCAGTTGCGCCTGAGCCAGGCCACCCTGGCCCTGGCCAACCCGCAACACTGTCCGAGCACCTGGCAGCACCTGTTGCAGCTGTGCGAAACGGAACTGGCCCAGCGCACCCGGGTACGCAGCCTGGGCGAACGCATCACCCACCTGCTGGGGCCGCTGCTCAACGGCGGCCGCGAACCGGATCTGGAAGAAGTGGCGCAGCACCTGCAGATGCCCACCTGGACCCTGCGGCGCAAACTCGCCGAAGAAGGCACGCGCTATCGCAACCTGCTCAACGACACGCGCCGCGACCTGGCCGAGACCTACATCCGTGACACGGAGCTGGCCTTCGGCGAAATCGCCTATCTGCTGGGGTTTGCATCGGCCGAAGCCTTCCAGCGCGCATTCAAGCGCTGGACGGGCGTAACGCCGGGGGAGTATCGCCGCCATCAGCGGCAGGTGGGTTAGGGTTTGTACGAAAAGTCGCCGAGCGGCGATCAGGCAAGGCGAAAACAGGCGAGGAAGCGGAGTTTGCTAATTGCAAATGAGCATTCCGAGCCTGTTTTCAACGCAGCATGATCGTCGCGCAGGCACTTTTCGTACAAAGCCTAGAGCTCGGTGGCGTCTTCCGCCGGCTCTGGCACATCCAGTTCATAAGCCTGGAATTCGAGCAATTCTTCCTGGTAGTCGTCCATCTGCCTGCTTCCTCGTTCTTCATTCATGGGTTCCACCGCCACCCTAAGCGCTTCGGATGACGGAACCATTACAGCCCCATGAACGGTAAACGTAGCAGGCCTGCAGGAAGTTAGCGACAGCTCACGGCGAAGCCGGTGCCGCCTCGCTCTGTACAGGCAGTTGCTGGGCCTGGATCGGGGCCGCCTCGACGGGCGGTGCAACCGGTTGCGAACCGTGGCTGTCATCCACAAGCGGGGCTGCTGGCGCTTCGTGAACGGGCACCGCGGCGGCCGGTTCAGGGGCAGCAGGCGCGCTGGCCTGGGCTGCGGCAGGCACGGCCACCGGGGCGCTCGCCGCCTGCGGCGCCACATCTGGCTGGGCGGGTGCCAGCGAGGTTGGCGCAGGCTCGGGCAGCCCCAAGGCCGGCGCTGGTTGCTCCACTTTCGGCGGCTCGGCAGGGGCATCGGCCTTCTTCACCTTTTTCGGCTTCGGCAGGTAGCCCTCCACCAAGGCGAAATAACGCTCGTAGAACTGTGGCGCGGCCACTGTCTCGCTGGCGACCTTGACCATCGAGTCGTCGCTGGAGCCGATCGGCATCGACACCGAGCCCAGCACCCCGACCCCCAGGCTGGCAGAGGTGTTGGATTTTTTCAGGGTGTAGCGGTCCTGCAGGGCGTTGGCGAACATGGTCGAACGCTGCTTGTCGCTCATGTCCGGCACGCAGGTGATGTTGAAGCTGATCTGCATGTGGTTTTCAGCGCTCTGCTGAAAGCTCTTGTTGCCGGCCACCTGGTTGGCATCGCTGCTAGTGATAATGTAGCCCTGGCTGAGCAGCGCACGCCGGGCGGCTTCGCAGGAGCCCGCTTCGCTGACTGGGAAACTGCGTGAGAAGGTGCCCGAGTCGTCGAAGTTCTCGTGCTCGTACACGGTAGCCTTCTTCGAGGAGCAACCGGATACGCCCGCCAGCACAAGGGCCAGCCCGAGCGCACCGTAGACGGATGATCTGGACATCGTGAATTCCGGGTAAATCGAACGGTGCCTATTGTGCAACACATCCACAAGCCACCGAAACCTTGAAAGGGCCAACATTGAGCAAGGTTCATGTAAAGGCGTGGACAACGCAGGCCGAAGCACCAGGAATCTTCCCACTGTTATTAGCGATTTTTCGTACGCCAGTCACAAGAACCTCCTAACCAGACAAGGAAATTCCCTCGCTAGACTTATTCGCCCGTTCGAATGCCCAAGGAAATCGCTGATGAAGAATCTGCCGGTCCGCCTGAAACTGTTGCTTAGCCTTACCCCACTGGTCTTGCTGGTGGCCGTGCTGGTCCTGACCGCAATCTTCACCCTCGGCACCCTGACCCATCGGGCTGAACGCCTGGTCTCGGTCAACTACATTCTCGACAGCCTCAACGACATCCGTGCCACACAGATGGCCTATGCGCTGAACGGTGAACGTGCAGAGCTGGAAAACCTGCACCAGGCCTACCGAAAAGTGAACGGGCTGATCGACGAGAACCTGACGCAGATGCCCTACCACCAGGCGCAGACCCATCTTGGCGCCACACGCAAGATCATGGGCAACTACATGAGCGACCTGCAGCACAGTCTCGCGGCGGGTAGCGAGACACTGGCCAGCGCCACGGGCAAACAGCTCACCACACAAGTGCTTGCGGCCATCGAACACATCAATCAGCTCATCACCCAGCAGAACCAGGTCAGTGCTGCCGAGCTCGGCCAACGCACGCGCCTCATGCTCGCCGTGTTCTGCGGCACACTGCTACTGGCCTGCCTGGTAGCCTGGTTGCTGATCCGGCAGATCTGCACTCCCCTGCAACAGGCCCTGGACATGGCCCGGCGCATTGGCGAAGGCGACCTGAGCGCCAGTGACCTTGGCCCACGCCGCGATGAGTTCGGCCAATTGCTCCAGGCCCTCGAGCGCAGCAGCGCCAATCTGCGCGGCATCCTGCGCCGGATCGGCCAGGCCAGCGGGCAGCTTTCACAGGCCTCGGCGGCCCTGGCTGGCGTGATCGAACGTACCAGCAGCGGCGCCGCCAGCCAGCAGAGCGAAACCCGTCAGGTGGCGGCGGCCATGAGCCAGATGGCCTGCGCCGTGCAGGAGGTGGCGCACAACAGTTCGCTGGCCAGCGAGGCGACCCGCCAGGCCACTGACAAGGCCGAACTCAGTCAGCAGGTGGTCTGCGATACCCAGCGCCAGGTTGCCCAGCTGGCCAGTGACATCAGCAGCAGCACCGAGGCCGTGCAACAGCTGTGCGCCTCTGCCGAGCAGATCAGCAGCATCATGACGGTTATCCGCTCGGTGGCCGAGCAGACCAACCTGCTGGCGCTTAACGCGGCCATCGAGGCCGCCCGCGCTGGCGAAGCCGGGCGCGGCTTCGCGGTGGTAGCCGACGAAGTGCGCGGTCTCGCCCTGCGTACCCAGCGCTCCACTGCCGAGATCGAAACGCTGGTCACCCGCCTGCAGGAAGGTGCCCGCCAGGCGGTGGAGTGCCTGCAAGGAAACCGCCGCGTGGCCAGCAGCACCGTTGCGCTTGCCAATCAGGCGAGCGAGGCCCTGCAGGTCATCACGACCAGCGTTGACGATATCCAGGGCATGAACCAGCAGATTGCAGCCAGTACCGAGCAGCAAAGCACGGCCGTGGTGAGCATTCGCCGCAATGTGGAGCGGGTGCGCGATGTCGCCGGCCACTCACTCGATGCCAGCCGGCAAATCGAGGAGGCGTCTATCGAACTTGAGCGGGTGGGCGGTGAGCTGAAAGGGTTGATCGGTAATTTCAGGCTCTGAGACAGGCAGCCTGCCAACCGCCAGAAACGAAAAAAGCGACCCGAAGGTCGCTTTTTTGTTGTTCCGAGCTGTTCAAGGGGCTCAGAACTGAAGATGGCGCAGCGGACGGGACTCGAACCCGCGACCCCCGGCGTGACAGGCCGGTATTCTAACCGACTGAACTACCGCTGCGTATCGCTCGGGCTTGCACCCGATTGAAACTGGGATCCAGGCTTTCCAGCGTTTGGACGCGAAAGCCAGGCACAAAAAAAGCGATGCGAGATCGCCTTTTTTGTTTTGCTTCGAACTGTTCAAGGAGTTCAAAACACAAGATGGCGCAGCGGACGGGACTCGAACCCGCGACCCCCGGCGTGACAGGCCGGTATTCTAACCGACTGAACTACCGCTGCGTATCGTTCAGGTTTTCACCTGATTGAAACTGGGATCAGCCTCAGGCATATTTGCCTTCGACTTCAGACCGGTGCCAGGCACCCATCTGTTACTGAAAAATGGCGCGGCGGACGGGACTCGAACCCGCGACCCCCGGCGTGACAGGCCGGTATTCTAACCGACTGAACTACCGCCGCGCAGTGTGGACTTGCGTCCTGTTCCTCTCTGACGTTCAGCTTCGTTAGAAGCTTCCTGTACCAGGAACATTCTCAGGAAGTGGTGGGTGATGACGGGATCGAACCGCCGACCCTCTGCTTGTAAGGCAGATGCTCTCCCGGCTGAGCTAATCACCCCCGCGATGTTGCTTGTTGCGTTTGCTTCGCTGAGGCCGCGAAATTTACGCAGGTACCGATGCTAAGTCAATAGCCCCATTGAATTTTTTTAAAAAAAGGGCAAAAAAGCGGTGCGTGGCCAGATGGGCATCCGGGCTGCCGCTGCCGGCCTCATCGCGGGGCAAGCCCGCGCCCACGGGACACAGGCAACAAAAAAGGGCCTCGCGGCCCTTTCTCTTGTATCTCAATAGCTTACAGCTCAGGTGTAGATCATCTTACGGGTCATGCCGCCATCGACCACGAATTCCTGGCCGGTGACGAACCCTGCCTGGCGCGACAGCAACCATGCCACCAAGGCCGCCACGTCCTCCACCGTCCCTACCCTGCCCGCCGGATGCTGGGCATGGTCGGCCTCAGTCAAGGGTTCGGCTCGACGCTGCGACGGGTCGCGGGCATCGATCCAGCCGGGGCTGACGGCATTGACGCGTATTTCCGGCCCCAGGCTCATCGCCAGGGCGTGGGTCAGTGCCATCAGCCCGCCTTTACTTGCCGCATAGGCTTCTGTATCCGGCTCGGACTGCCGGGCACGGGTAGAGGTCAGGTTGACGATGGCACCGCCATGGGCGCGCAGGTAGGGTGCGCAATGCTTGGCCAACAGCATCGGACCATTGAGGTTGACCGCCAGCACACGGTTCCACTGGCTGAGCGACAGGCTTTCCAGCGTCTGGTTGTGCGGATTGGCGATCGCCGCATTGCTCACCAGCGCATCCAGCCGGCCGAACTGCCCGAGCACTTCGGACACCCCGGCACTGACCTGGGCTTCGTCGGCGACATCCATGCTGATGAACCAGGCGTTGTCGCCCAGCGCCTTGGCCACCCGTGCGCCACGCTGGCGGTCCAGGTCACTGAGGACGACTTGCCAACCTTCGCAGATCAGCCAGGCGGCGATGCCCAGGCCGATGCCGCGCGCGGCACCGGTGACCAGGGCTACCCGGCCGTTATGGCCAGGCTCGCCACCCTTCCAGTCGATCACAGCGCCGCCAGGCCGCGGGCAAGATCGGCTTGCAGGTCGGCCACATCTTCCAGGCCGACGGCGACGCGGATCAGGCTGTCACGGATGCCCGCCGCTTCACGTTCCTGCGCCGACAAACGGCCGTGGGAAGTGGTGGCCGGGTGGGCAATGGTGGTCTTGCTGTCGCCCAGGTTGGTGGTGATCGAGATCACCCGAGTAGCATCGATGAAGCGCCAGGCGCCCTCTTTGCCACCCTTGACCTCGAAGCTGACCACCGCGCCGAAACCGCTCATCTGGCGCTTGGCCAGCTCATGCTGCGGATGGCTCGGCAGCCCGGCGTAGTGCACCTTCTCCACACCGTCCTGCTGTTCGAGCCACTCGGCCAGGCGCTGGGCACTCTCGCAATGGGCACGCATGCGCAGCTTGAGCGTCTCCAGGCCCTTGGTGAAGATCCAGGCATTGAACGGGCTGAGGGTCGGACCGGCGGTGCGCAGGAAGCCCACCACTTCTTTCATCTGTTCGCTGCGCCCGGCAACCACGCCGCCCATGCAACGGCCCTGGCCGTCGATGAACTTGGTGGCCGAATGGAACACGATGTCGGCGCCAAGCTTGAGCGGCTGCTGCAAGGCCGGGGTGCTGAAGCAGTTGTCCACCACCAGCATGGCACCACGGGCATGGGCGATCTCGGCCAGCGCGGTGATGTCCACCAGCTCGGCCAGCGGGTTGGACGGCGACTCGACGATCAACAGCTTGGTGTTGGCCTTGATGGCCTTCTCCCAACCGTTCAGATCGACCAGCGGCACATAGTCCACCTGCACGCCGAAGCGCTTGAAGTACTTCTCGAACAGGCTGATGGTCGAGCCGAACACGCTCTGCGACACCAGCACGTGGTCGCCGGCACTACACAGCGACATCACCACGGCGAGGATCGCCGCCATGCCGGTGGAAGTACCCACGGCCTGTTCGGCACCTTCCATTGCCGCCAGGCGCTCTTCGAAGGCGCGCACGGACGGGTTGGTGTAGCGCGAATAGACGTTGCCCGGCGTCTCGCCGGCGAAACGCGCGGCGGCGTCGGCGGCCGTGCGAAAGACATAGCTGGAGGTCAGGAACAGCGCTTCGCTGTGCTCGCCCTCCGGTGTGCGGTGCTGACCGGCGCGGACCGCCAGGGTGTCGAAACCGACACCCTCGAGGTCACTGTCCAGTCGCCCGGCATCCCATTGATCCGTCATGCCGTCGCTCCCAAAGTCAGTTGTTGTACAGGTCGATGATCGCGCTGACTGCCTGGGTCTTAACCTTGGCCAGGTCGTTGCGGGCCTGCTCGATGCGCTCGAGGTAGGCGTCGTCGATGTCGCCGGTGACGTACTCACCGTTGAACACCGCGCAATCGAAGTGCTCGATCTTGATCTTGCCGCCACCGACCGATTCGATCAGGTCCGGCAGGTCCTGGTAAATCAGCCAGTCGGCGCCGATCAACTCGGCCACCTGTTCGGTGGTGCGGTTGTGGGCGATCAGTTCGTGAGCGCTCGGCATGTCGATGCCGTAGACGTTGGGGTAGCGCACTGCGGGGGCCGCGGAGCAGAAGTAGACGTTCTTGGCGCCGGCTTCGCGGGCCATCTGGATGATCTGCTTGCAGGTGGTGCCGCGCACGATCGAGTCGTCCACCAGCATCACGTTCTTGCCGCGGAATTCCAGCTCGATGGCATTGAGCTTCTGGCGCACCGATTTCTTGCGCGCAGCCTGGCCGGGCATGATGAAGGTACGGCCGATGTAGCGGTTCTTGACGAAGCCTTCGCGGAACTTCACGCCCAGGTGGTTGGCCAGCTCCAGCGCGGCGGTGCGGCTGGTGTCCGGGATCGGGATGACCACGTCGATGTCATGGTCCGGGCGCTCGCGCTGGATCTTCTCGGCCAGCTTCTCGCCCATGCGCAGGCGCGCCTTGTACACCGAGACGCCGTCGATGATCGAGTCCGGGCGAGCCAGGTAGACGTGCTCGAAGATGCACGGCTGCAGCTTGGGGTTGTTCGCGCACTGCTGGGTGAACAGCTGGCCTTCTTCGGTGATGTACACCGCTTCGCCCGGCGCCAGGTCACGGATCAGGGTGAAGCCGAGCACGTCGAGCGCAACGCTTTCGGAGGCGATCATGTATTCGACGCCTTCGTCGGTGTGACGCTGGCCGAACACCACCGGACGGATGCCGTTGGGGTCACGGAAGCCGACGATGCCGTAGCCGGTGATCATCGCCACCACCGCGTAACCACCGACGCAGCGGCTGTGCACGTGGGAGACCGCGGCGAACACATCTTCCTGGGTAGGCTGCAGCTTGCCGCGCACCGCCAGTTCATGGGCGAACACGTTCAGCAGCACTTCGGAGTCGGAGTTGGTGTTGACGTGACGCAGGTCGGACTCGTAGATCTCCTTGGCCAACTGCTCGACGTTGGTCAGGTTGCCGTTGTGCGCCAGGGTGATGCCGTACGGCGAGTTGACATAGAACGGCTGGGCCTCGGCCGAGGTGGAGCTGCCGGCGGTCGGGTAACGCACGTGGCCGATACCGATGCTGCCGACCAGGCGCTGCATGTGGCGCTGCTGGAAGACGTCGCGCACCAGGCCATTATCCTTGCGCAGGAACAACCGGCCGTCATGGCTGGTCACGATACCGGCAGCGTCCTGGCCGCGGTGCTGGAGGACCGTAAGCGCGTCATACAGCGCCTGATTGACGTTCGACTTACCGACGATACCGACGATGCCACACATGCGACGCAACCCCTACTTTGATGAAACTTGAGTGAATAGCGCTCAGGGCTTTGCAGGCCCGAGCAACTGTTCCTTGAACGGAAGGTCAACGGGTGCGCTGACCCCACTGGACATCCACTGGCCGGTGAACCCGAGAATCAGGTTTTTCGACCAGTCGGCTACCAATAGAAATTGTGGTATCAGGCGAGATTCCTGCCACCACGGATCCTGTTGTACCGGCCCCAGGCTGAGCAGCCCGACAGCCACCACCACCAGCAAGGCCCCACGCGCGGCGCCGAAGGCCGTGCCGAGGAAGCGATCGGTACCGGACAACCCGGTCACGCGGATCAACTCGCCGATGAGGAAGTTGAGCATTGCCCCCACCAGCAAGGTGGCGACGAAAAGAATGGCGCAGCCGGCGATGGTGCGCATCGAGGGCGTCTGAATGTAGCTTTCGAGATAGACCGAGAGCGAGCCACCGAACATCCAGGCCAACGCCCCGGCGACAATCCAGATGACCAGAGACAAGGCTTCCTTGACGAAGCCGCGCTTGAGACTGATCAGTGAGGAAATGGCGATGATCGCGATGATCGCCCAATCAACCCAGGTAAATGCCACGGTGCTGCCTGCCGACGTTTGAGGCGGCGCATTTTACCAGAGCGGCGGGCTTGGGGTAAGCGGAATGTCAGGTGTTTGAAGGGCTGCAGGCTGACTCCAGGGACAGCTTTGCACCTTGCAATTCGGGCCGTGGCGCCTGACGAGGCCCTATCGCCGGCAAGCCGGCCCCCACAAGGATCACATGACCTTCAGGACTAATGCCATGCCTGTGGGAGCTGGCTTTCCAGCGATAAGGCCAGCACAGGCAACAGCAGACAGTTGCTCCCACAGGGATTGCACAACCCTCAATACCCGTGGGAGCGGCGGTGCGCCGCTGCGACCTGCCCCGCGATGGTTTCAGCCGCGCTCTGGCTGGAAGCGCACCAGAATCCCTTTGAGATTCTGCTGGCGATTGATCACGTCACGCACGCGCTCGGCCTCGGCGCGTTCGATCAATGGCCCCACATACACCCGGTTCATGCCACCGGCCGAACGGATGTAGGCGTTGTAGCCCTGGCTGCGCAGGGTGTTTTGCAGTTTTTCGGCACCGGCGCGGTTGGACAGGCTGGCCAGCTGGATCGACCAGCTCACCGGCAGGCCGTTAACGTCGATCTTGCCTGGCGCGGCCGGCTTGCTCGCCGCCGCCGCCGTGACTGCCGGAGCAGGTGCGGGCGCAGGTGCTGGACGGGTTTCGACCTTTGGCGTCGGCACCGGCGTCTGCGGCTTGGGTGCAGCAGCCACCTGGGCCTGAGGCGCTGGCGCGATGGGCTGGCTTGGCGTGGTCACTGGCGCCGTCGATTCATCGATCACCACCGGCGCTGGATCAGCCTGCTCCGGCAATGGCTGCGGCTCCGGCACCTGCACCGGCTCGACCTGCACCTGAGGCAGGCTCGGCATGGCTGGCGCCTGGGGCGCCTCGACACGCACCTGGCGCATCTCGTCCTCGCGGGTGAACAGCATCGGCAGGAAGATCACCGCCAGCGCCACCAGCACCAGCGCACCGACCATGCGCTGCTTCATCCCTTTATCCAGCACTGCCATCTACTCCATCCTCTGGGGCCTGCCGTTCAAGCCAGGCCAGGGCCTCGCCGACGCAGAAAAACGAACCGAACAGCAGGATCTGATCATCCGCCGTCGCCTGGGCGCACTGCCCTTCGAGGGCTGCATCGACGCTGGGGTGAGACTTCACTGTCGCACCGAGGTTCGTCAAGGCCTTGGCCAGTTCCTCAGCCGGGCGGCTGCGCGGCGTATCCAGCGGCGCCACTGCCCAATGCCCGACCAATCCCTGCAAAGGCGCGATCACACCCTGCAGATCCTTGTCGGCCAACAGCCCGAAAACCGCCAGACGCCGACCTTTCGGCGGGCGGGCTGCCAGGCGACGCGCCAAATACTCGGCCGCATGCGGGTTGTGGCCCACATCCAGCAGCAACTCTATGCGCTTGCCCTTGAATACCAGCGAGCGCCGATCCAGCCGGCCGGTGATACGGGTGTCCAGCAGCGCTTGCTTAACCAGCGCCTCATCCCACGGCAGGTCCATCAGCGCAAAAGCCTGCAGGGCCAGCGCTGCGTTCTCCATGGGCAGGTCGAGCAACGGCAGGTCGCGCAATTCAAGCTGCGTGCCGTCGGCCTTGCTGCCGCGCCAATGCCAGTAGTTGTCGGTACTGCCCAGGTCGAAGTCGCGCCCGCGCAGGAACAACGGGCAAGCCAACTCGCTCGCCTTGTCCAGCAAGGGTTGTGGCGGATCCAGGTCACCGCACAGGGCCGGTTTGCCCCGGCGGAAGATCCCGGCCTTCTCGAAGGCCACCAATTCGCGGGTGTCCCCCAGGTAGTCGACATGATCGACGCCGATGCTGGTGACCAGCGAAATGTCGGCATCCACCACATTGACCGTATCCAGCCGGCCGCCCAGGCCCACCTCGAGCACCACGGCATCCAGTTGCGACTGGCTGAACAGCCAGAACGCCGCCAGGGTACCCATCTCGAAATAGGTCAGCGAGGTATCGCCGCGCGCCGCCTCGACGGCGACAAAGGCTTCGCACAGTTGCTCATCGCTGGCTTCGACGCCATCGATGAGCACGCGTTCGTTGTAACGCAACAGGTGCGGCGAGCTGTAGACCCCGACCTTGAGCCCCTGGGCGCGCAGCAGCGAGGCCACGAAAGCACAGGTGGAGCCTTTGCCGTTGGTGCCGGTGACTGTCACCACGCGAGGCGCCAGCTTGCCCAACTGCAGGCGCGCCAGCACCTGCTGGGAACGCTCCAGGCCCATGTCGATGGCCGTAGGGTGCAACTGTTCGAGGTAGGCGAGCCACTCGCCCAGGTTGCGCTGGCTCATCACGCTACCGCAGCCGCCTCACGGGCTTCTGCCGGGGTTGCCTGGCCGGTCATCTGGGCCAGCAGGCGGGCCAGGCGCGGACGCAGCTCGTCACGGGAGATGATCAGGTCGATGGCGCCGTGCTCCAGCAGGAACTCGCTGCGCTGGAAGCCTTCCGGCAGTTTCTCGCGCACGGTCTGCTCGATGACCCGCGGGCCGGCGAAGCCGATCAGTGCCTTGGGCTCGCCGACGATCACGTCGCCGAGCATTGCCAGGCTGGCGGAAACACCACCATAGACCGGGTCGGTCAGCACCGAGATGAACGGGATGCCTTCTTCACGCAGGCGCGCCAGCACCGCCGAGGTCTTGGCCATCTGCATCAGCGAGATCAGCGCTTCCTGCATGCGCGCACCACCGGAGGCGGAGAAGCACACCATCGGGCAGCGGTTCTCCAGGGCGTAGTTGGCGGCGCGCACGAAGCGTTCGCCGACGATGGCACCCATCGAACCGCCCATGAAGGAGAATTCAAAGGCGCTGACCACGATCGGCATGCCCATCAGGGTACCGCTCATGGAGATCAGTGCGTCTTTCTCGCCGGTCTGCTTCTGGGCAGCGGTCAGGCGGTCCTTGTACTTCTTGCCGTCACGGAACTTCAGGCGGTCGACCGGCTCCAGGTCGGCACCCAGTTCGGCACGGCCGTCCTGGTCGAGGAAGATGTCGATGCGCGCACGTGCGCCGATGCGCATGTGGTGGTTGCACTTGGGGCAGACATCGAGGGTCTTTTCCAGCTCCGGACGGTAAAGCACGGCCTCGCAGGACGGGCACTTGTGCCACAGCCCTTCGGGCACCGAGCTCTTCTTCACCTCGGAACGCATGATCGAAGGGATCAGTTTGTCTACCAACCAGTTGCTCATGCTTTCTTTCTCCAGTAATGGCGGGCGGGAGGCGTTGCCTGCCCCACCCTGCCCTTGAGCTCAAATTCTGCTTTGAAACGACGATGAGCCGGCCATGACTGCGCCATGTACCGCCCCACCTCCAATAATTACGCCGATGGCCCGAGCCGCTGTATTGCAGGCGCGGCCTGGCAGCATCGGGCTGCGAAACCTATGGACGATGGCGCGCGGCCAGCCGTCACATCCGCCGTCATGCCTGGCGCACTGCCTGCATGAAGGCCTCGATCTTCACGGCATCCTTGATGCCCTTGGCTTGTTCCACGCCACCACTGACATCCACCGCGTACGGGCGCACCTGGCGGATGGCCTGGGCGACATTGTCGGCTGACAGGCCGCCAGCCAGGATGATCGGTTTGCTCAGGTGTTGCGGTATCAAAGACCAGTCGAACGCTTCGCCGGTTCCCCCCGGGATGCCGGGCACATAAGCGTCCAGCAGGATGCCGCGGGCGCCGGCGTAGTGCTTGCAGGCCGCCTCGAGGTCATCGCCGGGGCGTACACGCAGGGCTTTGATCCAAGGGCGATGGTAACCCTCGCAATCAGCCGGGCTTTCATCGCCGTGGAACTGTAGCAGGTCCAGTTGAACGACTTCGAGGATCTCGTTCAGCTCGCAACGCGAGGCATTGACGAACAGGCCCACGGTCGTCACGAAGGGCGGCAACGCCTCGACGATCGCCCGGGCCTTGCGCACGTCCACGGCCCGCGGGCTTTTTTCATAGAACACCAGGCCGATGGCATCGGCGCCGGCCTCGACAGCGGCGAGGGCGTCCTCGATGCGGGTAATCCCGCAGATCTTGCTGCGAACGTTGCTCATGGACAGCGAACCCTGAGTGATCGATGAAAGCGCCGATGGTAGCAAATGACCTTTGCCCCGTCAGTCCAGCAACGACTCGAAACCGGTGAGAAAGTGTGGGCCGATGTAACGCTGCGGCAGCGCGTACTCGGGCGGGTACTCCACCTTCACCAGGTACAGCCCATAAGGGTGCGCGGTAACCCCGGCCGCGCGGCGATCACGCCCCTCGAGCACCTCGCGGGCCCATTCCACCGGGCGCTCGCCGGTACCGATGGCCATCAGCACGCCGGCGATGTTGCGCACCATGTGATGGAGGAAGGCGGTGGCACGCACATCGATCACGATCATCTGGCCATGGCGGGTAACGCGCAGGTGATGGATGTGCTTGACCGGCGACTTGGCCTGGCACTGGCTGGCGCGAAAAGCGCTGAAGTCATGGGTGCCGAGCAGGTACTGCGCGGCTTCGGCCATGCGCGTGACATCCAGCGGCCGATGGTTCCAGGTCACTTCCTCGGCGAGGTGGGCCGGACGGATCGGGTCGTTGTAGATGACATAGCGGTAGCGCCGCGCGTTGGCTTTGAAGCGGGCATGGAAATCCGCAGGCATCGGCCTGGACCAGACCACGCTGATGTCGTGGGGCAGGTTGAAGTTGGTGCCCAGGGTCCAGGCGCGTTCGTCGCGCACGGCCTGGGTATCGAAATGCACGATCTGCCCGCAGCCATGCACCCCGGCGTCGGTGCGCCCGGCACAGATCACGCTGATCGGTTCGTTGGCCACCTTCGACAGCGCCTGCTCGAGCGCTTGCTGGACGCTGGGCACGCCACTGGCCTGGCGCTGCCAGCCGCGGTAGCGCGAACCTTTGTATTCCACGCCCAGGGCGATGCGGGTGAAGCCTTCGGCCGCCGATTCGGCGGCGGCGTTGTCGATGATGTCCAAGAACGTGAAACCTGATGATGAAACGAAAAGGCGGGCAGTATAGCGGTAAACCGCAGGGTGGCCGAAACGATCGCGGGGCAAGTCG
>NZ_QKVM01000054.1 GCF_003231305.1 Pseudomonas sichuanensis | reverse complement strand
AGGCATTGTTGAAGGTGACAGTGTGCCGCAGAAGTTCATTCCCGAGCTCGTCTCCCTTTACCTGCAAGGGCGTTTCCCCTTCGACAAGCTGGTGAAGTTCTATAGCTTCGAGGACATCAACCAGGCAGCCGAAGACAGCGAAAAAGGCATCACTCTCAAACCGATCATTCGCATTGGCGGCTGAGTGACATACCCGGAGCGCATAGCGCTCCGGTGCTTCTCTAATAACAAAAAAAAGCAGGAATCCCTTCGTGCATATCATTTCCCGAAATTCCTTGGGCTTACTGGCGTTCGCGCTGAGTTCAACAAAAGCTCTGGCCGTCGACGTCAATGCTGGCGACTACACCGCCCTGCCCGCCGGTACCAATGTCGCCGCCTGGTATCAGCAATATAGCCATGCTGATCGCTTCAACGCTGATGGTGCGCCCGATAACCGGCGGGATACCAGTCTAAAATCGAATATCAGCATCCTGCGATTGATCCACTTCATGGACATCGGCGGTATGACCGTCGACCCGCAAATACTCCTGCCCTTCGGCCATGTGTACGACGCGCGTATCGCAGGCCAGTCGTTGGGTAGCGCCAGTGGTCTGGCCGACCCGATCATCGGCGCTACCTTCTGGCTGGTCAATCAGCCTGCCGCCGGGGCCAGTGGCCGCTACTTCGGAATTACCCCTTTTCTATACCTGCCGTGGGGCAGCTATGACAAACACGACACACTGAACCTTGGCGAGAACCGTTTTAAGGGCGATTTGCAGTTGGGCTGGGTTGAGCCACTGTGGGGTAAGGTATCCATGGAGCTGTACGGTGATGCCGTGGTGTATGGACATAATGATGATGCTGGCACCGGCAACCAGACGCTCAAACAAGACGCGACCTATCAGCTACAAGGCAACTTGCGCTATGACTTCAATCCGGCCCAACGCGTGGCTCTGGGCTACAGCACCAGCACGGGTGGCAAACAGTATCTAGATGGTAATTACACCGGGCAAAAAACCGAGGTGCAGCAAGTGCGCGCTGAATTCCAGCAAATGGTCGGTCGTACTGTGCAGCTCAGTGCGCAGCTAACCCATGAT
The DNA here is from genome assembly GCF_003231305.1 of Pseudomonas sichuanensis. Lineage (GTDB taxonomy): Bacteria > Pseudomonadota > Gammaproteobacteria > Pseudomonadales > Pseudomonadaceae > Aquipseudomonas > Aquipseudomonas sichuanensis. The sequence continues at coordinate 39,984 of NZ_QKVM01000054.1, read as the reverse complement.
ATCCATGTGGTAGGTGGTTTTCAGGAGGACATAGGCGTCAACCTAAGGGCGCTGCTGCCGTTTTGATCTTGACGTTGGTTTAACGAAGGTATACATCAAAGCGTGTCGTGACCAGCCTATAGCGGTCAACGGCACGACTCCAACCAATAAAAAGGTGTCTCGATGGATGCCCACACCCTGCACGATCAGCAACGTCTGGTAATTGCCCGCCAGCGTTTCGTCGAAGGTGTCGCCCTGCCCTCCAATCTTCTGCCGAGCACCATCGCTCACTCCTGGGCGCGATCACGTGAAGCCGGCCTGTTGCCCTGGCAATCCTGGCTGGCAGAACAGGACGACAGTCTGCTGCCGCTTGATGAGTCAGACCAGCAACTTGCAGAGTGTGTACGACCAGAAATCGACCGACTCTGGCAGCAAATCGGCGGTGCTTCATGGACAATTTTCTGCGTCAATACGCGGGGGGTCATCGTCCACGCGCGCCAAGCACGCACGCTCGACGGGCCACTGCTGCCGTTGCAAATTGGACGTCGCATTCAGGAATCCGACATTGGCACCACAGCACCCAGCTGCACCTTGGCCGAAGGTGTTCCGATGGTACTGATCGGCAACCAGCATTACCTCAGTGACTTCGAGCATTTCTTTTGCGTGAGTGTGCCCATCCGGGGCCTGCATGGTGAAGTGATTGGCGTGCTGGACATCACGGGGATCGGTGACCGTCAGGCTGGTGCTGTATTGGAACAATTGAGTCACGCGGCGATGGCGGCCGAAAATCGCTTTTTTACCACGCTGGGCGATTGCCGGATCCTGTCGCTGCAGCATGACCCACGACTGTTGGGTACGCCATTGCAGGGCCTCTTGGCAGTTGACCAGACAGGACGCATTCAAAATGCCAATCGCGCTGCCCAGCGATTGTTGGGACTTGAACAATTTCGCCCCATAGGCAAACGCCTGGATCAACTGTTCGAAGAAAGCAGCGCTATCGATCTGCACCGAGCACAGCAACAATTGACCCTCAGCGACGGTTCCCGGTTGTATGCACAGGTGATTGAGCAACGTCGAGAATCAACTGCGCTGCACGTCTGCTCCCCGCTCCTTTGCGTGTCCATACTGGGCGCCGACCCTCAGCTCAATCGCCAGTTGGACAACGCCCGCAAGGCCTTCGCTGCAGGCGTCCCCATTTTGCTGCAGGGCGAAACGGGCACCGGTAAAGAGGTATTCGCCCGAGCCTTACATGATCAATGGAACGCCCAAGCTCCCTTCGTTGCGATCAACTGCTCGGCGATCCCGGAAAGCCTGATCGAGGCTGAGCTTTTCGGTTATGTGGAAGGCACTTTCACCGGTGCGCGCAAAGGCGGGGCCAGCGGGCAACTGGAAGCTGCACATGGCGGAACCCTGTTATTAGACGAAATTGGTGATATGCCGGCGGCGCTGCAAACCCGGTTATTGCGGGTGCTCCAAGAGCGCGAGATCACTCGTCTGGGTAGCACGACACGGCGAGCCCTGGATGTACGGGTGATCAGTGCCACCCATTGCGATCTGCAGCAACGCATGCTTGATAAAAGTTTTCGTGAAGACCTTTATTACCGCCTCAATGGCCTGAAAATCCGCTTGCCGGCCTTGCGTGAACGTCAGGATCTGAACACCTTGATCGACCTCCTGCGCCAACGCTACGGCGCTCCACCGCTGGAGCACCAGGCATTAATGGCTCTGCACCGCCAGGTCTGGCCAGGCAACATTCGCCAACTGGAACAGACACTGCGCCTTGCGGCGGCGCTGGCCAGTGACCAACCGATGATACTGCTGGAGCACCTTCCAGCAGATATGCGAGCTGAAAGTGAGCAGGAGAGAGGGAGCGATTTGCAGGACGCCGTGCGCCGTACTGTCGAATCAGCGCTGCAGGCCAACGCTGGAAACATTTCTGCCACCGCCAGCCAGCTCGGTATCTCCAGGACCACGTTGTACAAAAAGCTGGGGCGGATTACCAAGTCTGAGTAATCAGCATCACAATAGGCTTCACGCCTTCCAGACCTCGATCAACGCATGAGCAACGCAAGGCAAGTTCGTCCCGTTGAGCCCAGCCATACACATGCGACCGCTGCCAAAGAGATAAACACCAAACTCATCGCGCAACCGTTCCACTTGCGAATGGGAGAGGCCAGTAAAGCTGAACATGCCCTTCTGCTGAACAAAAAAATCGAAGTTCCGTTCGGGCAATGCTTCTCTCAGGAGTGCTGCCTACATCTGCCGCATACTTGCAATCCGCAGACGTATTGCTTCTACCTCTTGTAACCACAACGCAAAAAGCATGGGATCGCTCAGCACCTGGGCGACAATTTCGGCACCGAAACGCGGGGGCTGGAGGAATTGCGTCTTACGGTCGCTTTCAGCTGGCCTAGGTGGTGTTCTCAATCAGGCCAGCCATATGACGGCTGACACTAGGCTCAACATCGACTGATAGTTTCTTGCCAGTCGTTCATACCTTGTTGCGATCCGGCGAAACTGCTTCAGCTTCTGGAAAAAGCGCTCCACCAAGTTGCGCGCCTTGTAGAGATGCCGATCCAGCTGGCGAGGTTTCAGGCGATTTCTTTTCGAGGGGATGACCGCTTCCGCGCCCCTGCGCTGGATAGCCCAATGAAGGCGTCAGAGTCATAGCCTTTGTCAGCCAATACCGCCTCGGGGGTAAAACCCTCGATCAGCGCTTCGGCTTGTCTGTATTTCGAGGCTTGACCAGGCGTCAGTAGCAGACGCACCGGATTGCCCATGGCATCTACGGCTGCGTAAATCTTGGTGCTCAGTCCCCCTCGGGATTTGCCCATGGCTTCGACGTCCTGATCGGTTTTTTTGCCGCGCCATGCTGATGAACGCGCACGATGCTGCCATCCACCATCAGATGCTCCAGATCAGCGTCAGCCGCGAGTGACGCCATGATTCGCAACCAAACGCCCTTGCGAAACCAAGCTGTATGTACCACAGAGTGTCCAGGACTACCCGACACTGCGGCCAATGATCGGAGGCACCCCACCATCAAGCACATCCGCGCTCACTGGGACGAGATTCTGCGTCTGGCAGCATCGATCAAGCAGGGCACCGTCACCGCCTCGCTGATGTTGCGTAAGCTGGGCAGCTATCCGCGCCAGAATGGCTTGGCCGTGGCCCTGCGGAAGCTGGGCCGGATTGAACGCACGCTGTTTATCCTGGACTGGCTGCAAAGTGTCGAGTTGCGTCGTCGTGTGCATGCCGGGTTGAACAAGGGCGAGGCGCGCAACTCCCTGGCCAGTGCGGTGTTCTTCGACCGCCTCAGTGAAATCAGGGATCGGAGCTTCGAGCAGCAGCGCTACCGGGCCAGCGGCCTCAACCTGATCACCGCCGCTATTGTGCTGTGGAGTCTACCTGGAGCGGGCAACCCAGGGGCTGACTGACGCCGGAAAGCCGGTGAACACCGACCTGTTGCAATACCTTTCGCCGCTGGGCTGGGAGCACATTAACCTGACCGGCGATTACGTCTGGCGGCAGAGCCGCAAGCTGGAAGACGGTAAATTCAGGCCGCTACGGCAGGTCGGAAAACCTTAGCGTACGATTTTTTCCGAATTCTGCGGGCTCCCCTGGAAAGGCGCTATAGCCTGGACGGTTTCCACGATGTGGAGGCGGTGTCCTATGCCGGCAACGGCCAACTGGTAATCGCCGAGGAGCGCCGGCAGAGCCTTGTTATCGTGGATGTCCCCCTCGCCGAAGGCAGTAAGCTTTCTCCCGGTCGCTCATTGAGCCGAGACCAGTATCCAGCTCTGACCTTGGCACTTGGCAAGGCGGACAACAAAGGCCTTGAAGGGCTCGCCTACGACCTGAAAGGTGATCGCTTGTTTGTGACCAAGGAGCGTGACCCTCGCCAATTGCTGGAAGTGGGCGGCCTTCGTGCCAGCCTGGCAGGAGGTTTTTCCCTGCACGTGCGCGACCTGTCCAACTTGGTAAAGGACAAGGTATTTGCCACTGACTTGTCTTCGGTCGTCTTCGATCAACAGAGTGGCCACCTGATATTGCTCAGCGACGAGTCGAAACTGCTGATTGAAATCACCGATGAGGGCAAGGTGGTGAGTTTCCGCTCCTTGGCGAGGGGGTTTGCTGGTTTGCTGAAAGGCATACCCCAAGCCGAAGGCGTAACCATCGACGATGAAGGGTATTTGTACGTGGTCAGCGAGCCGAACTTGTTCTATCGCTTTACCCGCGAGACAGACTGACCAGTCAACAAGCTACAGTCAGGCGTGGCCGGGACGCTTGAACTGTTAGCGTGCGATTTTTACGAATTCTGCGGGTTCCCCATCAGGGCCTAGTTGGGCCCTGGTTTCAGAGGGAGTGCGGTGACCTTACCGTTGGCAACCGCCTTCAGCTGAATCATCTCGAATATTAGTCGCTGGTTAACCGAAGCCAGCCGAGCTACCTCCGCTAAAAGCTGATCATTCTCTGCACGGAGCACCCTGTTCTTTTCTTTCTCGCTCATCAACGCTTGATGCTTAGAGTCTCGCTGGGCTCGCACCGACTTGCCAACGATGTTGCGAATCCTTTCCGCTATGCTTGGGTAAGTGTTATGGATGAGTCCCGGAGTCACACCTGCGGCACGGGCAACGGATGTGATGGAAAGCTTTCCGTCACCAGCAATGAGATCGTCGACGACCTTGTTGAGCGCGGCGAGTGTCTTCGACCTGGAGCGAATAGGAGAGTCAGGGCCCACCGCCTGTCTAGTCATTTGCCGCCTCCTCCATTTCCTCAACTGGAGAAAGGCCAAGGCTGGTAATTACATCTAGTGCAACCTGCAAGTCGCGTTCTGCGCGCTGCCTAACAGCCGGGCCTGCATCCTCAATTTTTATCAGCTCTCGCTGTTGAATGTAGATGTCCTGCCAAGTGCTGGCGAAGACTTCATCGATCACCGAATTTTTGCACCCTGGACACCGTGTGGCTTCGTATAGACCAGCACCTCCGCAGCCCCGCTCTGTGGCGATGCACCAGCCGTGTCCAGTCGCACGAATGTTGGCATGTGGGGCGGTCTGGGCAAGCAAAGCAGCTCTATCCTTGATTGGAATTGCCCGCAATTCCACAATCTTTTCGCCAGCGCCCCCTGCCAGTGGCTGATCATCGAGCCATGATTCGATCAGGTCAATTTTAAACTCTGTCATCTGCTGGAAGATCTCATCAAAGAGAGTCAGGTCTTGCTGCGGATTGGATGCATAGAGTTGGGTCATACTCATGCTGCTGTGTTTGAACTGCCATTTGAGGTAGATCAATGAAGTGCGGCCCATACGGGATTCTACAAAGCATCTTGCATATGTTCGCCTGCATTGATGCGTCCTCAACGGCCAATCGCTTCCAGCGGCTTTAGCTATACGGTCAAACGCAGCATTGGATGCTTGCCCGCTGAGAGCCTCAACATGATGGCTTTCCTGAACTTTCCCTCCTTGTGTGTTTCGTCCCAAAAATAGTTTATTCGCGTCTTTTCGGGCTTTTTCGAGCCTAAGGAGATGTTCAGTTGAATACGAAAAATCCCGATTGCTTGCAAGCTGTCTAATCTCTTCATCCAGCTCTTTTCTGATGGGTGCTGAATATTTTGCCAAAAGACTTAAAGCTTCAATCGTTAGTTCTGGCACAAGATATTCGACTTGGCCTTTACCTGTCTTGTGCTCGACTGTGGTCACCCAGCAAAAATTAATTCCATTTCTTAACTCTTTGCGCCAAGCGCCAACCTCAATTCCAATTGCCTCGTCATTGCGCATGCCGCTAGTGATTGAAACTATATACAGAACAGCATCTCTGCAACGAATTGCCATCCGTTCATCACTAGGATGATATCCAATACCATTGACTGCCAATTCGGCCTTCATCTCCCGGACAATGCTTTCGCAATAGTTGAAAATCCTAGATTGTTCATCATGAGGAATGATATCTGTTCGCCCGACGTTTTTAGTGGCAGCACCCAACCCTTTTACATTCGCGACCCCACAAATCCGCCACAATGTCGAATTACCCCAAGGATAACTCTGAATGGGAAACATCGTGTCGACAGAAAACACCCAAAGAAAATCAATAACCCGTAATCGCCCATACAGCGGGAGAGGCCTTAACTTCAATTCATATTTGCAATGATGAACGTAATTGCTGACATGGATCGGACGGACATCTGCAAAGCTTGAAACTCCTAGATTGTTTAACCAGCGAACAAAAGGCATCACGCTGACGACGGCGAAAGTAGTAATGCCCCGTGCGATAGGAGGTTTGGATCTAGGCATTCCTCTTTTAAACCAAGCATAAGCAACAGCTTTGCAGTCATCAATAAGCGCCCGAGGCATGCCCATATCCCAGTTGATGAATTTATAAGAATGAGCAATATTGGCCTGATCAAAAAACGGGCGAAGATCCCACTGTGCATCGCCAAACCTGCTAAGAACGAAGGTTTCTCCATCTTCATTAACGATAGCGCTGATCACGATTGCATCCCGCTCTGCGGGACTTAGACCATTCGCTGAAACTGGCTGTGCGATGAGGACATCATATGCCTTTAACACCGCATTCGTGGTTCTTATGCTCAAATTTCGCCGCCCAATTTTTTCTTCATGAACTCGATTTTTTTAGCCCAGAACAAGTGCGGAGATGACTCAGCCTGAGCCCTTGCTTGCGAAACCAATGCAAGATCAAACTTCTGGGTGAAATCATCTATCAATCGAATATAGTCAAACTGACGCTTGCGCCATGCGCCCCACTCGTCCGTGAGAAAGTATTCGACTTCTGCATACAAGAATTGTTGGTAGCTGAACAGCCGGTATAAGTCCTCCAAGGTGCCTACAATTGCATAGCTAGGGCAACCGAGGCAGTGGATGAATTCAGAACAATGATTGACGCCATCCTTTGGTGCCAGACTACCGTAAAGGCTATCTTTGCAGCCGCCTGGTGGGGTTGGTATAACGTTTATGCCACGTAGTTTGTCCGGAAAAGCCTCCCCAACAAATGTCGCCCCGTCGACCTTGATCTCATCGTTGATTTTCAAATAGTGATTATCGGCGACACCAGGGGTATGACCCATAACGGAGGAAACTTCTATAATGTCGCCACCGCTCAGTTTCCACAAACGGCTTTCCATAGTCTTTCGCAGCCGACTAAGCGTGACATTTAGCCGATTGCCTTGATCATCCTGAAGCGCATGACGCTCACAAATGCTTTTTGCCGTGACATATAAAGCACCGGGTGTAAGGGTAACGATGTCGTTCGAGCGGCCAGGCTGGCCCGAGCGATATAACCACACACATGAAGATATTTCATCAGGTGCCAGTGCTACGAGTGGCTTAGAAATCTCCAGCGCCTTATTGAGGACTGCCACCCCATCCAGGGGAATAGCACTGTACTCATCTAGCAGATTAGTCTGACGGATTGTTTTGCTCTGTGCGCCTTTACCTCGACGTTTGACGGTAGTAATCAACCTGAGATTAGGAATAAATGGGTGAGGCTGTAGGGCATCCCTTTTCATCTCCAAGAGCGGCGTAGTATTGATTCCAGACCTTGCCGCAGTAATTAGTAGCAATACAGCCATCGCCTCCGCGCCATTTCCAAGGAATGTACCCTTATGGATGGCAATAAGATCTGACTTCAAAGCGCCAATCAGCCTTTGCATTTCACCCAAGGTGAGCGGATCTGCATCTTTAGTGCTCTGCGAATTATTAGGAAATGGATTGAGGGGCAAAAGATCGTCAAGATTAACTTCAATAAATCCATATTCAGCCAAAACAACAACTAACGACTTGAAGCTAGTATAGTAATTCTTGGCTGTCGAGCCGTTAGGGTATTTTAGCCTCAGCCAAGAGACGTATCGATCCAAGTGGCTTTTGGTAAGACTGTTTGGCGTTGCAGGTGGCGACTTGACCGAACCTCCACTCAAGAAATTTATAAAAAATCTCAGCCCGTTCGTAGAGTAACCAATCAAGGTCGTCACTGAGAAGTTTCCTCCTTGTAGCAAAGCTTTGATAACGTGAAGACTTTGAATTGCCCAAGCGTCGAAGCCCAAGCCTAAATATTTCGTATGATCGAGTTGCCTGTGGTTTCTCGGGTTTCTCGGCAGGTCAATCTTGATATCATCTTCGACAGCCTCGAATCCTTTTGTAACCGACCGCATAACCGCCTTGTAGCTTTTTTGCCGAGCCAATGGTGCTACCTCAAATACGCGAAACCGAATCAGTCATAAACATCATGTCAATTTCGTCCTCGTGAGCAAGGACGGATTGGGCTTCAAGCTGGTTTATGAGATGCAAATAGATCATAGTTGTTTGCACATCTGAATGCCCCAGCCTATCTCGGACATACAACAATGGCTCACCTTCAAACTCTTTGCTTTTTCGAAGAGCAAGCAAGGTATAAGTCCCATAGGTGTGGCGTAGCATGTGGGCCCGAACATAGAAACCGCACTTTCTTTCATAGGACTTCATAACGTCCACTACGGAATCTTTTGAATAATGCCTGCCTTCATTAGTCAGCAGCAGCGCGGTAACACGTCCATCACCATTGGACTTACGAACCTCTCGTTGGTGAAGGGAGTAAGACCACATGCTCTCCATCAACGACCATGGCACGTCGATAGTTCTAGGCCGGTCGTACTTGATATGCATGTCTGAAGGATCAAGAGCAACACTGATCATTTGCCTTGGGCGCAGTCCCTTCTTCAACCTGGGGTTGAACACATATTTGAGAGGAAAAGACCTCGCTTCACAGGAGCGAAGGCCGGTACGCACCATGAGGTGGAACAATATCTGGTGGCTTGGATCGGTATCCAGGGCAAGGCATACCTTGACTTGATCCTTGGTCAGGAATTTGGTCAAGCGCTTTCGGTCGCGAACCATCACCGAAACTTTCGTGCTCTCGGCTCCGGGCAGAGCGATATGACTGAGAAGACCGGAATGTTGGGCAACTCTTACCCTTTTCTCACCGAAGGGCAGCACAGTTATCAGGTTGCGCTGCTTAGCCCATCGGTAGAACCTCACGATCAAGGCCAGACGATTGTTCACCGTGCCGGGATCAAGTGCTAATTCTCCGCTCGACCAATCCCTGTACCTCGACAGAGCACTCAGACCGTGAGCCGGGCTTTCCTCGTCCCAGCCCAATCCATTGGCTTCCAGGAAGGCAAAGTAATCGTACAGACGCCGTCCATAGGCTTCCCAAGTCAAATCGCTTAGGGCCTCACCTGACTCGATAAGCGTGTGCCAAAGGAAGGATTGAGCTGGCTCGACTGGCCATCCCTCTGACCCAATCAGCAACGGAAAGCCTTCAAAGGATCGACCTGCTAATGCTAGGTCTTTTGTTGCGAATACCAGCCTCATGCCGCTGCCCTAAAACACTTCCAATGGATTGCCTTATGAAGCCTGGAAACTGCTGTTCCAGAGGGGTTCAGAAGGTGGCGCGGACTCTACAGGATTTACTAACGATTCCCACCCCTCAGATCGTTGTTGCTCAGCACCACGATCGGCGTGCGCGCAAGGTCGGGGCGGAACACCCGCTCGCAGCTGGCGTAGAAGCTGTTGTTCTGGGGCTTGATAAAAGTTAGAAGGTAAGTACTTTATAAACAGTAATTTAGAAAGCAACCATAGAAGCATTGGTTTAGATCATAGGTTGGGGGGGCGGTTGATGGAGCTTGTGTGGGCTACTGAACTCTTGGTGATTGGCGGTCGCCCGTATCCAGGCTTTCCGATCTTGCTTTGGGACACGATGGACAGTTGCGTTCCTGCCAATGAATTCATGCGCCACTTTCTATTGCGGGGAGCCATTGGGTCGCGGAAATCTTGGCCAAGCACGGGGCGTGCTCTTTACGACTTTTTCAGTTTCCTTCAGGCACATGAGCTCGACTGGCGAGACGTAGATCGTGGCGAGGCCAAGAGTGTCGTTGCCGGTTACCGGGACTACTGCCTGGTGGAGTGTCAGTTGGCCCGATCAACAACCCGGCAACGACTCCACTATATCTGCAAGTTTTATGAGTATGCCCAGCAGCAGGAATGGGTGAGCAGACTGCCGTTTGGTTATGAGGAGCGGAAGATCAAGCGGGCTCCCGGCTTTCTTGCACACATCGATGCCAGCGGCGGAAAGGCAATGGTGAACGACGTCATGCCGCGTCAGCATCGGGTGCTGCCGAAGTTCCTCAGCATGGATGAGATTAAGGAGTTGCTGGAGAAGGCGGAAAATCCGCATCACCGAATGATGATTCGACTTGGACTTCAGACTGGCCTGCGGCGAGCGGAAATCGCCTCTTTTCCGTTGGCGTATGTCTTCGATCCGGACAAAGCCGGTAGGCACGAGCGCAACATCCGGATTCGCCTTGATCCACACGATGGTCACGGAATGCGAACGAAGGGAAGCAAGCCGCGTGACATCTATATCAGTCGACGCTTTCTCGCGGATCTGTACCGGTATGTAGTGCAGGTTCGTGGTGAGCGGGCTTCACTGAGTCGTACTCAACACAAATCGCTGTTCTTGAATCAGTTCGGTGAGCCCTACGCCGATGATGGTAAACGCATCGAACGCATTGTCCGAGAAATTGGCAAGCGTGCGGATATCAAGGTTCATACGCACATGCTTCGCCACACCTACGCGACCCATACTCTGGTCGCCCTTCAGCGCAATGGCAGCAGCCTGGAACCGCTCGTGTTTGTGCAGCGGCAGCTCGGTCATAGTTCGATCCAGACGACGATGGTGTACCTGCACTTGGTCAACGAACTGGCCGACAACGCGGTGCTGGCTTACGACGATGAACTGTCTGACGACTTGGGAGCTGTTTAATGGGGAAGCGCAAGGTCTTCTTAAAGACCGACCTCAATATCCCGCAAGTCGAGCATAGTCACGACGCGAACGGGTCTGTCATTGTTCTGCCCGAAGTGATTCCACCTGTCCACACAAAGGTCAATTTCGGAAGGAATGCCACGCGTTCCCGAGGCATCGACTTCGCTTTCTGGTACGGCGTGGGTATCGATTCAATCACGTATGCCTGTCAGCGACAGACTGAACGCTTTCTGGCCCAGCAGGACACTGGGGTCGAAGCGAGTACCGTAGCAAGCTTCTGTAAAGGCGGTTTACGCCACTTCCTTAACTTCATGATTTTGCGTGCAACCGCGCTCAGCCGTGAGTTGACCCTGAACGCCATCGATCGCGCATTGATTGACGATTTTCTTGGCTACCTTGCTGGATTGGGCATTACCACGCTTAGCCAGAGTACTCACTACACCGGTATGAAGTGCGTCCTTCACGCGTTGGGCCGCAGAGGGATAATTTCGTTGGTCACCACAGGGGACGATGCGACGTTTCCGCGAAACCCGTTCCCAAACAGTGGCAAGAGTAAGGGGGAAACGCCACTACCGAAACGTCAGCGACAAGCGTTCACCTCAGCATTAAAACAGGCGACCCTGCCAATCTGGAATGAAGACGCCGTTGTGACAGGTGAGCTACTGGCTTATGCCTTGTTGACCGTTGCGCTGCACACCGGGCGTAACGCCACGCCGCTGCTGGAGATGGGGCACGATTGCCTGCGCGCTCACCCCAAAGACAACAGTGTCTTTTTGGTCCTCTGGAAACGTCGCGGACACAGCAGCAGTAAAGTGGCTCTGCGCGCAGAGAGCGCCACTGAGCGTCGTCTGGAGTCGACCCCAACCATCAAAACCAACATTGAACGCCTGATCCGCCGTGTCCTTGCTCACAGTGAAACGCTGCGTGCGGAGGCTCCGAACGACATCAAGGATTGCGTTTGGCTGTATCGCGTGCACCGTGGTCCAGGCGTCGGCACGGTCATTGTCCTGACGGATTCAGCGTTGAAACTAGCGGCCAAAAAATTGGTGACTGATTATGGACTCGTCGATACGGATGGTCGGCCGCTGCGCATCAACATCTCTCGACTACGTAAAACGTTTGCCAACCGAATATTCGAATTGCTCGCGGGTGACCTGATGACCACGGCCATCGCGCTTGGTAACACACCACAGGTGGCCGGACGAAATTACTTGGCACCTAGCGCAGACGCGAGGCGCAACTGGCAGTTTATGGGCGAGATAATGGTTCAGGAACTGCTCAGCCGGACCATTGGCGCTACTTACAAAACTACCCCAATGGGGCGCTGTGGTGATCCGGTGAACGGCCAATATGCACCAAAACGTGAGGGGGAAGCGTGCTTCTCATTCCTCAACTGTCTGCGATGCAAACATTACGCGGTCACGGGAGACGATTTGCACCGGCTATTTAGTTTTTACTTCCGTGTGTTTGCGGAGCGTACCCGCATGAACAAGCGGCGTTGGGCGCAGGAATACGCGCATATTCCTCGATTGATTGACGACTATATCGTGGCTGAAGGGCTGCGGCGTGGAACCTTCAAATCGGCCGTCGTTGAAGCTGCTCGCGAGCAGGCTCGCCGCGATCCGCACCCGTTTTGGTCGTCCGATGTAGTGGAAAGTCTGGAGATGTTTGCATGAGCAAAAGCAATGTGGCCATGTTGCCTTGGGCAAGCATCGAACTACAACCAGGGGATATACGTGAGTTGCCCGAGGGCGACCGCGAAGCACTCATTGTCAGCGCCATCCATGTTGATGGCCACTGGGTCATCCTCAGTCGCTATCGCGACAACATTTGGCAGCTCGAAGGGTTGACTAGCAATGTACCGGACAACATGAGGAATTTGGACTTCAATCGAGTACCCGCTGCGTTTGTAACGGTGATGAAGTCCCTCTTGTACCGCTACCTACGGCGCGGTCGCGCAGGGCAGAAGCGTCCCGTGGCAAGTACTTTGCGCAATGTTTTTGAAAATGTATTGCCCTTTCTACGGTATCTAAGCGCGCTTAAGCTCGGTCACTTCGGCGCTGTAACGCCCATGATCTGTGCAAATTACGTCGCCGAGTGCAAGGAGATCCGACAGACGCGTCGCAATCGGGGGCAGGCGCTGTCTCCGGCGGCCCTTGAACGTCGTTTTATGTCAGTCGAGGCGCTTCATGAACTCAGTCAGTACACCAACGACCCAATCCCAAGACATCCCTGGCCTGATACATCGGCGAGAGCCCTGGCCGGTAGAGCCTCCCTCAACAGTGAGGCCGGCAAAACGCCGTTGATACCAGATGAGGTGTTTTGTACTTTGTTCGAGAAGGCCTATGAACAGGTTCAGCGCGGTGAGCGTCTGCTCGATCTGCGCGACGCCCTCGATAGCGTCGCAGTAGCGCGCAAGGGACAGGTGATCAGATCAGTTCAGGAGCATAAGGTTCGCCAGCTGACGGCTCTTGGGTGGGAAGGCGGGCTTGAGACATTCAACCAAGCGATTAAAGATTTGAGAACTGCCTCCTATATCGTTCTGGCCAGCACCTCCGGTTGCCGGAATCATGAGTTGGCCAACGTAAAATCTGGCGCGCACCACCGTACGGAAGACGATGAAGGCACGGTCTTCCACTGGCTGCGCTCCACATCGGAAAAAACCGATACCGGCGTGCACGACTGGATGATTCCAGAAATTGCTGTGCACGTGTTGCGCCTAATGGAGCGTTGGGCCGAGCCGTACCAGGCGATGATCGACGCTGAGATCGCCGAGCGAAGAATGCTTAACTCGAGTGATCCGCAAATCGCCACGGCGCAGAAGCATCAGCAGGCTCTCTTTCTCGGGGTGGCTGCCACGAAGCGTAATCAAGTTCGTACCCTCTCGGGTTCGGCATGGAACATGTGCCTCAAAGCGTTCGCGAAGAGCTGTGGTCTGATCTGGATCTTAGCCAGCCATCAATTTCGCCGTAAATTCGCCAACTACGCAGCGCATAGCCAGTTTGGCGACCTGCGTTACCTGCGTGAGCATTTCGCGCACTGGTCCATGGACATGACCTTGGGCTACGCCATGGATCAAGATTGGGGGCAGCATCTCGATATCGAACTGTACGAAGACATCCAGTCAGAACTCGAAGACATCAAGTCCGAGGTCGTCGGTACTTGGCTGGGGGACACACCACTGACTGGCGGCTACGGTCGATCGATCAAGCATTGGCAGCGCGATTCGGCGAACCTCGCGATCTTCAAGAACCACGCCTCGATGGTGACCTCGATTGCTGAGAGCACCGCGATTCGAAGTAATGGTCATGCCTGGTGTACCGCCGCCGATGATCGTTGCGTCGGCAACACCATGGAGCGAACGCGCTGCGGCGACTGCAACAACGCCGTGATTGGAGGTGCCCATGTTGGTATCTACCAGCGTCTTTATGGCAACTTGAAGGGGTTGTTGGATTGCAACGATATTGGTGACGGTGGTCGACAGCGCGTATTGCGTGATTTGGATCGCTGTCGTGACGTGCTTATGCAGCTTGGATACGACCCGGAGGCGAACGTAGTATGACGATCAAACGCAAGCCCTCGGACGCCCGCGAGCGGGATTTGCAACTCGCGCTCGCGCGCATCCAGCGTGGTCGGACGCACACCGGAGAATCCAAGGTCACCATCGCCGCGGTGGCGCGTGAGGCCGGTGTTTCGACGGCGCTGATCCACAATCACTACCCAAATATCGCCGAAGCGATCCGTGAAGCTCAGGGACGTTCGAGTCGTGCTCAGCGGGATGTGAAACACCAGGATCTCTTGGCTGAACGCGAGAAAAATCGAATGCTCCGCCAAGAGAATGAGGAGCTACGCGTGAAGATTGCCAACCTCGCCTCGATTAACGAGGTATTGATAGCCGAGACCCGTGTTCTAAAGGCAAAGCAGAGCGACCCCAAGGTAGTAGATCTACCCTCGGGCAAGTTGTAATTCCGTAAGCTCTCGCTCTCTAAATGTGCTACGAAAATGCTCTGATACTCCCTCCAAGTATGTTCTGTCCGTCGGACGGAATCTGCCAGAAGGGAAGGACTTACAAAAAAATCACTGGGGAGTGTCAGCCAAACAACATGCCGCAGACGAATCGTTTCAAGAAGTGTGCCCATAACCGTCCGTCCAACACACCTTCCTGATCCCAACGCTAAGGGCGATTGTGTGCAAGTGATGCGACTGCTGTTCAGTGGGAATGTGATCTGGCAACGTATCGGTCGGCAACCCATTGAGCAGCAGGTCCCCTCAACACCAGTGTTCCTCGATGCATAATTTGACGAGATAGAGGTAGCAAGCTCTAATTCCAGTAATGCATCGTGGCGATGCTCTAAAGCCAGCGATAGAGGAGTCGGACATGAGCAAGGCTCTGTTTTTTACAACAGCTCTCCGATGTAGTGTCTGTAGAACAGCAGTACTCCAGCGCTCTCGACCCGGCGCGCAATCAGGTTGCAGTGACGCTTCTCGGTGATCAGCAAGGACGCATCGCCCAGGCGGAGGGGTTTAGCGTGAAGTCGGCACCTGCGCTGGTATCGACCACCAATCATTCACATCAACTTCGGTGCCGCGCTCGCGGACTGAAGTACTGAGGCAACCATGAAGCGCTTACTCGCTGCACTGACACTGGCAACCCTCGTCAACCCTGTCCTGGCGACAGATGCGGAAGTGCCGTACCCGACCGGCTACCGCGACTGGCACCACGTCAAGAGTATGGTCATTGACCAGGGACATCCGCTTTACGAAGCCTTCGGCGGCATCCATCACCTGTATGCCAATAAGCAAGCGATGGAAGGTTACCGATCAGGTAAGTTTCCGGATGGCGCGGTCATCGTGTTCGATTTGCTGGACGCGAAGCGGGCCGACAATGCTGTGACCGAAGGAGCGCGCAAGGTTGTGGGCGTCATGCACAAGGATGCGAAGCAGTTCAGTGCGACGGGGGGCTGGGGGTTCGAAGGCTTCGGCAGCGGTGACTCAGCCAATCGCGTCGTGCGTGCCAAGGCGACGACCGCCTGCTTTGCCTGCCATACCCCGCAAAAAGATCACGACTACGTGTTCAGCCGCTTGCGTGACTGAGCGAGAAACATCGACAGTTTTGCGGTGGTCTCAGAGTGACAAATGAGCCAATGGTTCAATAAGGTTTCTGAAATTAATGCGACTTTTCTCAAATTAACGCAGACTTCATATTCGCCTGCTAGCTGAAGCCTTCAATTGATGTGGCGGGGGTAACGCAATCTCTCAAGAATGAAACTCTTGGTCGGATTTACCTTGTTGGGTGGTCGTCATGATGCTCGGACGTTTGCCCTTTACGCGGCGCTGCTCCAAGCGTGACATGGTTCAAAATCATTCATACTGGTTAAAATTGGTTCAGGCTGAATCAATTTACAACCCTAACGAATAGAGCTTACTTGTTTGAGTATTCATATGGATTGAATTGGCTGTCGATTACGAAGCGAAAGGGAGCGCTTACGTCTTTCGCAACGTGCGTTTGGTCAATTAGGTGGTGTGGAGGCAAACGCTGAAGGCAAATACGAAAGTGGCAAACGCATGCCTAAAGCTGATTATCTCGCAGCCATCACGAATCACGGTGTAGACATTCTCTTCGTGCTCACCGGCACGAATACGCCGATTTCTGCCGACAGTCTCAACCAAGTCGAAAAAAAGATACTGGTTAGCTTCAGAACCTTCGGGCATGGGCAGCCCGTAAGCTGCGCATCACTGGCACGCCTGACCCGCAGACCCTGCAACTCATCTTGCAGCAGTTATTGCGATGATTTCTCCTCCCGCTGGAGCCCGCATCTGGATCGCCGCCGGTGTCACGGACATGCGCCGTGGCTTCGACGGTTTAGCCGCACTGGTGCAGACTCAGCTTAAAGCCGATCCGTTCTCCGGTCAGATTTTCGCCTTTCGCGGACGGCGCGGTGACCGGATCAAATTGCTGTGGTGGGACGGCGACGGGTTGTGCCTGTTTTGCAAACGGCTGGAACAAGGGCGCTTCGTCTGGCCGCAAGCAACCAGCGGCAGCGTGTCGCTGACGGCTGCGCAGTTGTCGATGCTGTTGGAAGGCATTGATTGGCGCAGGCCAATTCGTACAGCACCTGTCCTCGCGGTCTGACTTGCCACGCTGAAAAAAATCCCAAGTAACATTCGGTCATGACTCTCGCGACCGACTCTCTGCCTAACGATCTTCAAGTCTTGAAGGCTCTGGTCTCTGCCCAGCGGGCAGAGATTGAGCGCTTGAAAATGATGATCGCCAAGCTGCGTCGTACGCAGTTCGGTCGCAGCTCCGAGCAACTGGACGCGATGATCGATCAGCTCCAACTGAGTCTTGAAGAGTTGCAAGTCAGCCAGACGGAACTGACGCCGCCAACCGAACCGCCACCTCGCCCTATCTCTCGGCGCAAGCCATTACCTGAACACCTGCCTCGCGAAATTCACGTCCATCAGCCCGAATCACAATGTTCTGGTTGCGGTGGGAAACTTCGCCTGCCGTCAGTGCCAAACGACCGGCACCACGGCTACCGGCAACTCGAACTTCTCAGTAGCCGCCCAGCAATGCCTTGAACACTTGCGTAGGTCCAATCCGAAGTTCTCCGCGGGCTCCAGCCCATAAGACGCTGCCTTGGGATAATGTTCGTAACTGCGCGCACGATGTTCGTAACGAACTTTTTTCAACAAATCCAATGCGGGTGTAATGGTAGCTCTTGGCTTGGCGGCTGAAGAAAAATGGTGTGCTGGATTCTAGGTCATTGATCGACACAAGGCTCTATTTGGCCAATTTCCAAAGGGCTACCAGCGCTTGTTGCCGCTCGTCAGAGAGAGGCGCTGATTAAGCAAGAACGATGATTCATGTGACTAATGACTAATAGTTGAATTGGGTTTTTATTCACTTTCGACCTTTGACACCAGTGTTCAATGTCTGTATTTTTCGAATGTGAACATTTTGCGAATGTTCCACTGCAACACTCGGCAGCAAGCTCGAGATCGAAGGGGATCTTGCTTCAGTGAAAATCGCGCTTTGACCCTGATGAAAAAGCGCCCGACAACAACAAAAAACGAGGTTTTCAATGACGACTGCATTACAACAACCTTCGCTCTCGAGCCAATGCATGGCCGAGTTCCTGGGTACTGCTTTACTGATCTTCTTTGGTACGGGCTGTGTTGCCGCGCTCAAGGTCGCGGGTGCCAGCTTTGGCCTTTGGGAAATCAGCATCATCTGGGGGATCGGCGTGAGCATGGCGATCTACCTGACCGCCGGTGTTTCCGGCGCCCACCTCAATCCGGCAGTCAGTATTGCGCTGTGCATTTTTGCCGACTTTGAAAAGCGCAAACTACCGTTCTACATCTTCTCCCAGGTCGCTGGCGCCTTCTGCGCAGCGTTGTTGGTTTACACGCTTTACAGCAACCTGTTCTTCGATTTCGAACAAACGCACCATATGGTTCGCGGCACACAAGCCAGCCTGGAACTGGCCTCGGTGTTCTCGACCTTCCCGAACCCTGCCTTGTCGACGGGCCAAGCATTTCTGGTTGAAGTGATCATCACCGCCATTCTAATGGGCGTGATCATGTCCCTGACCGACGACAACAATGGTCTACCAAAGGGCCCACTGGCGCCGTTGCTGATCGGTCTGCTGATTGCCGTGATCGGCAGCTCGATGGGCCCGCTGACCGGTTTTGCGATGAACCCGGCGCGCGATTTCGGTCCTAAATTGATGACCTTCTTCGCCGGCTGGGGTGAAATATCTTTTACCGGCGGGCGCGATATTCCGTACTTCCTGATTCCGATTTTTGCACCGATCATCGGTGCCTGCCTCGGCGCTGCCGCCTATCGCGGGCTGATTGCCCGCCATCTACCCAGCGTCATACCTGCTACAAAGGATGCAGAACACGCCTGCAGAACACGCCATTGACGGCAAAGTAAAAGTTTCTTGAAAGCGGCGGCGCGAAATCCTGCCCAACCCTGATCTCGCGCCCCCACCCCCCCTTATTTCGTCCAAGGCAATCGACATGACCGACATTCAGAATAAGAACTACATCATTGCCCTCGATCAGGGTACGACCAGCTCCCGGGCGATCATTTTCGACCGCGACGCCAATGTGGTCTGTACCGCTCAGCGCGAATTCGCCCAGCATTACCCGCAAGCCGGTTGGGTCGAACACGACCCGATGGAAATCTTCGCCACCCAAAGTGCGGTGATGGTCGAGGCCCTGGCTCAAGCCGGCCTGCATCACGATCAGGTTGCCGCCATCGGCATCACCAACCAACGCGAAACCACCGTAGTCTGGGACAAGACCACCGGCCGCCCGATCTACAACGCAATCGTCTGGCAGTGCCGACGTAGCACCGAGATCTGCCAGCAGCTCAAACGCGATGGCCATGAACAGTACATCCGCGAAACCACGGGCCTGGTTACCGACCCGTACTTCTCCGGCACCAAGCTGAAGTGGATTCTCGACAACGTCGAAGGTAGCCGCGAACGCGCCCGCAACGGCGAGTTGCTGTTCGGCACCATCGACAGCTGGCTGATCTGGAAATTTACCGGCGGCAAGATCCACGTTACCGACTACACCAACGCTTCGCGGACCATGCTCTTCAACATCCACACCCTGGAGTGGGATGCGAAGATGCTTGAGATACTGGATATCCCGCGGGAAATGCTGCCAGAGGTAAAGTCGTCCTCGGAAATCTACGGCCATACCAAAAGCGGTATCGCCATCGGCGGCATTGCCGGCGACCAACAGGCTGCTCTGTTCGGTCAGATGTGCGTCGAGCCAGGCCAGGCGAAAAACACCTACGGCACCGGCTGCTTCTTGCTGATGAACACCGGCGACAAGGCCGTGAAATCCAAGCACGGCATGCTCACCACCATCGCGTGTGGCCCACGCGGCGAAGTCGCTTACGCGCTGGAAGGCGCGGTGTTCAACGGCGGTTCCACCGTGCAGTGGCTGCGTGACGAGCTGAAAATCATCAACGACGCTCACGACACCGAATACTTTGCCGGCAAGGTCAAAGACAGCAACGGCGTGTACCTGGTCCCGGCCTTCACCGGTCTAGGCGCACCGTACTGGGACCCGTATGCCCGTGGTGCGCTGTTCGGCCTGACCCGTGGCGTACGCGTGGATCACATCATTCGCGCGGCCCTGGAATCGATTGCCTACCAGACCCGCGACGTGCTCGACGCCATGCAACAGGATTCGGGCGAACGCCTCAAAGCCCTGCGCGTCGACGGCGGTGCAGTCGCGAACAACTTCTTGATGCAATTCCAGGCGGACATTCTCGGCACTCACGTCGAACGCCCACAAATGCGTGAAACCACTGCCCTGGGCGCTGCCTATCTGGCAGGTCTGGCCTGTGGCTTCTGGGGCAGCCTGGACGAACTGCGTGGCAAAGCCGTGATCAAGCGCGAATTCGAACCTCACTTGGCCGAAGCAGAGAAGGAAAAACTCTACGCCGGCTGGCTAAAAGCCGTGAGCCGCACCCGCGATTGGGAACCGCACGAAGAGGCTAAGTAAGCCAGAGCACTGACTCGTATCCGTATGTAACTGGCAGGGAGTGGATTCCTGCGGCATCATGGGCAAATTTTGCACGGCAGCCCAAAGGAAGCCCCATGAATCTGCCTCCCCGTCAGCAGCAAATCCTCGAGCTGGTCCGCGAACGCGGTTACGTCAGCATCGAGGAAATGGCTCAGCTGTTCGTCGTTACACCGCAGACCATCCGCCGCGATATCAATCAATTGGCGGAAGTAAATTTGTTGCGTCGCTATCACGGCGGCGCTGCTTACGATTCAAGCGTAGAAAACACTGCCTACGCCATGCGTGCCGATCAAATGCGCGATGAGAAACAACGCATCGCCGAAGCTATCGCCGCCCAGATTCCCGATCACGCCTCGCTGTTCATCAACATCGGCACCACCACCGAATCCATCGCCCGGGCGCTGCTCAATCACACCCAGCTCAAGGTGATCACCAACAACCTGCACGTCGCCTCGATCCTCAGCGCCAAGGATGATTTCGAAGTCCTGCTCGCTGGCGGCAATGTGCGCCGCGACAGCGGTGTCGTCGGCCAGGCCAGCGTCGATTTCATCAACCAGTTCAAGGTCGACTTCGCCCTGGTCGGTATCAGCGGGATCGACGAAGACGGCAGCCTGCTGGATTTCGACTATCAGGAAGTGCGGGTATCCCAGGCAATCATCGCCAATGCCCGACAAGTAATACTGGCGGCCGACTCCAGTAAATTTGGTCGTAACGCCATGGTTCGACTGGGACCGATCAGCCTGATCGATTGCCTGGTCACCGATCAGCCGCCAGTGCCGGCGCTGGCGCAGCTACTGAGTCAACACAAGATTCGCCTCGAGGTTGTTTAACCCCAAGGGCGGTTAAGCCCGCACTACAAATCCCCCCCCCCCGCACATCTAAATGTTCGAAAATGTTCCTTTAGCGGCCCTTCGATGAGTATTTTCAATCGAAGTTAAGTGGTCGCGGGCGTCAATTTCGGTTGCAATTTTCGAAAATGAACATTAATGTTCGAATTCAAATGCACAACAAAGCCCTGAGGCCTGCCGATGCTCACTTCTACCTTGCCTACGCCCCCTCTCGCTGAGGTCTACGATATCGCCGTCATCGGTGGTGGGATCAATGGCGTGGGGATCGCAGCGGATGCCGCCGGTCGCGGTCTTTCGGTGTTCCTTTGCGAAAAGGACGACCTGGCCAGCCACACGTCGTCGGCCAGCAGCAAACTGATCCACGGCGGCCTGCGCTACCTCGAACATTACGAATTCCGCCTGGTTCGAGAAGCCCTGGCCGAGCGCGAGGTGCTGCTGGCCAAGGCGCCGCACATCGTCAAGCAGATGCGCTTCGTGTTGCCACACCGCCCGCACCTGCGACCTGCATGGATGATCCGCGCCGGTCTGTTCCTTTATGACCACCTGGGCAAACGGGAAAAACTTGAAGGTTCGAAAAGCCTGAAGTTCGGTCCGGACAGCCCGCTGAAAAGCGAAATCACCAAAGGCTTCGAATATTCCGATTGCTGGGTCGATGACGCTCGCCTCGTCGTATTGAATGCCATGGCCGCCCGCGAGAAAGGCGCTCATGTTCACACCCAAACCCGCTGCGTCAGCGCCCGGCGCAGCAACGGTTTGTGGCACCTGCACCTGGAACGCGCTGACGGCAACCTGTTTTCGATTCGCGCCAAGGCGCTAGTGAATGCGGCCGGCCCCTGGGTCGCCAAGTTCATTCGCGATGACCTGATGTTGGAATCACCGTATGGCATCCGCCTGATCCAGGGCAGCCACCTGATCGTGCCGAAACTCTACGACGCGCCGAATGCTTTCATTCTGCAGAACGAAGACCAGCGCATCGTGTTCGCTATTCCGTATCTGAACCACTTCACCCTGATCGGTACCACCGACCGCGAATACACCGGCGACCCGGCCAAAGTGACGATCACCGAAGGCGAAACCGATTACCTGCTCAAGGTGGTCAACGCGCACTTCAAGAAGCGACTGAGCCGCGAGGACATCCTGCACAGCTACTCTGGCGTTCGCCCACTGTGCAATGACGAATCCGACAACCCTTCGGCCGTGACTCGCGACTACACCCTGGCCCTGTCCGGCAGTGCGGCAGAGGCGCCATTGTTGTCGGTGTTCGGGGGCAAGCTGACGACTTATCGCAAACTGGCCGAATCGGCCCTGGCGCAACTGGCGCCGTTCTTTAAAGGCATCAAGCCGAGCTGGACCGCGCAATCGACTCTGCCCGGCGGCGAAGACATGACCACCCCGCAGGCATTGAGCTCGCTGATTTGCGACAAGTTCGACTGGATGCCAAGCGAAATCGCAAGCCGTTGGGCCACCACTTATGGCAGCCGCACCTGGCGCATGCTGGAAGGCGTGCAGAACCTGAGCGATCTGGGCGAACACATCGGCGGCGGGCTCTACACCCGTGAAGTCGATTACCTGTGCAGTGAAGAGTGGGCCACCACCGCGCACGACATTCTGTGGCGCCGCAGCAAGCTCGGTTTGTTTATCACACCGGCGGAACAGGAAAACCTCAAGGACTACCTGAATAAGGTCGAGCAGAACCGCAGCAAGATCGAAACGGCCTGATCGGGAGTCCGGTTAAAGCAAAGCCCCTGAACTCTACGATTCAGGGGCTTTCTACCGCGAATCATGACCGACCTTCGAGCATCCCGGCCGGCTTCGGCGTGCCGGGCTCGAACAATTCGCGCATGGGTTAGCGAAGCAGGGCTTCGGATTTATACGGGGCGCTATTCATACGAACGTATTTGAAGTGGTGACTGTCATGCAACGCAGAACAAAAATTGTGGCTACATTGGGGCCAGCAACCGAATCATTCGAAGCCATCGAGGGGTTGGTCAAAGCAGGCGTGGATGTCGTGCGTCTGAATTTTTCTCACGGCAAGGCGGAGGATCACATTGCCCGGGCGAGGTTGGTCCGTGAGCTGGCTGCCAAGCATGGCCGCTTCGTGGCGGTGTTGGCTGATTTGCAAGGTCCGAAAATTCGAATTGCGCGATTCGCGCAAGGAAAGGTGATCCTGGAAAAGGGTCAGCAGTTCGTTCTCGACGCTTCCCTGGACAAGAATGCAGGGGACCAGCAGCGAGTCGGTATTGACTACGAAGCGCTGATCACCGATAGCCGTCCGTACGACATTTTGCTGCTTGATGATGGGCGAATCGAGCTTAGGGTCCTGAAGGTCGAGGCGACGCGATTGATCTGCGAAGTCCTGGTCAGCGGGCCGCTTTCGAACAACAAAGGGATCAACCGCAAAGGTGGGGGATTGTCTGCGTCGGCACTGACCGAGAAGGACTTCGCCGATATCAAGACTGCCGCAGAAATGCAGGTGGACTACCTGGCTGTGTCGTTCCCACGCGATGCTTCGGATATGGAATTGGCGCGTCGGTTGCTGCATGAAGCTGGAGGGCAGGCAGGCTTGATCGCGAAGATCGAGCGCGCAGAAACCGTCAACGATCTACGTATTCTGGACGCGATCATTGAAGCATCGGAAGGTGTAATGGTCGCTCGTGGCGATCTGGGCGTTGAGATTGGCGATGCAGAATTGGTGGCCGTGCAAAAGCTGATTATTGACCGTGCTCGCACACTGAATCGCGTGGTAATCACGGCGACGCAGATGATGGAGTCGATGATCACTCAATCTATGCCGACCCGTGCTGAAGTGTTCGACGTGGCCAATGCGGTGCTGGATGGTACCGATGCGGTGATGCTCTCCGCTGAAACCGCGGCCGGTGCCTATCCGATCGAGACGGTTGAGGCCATGCACCGGATCATTATCGGTGCGGAAAAACACCCTCAATCCCATCGCTCCAAGCACCGTGTCGATCAAGTGTTCCACAAGATCGACGAATCCATCGCGATGTCAGCGATGTATGCAGCCAACCATCTGCATGGCGTCAAAGCCATCATCTGCATGACGGAGAGCGGCGATACCCCTCGTTTGATGTCGCGCATTCGCTCGCACCTGCCCATTTTTGCATTCTCTCGCAATCTGGCTACTCAGAACCGGGTCACGCTGTTCCGTGGTGTCACCACCATTCCGTTCGACAGCGATGATTTCGACCCTGAGTTGGTGAACGAGAAGGCCGTTGCGGAGCTGACCCGGCGTGGCGTCGTCAAGGCTGGCGATCACGTGCTGATTACCAAAGGCGACTACGCCAACGCCCAAGGTGGCACGAACTCCCTTCGAGTCGTGTGCGTCGGTGAAGCCATTCGCTGAGTGAGGAAGGACTGATGAGTAAGACCCATTCAGCAGATCACGACGCAACGAATAACCATGATCGTGAATCGTGGCCAAGAGATTTCGATTTTCGTGAGCAGTACGCGGAGCAGCAGGAATTACTGAAGTCGCCGAGCGACGGCACGCAAGCTCCGAACCATCCGAAGGGGGAAAACCATGCTTAACAAGACCAGCCAGATTCAACACATCAGCGCTCGGGAAATCCTCGACTCGCGAGGCAACCCGACGGTTGAAGCCGTGGTGACACTCGCCAATGGCGTCAGTGCTACCGCCAGCGTGCCCTCTGGTGCTTCGACGGGGTCACGCGAAGCGCTTGAATTGCGGGACAACGCAGCGCGCTACATGGGCAAAGGCGTTATGCGAGCGGTCGAGAACGTGAACAACCCGATCCGCGAGTGCCTGATCGGACTGGATGCTTTGAACCAGCGCGAAATCGACAACGTCATGATTGCGCTGGATGGCACCGAGAGTAAGAGCATCCTGGGGGCCAATGCGATTCTCGCCGTGTCACTGGCGACCGCCAAAGCGGCGGCCAAGGTTCAGAACATTCCTTTGTATGAACACTTGGCGGCGCTGTACGGCTCGCCTGGCCAGTTCAGCATGCCGGTTCCCATGATGAACATCATCAACGGGGGTGAGCATGCCGATAACAACATCGACATCCAGGAATTCATGATCCAGCCCGTCGGCGCATCGTCGTTCCGTGAAGGCCTGCGCATGGGCGCCGAGGTGTTCCATTCCTTGAAGAAGGTTTTGTCGGAGCGTGGCTTGAGCACGGCGGTGGGGGATGAGGGTGGGTTCGCGCCTTCGCTGGCCTCCAACGAAGAAGCACTGGTTGTTATCAAGGAAGCGGTGAGTCGAGCGGGTTATGAGCTGGGCAAGGACATTACCCTGGCACTCGATTGCGCGGCATCCGAGTTCTACGAGGGCGGTCAATATGTGCTCGCCGGTGAAGGCCAGTCGTTCAATTCGGCAGGCTTTGCCGATTACCTGGCGATGCTGTGCGACAAGTACCCGATTATCTCCATTGAAGACGGGATGGACGAAAGTGACTGGGACGGCTGGGCAGGCCTGACCCAAAAGCTGGGTCACGTGCAATTGGTGGGTGACGACTTGTTCGTGACCAACACCAAGATACTGCGTGAGGGCATTCAGAAAGGGATCGGTAATTCGATCCTGATCAAGTTCAACCAGATCGGCACGCTCAGCGAAACGCTGGACGCCATTCGCATGGCGCAAGATGCCGGTTACACCGCCGTCATCTCCCATCGTTCGGGTGAGACCGAGGACACCACCATCGCCGACCTCGCCGTCGCCACTTGCGCGGGACAGATCAAGACAGGCTCCCTCAGCCGGTCGGATCGCGTCGGTAAATACAACCGCTTGTTGCGCATCGAAGAGGCCTTGCAGGAGCGGGCGCCTTACAACACGGCCGCGCTTGTGAACAGGAAAGCCTGAATCATGCAGACCTCTTCGAACAAAAAACAACTGGTGATCGGCAACTGGAAAATGAATGGCAGCAGTGCTGAAAACGCGTCGTTGCTGCTTAGTTTGCTGCCGGTGATTTCACGCTTTGAAAGCGTTGAAGTTGCGCTTTGCCCGCCGTATCCCTACCTGACGACCGTAGCCGATTTGCTTGATGATTCAGATGTTGCACTGGGTGCGCAGAATCTCAGCGCCCAGCTCTCAGGCGCTCATACCGGTGAGGTCAGCGCTTCGATGCTCCACGATATCGGCTGTCGCTTTGTGTTGGTCGGGCATTCGGAGCGCCGTGCACTTTATGCCGAGGACGATGATCTCGTGGCAAAGAAATTTGCTACGGCGCTGCGTGCCGGGCTCATTCCGGTGTTGTGTGTGGGCGAAACACTCGCTCAGCGTCAGAGCGGCGAAACGGAAGTGGTCGTCACCAATCAGCTGAATGCGGTACTGAAGGCTGTTGGCATTCAGGATCTGGTTAAAGGCGTGATTGCCTACGAGCCGGTCTGGGCCATTGGTACTGGCGAAACGGCGACGCCCGAGCAGGCGCAAGCGGTGCATCGACACATCCGCCAATATTTGGCTGACCAAGATCGCGCAGCGGCCGCCGATTGCCGGATTTTGTACGGTGGCAGTGTGAAGGCCGACAACGCAGAACAATTGTTCAATCAACCCGATATCGATGGCGGCTTGATCGGCGGAGCGTCTCTGGATGCGATGTCTTTCGCTGCCATTTGCTGGGCGGCTCAAACCGGGCCGATCACCGACTCTATCGCGATCTGAATTCTTTTGAATGTGCAGGCGCTGCGTGTCCGATCGTTTCTTTCGGGCCGCGCGAGCACCTGCACAGAGGGATGAAAAATGACTTTGAATAATCGACTTGAAGCACTGTTCCCAAGCGCTGACGAAATCCCTGCGGCTTTCCGTCCAGGACCGGCCATTGAGCAGCGAGAGTATCTGGTCAATGGGGAACTGCGGTTGTGGGACGGCCCATTAGCGCCGGTCCGTAGCCCTGTGTGCCTGAAAAAAGAATCGGGACACGAGGCCGTGATTCTGGGCAGTACTCCGCTACTGGATGCGCAAACCGCGATGACGGCATTGGATGCGGCGGTGCAGGCCTATGACCGTGGTCAGGGCACCTGGCCCACCCTGCGTGTGGTCGAACGTATTCGCCACGTCGAGGTTTTCCTCAAGCGTATGCGCGAACAACGGGAAGCCGTGGTGAAGTTGTTGATGTGGGAGATCGGCAAGAACCTCAAGGACTCAGAGAAAGAGTTCGATCGCACCTGCGACTACATTGTCGACACCATCAATGCCCTCAAGGAACTGGATCGTCGTTCCAGCCGTTTCGAGCTGGAGCAGGACACGCTGGGACAAATCCGCCGCGTGCCTCTGGGCGTGACCCTGTGCATGGGGCCTTACAACTACCCGCTAAACGAGACGTTCACCACGTTGATCCCGGCGTTGATCATGGGCAACACCGTGGTGTTCAAACCCGCCAAGTTCGGTGTGTTGCTGATCAGGCCATTGCTGGAAGCGTTCCGCGACAGCTTCCCGGCAGGGGTTATCAACATCATCTACGGCAGCGGCCGGGAAACCGTCAGCGCTTTGATGGCCAGTGGCAAGATCGATGTCTTCGCATTCATCGGCACCAACAAGGCGGCCAGTGATCTGAAAAAGCTGCACCCCAAGCCACATCGCCTGCGTGCAGCCCTCGGTCTGGATGCCAAGAATCCCGGCATCGTCCTGCCTGATGTTGATCTGGATAACGCCGTTTCAGAGGCCGTGACCGGTTCTCTGTCGTTTAATGGGCAACGTTGCACGGCGCTGAAAATTCTCTTTGTTCATGAAAACGTAGTTGACGCCTTTCTGGATAAGTTTCAGTCGAAGCTTGCCCAGCTGAAACCGGGCATGCCTTGGGAAGCGGGAGTGGCCTTAACTCCGCTGCCGGAGCCTGGCAAGACTGATTTCCTTACCGGACTTGTGGCCGATGCTGTCAGCAAAGGCGCCCAAGTGGTCAATGCCGGAGGCGGGGAAGTCTGCGAAACCTTCTTCTACCCGGCGTTGCTGTACCCGGTGACTAGCGAAATGCGGGTGTACCACGAAGAGCAATTCGGACCCGTCGTACCAGTGGTGGTTTACCGCGATCTGGAAACAGTCATCAACTACGTCCTCGACTCCGATTTCGGCCAACAACTGAGCATTTTCGGCACGAACTCCGCAGAAGTGGGGCGTCTGGTCGATGCGTTCGCCAACCAGGTAGGGCGCATCAACATCAACGCGCAATGCCAGCGTGGTCCGGACAGCTTTCCCTTCAACGGCCGCAAAAACTCTGCCGAAGGCACGCTCTCGGTCGATGACGCGTTGCGGGTGTTTTCCATCCGGACACTGGTCGCCACCAAGTTCCAGGAGAGCAACAAGGATCTGGTCAGCGACATCATCCGTCATCGTGAGTCGAGCTTCTTGACCACCGACTACATCTTTTAGGGGGCACGATGACTACGCGCTCTTTGATTATTCTCGACGGTGTCGGCATTCGTCAGGCGACTGAGTCGAACGCTTTTGCAGCGGCCAGGACACCTACATTCGAT
This sequence comes from Pseudomonas sichuanensis, assembly GCF_003231305.1. Lineage (GTDB taxonomy): Bacteria > Pseudomonadota > Gammaproteobacteria > Pseudomonadales > Pseudomonadaceae > Aquipseudomonas > Aquipseudomonas sichuanensis. The sequence continues at coordinate 11,341 of NZ_QKVM01000054.1, read as the reverse complement.
GCGTTGCTTGCGCGTTTTGCGAACAGCCAAATCGAAACATCAGGTTTGGCGGTTGGGCTTCCTCAAGGCCAGATGGGGAACTCCGAAGTTGGGCATATGAACCTGGGAGCGGGCCGAGTGGTTTATCAAAGCCTGACCCGGGTTGATAAAGCGCTCGCCGATGGCGAGTTCTCCCGCAACCCCGCGTTGCTGGAATTGATCCAGGGAATAAAGACGCGCGAGGGTGCTGTGCACGTCATGGGTCTGCTTTCTCCTGGCGGTGTTCATGGCCACATCGATCAGATTGTCGCGGCATGCGGTTGCCTGGTTGAGCAGGGTGTCGAAAAAATCTATGTGCATGGCTTCCTGGATGGTCGGGATACTCCGCCCAAGAGTGCGCAGGCATCGCTTGATGCCTTGGAGATTGAGTTCGCTCGCCTGGGCGCTGGACGGATCGTCTCGTTGGTCGGTCGTTACTATGCAATGGACCGCGATAACCGCTGGCCTCGGATTGAATCGGCGTACCGCCTGATTGTTTCAGGGGATGCTGAACATCAAGCGGCAACCGCTTCTGAGGCTTTGTCAGCAGCTTACGAGCGCGGGGAGTCGGACGAGTTCGTCAAGCCGACAACGATTGGGCAACCTGTCAGTGTCGGCCCTGATGACGCGATGATCTTCATGAACTTCCGCCCCGATCGGGCGCGAGAATTGACCCAGGCATTGATCAAACCTGACTTCGACGCGTTTGAGCGGCCTTTTGTGTTGCCCAAGGATCGACTGCTGACGTTGACCCGGTATTCCGAAGAGCTGGACTGCCCCTGTGCGTTCGCTCCAGAGGCGATCAGCAACAGCTTGGGCGAACACCTGGCGAATCTTGGGAAGAAGCAATTACGTATTGCCGAAACCGAGAAGTATGCCCACGTCACGTTCTTCTTCAACGGTGGCCGAGAGCAGCCTTTTGCCGGTGAAGAGCGAATCCTGATTCCTTCGCCTGATGTGGCTTCCTACGATCTCCAGCCTGAGATGAGTGCACCGCTGCTGACGGATCATCTGGTCAACGCCATCGCCGGCGGCACATTCGACCTTATCGTTTGCAACTACGCCAATGGTGACATGGTGGGCCACACCGGCTCTTTTGACGCCGCAGTAAAGGCCGTAGAAGTACTGGATGACTGTCTGCGCCGAGTGGTCGAAGCGACGCTCGCAGCAGGAGGCGAATGTCTGATTACTGCCGACCACGGCAACGTCGAACAAATGCTCGACGTCAAGTCTGGTCAGGCACACACGGCTCACACCTTGAATCCTGTTCCCCTGATTCTGGTCAGTGAGCAGCCTGATCGTTTGGGACTGAAAAACGGCCGGCTGTGCGATATCGCTCCAACTTTGTTGCAGATGCTGAGTTTGCCTATTCCGTCAGAGATGGATGGCAAGTCGCTTCTTACCGTCTGATTGGCTTACAGGTGCCATCAGTGCATCGCCGTACAGACGATTTGATTGGTCTCCTATCGTTGAGGTAATGCGGCTTATCACGACTCGCTCATTTGAGCATGCGGGCATCGCCAATTTTTGGTGATGCCTTTTTTTGGGTGCGCCAGGCATGGCGCGTTGCGCGTAGCGCAACCCGCTTGGTTGTGGTGGCCAAAGCGGGTGACTTGGAGGTGAAAGTCCTCTACACACCCGGCAACCCGGCACTGCCAAGCGCCGGGCCTGAGGAATTTCCACATCACAGGAATCGCAGGCCACGGCACTTTCGCCCTGGTACTGCACGCGGTTGTCGATGGCCTGCTGAAGCTGTGTTTCCTGCATACGCTGCGCCATCTCGAACTGGATCTCATCCATCTTGGCGGTCCTCCATCGAGGCGCGTGCGCCGGCCATGATGCCGAGCACGGCACGGATCACCTCGTTACCGTGGTGCTCGAGCAAGGCCACCTCATGAGGCTGCCATACGCTGTCAGCAACGCCACTGTGCAGGCTACCGACAAAGGCGCCCTCCTTCTGCAGCAGCTCACCGACCGCTTTCAGCGCATCGGGGGTAGCAGCAACTGGTTGCGGCCTGAACCACACCGCCCCGGCCGGGCGCAGCAAAGCATCCAACAGACGATGATCTTGGGTGGCACCGATGATCTCCTCCAGCTCATCCGGCGTTGGCCAACGAGCCTCGAAGTTGAACTTCAGCTTTTTCTGCAAGGCATCCAGATCCATGCCCAGATCGAGTGCGAGGCAGGTTAGCCCGCCACGATAGTCACGCCCCGCGCGATAGAGCGCCTGACGGATGTTGAGTACCGGACCAGCGTCCGGCAAAAGGTCTGTGCGACTCATAACCGTAAAAGACTCCTTTACGGTGTAGCCATCGTGCAGGGCAAGCCCTACTCTATGACCACGACCGATGCAGTGCTGTGTCGTCGTATGCCGAACCAAGGAGGTGAGAGTCCTTGCTCGGCACCCCGCCCATCTGGAGGTGAGAGTCCAGAGAGGCACCCACCGGCCCCTTCTGGGGCCGGTACCCTTAAATCAATTAGGCAAATGCCCTCAGGACCCAGCATGACGGCGCTCTGCGAGCGCCTGCTTGAGTGAGTCCAAGTCGAACGATTGACCGCGCGCCTTAGCTTCCGCAGCGATTAAGCCCAAGTAGTTCGTTTCACCCGTGTACTCAGTCCTCGGTACAGAGTCAGCCGCGATCCACTTGTAGACCGCGCGCGGGCTTACACCACAGAGGCAAGAAACCTTCACAGCCCCACCTGCAGCGGCGATTGCATCTTTCAAGGTGCTCATTTCGCATACCCGAATAGTGAACCTGAAGTACATATTATGTCGGAACTGAAAGTACACGCAAGCCTGTGCGATAGTGAACACATGGTTCAGATAAAAGATTTACGCACTGCTTTCGTAATCCGCCTTAAGAATGCCGCCAACGAGGCTGGGATTCCTGAGTGGGGCCTAGGCGCGCGCCTGGCGTCTATAACCGGCAAAACGGCTAAAGCCGCCAGTAAATGGCTCAATGGCGAAAGCATGCCCGCCAGGGAGTCAATGCAGCAGATTGCCGATGCCTTGGAGGTGCCCGTCGAGTGGCTTGCGCACGGCAAAGGCTTACCGATACACACCATTCAGGCTCCATACGCCCTCAAGCACTATGCATATAGGCCTGTCGCAAACGAACAAGCGAACGTTCGAGACACCCCGGAGGCGCACCGGATAACAAGGAGTTACCCATTGATCAGTTGGGTTGCAGCAGGCAGCTGGGCCGAGGCGCCAGACCTCTACACCCTAGGCGACGGTTCAGAACTCCTGGAATCACAAGAGAATGCGGGGCCTCATGGCTACTGGCTGGAGGTCAATGGCACCTCCATGGTCGCCCCGGAGGGCCCCTCCTTCTACCCAGGCTTTCGCATACTGGTTCGCCCTGAAGGCTTTGATGTTATCAGCGGCAAGCTCTACATTGCCAAACTCATGGACACCGGAGAAACCACGTTCAAGCAGTATGTCCGCGACGCCGGCATCGAGTACCTCAAGCCCTTCAATCCCGCCTTCAAGACTATCGTGATCGACGACAACATCCGCCTCATCGGCAGAGTCATAGACGCCAAGCCCCCTCGCAGCATGTTCTAAATATGTACTTTAGGTTCTTGACCAATGTGAACCCCTAGTACATATTTATCGCGTACCCACTCTCACACTCGGAGTACGCGACATGCAAACGACACAGCACGCCTCCCGCTGCCAGGTGCTCCCGCACCCAGCGTGCACCACCAATCCTGACGCCGTACGCGCCGTACAGCAGGCAACCGGCCAACTTTTGGTGATCAACGGAGGCAAGCCTCAGCTCTACTTCGCCACCGGCAAGACGGATCCATTTTCGCCAGGCCCCCACTTACGCCGATTCCTGATCATCGACGAGCACGACTCCCTACTCGGAGGTGACGTCGCATGAGCCAGATCCTGATCGGCCTCGCCGGCCACGCTCGCGTGGGCAAAGATACCGCCGCCCAGTACCTTGAGGCGCACCACACCCTCATCAGCTACGCCTTTGCGGACCCGCTCAAGCAGGCCCTGGCCAGCATGTTCAATCTCGCCGACACCCAACTGGAAGGGCCGGCGAAAGAACTGCCCCTGACCTGGCTAGGGAAATCACCGCGCGAGCTGATGCAACTGCTCGGCACCGAATGGGGGCGCGATCTCGTCCACCCACAGCTTTGGCTGCTGCTCGCCGAGCAGAAACTGCAATTACTCGCCGAGCATGATCAATCCATGAATGGCGTGGTGATTCGCGATGTTCGCTTCGAAAACGAAGCGGACTGGGTACGCAACAAAGGCGGCGTGATCTTTCACATCAGCCGCCGTGGCATCCGCCCGGCGAATGGGCATGTCAGCGAAAGCGGGGTACGTCACAACGCCGGCGATTACGTGATCGAAAACGACGGCACACTGGAAGAGCTATACAGCCAACTGGACCGCGCAGCCTCGAACTTCATTCGCCGCGAACGCGCCGCCTGAGACCACAACCATGAACCGCACCCTGAACCAGGCTGCTCAGGTACTGGGCATCCGCGAGAGCGCATTGCGTACCTGGCTGCGCGAGCAAGGTCACCTCAACAAGGACGGCACCCTGGCCGCCAAACACGTCGGAGGGGGCAAGCTGTTCATGGAGCCTCGTGTGACGGAGCTCAAGCACTCTGGCCGCCGCAAGCACTACGTCGTGTTGATGGTTACCGAGTCAGGCGTTGACTGGCTGGCGAAACAGATGTGTATCGCGATCAAGGAAGTACCACAAAAGGACACTGCCGCATGAACAAGGCCACGCCAGATTCAATCACCAATGCCATGCAGTTGGTAGCGCTCTACACCGCCCTTCTGGCGATCACCCCTCTGGGCTGGCTGCCACATGTCACCCTCACCAATGATCTGGCGCGCCCCTTCGGCGCAGTGATCACAGACGAAGCCGGCGATGTCGCCGCATGGGACAAAGGAAAGACTGTCGACAGTCTTGTTGCGCAACTCCAGCTCCGGCTGCCAGCGGGGTGCGGGGAGGCTCGGGCGTGACGACCCTGGAACTACTGCAGCAACGGTGGAAGGCCAACAGCCTCCCTCTTAACGATGTGCGAGAGCACTACTTCCCACATATCAGAACGGAGAAGCGCCTCCGCGCGCTGATCAAAGCCAAGGAGGTCGCCCTCCCGACCTTCAAGCACACCGATTCCCGCCTGGCGCCGCTGTATGTGCGCCTGACGGATCTGGCCACTTACCTCGACGCTCGCGCTGAGGCAGCGGCTTAACCTGGGCATATCGCCCATCCCCAAGAGGCACAGCACATGAAAGCAACTGATACCGCCGAGTTCCTGCACTCACTCAACGCCGGGGTGTTCGCCCAGCAGGTAGGAGCCGCCTTGTCGGCTGTCGCAGCTGGCTGCGTGACCTACGGAAAACAAGGCCAGGTAACCCTGACCTTCAAGGTCAAGCAGATCGCGCAGAGCCACCAGGTAGCCGTTACCCACACCCTGGACTATGTCGAGCCGACCAAGCGGGGCAAACGTCGTGAGGACACCACCCTCGACACCCCACTCTACGTTACGCCGGACGGCCTGCAGCTGTTCCTGACCAACCCGACAGATCAGCTGTTCAAGCCGGAAGACACCCCGGTGCATGCCCGCACCTGACCCAACCCGCAACACCCTTCAACTCTCACACCACAAGGTAATGAAGAATGAAAGAAGCACTGCAACTGTTCATCCAAACCATCCGCGCAAGTTCTACCCAAATGCTGGACACCAGCGGCGGCCACACTGTTGCCCTCGTGCCCGATGGCTGCCGCCCGCACAGCCTGGAGCAATACCAGATCGGCCGCGATCGTTTCCGCGCCTCCTTACTCACTCACTCCCTGGACGACTTCAGTACCTACGTCGCGAACCACACGACTGAGGACCAGCATCCTGCCGGCTTCGTAGACCAGGACCGCATGAGCGCCACCGTGTTGTTCAACCTCGGCGACGCGACCCAGCCGGGCCACGGGGACGATACCGCCACCCTCACCCTCAAGCCAACCGCAGCCTATTCGGCACTGCAGGCAGTGGCTGGCCAGGCTCTCTCCCAGCAACAACTGGCAGAGTTCCTCGAGGATTGGATGCCGCACCTGCTGGCCAGCGCCAATGACGAGAAACTGGAAATGCCGGCCGCGATCAACGCCGTACGCCGCATGAGCATCAAGGCCACAAGCCAGCAGGACAGCGTGGTAGGCGATCTGGCCGCCAGCCGCAGCGCGATGGATGCTATCGAAGCACGCAGCCTGGAGACCCTGCCCACTACCTTCATCTTCACTTCACCACCCTTCGACGCCCTGCAGCCTGCCGACATCACCCTGCGTGTTTCGGTGATTACTGGCCGCGACCAGCCACTACTGAAGCTGCGCTGGGTCGGCGAGGAGGCACAGCGCGAGGCCTTCGCGGATGAGTTCAAGCAGGTACTGCAGCAGGAAATCGGCAGTCTGGTGAACCTCACCATAGGCACCTTCCAGCAAGGCAAGTAGCCACAACCCAACAACATGACCCCGCCGTCGGACTCTCACACAATTCCCGGCGGCGGGCTCTACGAGGACACAGCCCATGCAACCCCACCACTACGCACTCGCCGCCGGCATCCTCTGGCTGCTTACCCTCATCGCCATGCCTTTCCTGCTCGCAAAGGCGCGCAATCGCGCCCACGAACAGGGCTTTGCAGACGGCAAGCTGGCTCACCAGCACACGCTGAAACTGCAGCTGCAGGACGCGAAGCGAGACCAGGAAGCGTTGCGCACAGAGCTTGCTGAAACTCAGCAGAACTGCGCACGGCAACTGGACGCCCGCGCAGCCAACATCGCAGACCTGGAAGCGCGAATCATGTCCTACACCGGACTGGCTGTGACCAGAAAGGACTACGACCAACTGCTTGCCGCTGCGGAATCCCTTCGCCTCACCAACCGCACCCTCACCGCGTTGAAATCTGGCCCCCAAGCAGCCCGGGCAGGAGCCGCCTGACGTTGAAGGCAAGGACGTTATCATCGTGGACTTCAGCTACAAGTACGACGTGCTTGTGAAGATGAGCTGGAAGGCGCACAGCATTATCATCCTGGACCACCACAAATCTGCAGCTGAAGACCTCAAACCGCTCCTGCCATTTCATGCCGGAGTTAGGGTCGATGGCCGCTATCCCGACAACTCGGTATCGCTGGGATGGGAAAGCGCCCACGAACTGATGCTTTCGCAGGGCGCCCCAGCAATCGCCTGCTGCTTCGACATGCACCGCAGCGGCGCCATGCTCGCTTGGGACCACTTTTTCCCTGGGCAAGAGCCGCCAATGCTGCTACGCCACATCGAGGATCGTGACCTCTGGCTGTTCCAACTGGACGGCACCCGAGAGATCCAGGCCAATCTGTTCAGCTACCCCTACGACTTCGAAGTTTGGGACAAGCTCATGGCCGCCGATGCGGGAACCCTGCGCTCGGACGGCGCTGCGATCGAGCGTAAGCACCACAAGGACATTGCCGAACTGGTCGCCGTGATGAAGCGCCGCATGGTAATCGGCGGCCACGATGTGCCGGCCGCCAGTCTTCCCTACACGCTCACCAGCGATGCGGGTCACCTGATGTCGCAGGGTGAACCGTTCGCGGCCTGCTACTGGGATACCCCTGCCGGCAGGGTGTTCAGCCTTCGAAGCAATGATGAAGGCCTTGATGTGTCGGAGATCGCCAAGCAGTACGGCGGTGGCGGACACCGCAATGCGGCGGGCTTCAGGGTGTCGCTCGACCATGAACTGGTACGAGGCGCTGCTGCCAATGAAGCCTCAGCGTTGGACGCAGAGACCTGCGCAGTCGCTTGGCTCGGCCAGGCCGGGCTGTACCGCACTCGCCTGGAAGCCACGCAGAATGGCGAGCAGCACGTGGAGCCTGTTTCCGCCGACGAACTGATCGAACTCGCACGCGGCCACGTTCGCGAGGGCCTCAGCCATACCCTGCCGCAGAAGGAAAAACATTCATGAACACAGCTTTTGTGTTGATGGCGCAATACAACGGACTGGCTATTATCTCGCTCGAGCAGGTGTGCGCCGATTACTTCACGCACCTCACGCCGCTCGTGTTCCAACGCAAGGTACTGGCCGGTGAGATCAAGCTGCCCATCACTCGACTTGAGCCGAGCCAGAAGAGCGCCCGAGGCATCCATATTGCCGATCTCGCACTCTATCTTGATCAGCAGCGGGACGCTGCGCGCAAAGAGTGCGCGCAGTTGAACAAGACGCTTCGGACAGGTTAGCTGAAAGATTGCACCTCACTTAGTCCGTGTCTGTCGCCCGCACTGACCATCTACTTGCATTGGCACCGGCCAGTTGCATTCAACTCGACCACCTGTTCTCGATGGCCGGCTCCGACCGTCGGCTATCGACCCGAAGCTTTCCTTCGCGAAGGGCAGAAATTGGCCAGAATTGCCGTTCACGCACCACAGCTATAATCCCAAACAGCTCTAACGTCTGGTTAAGGGAGGGATTAAGCCGGTCCAGAGTGAGCGAAGCGAATGATTTGGACCAATTGTTAAGTGTCTCCAAATCTGAGTGCGAACTCCCACCCTTCATGAGATTGCATAATTTCTGTAAACCTCGCCCAAGAGATGAATTTCCCATCAATAACAACTCCGCCATTAGCGACGCGACCTTCGCATTTGTTAGTGAGCAAGTGAGGGAAATTATTCGGGTTAAGGTTCCGCGTGGCCAGAGCGGCACGAATTTTCTCTACTAGCTTTATGAAAGCCTCGTGGGGTGAAGTGTAGGAGAATGATGAGAACTCATAATTTCCATCAGGATTTTCTGACTCCTTGGCGGTAATTGTATAACAAATTGTTTTATAGCCGCTCAGATTGAAAGTTCGGACAGCACCGGTGAAGTCTGCGATTTCCAGAGGCTTGCAGTGCTGCGCAATGAACTCTTCCCACTGTATATCTTTCGTCATTTTGCGTGGCTCGGATGATTAATTTGACACCTAACGACTAAGGCAACGACTGGCCAAAGGGGCAGCTTTTTGCCGGCCAGCGAACGGAGGTAGCAACAGTTGAACGCATTTTATGCGCACAACACAAGACTCTCCAGTGCCTCATAGCTAGCCTGAAGATTTTGAACAAAATCCTCAGCTAGCTCTGGCATGCCATAAACATAAGTATCTCGATAGGATAATTTAAAAATCTTGTAATTTAGCATGCTGCCGATGTGCCCGGTGGAAACTGGCTCAAAGGGCCTACAATTGATTATTTCTGCATTGAGATATTTATCTTCGATAATGTTATATTGATCTGCCGTTATATCTATTGCTGTTTCTCGATACTCCAGCCAGTAGTGGGATATTGTGCCATTTCCGTTATGATCGGCGGCAGTTCCACCCACTCCACGAATAACTATTGAAGGCCATTTTTTAAGTGCGTGGTAAGTGAATAACAAGGAGGATAGCTTGCAATTCATGACCGGAAAATCTTCAGTGACTAGTGGAATGCTTTCTTTTTTACAAAGCTCCAGTGCGAGTCTGAACCTTATCGCCTCGGTGACTACTTCACCTGTGTCTGGCTCGGTCATAGCTCTATGTAAACAACGTTTGGCTGAGGGAGGCGCTTTAGCCAATCCCAGTGAGCGAGGCGAACGGTTTGAGCCAGTTGTTATGTGCCTCACTGCTGAAGCCCATGATTACTGTAGTCGAGTTTGAAGTCAGCAAATGCCGCCAGTGTTCGCTCTGTAGGGTAAGCCCAGAAAATAGGAGTTAAATGATTTTCCTTGCAGAATTTAACAACTTCATTCCCCATAAGCTCAATGGTTTTTGCCTGTTGACGCTCAGATATATTAGAGTTACGCCAATGATTGAAATAAATTCTGTCCTCAAAGTCGGAAACTGCCTTACCTACAGTGCGCACATACTGATGATTGGTGGCTTCAGCAAAGCGAGCAGTTGGAAGCAAGTTATTTAGAAATTCATAGAAATGGATAGGATCGTAGCGATCATGGTTACGACAGTTCATTAGTTGCTCTACGGCTTCCGGGTGGTTTATAAAACCATTCGCATAATTTCCGCTCAACGAGCAAGTAAAGCCTATATTGTGATCTACAAAAGCAAATAGAAATTTCTTTTGGCTTTTAGAGTACGCAGTTTCGATAGCGCAATTGTGATACTGGACAGTGAAAAATGCAACGAAGGTGTCAAGGGCGTCCATTCGCTCTTCAAAAATTTCAATATTGGTAAATATCATGCATCCCTCACTTTTACATAAAGTTTGATCAAAGGGCCGATTTCAGACGGTGCTGCGTGAGCGAAGCTAGACGACACACGCGGGGGCACTGTTTTCACCACTTGTATCGCATAACGTTCCTTGTCCATGGATAACTCGTTCAGTCGCGCATTAGCTGCGATGGAAACGCAACATGAGGCGGGGATAAAAGCGACATGGGCATTTACGGAGATTACAAAGTTGCTGGCAGCGTGTCCATGGCCTGTTTCGGCTTGTAACTGCTGTTCGTAACGAGACACTAGCCACTTCCCCCAAGGGGCCGGTTCTGGCCGTTGGCTGCCCTCTGCCAGGGGCGGCTTTGGGTCGATTGCAGCCGTCACAGACCTTGGTGGATATCTTCGCCGGCACTGGGCCTTCTATACTGCTTTGGTCAAACTACCTGGTTATCGCATGAAACGATCCATCGAGGGACTGGCAGAAGCTGGCGAGGAGCTGATCCAGAAAGCGATCGATGCACAGCACCGCCTGCGGCAAGCTGAGGCAAATGGTGCGCGGCCTGAAGAGATCGAACTCTTAAGGGCGGTCGCGGATTTACGATATCGATTGGTGACCGAACATCAGCTCATCATCCGCGGTGAAGTACCGCACATCCTGCATTGACGCCGGAGGAGTGACTCGTGAAGCGAGATGTGACGAAAGTTCTCCTTCCAGATCACCAGGCCTTCTCTGATGCGATGGAGGCCTTGAAGCGCTACCACGAAGCAAAAGATTTGGGTGCGCCGCCTGAAGAGATTGAGCGTCTAAAGAGCCTGGCCGAGTCGCTGTTCCAAGCCCTCACCGACTACCAGCTGCGGGCTCTCAGCGGACCTGGTTTCACCACCCACTGACAGGGTGTCGCTAATCGGACGTTGCCCAGCCCCTAGTCGATCTGCGCATTATCCAGCCGGACTACTCAACCCGTGCACCGAGGGTAACTGGAGCCCGGATAATCCGCTCTAACCACTTCCATTCTGTGTATCGATCGTCCCGTCCACGCAGGTGGGTATAGCGCCGCAACGAGTTCCAGTCACGATGACCGGAGACACTCGACACCCGTGGGATATCCCAATTCATTTCGAACAGCCGGCTCACTCCCTCA
>NZ_QKVM01000053.1 GCF_003231305.1 Pseudomonas sichuanensis | reverse complement strand
CTTGTGCCGCGAAAGGGCCGCAAAGCGGCCCCGTCCTCTACTTACACTTTCTGGTACAGCTGGCTGCCTTCCTGGCGGAACCGCTCGGCCTGCTCGCGCATGCCCTGCTCGGCCGTCACATCGACGGTGTCGATCTTCGCGGCATACTCACGCACTTCCTGGGTGATCTTCATCGAGCAGAACTTCGGCCCGCACATCGAGCAGAAGTGCGCGACCTTGGCCGACTCCTTGGGCAGCGTCTCGTCGTGGAACGAGCGCGCGGTGTCCGGGTCCAGGCCGAGGTTGAACTGGTCTTCCCAGCGGAACTCGAAGCGTGCCTTGGACAGCGCGTTGTCGCGGATCTGCGCGCCCGGGTGGCCCTTGGCAAGGTCGGCGGCATGGGCGGCGATCTTGTAGGTGATGATGCCGGTCTTGACGTCATCCTTGTTCGGCAGGCCCAGGTGCTCCTTGGGCGTGACGTAGCAGAGCATGGCGCAACCGAACCAGCCGATCATCGCCGCACCGATGCCCGAGGTGATGTGGTCGTAACCCGGTGCGATGTCGGTGGTCAGCGGGCCGAGGGTGTAGAACGGCGCCTCGTCGCAGCACTCCAGCTGCTTGTCCATGTTCTCCTTGATCAGCTGCATCGGCACGTGGCCCGGGCCTTCGATCATGCACTGCACATCGTGCTTCCAGGCGATCTTGGTCAGCTCGCCGAGGGTTTCCAGCTCACCGAACTGGGCGGCGTCGTTGGCGTCGGCGATCGAGCCTGGGCGCAGGCCGTCGCCCAGCGAGAAGCTGACGTCGTAGGCCTTCATGATTTCGCAGATCTCGTCGAAGTGCGTGTACAGGAAGTTTTCTTTGTGGTGCGCCAGGCACCACTTGGCCATGATCGAGCCGCCGCGGCTGACGATGCCGGTGACCCGCTTGGCGGTCAGCGGCACGTAGCGCAGCAAGACGCCGGCGTGGATGGTGAAGTAGTCCACGCCCTGCTCGGCCTGTTCGATCAGGGTGTCGCGGAACAGCTCCCAGGTCAGGTCTTCGGCAACGCCATTGACCTTTTCCAGGGCCTGGTAGATCGGCACGGTGCCGATCGGTACCGGCGAGTTGCGGATGATCCACTCGCGGGTTTCGTGAATGTGCTTGCCGGTGGACAGGTCCATGACCGTGTCCGAACCCCAGCGGATGCCCCAGGTCAGCTTGGCCACTTCTTCCTCGATCGAGGAGCCCAGGGCGCTGTTGCCGATGTTGCCGTTGATCTTCACCAGGAAGTTGCGGCCGATGATCATCGGCTCGAGTTCGGTGTGGTTGATGTTGGCCGGGATGATCGCGCGGCCACGGGCGATCTCTTCGCGGACGAACTCGGGGGTGATCTCTTTCGGGATGTTGGCACCGAAGCTGTGGCCGGCGTGCTGCTGGCTCAACAGGCCGGCGGCGCGGGCTTCCTGCAGCTTCATGTTCTCGCGGATGGCAACGTATTCCATCTCGGCGGTGATGATGCCCTGGCGGGCGTAGTGCATCTGCGAAACGTTGGCGCCGGGTTTGGCGCGGCGCGGGTTGCGCACATGGGCAAAGCGCAGCTTGGTCAGCTCGGCATCGTTCAGGCGCTGCTGGCCGAAGTTGGAGCTCAGGCCTTCCAGGCGCTCGGTGTCGCCACGGGCGTCGATCCACGCCGAGCGCACATCGCCCAGGCCCTTGCGCACGTCGATGACGACGTTGGGGTCGGTGTACGGGCCGGAAGTGTCATACACCAGCACCGGGGCGTTCTTTTCGCCGCCGAAGTCGGTGGGGGTGTCGTGCAGGCTGATTTCACGCATGGGCACGCGGATGTCGGGGCGCGAACCTTCGACGTAGACCTTGCGCGAATTGGGCAGGGGTTGTACGGACTGTTGGTCGACTTGGGCCGACTCGCTCAGGCTGATAATTTTTTCTTGTTTGCTCATCACAGGCTCTCCAGACAGCTTCCTAGCGGGCGGAATGTCGGGGTGAACCTGAAAGGCGCGGACGCACTCGCGGTGACGAGTACAGTGCCGGATATGGGGTGCCATGAGCTGCATGCAGCTGTGACGATCCCGGACCTGGCACAAGAGGCTCCCGGGAAGTGAGAGCAATCTTGTTCCCTACGCAGGCGCTAACCTGATCAGGTTCAACGGGATCCGCAACTTTGCGATCTCAGCCTTTGCATCAAGGCACCCCGACAAGAACCTGCGCAGTCTAAGCTGGAGTGGTCGGCAAAGCCAAGCGGGTATTTGGGGGCATGACAAATGGCACAAACAGTGGATTGTTGATGCCTGCCCGTGGCACTACACTGGCGCACCGCTCGATACCCGACAGTACAGTAATTAAATCTTGATCAAGGATTGCCCTATGCTGCGCAAACTCTCACTGGCGATTGCCGTGTCTTGTGCGACCCACGGAGTGGCGTGGGCAGTGGATACGCCCACCACGGTCAAGACCGACCTGGTCAGCGTCTACCAGGAAGCGGTCGACAACAACGCCGACCTGGCCGCCGCCCGCGCCGACTACGGCGCCCGCCGCGAAGTGGTGCCACAGGCCCGCGCCGGCCTGCTGCCCAACCTGTCGGCCGGTGCCGAAATGATGAACACCCGCACCAAGATCGACGACCCGTCGATCACCTCCAACCGCAGCGGCAATTCCTGGAGCGCCACCCTGGCCCAGCCGATCTTCCGCGCCGATCGCTGGTTCCAACTGCAGGCCGCCGAAGCGGTCAACGAACAGGCCGCGCTGGAGCTGTCGGCCACCGAGCAGAACCTGATCCTGCAAACCGCCGAGAACTACTTCAGCGTGCTGCGCGCCCAGGACAACCTGGCCTCGACCAAAGCCGAGGAAGCCGCGTTCAAGCGCCAGCTGGACCAGTCCAACGAGCGTTTCGACGTCGGCCTCTCGGACAAGACCGACGTGCTGCAATCCCAGGCCAGCTACGACACCGCCCGGGCCAACCGAATCATCGCCGAGCGCCAGGTACAGGACGCCTTCGAGGCGCTGATCACCCTGACCAACCGCCAGTACAGCTCGATCCAGGGCGTGGTGCACACCCTGCCGATCCAGGTGCCGACCCCCAACGACGCCAAGGCCTGGGTCGAAACCGCCGGGCGCCAGAACCTCAACCTGCTGGCCACCAACCACGCGGTCGACGCCGCCGAAGAGACCCTGCGCCAGCGCAAGGCCGGCCACGCGCCGACCCTCGATGCGGTGGCCAAGTACCAGAAGGGCGACAACGACAGCCTCGGCTTCACCAACCCCTCGCAGAACGGCATCCGTTACGGGGGTGATGTGGAGCAGACCAGCGTCGGCCTGCAGTTGAACATCCCGATCTACAGCGGCGGGCTGACCAGCTCGCAGGTGCGCGAGGCCTACCAGCGCCTGAGCCAGAGCGAGCAGCAGCGCGAGAGCCTGCGCCGCCAGGTGGTGGAGAACACCCGCAACCTGCACCGCGCGGTGAACACCGACGTGGAACAGGTGCAGGCGCGCAAGCAGTCGATCATCTCCAACCAGAGTGCGCTGGAAGCCACTGAAATCGGCTACCAGGTGGGTACCCGCAACATCGTCGACGTGCTGGACGCCCAACGCCAGCTGTACACCTCGGTGCGCGACTACAACAACAGCCGCTATGACTACATCCTCGACAACCTGCGCCTGAAGCAGGCGGCGGGCACCTTGAGCCCGCAGGACCTGCAGGACCTGGGGCGGTACCTGAAGGCCGACTACAACCCCGACAAGGACTTCCTGCCGCCGGACCTGGCGGCGGCGGCGGCGAAGAACTTCGAACGCAGGCAGTGAAAGCAATACACCAGTAGCAGGGAAGGGTTTCGTGGGAGCGGGCTTGCCCCGCGATAGCGTCCGACCAGGCAACATCACTGCCTGATCGGGCCCTATCGCGGGGCAAGCCCGCTCCCACAGAGACCTACAGGTTCTTTAGCTCAAAAGCCGCGCCAACCCATCCAGCAACCGCTGCAACGCCCCCTGATTGGCCTGCATCACCGCCCTGCCCGCCTCGCCCATGCGTCGGGCATCCTGGGGCAGCTCGACCAAGCGCCGCACTTCCCCGGCCAGCCCCTCGGCATCGTCCACCTGCTGCAACGCCCCCGCCTCACGCAGCATCGCGCTGATCTCGAGGAAGTTGAACACATGCGGCCCCATCAGCACCGGCAACGCCAGCGCTGCAGGCTCCAGGGGGTTGTGCCCGCCGGTGGCCACCAGGCTGCCACCGACAAAGGCGATGTCGGCCAGGGCATAGAGGAACAGCAACTCGCCCATGGTGTCGCCCAGCAGCACCTGGGTCTGGGCCTGCACCGCCTCCCCCGTGGAACGGCGCACCGTGGCGAACCCGGCGCTGCACAGGGCATGTACCGCATTGAACCGTTCGGGGTGGCGCGGCACCAGGATCAGCAGCGCATCGCCGTGCACCTGCAGCAGTTGCCGATGCGCGTCGAGGATCAGCGCATCCTCGCCGTCATGGGTGCTGGCGGCGATCCACACCGGGCGCTGCGCCGCCCCCCATTGCTCGCGCAACGCCTGGGCGCGGGGCAGCAGTTGCTCATCGATCTTCAGGTCGAACTTGATCGAACCCGTCACCTGCACGCATTCGCTGCGCGCGCCAAGGCTGCGAAAGCGCTCGGCCTCGGTCTCGGTCTGCACGGCGATCAGGCTCATTTCTTCCAACATCGGACGGGTCAGCCCGGCGAAGCGGCCGTAGCCCCGGGCCGAACGCGCAGACAACCGCGCATTGGCCAACGCCACCGGGATGCCGCGCTTGGCACACTGGTGGATATGGTTCGGCCACAACTCGGTTTCCATGATAATGCCCAGCTTCGGGCGCACATGGTCGAGAAAGCGCCCGGCTGCCCATGGCAGGTCATAGGGCAAGTAGCAGTGCTGCACCCGCGGCTCGCCCTCGAACATCGCGCGGATGCGCTCCGACCCGGTCGGGGTCATGCAGGTCAGGGTGATCGGCAGGTCCGGGTACTGCTTGAGCAGCGCGCGAACCAAGGGCGCGGCGGCGATGCTCTCGCCCACCGACACCGCATGCACCCAGATCCCGCCCTGCTTGAGCGGCGGTAGCTTGCAGGCGAAGCGCTCATTGATGCGCGCACGGTACGCCGGCGCCTTGCGCCCGCGCAGGAACAGGCGCAGCGCGACCAGCGGCAGGCCCAGGTGAAACAGCAGGGAGTAGAGGGTTCTGTTCATGGCGGCGGAGTTTACCCGATCGCGCGCAGGTGCACGGCAAAACGCTCGGCCAGCCATTGCGCCGCCGGCCCCAGCGGCTCGTCACGGCGCCAGGCCAGCTCGGCCACCAGCGCTGGCGGGCGCCACTCGCTGTCCAGTTCGACCATCTGCGCCTGGTAGGTGGGGTACTGCACCACGTGACGCGGCAACCAGGCCCAGCCCAGGCCGCGCATCAGCAGCTCGGCCATGGCGTAGAAGCTGTCGGCACGCCAGACCTGCGGGCTGATCGCCTCGCCGCCCGGGTAACCGCTCTGCTGTGGGGTGATCAGCAACTGGCGATGACGCGCCAGTTGCTGACGGCTGACCTTGCCCTGCCCTGCCAGCGGGTGGCCGATGGCGCACACGGTGACCATCTCGACGCTGCCCAGGGCGCGCCGCTCCAGCGAGGAAGGAATGCTTTCGTGGTGGAAGAACAGGCCCAGGTCGGCACGTCGCTCCACCAGCTTGCGCGCCACATCGCCCTGGGCGCCGCTGGCCAGCTGCACTTCCAGGTAGGGGTAGTGGGTGGCCAGTTCGTCGAGGCTGTCGATCACCGGCTGGTAGGGCATGGCCTCATCCTGGGCCACCCGCAGCAAGGCTTCCTGGCCGCGCATCAGAGCCAGTGCCCGGCCATCCAGGCGCTCGCACTGGCGCAGCAGTTCACGGGCGTCTTCCAGCAGTGCCGCGCCGCTTTCGGTCAGCCGCGGCTGGCGGCCACTGCTGCGCTCGAACAGGGTCACGCCCAGGTCCGTCTCAAGCAGGGCGATGGCCGTGCTCACCGCCGACTGCGCCTTGCGCTGCTCGCGCGCCACGGCGGAGAACGAGCGCAGTTCGGCGGTGCGCACGAACAGACGCAATTGCTCCAGGTTCCAGTGTTCGGCCATGGCCAACCTATCTTGATTACAGATAGGTAATGACTTTACCCCATCCCAGCTTCCCCTAGAATGCCCGACCAGCAACGGAGGAACCGAACCATGAACGCCTATACCTATCTCGCCATCGCCATCTGCGCCGAAGTCATCGCCACTGCTTCCATGAAAGCGGTCAAGGGCTTGAGCACGCCGCTGCCGCTGCTGCTGATGATCTGTGGCTATGGCGTGGCGTTCTGGATGCTCACCCTGGTGGTGCGCAGCATCCCGGTGGGCATCGCCTACGCCATCTGGTCGGGGCTGGGCATCGTGCTGATCAGCGTCGCCGCGCTGGTGATCTATGGGCAGAAGCTGGATGTGCCGGCAATGCTGGGCATGGCCATGATCGTGGGCGGAGTTGTGGTGATCCAGGTGTTCTCGAACACTGCCGGGCACTGAGACCCGTCGCATTATTTACGTGGGAGCGGGCTTGCCCCGCGATGACGATAGTGGGGTGCCTACCTGATCGCGGGGCAAGCCCGCTCCCACGACCAGCACCGTCGCACAGCCTGTATACTGCGCACCTGTCCCAGCTTTAGAGGTGCCCGCATGCCATCCGCCATTTCCACCGACGTGCTGATCGTCGGTGCCGGGGTCGCCGGCCTCTGGCTCAATGCCCGCCTGCGCAAGCAGGGTTATTCGACCGTGCTGGTGGAGCGCGCCAGCTTGGGCGGCGAGCAGACCATCAAGTCGCAAGGCATCATCCACGGCGGCACCAAGTACGCCCTGCACGGCGCACTGACCGGTGCCTCCGAGGCCATCGCCGACATGCCGCGGCGCTGGCGCGAAGCCCTCGCCGGCACGGGCGAGCTGGACCTGACCGGCACCCGCCTGCTGTCCGATGCCCACTACCTCTGGTCCCCCGGCACCCTGGCCGGCAACCTCACCAGCTTCTTCGCCAGCAAGGCCGTGCGTGGCCGGGTCGACCAGGTCAAGGGCGAGCAATTGCCGCCGGCCCTGCAGGACCGAGCCTTCAAGGGCAAGGTGTACCGCCTGGCCGAACTGGTGATCGACGTCCCCAGCCTGCTGGCCAACCTGGCGCAGCTGGCCGGTGACAGCCTGCTGGCCGGCGAGCGCATCGAACCGCTGCGCGAGGGCGACGAACTGGTCGGGCTGAACGTCGATGGCCGCGAGATCCGCGCCCAGCGCATCGTCCTCAGCGCCGGTGGCGGCACCGAGGACCTGCTGCACGCGCTCGGCCTCAATCAGCCGACCATGCAGCGCCGCCCCCTGCACATGGTTCTGGCCAAAGGCCCGAACCTCAAGCCGCTGTATGCCCACTGCCTGGGCGGCGGGCCCAAGCCGCGCATCACCGTTACCACCCACCCGGCGGCCGATGGCCAGTGGGTGTGGTACCTCGGTGGCGACCTCGCCGAAGCCGACGGCGTCGCCCGCGAACCGGCCGCGCAGATTGCTGCCGCGCAAAAGGAAGTCGCCGGCCTATTGCCCTGGGTCGATCAGAGCCTGATCCGCTGGGCCACACTGCGCATCGATCGCGCCGAACCTGGACAAACGGGCCTGGTGCGCCCGGACAACGCCTTCCTCGCCGAGCAGCAGCGCCTGCTGGTGGGCTGGCCGACCAAGCTGGCCCTGGCGCCGGACCTGACCGACCGCGTGCTGGCCAGCCTTGAGCGCGACGGCATCCGCCCGGCCGCCCGCCCCGACCTCACCGACCTGCCGCGCCCGCCACTGGGCGTACCGGCCTGGGAGCAACTGCTGCCATGAGCCTGCCGACTCTGCACGACCATCACCGCGCACTGGGCAGCACCGGCCTGCGTGTTTCGCCACTGGGCCTGGGCACGGTCAAGCTCGGCCGCGACCAGGGCGTGAAATACCCCAACGGTTTCACCATCCCCGATGACGAAGCCGCCCGCCTGCTGCTCGCCCAGGCCCGCGAACTGGGCATCAACCTGATCGACACCGCACCGGCCTATGGCCGCAGCGAAGAGCGCCTGGGCCCGCTGCTGCGTGGGCAGCGCGACGAATGGGTGATCGTCAGCAAGGTCGGCGAAGAATTCGACGACGGCCAATCGCGCTTCGACTTCAGCGCCGCGCACACCCGCCGCTCGGTGGAGCGCAGCCTCAAGCGCCTGGAAACCGACCGCATCGAACTGGTGCTGGTGCACTCCGACGGCAACGACCTGGCGATC
Organism: Pseudomonas sichuanensis; assembly: GCF_003231305.1. GTDB lineage: Bacteria > Pseudomonadota > Gammaproteobacteria > Pseudomonadales > Pseudomonadaceae > Aquipseudomonas > Aquipseudomonas sichuanensis. Next base: position 34,762 of record NZ_QKVM01000053.1, on the reverse strand, counting down.
CTCGAACACGAAGCGGTTTATGAAACCCTTGCCGCCCTCAAGCAGGAAGGCAAGATTCTCGGCTATGGTTTCTCTGGCAAAACCGTTGCCGGTGGCCTGAAAGCCCTGGAACAGGGCGATTGCGCCATGGTCACCTACAACCTCAACGAGCAGGCGGAGCGCCCGGTGCTGGACTACGCTGCCGAGCACGGCAAGGCCATCCTGGTGAAGAAAGCCCTGGCCAGCGGGCACGTCTGCCTAGCCCCTGGGGTCGACCCGGTGCAGGCCAGCTTCGAGCTGCTGTTTGCCCACCCGGGTGTGAACAGTGCCATCGTCGGCACCATCAACCCGCTGCACTTGGCCCACAACGTGGCCACCGTCGCCCGCATCCTGGGCCGGCCCTGAGCCACCCGGGCGGGGGCCCAACGCAAGGAGGAGCCTCGTGCCGCGTACGCTGATCCGCAAGAACCCGAGCAACTTCAAGACCCTGCCGCTGCACGTCGAGGCCACCCCCGATGGCCTGACCTACCAGAGCATCGGCATGCCGCTGAACTTTGCCCAGACCCTGCAGCGGCGCAAGGCGATCCAGCTGGGCAATCCCGAACGCTTCGTGGTCGAGCTGGCCAACCTGGGCGTCTCGGTGCGCCTCACGCTGAACTGGCAGGGCCGCGACTACTGGGTGCTGGTGCGCCAGCGCCGCCAGGACCGCGGCGATGTGGTGCTCAAGCTGATTTCTGGCTATGTGCCTGCCCACGAGCTGAACCTGCCGCTGCTCACCGCTATTCAGGAAGTGGCCGAGGAATGCCTGCTGGAAACGCCCGAGGGCTGGCTGGGCGGGCGCTTCAACGATACCTGGCTGCCGGCCCCCTATGCCGCTGCCCTGCACTACCGCGAAGCACCGCCCTTCGTGCTCTCACCCGAATCCGGCGCTGCCCGCCCGGTGCACTGTGCCAACCTGATGCTGCTGGAGCGGCCACGGGCCTACGTGCACCTGCCGACGGCCTCGCTGCAACTGATCTATGACCTGCGCCTGCAGGTGCCCAGGGAAGCCAAGCCGCTGAGCCTGTTCCACGTCGATGAACGGCTGGAAGGTGATCAACTGGTGGCGCGACTGAACCGCAAGCGCCCGGACCTGTACCTGATGCCCTTGAAGGATGGCCAGCCGCTGCCTGAGCTCTACACCCTGAAGAAGGACCAGCTGCTGCCGGCGAGTACCCGCGGGTTGTGGCTGGCCGAAAGCTTTGCACGCCAGGAGGGTTGGGTAGTGCGCGATGAGCGGGTGCGCTGGCGTGATTGGCTGAAGCAACAGGGGCTGACGGAGAAGCGCAAGCCGGAAACGCACCTGCAGCGCTTCAGTGACAAGGCCCGCGAGTTGCTCGAGCGAGCACGGGGCACACTGCACAAATGATCGCGGGGCAAGCCCGCTCCCACGCTGCATGAGCGATGTGGGCTGCACCCATAAAGTGGGACACCAATCCAACCCTTGGGGCAGTCCAGTTCGTGGGAGCGGGCTTGCCCCGCGATTGCTACAGCATCAGTGCTTGCGGATCTTCTCGACGATGGCGGTGGTCGAGCTGTTCTCGACCAGCCCCAGCACCTTCACCGTACCGCCGTAGGCCTTGACGATGTCGGCGCCGACCACCTGGTCGATGCCATAGTCGCCGCCCTTGACCAGCACATCCGGCTTCACCTGGCGCAGCAGGTTCTCCGGGGTGTCTTCAGGGAAGCTGATCACCCAGTCCACCGCACCCAGCCCAGCCAGCACGGCCATGCGCCGGTCGACGCTGTTGATCGGCCGGCCCGGGCCTTTCAAACGGCTGACCGAGGCATCGTCGTTGATTGCGACAATCAGCCGGTCGCCTTGGGCGCGCGCTTGCTCCAGGTAGGTCACATGGCCGGCATGGAGGATATCGAAGCAGCCATTGGTGAAGACGATCTTCTCGTTGTGCGCACGCGCATCGTCGATCGCCAGCAGCAACTGCTCCAGGCCCAGCACGCCCCGCTCGGAACCTTCTTCGCGCTGGATGGCCCGGCGCAGTTCCGGGGCACTGATGGCCGCCGTACCGAGCTTACCCACCACGATGCCGGCGGCCAGGTTGGCCAGGGCGACGGCGTGGGGCAGCTCTTCACCGGCTGCGATGGCCGCGGCCAGGGTGGAGATGACGGTATCACCGGCACCGGTGACATCGAACACTTCACGGGCCCGGGCCGGCAGGTGCAAGGCCGGGTGGCCGGTGCGCAGCAAGGTCATGCCGTGCTCGCCACGGGTCACCAGCAACGCGCCCAGGTCGAGCTCGTCGAGCAGGGTGAGGCCCTTGGCGACCAGTTCGGCTTCGTCGGCACAACGGCCGACGATCGCCTCGAACTCGCTCAGGTTGGGCGTGATCAGGCTGGCGCCACGGTAGATGGAGAAATCCTTGCCCTTGGGGTCGGCCAGCACCGGAATGCCTTTGGCCCGGGCGGCCTGGATCAGCGCCTGGTGGTTCTTCAGCGCGCCCTTGCCGTAGTCGGAGAGCACCAGCACCTTGATGCCTTCGAGCAGACCGTCGACCTCGGCGCCCAGCGACAGCGCGTCGGTGGCGAAGGGTTCTTCGAAATCGATGCGCAGCAGTTGCTGGTGACGGCTCATGACCCGCAGCTTGACGATGGTCGGCTGGTGCGCGATGCGCTGGAAGATCGAGCGCACGCCGGCGGCCTGCAGGCTATTGGCGAGGCTGTCGGCAGCCTCGTCCTGGCCGGTGACGCCAACCAGCGCGGCGGGCGCGCCCAAGGCGGCAATGTTCAACGCGACGTTGGCCGCACCGCCGGGGCGATCTTCGATCTGATCGACCTTGACCACCGGCACCGGCGCTTCAGGCGAAATACGTGAAGTACCGCCATGCCAGTAGCGGTCGAGCATGACATCGCCGACCACCAGTACCGGGGCTTGATCGAAACGCGGCATGGACAACTTCATGGGCAACCCATATGAAAAAGTGAACAGGGGCAGGATATTAGCACAGGGTCGAGGATGGCTTTACGGCCAGCTTCACTGTGGACAACTGCAGTGACAATCGGGGCCATGCAGGCCCCGATCTTTGAGGTTTCAGGTGATATCGGCGTTTTCCGGCGCATCCAGGCCCATGGCATGCAGGCGGGCATAATAGCCATTGGCCGCCAGCAGCTCGGTATGGGTGCCGCGCTCCACCAGCCGCCCCTGGTCCATCACCAGGATCATGTCGGCCTTCTCGATGGTCGACAGGCGGTGGGCGATCACCAGGGTGGTACGGCCTTGCATCACATGGTCCAGGGCCGCCTGGATATGCCGCTCGGACTCGGTGTCCAGGGCCGAGGTGGCCTCGTCGAGGATCAGCAGCGGCGCGTTTTTCAGCAGCGCCCGGGCAATCGCCAGGCGCTGGCGCTGGCCGCCGGAGAGCAGTACGCCGTTCTCGCCGACCTCGGTGTCGAAGCCCTTGGGCAACTGGTCGACGAACTCCTTGGCATAGGCATCGGCAGCCGCGGCTTCGATGTCTGCGCGCGGCGCGCCGGCCAGGTCGCCGTAGGCGATGTTGTTGGCCACGGTGTCATTGAACAGGGTGACGTGCTGGGTCACCTGCGACACGTGCCGGCGCAGGTTGCGCAAGCGGTACTCCTCGATCTCCACGCCATCGAGCAGGATCTGCCCTTCGCTGTGGTGATAGAAGCGCGGGATCAGCGCCGCCAGCGTGGACTTGCCGCTACCGGAGCGGCCAACCAGGGCAATCATCTGCCCAGGCTCGGCGGTAAAGCTGATATCGCTGAGCACCTGGCGCTCGGTGCCGGGGTAGGTGAAGCTGAGGTTGCGCACTTCCAGGCGGCCTTCGACCCGCGCCTTCTCGACAGTGCCGGTATCGACCTCAGGTTCTTCGTCGAGCTGCTCGAAGATGCTCTCGGCACCCGCAAGGCCCTTCTGGATGGTCGAGCTGACCTCGGAAAGCTGGCGGATCGGCTTGGGCAACAGGCCCGCGGCAGTGATGTAGGCAACCATGTCACCGGCCGACGCATCGCCGCGCAGGAACAGCACCAGGAACATCAGCGCGGCCATAGCGGTGTAGATCACCAGCTGCAGCATCGGCGTGTACAGCGCGCCGGTCTTGGTCATGCGCAGTTGCTTGTCGGTGTTGCTCTGGCTGGCGTTGTCGAAACGCTGCTGCTCGTAGGCCTCGCCGCCGAAGCTGCGCACCACGCGGTAGCCCTGGATGGTCTCGGACGCGACGTGGGTCACGTCGCCCATGGCCACCTGGATCTTCTTGCTCTGCTTGCGGAATTTCTTGCTGGCGGTACTCACCATCACCGCGATCACCGGCAGGATGGCGAGCATGACCAGGGTCAGCATCCAGTTCATCCACAGCAGGTAGACGAACAGGAAGACCACGGTCAGGCCTTCGCGGATCACCACCTTGATCGCATCGGTGGCGGCACCGGTGACCATGGTCACGTTGAAGGTGATGCGCGAAATCAGGTGCCCGGAGTTGTGGTTGTCGAAATAGCGGTTGGGCAGCACCAGCAGCTTGTTGAACAACTCGACCCGCAGGTCGTGCACCAGACACAGCGAGACCTTGGCCAGGAAGTAGTTGCCCAGGAACGAACCCAGGCCCTGCCAGGCCGCGATCAGGATGATCAGCAGCGGCACGGCCTGCAGCAGTTGCAGGTCGCGCAGGTAGGGCACGTTGGGGAACAGCACGGCCTCCGGGTTGCTCAGACCGTCGACGAAGTACTTGAGAATGCCGGCCAGCATCGGCTGGGTAGAGGCGAAGATCACGAACCCGACGATGCTCAGCAGGAAAATGCCGACGTAGGGTTTCACGTAGCTCAGCAGCCTGAAGTAGATCTTCAGGCTGGAGGAGTTCTCCGCCGGGAGCGGTGTTTCGGCCATCATCGAGCTCGCTGTTCAGGTTGAACCGGCGATTTTACCACAGGGTTGTTGCCGTTCATGTGCCCAGGGCAACAACATCACCAGCGCCACCGGCAGCCAGCTGATGAACCATTCGGCGCGCGGGGTGCCGGTCAGGCTGGCGGCGTCGAACTGCATGGCCAGGGTGGAGAACACCCAGAAGCCGAACAGGACCTTGCCGAACAGCGTGGCACGGGCCCGCACGATCTCGCCCAGGGCGAGCAGCCAGACCGCCGTCCACAGCAGCATGCCGGGCAGGCCCAGCTCCACGGCGATGTGGGTGAACATGTTGTGGGTGTGGTCGAACTCAAGGCCGACCGCATGAACTCGATAGAAGGCGCCCAGACCGAGGCCGGTCAGCGGGTGCTCGCTGATCATCTGCATGGCCGCCTGGAAGATCTCCGGCCGGTACGATGAGCCCCGCTGGGTGATCAACCCGTACATCAGGTAGAAGGCCACGGCAGTCGCCAGGGCCGCCAGCAGTGCGAACAGGGCGCTGCTGCGCGTGCGATGCCAGAGCGGTGCCAGGATCACCGTCGCCACCAGCGCCAGGGCCGCGCCACGGCTCTGGCTGAACACCACGAAGGCGCCCAGGCATCCCAGCGCAAGCGCCCAGGCCAGTTGCAGGCCACGCTGGCGCGGGTTGCTGTACAACAGCCACAGCGCCGCCGCTGCGACCACATAGCCACCCAGGATCGGGTGGGAAATTTCACCGATACCCTCGATTCGGGTGACCAGTGGCTGGCCCTGCAGGCCGTAGAAGCGCACCACCGAAATCAGCGCCGCCAGCGCCAGCAACCCGCCACCCAGCATCAGCAGGCGCCACATGCGGTCGATACCCGCCTGTGCCAACAGAGGGAAGGCCATCAGGAAAAACAGGATGTACAACAGCCGCTTGGCTTCGCGCGAGACGTCCTCGGCGGTGGACCATGCCAGTGTCACGGCACTCCAGGCCAGCAAGCCCAGCAGCGCGAGCCACAATGCCGGCTGGCGCCGCCAAGCCTCGATGAACACCTGCCGGGCCGACCAGGCCAGGCCCAGGGTGGGCAACCACAGGAACAGCACCAGGCCCTGTTGATAAACCTTGTTGCTCGGCGCCAGTGCGATCGCCGCCAGGAACCAGACAAAACCCAGCCCCAGCCAGGCCTTGGCCCAGCGCTTTTCGTACAACATCCCTTTCCCCCGTTGGAACCCTGAAACACCGGCATGGTGCTAACAGATAATTTTCGGCATTATTGCCGGTCATTTTGCCTGCCCATGAAGACAAGGCCAGAACTCATGCAATGCTCCCGGCTCTCCCAGACCGACTTCGATCGGCTGATACTCGGCGCCAAGGTGCTAGAGGCAGATAGCCATGGTGCCAAAGTCTACCTGCTTGAAGATGGAAATATCCTCAAGGTTTTTCGTCGCAAGCGTCTGATTTCATCTGCGCTGCTGCGCCCGTACTCGCAGCGCTTCATCGACAACGCCCGGCACCTGGCGCAACTGGGCTTGCCCACCCTGGAAGTGATCAGCCATTACAAGTTGCCACTGCCTGGCCGTACCGCCGTGCTGTATCGCCCACTGCCGGGCGATACCCTGCTGGGCCTCTCCCGCCAACCCGGCTTCAGTTGGGACAACCTGTTGCCGCAGCTGATCGAGCTGGTCCGGCGCCTGCATCGCTCGGGGATCTACTTCCGCTCGCTGCACCTGGGCAACGTGGTGCAAACCCCCGAAGGGCTGCTGGGGTTGATCGATGTGGCCGACATGCGCTTCCTGCGTGCGCCGTTGTCATCGCGGATGGTGCGACGCAACGTGCAGCACATGGCGCGTTACATCGAGCGCGAGCAGCTGGACCAGCAGTTCCCCCTCGCACAGTTCCAGGCGGCCTTGATCGGCCAGTGATGCTCAGCCCCCCAGCAGGCTTGCCGAGCCGGCCTTGAACGCCGCCCAGCCCTGCTCGGGCGCCAGCGCCTGCCATTGCTCCCGTGCCACTGCCGGGCCATCGCGCGCGACGCAACTGGCGATGGCCTCTGCCCAGCTGGGCAGGTCGCCAACCGGCAGATAGCAGCCGGCCTCACCCAGTTGCTCACGGAACACCGGCAGGTCGCTGCAGATCACCGGTACCGCGGACAGTACCGCCTCCTGCAGTACCAGCCCGAGCCCTTCCGAGCGCGAGGGCACCAACAACCAGTCGAACGCCGGATACAGCCGCGCCAGATCGTCACGATGGCCGCAGAAACGCACGCTGTCGGCCACCCCCAGCGCCTCGGCACGGGCCTGCAAGTGCGTGCGCAGCTCGCCATCACCCAGGATTGCCAGCTGCGCGCCCGGCATCCGTGCACGCGCCTCGGCGAAGGCTTCAATCAGCATCGCAAAGCCTTTGCTCTCCACCAGCCGCCCTACCGCGCCCAGCACCGGCGCGCCTTCCGGCAGCCCCAGCGCCTGGCGGGCCTGTTCACGCCCCAGCAACTGCTGGCAGAACGCTTGCGGGTCAAGGGCGATCCGCACCGTTCGCACCGGCCGCCCAAGGTCCTGCTCAAGGGTATGCGCCAGCGTGGCCGACACCGCCGCAACCTGCAGGCGCTCGGCCGGGAACTGGCGGAACAGGCGCACATCCTTTGCATTCAGGCGGGTCGCCCCATGGAACAGCACAGCCACCTGCACGCCGGGCAGGCGGTGCAGCAGCGGCAGCAGCAGGCGAGCGACACCGACCCCGTCCAGCAGCAGCACATCGGCAGCCGCCTCACGCAGCGCGCGCAGCATGCGCCAGCGCACCCAGGACAACGCCAGACGGTGGGGCATGCGCCCCTTGAGCACCCGCGACGGCAAATGCCAGCTACGGGTTTTGCCGATACCGCTGCTCAAGCCATCGCCAAGCAACAGCCAGTTGCTGACCTGCATCCCCACCGGGGCATGCGCCAGCACCTGGCGGTGGACAGTGTGTACGGACATGAACGGTGAGCCACCCGACCACATCACATTGACGATATTCAACGGTATCGCGCCCCTATGGTCATACGGATGGGCCAGCCAGCTCTTCGATCAGCCGATGCGCACCAGCAATCGCTGCCAGAAGGTCAGCGGCGGATGCGGCCGCAGAGGGGGCTCCATGTGTTCGACAATACTTCGGCCGACCTGGGCAAAGCTGAAGCGCGACGTTGCCAGTTCGCGCCCGTTGTCGGCAATGCGCGCCGCCAGTGCCGGGTCGTCACGCAGTTGCCGCAACTTGGCCTGCAGCACCGGAATGCTGTCGTACAGCACCACGCTGTGCATATCGACAAGGCCCAGAGCGCGATTCTCCTCCTCGCCCTGGTCGTAGGCCAACAGCACGCACCCGCAGGCCATGGCCTCGAAGTTCTTGATCATGTATTCGCCCATGCCGACGTCGGCACTGACGAAAAAGCGGATGCGATTGAGGGTGTTGCAGTAATCCTCACCGGACTTGGTGCGGGTCACCACCAGGTTTTCCACCTGCCCCAGCTCGTCCAACAGCGCCTTGCGGCCGCTGTAGGCAACGCTGTTGGTACTGCCTACAAAAGCCAGTTCGATATCGCGCTCACGCCCCTGGTCGGTCAACAGCTGCTCGTCGTAGCCCTTGGGCACGAACACGGCGTCGAAGCCTTCCTGGCGCAAGCGCTCACTGACCATGTAACCGGAGCTGATCACCCGCGCCCACGGCAGCTGCCGGTAATGCGCACTGAACTTGCCGGTGTACTTGCAGGGAATGTAGTTCTGGTAGGCGTCGTGCTCGAGAATCACCAGGTTGGGGATGCTGCGAATGAACGCGACCTGACGGATCTCCTGCTTGAAGCGCAGGAAAAACACGATGCGGTCATAGCGCGTGACATCGATTTCACGCTTGAAATAGCGGCGCAGGTTGCGCTGGTCATCGTCGCTCACCCAACGCAGGTCGCAGTCGCAGTGGGCCGCGACGCCGTCGTACAGGCGATCGAGAATCGCCCGTTGTTCCTTCTGCACCAGAAATAGGACTTTCATTGCGTTCCTTGGGCGCTCGGCGCTATCGCGGTCATCATGGGTCAGGCTCACAGGTCGCGGCGCCAGAACAGCTCGTGCCGGCGAACGGCCTTGCGGAAAAATTCGTTCTCGCCATAGGGCGATGGCTGACGCCCCGCCAACCAGCGTTGCAGCAGGCGACGCAGGCGGCGCTTGAAAGCGGCCGGGGGCTGCAGGTCGTGCATCATGCCCAGGGCCATGGCTTTGTCACGCTGGGTCGCGGTATCCAGCACCAGGCTGCAGGGCGCCCAGGCTTCAGGGCTTTCCAACTGCGGCGGCAAGGCCACGCCATCACCGCTGTCGCCCATCGGCCAACGGTCGTTGTCGTGCAGGTGGTTGGCGTAGCACAGCAAGGTTTGCGGCTGCCAGGCCAGGCCTTGCAGCGCTTCGCGCACGGCGGCCTGGGCGCAGATGTGGTCGGGGTGCGGGTCGAGGGTCGGGTGCGGCATCACCAGCACTTGCGGCCTGGCCAGCTCCAGCAGCGCGCGCAGGTCGGCCAGCAGGTTGTGCCAGGTAGGCGCACCGTCGGCATCGGCGGGCAGCGGGAACGGGTTGAAGCAGCGGAACGGGCGGGTATCGGCCATATCCGCTTCGCGCGAACCCTGTGGCTGGTCCGGCGCCGCCTGCATGGCAGGCAATTGCAGGCAGAAATAGCCCAACTGCACGCAACGCGATTCCGGCACACCCGCCCAACGAGGCACGGCGATACTGTCCCAGGCCCGCAGCCGGCCCTTGAGCCGCGCGGCCTCGGCCTTTTGCATGCCCATCTGCTGGTAATGCTCGGCTTCAATCTCGCCAGCGGTCAGGGTGACCACCCAGGTTTCCTCGGCCTGGCTGTACAAGCCATAGGCAGCCAGCTCTGCGTCGTCGGCGTGGGGCGCGATCACCATCACCCGGCGCTTGCGCAACTCGACGGCCGGGGTTATCCACAGGCGCGGCGTTCCCTGCAGCCGGCAATGGCGCCCGCGCAGGCGCAACGTGCCTGCCGCCAGGGGCTCGGCCAGGCCGGTGAGGTTGAGGTAACGCACGCCGTTGGCGCCGCGCTCGAAGGTCTGCACGTCACGCCCCGCGCCGCCCAGCAGCTCGACGCGCGGATCGAGGAAGCGCCCCAGCCAACCGCTGCTGATGCCGACTTCAAGGATCAGCGTCTCATCGCCCTGCAAGGCAGCATCGGTGCGCAGCAGATCACCCTGCAGCGTCGCGCCGGCTTCGCGGGTCTGCTCGCCGAAACGGTAGGCATAGTCTTCACCGGGCGCATAGAACAGGTGGTCGGCGAACCAGGCTTCATGCGCGGCCCACAGCAGCGGCAGCAGCAACAGCGGCAGCCACCACCAACTGAACAGCCCCAGCGCGACCAGCAGCACCAGCCCGGCCAGCAGCCCCAGGCGCTTGTTGCGCCGATGGCGCTTGAGCAGTTGCTGCTTACGGCTCACGACTGGAACACCGGCACAGGGTTGCACCAACGGTCCTTGTACTCACGGTCGGCACGACCAAAGGAGAAGCGCAACGCCTTGCCACAGCTGTTGGCATCCTCCCAGGCGGCCTGGGTGTTGAGGAAGCTCAGCACGCTGCCGGGGCTGAACGCCTTGGTCTCAGGGTCGACGCCACCATTGACGTACTCCACGCTGATCCACTGCGGCGCCTCGACGCGGTACACCAGTTGGATGGCAATGGGGGCGTCGTTGAGCAACAGTACCGAACCGACCAGCAGCTCGCGCAGGCGCTCGACCACCTCGGCCATGTGCGCCGCACCGGTGGCCGGGAACCCCCAGCGGCGCTGGAACAGGTCGCAGTACATGGCGGCGATCTGCGCCGAGGTGAAGTCACCGATCGGCCGCACCTGCCCGCCCGCCTCTTCCAAAAGGCGCAGCTCGCGGCGCTGGTTGTAGCGGAACTTCTTCGACAGATCCTCATGGGCGCGGGCCATGGCCAACTGCTCGGGCTGCGCCTTCAGGCCGCTGAAACGGCCCTGGTTGAGCTCCGACAGGTAGCGCCCGGCATGGCGCAGCGGCGCGGCCGCATCGGCGGCGGCCGGCAGGATGATCTCGGCATTGCCCAGGTCGAACAGGCCCTTCTTGCCATGGCGCTTGAGCACGTCCTTGGACAGCGCCAGGTGACGCCCCCACACCGGCAAGGCAGCCTTGATCTCACCACCCTGTGGATAACCGAGGTAACGCACCGGGATCTGCGCCAAGTCGGCCAGTTGCTCGATCACCCGCGGATGGGTGGCGACACTGCCGCCAAAACGCTGCCAGGCCTCGTTGTAAGCAGCCGCATCGATGACCTGCCAGCCGCGCTCGCGCCAGCCCTGGATAAAGTTGAGCATCAGGCCTCCGCAACCAGTGCACGGACTTGCGGCAGTTGCCAGAAGGTTTCGCGTACCGCCCGATCACTGAACCGCTCACCCAGGCGCTGCAGCATGTGCTGCGCACAGGCCGCCTGCTGCTGCGGGTCCAGCCCGGCCAAGTGCTTCAGGCCCTGGGCCAGCTGCGCGGTATCGCCCAGCGGGAACAACACGCCAACCCCTTCGACCACCTCGCGCGCACCGCCGCAGGCCGTGGCCAGCAACGGCACGCCGGCGACCATGGCCTCGAGCAGGACCATGCCGAACGGCTCATGGTCGGAACTCAACGCGAAGACATCGAACGCCTTGAAATAACGACGGGCATCCGGCACCTGTCCGAGGAAGTCGACCTGCGCGGCAATCCCCAACTCGGCGGCCAGCGCCTTGAGGTTCGACTCCAGACGGCCCTTGCCCAGGATCGCCAGACGCGCTCCGGCCGGCAGCCCCGGCAGTGCTTCGGCAAAGCCGCGCAGCAGGGTGGCCTGGTCCTTGTCCGGGTGCAGGCGGCCGACATTGCCGACCACCCAGGCCTGCTCGTCGAGCCCCAGGGCCCGGCGCGCCTCGGTGCGCGGCACCAGGCTGGCCTGCAGCGCCTCGACATCGATGCGGTTGTAGAGGGTCTGGATACGCTCGGCGGGCCACTGCGCCAGGCAGCGGCGCATGTCGTCACGCACCGCGTCCGAGACACCGAGCAGGCTCAAACGCTGGCGGAACAGGTTGGCGAACAGCCGCCGGCCCTTGCGATCATAGTCGCCAAAGGCATGGTGCACACCGATCACCGGCAAGCCGGTGCCCAGCAGCGCCACGTAGATCGGCTTGAAGCGGTGGGCAATGCAGAAACTGAAATTGCGCTGCGCGGCGATCTTGCGCAGCGCAGCGATGGCGCCCAGCTTCAGGCCGCGCACGGCCTTGGAGCTGAACTCCAGGAACAGCACCTCGTCCGAGGCGCAGCCCGCCGCCACTTTGGCGTTGGCTGCCCCGGTGAGGAACACGGTGGTGACCTTGTAGCCGCTGCCCTGGAACAGGCTGGCGTATTGACGGGCGCAATCGAGAAACGGCCCGTCATAGCCATGGCAGAACTGCAGGATCCGCGGTTCAGAGCGGCTGGTCATAAGGCGCCGCGCCGTCCTTGACCACCAGGATGTCTTCCATGATCAGGTACTGCAGGTCCGAACCGAAGAACATGTTCAGGGCATCGGTCGGCGAGCAGATCATCGGTTCGCCACGGCGGTTGAGCGAGGTGTTCAGCGACACGCCGTTGCCGGTGAGGTTTTCCAGCGCCTTCATCATGTCGTAGTAGCGCGGGTTGTACTCGCGCTTGAGCACCTGGGCACGGGAGGTGCCGTCCTCGTGGACCACTTCCGGCACGCGGGTCTTCCACTCTTCAGCCACTTCGAAGGTGAAGGTCATGAACGGCGCAGGGTGGTCGATCTTGATCATCTGCGGCGCGACGGTGTCGAGCATCGACGGGCAGAAAGGCCTCCAGCGCTCGCGGAACTTGATCTGGTGGTTGATGCGGTCGGCCACGCCCGGCACGCTCGGGCAACCGATGATCGAACGACCACCCAGCGCACGCGGGCCGAACTCCATGCGGCCCTGGAACCAGGCCACCGGGTTGCCGTCGACCATGATCTTGGCGATCTGCTCAGGCATGTTCTCGAGCTTGCGCCAGACAGGCTTGCTCGGGTGACGGGCGCAGGCGGCGATCACGTCTTCGTTGGAGTACGCAGGGCCGAGGTAGACGTGTTCCATCTTCTCGACCGGCACGCCACGGGCGTGGGACACATAGGCCGCCGCACCGACTGCGGTACCGGCGTCGCCGGAGGCCGGCTGCACGAACAGCTCCTTGACGTCCGGGCGGGCGATGATCTTCTGGTTCAGCTTGACGTTCAGCGCGCAGCCGCCGGCGAAGGCCAGCTTGCCGGTTTCTTTCAGCGTGTCGCCCAGGTAGTGGTCGATCATCTGCAGGGCCAGCTTCTCGAACAGCGCCTGCATGCTCGCCGCGTAGTGGATGTACGGCTCGTCGGCGATGTCGCCTTCGCGTTTCGGGCCCAGCCATTCGATCAGCTTGGGCGAGAAGTAGAAACCCTTGCCCTTCTCTTTATAGCGGCGCAGGCCGATGACGTTGGCGTACTCGGTGTTGATCACCAGTTCGCCGTTTTCAAAGCTGGCCAGGCGCGAGAAGTCGTATTTGCTGGCGTCGCCGTACGGCGCCATGCCCATGACCTTGAACTCGCCGTCGAGCATCTCGAAACCGAGGAACTCGGTGATCGCGCCATACAGGCCACCCAGCGAATCCGGGTCGAAGAATTCCTTGATCTTGTGGATCTTGCCGTTTTCGCCGTAGCCGAAGAAGGTGGTGGCGTACTCACCCTTGCCGTCGATCCCGAGGATCGCGGTCTTCTCCTTGAAGCCCGAGCAGTGGTAGGCACTGGACGCGTGGGCCAGGTGGTGCTCGACCGGCTCGATCTTGATCTTCTTCGGGTCGAAGCCCAGCTGCTCCAGGCACCAGACGATCTTCTTGCGGTAGCGCTTGTAGCGGCGGTTGCCCATCAGCAGCGCGTCGAGGGCGCGGTCCGGGGCGTACCAGTAGCGCTTGGCGTAGTGCCAGCGGGCCTTGCCGAACAGGCTGATCGGGGCGAAGGGGATGGCCACCACATCAACGTCCGACGGCTTGATGCCGGCCTGCTCCAGGCAGAACTTCGCCGACTCGTAGGGCATGCGGTTCTTCGCATGCTTGTCACGCACGAAGCGCTCTTCTTCGGCGGCGGCAATCAGCTTGCCGTCGATGTACAGGGCCGCGGAAGGGTCATGGCTAAGGGCGCCGGACAGGCCAAGAATCGTCAGTGCCAAGGGGTTAGCCTCTCAAATCGGTAGAAGTGCGCCACCGGCCACGCAGGCGGGCGACGGCTAAAGGGGCGGGATTATAACGCAAAGATCAGGGACACACCGCCCCCTTGTGGGAGCGGGTTTACCCGCGAACACCGGCGCAGCCGGTGCCATGCACCGCGTTGCCTTCTTCGCGGGTAAACCCGCTCCCACAGGGCCTGCGGCGTGCCTGCAAAAGCAGTTCTCTGCGAGACAGCGCAACCCTGAGGGCTGGGTGATCTCCTGCAGGGTTCAGCGCCGGCTCATTCCGCGATCAGCCAGTCCATGCGGAAGCTGCCTGCGGTCTGCGCCAGCTCTTTGGCCAGCCACGGCAGCAGTTCCTTGAGCTCGTCCTCCAGCCCCCACGGCGGGTTGGCGATGGCCAGGCCCGAGCCGTTCAGGCCCTGCGGGCTGTCCTGGTGATGCACGTACAGTTCCACCCACAGCAGCTTGGGCGCGCCGGTGCTGGTCAGGTCCTGGTAGAAGCGCGTCAGCGAGCGCTGGTCCTTGATCGGGTACCAGATCGCCGCGACGGTCTGGCGCATGCGGCCGATCGCCTCTTTCATCGCCACGGTGCAGCGCTTGAGCTCATCAGCCTGCTCGAACGGCGGGTCGATCAGCATGATCGCGCGCTTTTCCTGCACCGGCAGCAGGGCCCGCGGGATATGCCAGCCCTCGCCCAGGTGCACGGTGACGCGCGGGTCCTTCTTCATGTTCTCTTTGAGCAGCACGCCGTCTTCAGGGTGCTTTTCGTTGAGCTGCGCACGGTCCTGCTCGCGCATCAGGCGACGGGCCAACTCAGGCGAGCCCGGGTAGTAGCGCAGCTCGCCGTTCTTGTTCAGGCGCTTGATGACGCCCAGGTAGTCGGCGGTGACGGCAGGCAGGTCATCGCGATTCCACAGGCGGGCAACGCCTTCGAGGTATTCACCGGTACGGCTCGCCTGGTCGCCTTGCAGGTCGTACAGACCCAGCCCTGCATGGGTGTCGATATAGGCGAACGGCTGCTCCTTGCGCGACATCAGGGCGATGAGGCGGGTGAGCACGATGTGCTTGAGGACGTCGGCGTGATTGCCGGCGTGGAAGGCGTGACGATAGTTCATGAGGACTCCTGCGGGGGCACCAAGTTTACCTTGCCTTGGCGGCCGCAAAAAGCATCGCGGGGCAAGCCCGCTCCCACGCCACTTGTAGCGGCTGTGTGGGAGCGGGCTTGCCCCGCGATAGGGACAACGCCGATTCAGCAGGTATTACTTGTCGGCGTGATACTGCGCATCAGCGGTTTCAAAGCGCATGACCATGCTTTTCGACGGGCTGCCCAGCTTGCTCACCAGGACGATGGCGATGCTGGCGAACAGGAAGCCCGGGATGATCTCGTACAGGCCGGTACCCAGCTGCTTCCACAGAATCACGGTCAGCGCACCGACCACGATGCCCGCCAGCGCACCATTGCGGGTCATGCCTTTCCACAGTACCGAAAGCAGCACCACCGGACCGAAGGCGGCACCGAAGCCAGCCCAGGCATAGGCCACCAGGCCCAGCACGCGGTTCTCAGGGTTGGCGGCCATGGCAATGGCGATCAGCGCAACGGCCAACACCATCAGGCGGCCGACCCACACCAACTCCTGCTGCGAAGCGTTCTTGCGCAGGAAGCTCTTGTAGAAGTCTTCGGTCAGGGCGCTGGAGCACACCAGCAGCTGGCAGCTCAGGGTGCTCATCACCGCCGCCAGAATGGCCGACAGCAGCACACCGGCGATCCACGGGTTGAACAGGATCTTGGCCAGCTCGATGAACACGCGCTCATGGTTCTCGGTGACCGGGCCGGCGAGGTCCGGGTGCGCCGAGAAGTAGGCGATACCGAAGAAGCCCACGGCACAGGTACCGGCCAGGCACAGGATCATCCAGGTCATGGAGATACGGCGGGCGTTGGCGATCGACTTCACCGAGTCGGCGGCCATGAAGCGCGCCAGGATGTGCGGCTGGCCGAAGTAGCCCAGGCCCCAGCCCATCAGCGAGATGATGCCGATGAAGGTCGCGCCCTTGAACATGTCGAAGTGCGCCGGGTTCACCGCCTCGATGGCGAGGAAGGTGGTGTCGAAGCCACCGGTGGAGATCAGCACGATGATCGGCGTGAGGATCAGCGCGAAGATCATCAGCGAGGCCTGCACGGTGTCAGTCCAGCTCACCGCCAGGAAACCACCGACGAAGGTGTAGGCGATGGTCGCGGCGGCACCGGCCCACAGGGCGGTTTCGTAAGGCATGCCGAAGGTGCTTTCGAACAGACGGGCGCCGGCGACGATGCCCGAGGCGCAATAGATGGTGAAGAACACCAGGATCACGATGGCGGAGATGATCCGCAGCACGCCACTCTTGTCTTCGAAGCGGCTCGAGAAGTAATCCGGCAGGGTCAGCGCATCACCGTTGTGCTCGGTCTGCACGCGCAGACGGCCGGCGACGAACAGCCAGTTCAGGTAGGCACCGACGGTCAGGCCGATGGCGATCCAGGCCTCGGAAAGGCCGGCGAAGTAGATGGCGCCCGGCAGGCCCATCAGCAACCAGCCGCTCATGTCGGAGGCGCCGGCGGAAAGCGCGGTTACCACGCTGCCGAGGCTACGGCCGCCGAGAATATAGTCGGAAAGGTTCTTGGTGGAGCGATAGGCGGCGAAGCCGATCAGCACCATTGCCGCGATGTAGACCACGAAGGTGATCGTTAGTGGATTGCCCATGAGTTGTGCCCTGGCGTTGTTTTTATCTCCAGCGACCGCCGTGCATGACGACGGTTGCACCCAGGCGGCGCATCCTATGCAACAACGTGAACCAGGTGCAACCACTTTTCATTTGCAAGTTGCACCCAATCCTGCATTTTCGGACAGAAGCGTGTTTTTGCTCCATTTCGGAGCAAACGCAGCGTTTTCCATAACAAAAAATACCGAGAAAGACCTTTTCCGCTATGCGGAAACGCCCTTCAGACGAGTTGCACCTTTGCCCCGAAAATTTCGGGTTGCACCCGGTTGCACCCGAATTGTCCTACAGGCTAATCTTGCCTTCAGCTTAGGTCACACCCGTGGCCAATAACGAGGATAAGAAATGGCGACGACCACCCTTGGGGTCAAACTTGACGACCCTACCCGTGAGCGACTCAAAGCAGCTGCGCAGTCCATCGACCGCACGCCGCACTGGTTGATAAAGCAAGCGATCTTCAACTATCTCGAGAAGCTCGAGGGTGGCGCCACCCTGAACGAACTCAACGGCCACGTCGCCAGCCTCGGCGACGACGCCGGTGAAGTCGCCGCCGACCACGCCCACCAGTGCTTCCTGGAGTTCGCCGAAAGCATCCTGCCGCAGTCGGTACTGCGTTCGGCGATCACCGCCGCCTACCGTCGCCCCGAGCAGGAAGTGGTGCCGATGCTGCTGGAGCAGGCGCGCCTGCCGGCCGCCCAGGCCGAGGCCACCAACAAGCTGGCCGCCAGCCTGGCCGACAAGCTGCGCAACCAGAAGAGCGCCGGCGGGCGTGCCGGCATCGTCCAGGGCCTGCTGCAGGAGTTTTCGCTGTCGTCCCAGGAAGGCGTCGCGCTGATGTGCCTGGCCGAAGCCCTGCTGCGCATCCCCGACAAAGGCACCCGTGACGCGCTGATCCGCGACAAGATCAGCACCGGCAACTGGCAGCCGCACCTGGGCAATAGCCCGTCGCTGTTCGTCAACGCCGCCACCTGGGGCCTGCTGCTGACCGGCAAGCTGGTCAGCACCCACAACGAATCCGGCCTGACCTCCTCGCTCACCCGCATCATCGGCAAGAGCGGCGAGCCGATGATCCGCAAGGGCGTCGACATGGCCATGCGCCTGATGGGCGAGCAGTTCGTCACCGGCGAAACCATCGCCGAAGCTCTGGCCAACGCCAGCAAGTTCGAAGCCAAGGGCTTCCGCTACAGCTACGACATGCTCGGCGAAGCCGCGCTGACCGAGCACGACGCACAGAAATACCTGGCCTCCTACGAGCAGGCGATCCATTCGATCGGCAAAGCGTCCCATGGCCGTGGCATCTATGAAGGCCCGGGCATCTCGATCAAGCTGTCGGCCCTGCACCCGCGCTACAGCCGCGCCCAGTACGAGCGCGTGATGAACGAGCTGTACCCGCGCCTGCTGTCGCTGACCCTGCTGGCCAAACAGTACGACATCGGCCTGAACATCGACGCCGAAGAGGCCGACCGCCTGGAGCTGTCGCTGGACCTGCTCGAGCGCCTGTGCTTCGAGCCGTCGCTGGCCGGCTGGAACGGCATCGGCTTCGTTATCCAGGCCTACCAGAAGCGCTGCCCGTACGTGATCGACTACGTCATCGACCTGGCCAAGCGCAGCCGCCACCGCCTGATGATCCGCCTGGTAAAAGGCGCGTACTGGGACAGCGAGATCAAGCGCGCCCAGGTCGAAGGCCTGGAAGGCTACCCGGTCTACACCCGCAAGGTGTACACCGACGTGTCCTACGTCGCCTGCGCCCGCAAGCTGCTGGCCGTGCCGGAAGCCATCTACCCGCAGTTCGCCACCCACAACGCCCACACCCTGTCGGCCATCTACACCATCGCCGGGCAGAACTACTACCCAGGCCAGTACGAGTTCCAGTGCCTGCACGGCATGGGCGAGCCACTGTACGAGCAGGTTGTAGGCAAGGTCTCCGAAGGCAAGCTGAACCGTCCGTGCCGCGTGTATGCACCGGTCGGCACCCACGAAACCCTGCTGGCCTACCTGGTCCGCCGCCTGCTGGAAAACGGCGCCAACACCTCGTTCGTCAACCGCATCGCCGACCATTCGATCTCGATCCAGGAACTGGTCGCCGACCCGGTCACCAGCATCGAGCGCATGGGCACCCAGGAAGGCAGCATCGGCCTGCCACACCCGCGCATCCCGATGCCGCGTGAACTGTACGGCAGCGAGCGGGCCAACTCGGCCGGTATCGACATGGCCAACGAACACCGCCTGGCGTCGCTGTCCTGCGCCTTGCTGGCCACCGCCCACAACGACTGGAAAGCCGCCCCGCTGCTGGCCTGCGCCGCCAGCGAGCAAGCCGCGGTTGCGGTGCTCAACCCATCGGATCACCGCGATGTGGTCGGCCACGTGCAGGAAGCCACCGTTGCCGACGTCGACAACGCCATCCAGTGCGCGCTGAACGCCGCACCGATCTGGCAGGCCACCCCGCCGGCCGAGCGTGCCGCGATCCTGGAGCGTGCCGCCGACCTGATGGAAGCCGACATCCAGCCGCTGATGGGCCTGCTGGTGCGCGAAGCCGGCAAGACCTTCGCCAACGCCATCGCCGAAGTGCGCGAAGCCGTGGACTTCCTGCGCTACTACGCAGTGCAGGCGCGCAACGACCTGCGCAACGACAACTGCCGCCCACTGGGCCCGGTGGTGTGCATCAGCCCGTGGAACTTCCCGCTGGCGATCTTCTCCGGCCAGGTGGCCGCAGCGCTGGCCGCCGGCAACCCGGTACTGGCCAAGCCCGCCGAACAGACCCCGCTGATCGCTGCCCAGGCCGTGCGCCTGCTGCTGGAAGCCGGCATCCCCGAAGGCGTGCTGCAACTGCTGCCGGGCCAGGGCGAAACCGTCGGCGCCGGCCTGGTCGGTGACGAACGCGTCAAGGGCGTGATGTTCACCGGTTCCACCGAAGTCGCCCGCCTGCTGCAACGCAACATCGCCGGCCGCCTGGACAACCAGGGCCGCCCGATCCCGCTGATCGCCGAAACCGGCGGCCAGAACGCCATGATCGTCGACTCCTCGGCCCTCACCGAGCAGGTGGTGATCGATGTGGTGTCCTCGGCGTTCGACAGCGCCGGCCAGCGTTGCTCGGCCCTGCGCGTGCTGTGCCTGCAGGAAGACTCCGCCGACCGCGTGATCGAGATGCTCAAGGGCGCCATGGCCGAAAGCCGCCTGGGCAACCCCGAGCGCCTGTCCGTGGACATCGGCCCGGTGATCGACGCCGAAGCCAAGGCCGGTATCGAGAAGCACATCCAGGGCATGCGCGACAAAGGCCGCACCGTGTATCAGGTGGCCATCGCCGAAGGTGAAGAGGTCAAGCGCGGCACCTTCGTGATGCCGACCCTGATCGAGCTGGAAAGCTTCGACGAGCTGCAGCGCGAGATCTTCGGCCCGGTGCTGCACGTGGTGCGTTACAACCGCAAGGACCTGGACCAACTGATCGAGCAGATCAACGCCTCCGGTTACGGCCTGACCCTGGGCGTGCACACCCGCATCGACGAGACCATCGCCAAGGTGGTGGGCAACGTCAATGCCGGCAACATGTACGTCAACCGCAACATCGTCGGTGCCGTGGTCGGCGTGCAGCCATTCGGCGGTGAAGGCCTGTCCGGCACCGGCCCGAAAGCCGGCGGCCCGCTGTACCTGTACCGCCTGCTGTCGACCCGCCCGGCCGACGCCATCGCCCGCCACTTCCAGGCCGACGATGCCCGCAGCCCGGCCGACACCACTCTGCGCGACCAGCAGATCAAGCCGCTGAACACGCTCAAGACCTGGGCGGCCGGCAGCCAGCTGAGCGACCTGGCCGCGCTGTGCGAGCAGTTCGCCGAACAGTCGCAGAGCGGCATCACCCGCGTATTGCCTGGCCCGACCGGCGAGCGCAACAGCTACAGCGTGCTGCCACGCGAGCACGTGCTGTGCCTGGCCGACAACGAAGCCGACCTGCTGGCGCAGTTCGCGGCGGTGCTGGCGGTGGGTAGCTCGGCGGTGTTCCAGGACGGCGAGCCGGCCAAGACCGTGCGCGGCCGCCTGCCGAAGGAGCTGCAAGCGAAGATCAAGCTGGTGGCCGACTGGAACAACGACGACGTGGCCTTCGACGCGGTGATCCACCACGGCCACTCGGACCAGCTGCGCGGCATCTGCGAGCAGGTGGCCAAGCGTGCCGGTGCGATCGTTGGTGTGCATGGGCTGTCGAGTGGCGATCATCAGATTGCCCTGGAGCGCCTGGTGATCGAGCGGGCGGTGAGTGTTAACACCGCTGCGGCGGGGGGTAACGCTAGCTTGATGACCATCGGTTAAGCCAACTGACGCCATCGCGGGGCAAGCCCGCTCCCACGCCAATAGCTGCATGGCGTGGGAGCGGGCTTGCCCCGCGATGCTTTTGGGGTGTCAGTGCTTCATGCCGAGTTCGGCATCATCCATCAGTGCCTTGGCCAAGGCGCTCAGGTAATAAGACGCCCAGAGCAACTGCGGCTTCTCCTCCATGATCCCGGTGATGGTCAGGTCACGCACGCAGCCCATCAGCTCCGATGCCTGGTCGCGGGCATGCTGGCAAGGGATGCCGGGTTCGATGCAGAACAGCGGGGCGGTCATGCCCTCGCCTTGGTAGAACTTGGTCTTGCCGACGGTGGTGTGGGTGTCGTCTGTAGTCATAGTTCTCTCCCTGAAATGGTCGGTGCCTGTGCAGGCCCAATCGCGGGGCAAGCCCGCTCCCACGTCAGGGCTCGATAGCGTGGGAGCGGGCTTGCCCCGCGATGGCGTCAGCCCAGGCGCTACATGCCTCGCGGCCTAATGCATCGCCTGCGGCTGCGCCGGCATCTGCACCTGAATCAGTGCCGATTCGAGCAACACCCGCAGCGCTTCGGTCTCGTGCATCGCCGTCATCAACAAGACCGAAACGGGCGACTTGGGCTGCAGCAGCATCGCCTGATGGACCACGGTCACTGCGCACAGGGCGTACTCGGTGGCCTGGATCAGGGTGTCTTCAAGGGAGTGATGGTTGTGGGGTGGATCGGGGACGATCTTTAGCATGGTATGGCTCTCTCAAAGTGGGCCACCACCATCTGCTGTCAAACAAAAGGGTGGCAGCTGTACGTGGGTTGACAGACCGGTGAGAGAACCTAACCCGGCGCACACAAGGTGCCCCACGCACAACCGCCATAACGCAGAAGCCATGCGCAAGGTTCTCAGCGGCCTGTCAAAGCCGATCGCTGCATTCGCAACGACCGCCCGAGACTAGTGACCAACCCAGAGCACCGCAATGGCTTGAAAGAGGCCAGGAGCATGTTTGGGAAATGGACTACAAGCAACAGGGAAAAACTGAAAATTTATTCACAAATGGCAATCAAATACCGAGCACTTCGCCAGCAAAGGCATACTGACGCCCGAGACCAATCAGCTCTAGAATCGACCGTACCGCATCCCCCGACACTGATTGCAGGGAGGTTTTCATGAGTGCAAAAACACAGAGCAGGTCGAGAGCCGAAAACCCACACATCGAGGCAGTCCAGCGCATTCGTCAGCTCGCACAGATTCTGTCACGCAACCCCGAAGAAGCCAGGGCATTCTGGGTAAAAACCGGGGTTTTCACAGAAGAAGGTGAACTTAAGGCTCCTTATCGCTAGATGTATCAATACCTTCCATCATTCGTCTTGGGCTTCCATGGCTGCGATCGCGAGGTAGGCGAAGCCATCCTCGCTGGCGAACCTATTTCACCCAGTGTCAATGCTTACGACTGGCTCGGTGAGGGCGCCTATTTCTGGGAAAACAGCCCCGACCGCGCGCTTAGTTACGCCCAACGCCTGAAGGCGCATAAGCGCGGCCGGGGAAGTATAAAAAGCCCCTATGTAATTGGAGCGGTAATCAACCTCGGCTTGTGTCTGAACCTCACGGATGAAGGTGCACTACAAGAGCTTGGTGTCGCCTACCAGTTACTGATAGATAAAGGTGGGGAAATTCCTGAAAACGCACTGGGGTTCCCAGGCGATATGGACAACCTCAAGCGGTATCTGGACTGCGCTGTTTTCCAACTCCTTCACACCGCCCGAGAACTGGTTGAGTTAGAGCCCTATCAATCTATCCGCTCTCCTTTTCTGGAGGGCGCCGAGCTGTACCCCGGCACCGCCTTCCGACAGGAGACGCACATTCAACTCTGCGTACGCGATATGAGCTGCATAAAGGGCTTTTTTCGCCCCCTGAAATCAAACGGCGCATTGTTTTTGGCCTAGAGCTGCGGCCCCAAGCTAAGAGCGCTGCTCGACAGAGTAGAACCAAAGACTCCAGACCTTTGCCAGCCCGGATGCAGTGACCAGCACGATCAAAGCCAGAGAACCTGCCGCGAAATGAAAACCGTCATACGTTATTGGCGCACTTCATTTCAAGGTCTTGTAGAGGCTGCCAGGTGTTCGCCGAAAGGCTTCTGGCGCTTATGAGATCGAGCGCCGCGCGGGCGGCGCTCGATCTCATAAGCGCTGAAGAACTTTCGGCGAACACCTGGCAGCCCTCACCTAGCCCCCCCGAAAACACAGCCTTCTAAACCCATATCACCCAAACCAATTAACCTGTCCCCTGCCCCACCACCCCGCCTAGACTCGCCGCACCTCGACCCAGGAATGCCGCCATGTCCGAGCAACTCCTCAGCAGCCGCAACCTCGCCTTCGAACTCTACGAAGTCCTCGACGCCGAAGCCCTGACCCAGCGCCCGCGCTTCGCCGAGCACAGCCGCGAAACCTTCGACGCCGCGCTGGCCACCGCCCGCACCATCGCCGAGAAGTACTTCGCCCCGCACAACCGCAAAGGCGATGAAAACGAGCCCCGCTACGTGGACGGCCGCGCCGAACTCATCCCGGAAGTAAAACCAGCAGTCGACGCCTTCCTCGAAGCCGGCTTCCTCAACGCCAACCGCGATTTCGACGTCGGCGGCATGCAGCTGCCAAGCCTGGTATCGCAAGCCTGCTTCGCGCACTTCCAGGCCGCCAACGCCGGCACCACGGCCTACCCGTTCCTGACCATGGGCGCGGCCAACCTGATCGAGAGCTTTGGCACCGAAGAACAGAAGCGCCTGTTCCTGCAACCGATGATCGAAGGCCGCTACTTCGGCACCATGGCCCTGACCGAGCCCCACGCCGGCTCCTCGCTGGCCGATATCCGCACCCGCGCCGAGCCTGCCGGCGATGGCAGCTACCGGCTCAAGGGCAACAAGATCTTCATCTCCGGCGGCGATCACGAGTTGTCGGAGAACATCGTGCACATGGTCCTGGCCAAGCTGCCGGGCGCGCCGGCTGGCGTGAAAGGCATCTCGCTGTTCATCGTGCCCAAGTACCTGGTCAACCACGACGCCAGCCTGGGCCCGCGCAACGATGTACTGCTGGCCGGGCTGTTCCACAAGATGGGCTGGCGCGGCACCACCTCCACCGCACTGAACTTCGGCGACAACGGCCAGTGCGTCGGCTACCTGGTCGGCCAGCCGCACCAGGGCCTGGCCTGCATGTTCCAGATGATGAACGAAGCGCGCATCGGCGTCGGCATGGGCGCGGTGATGCTCGGTTACGCCGGCTACCTCTATTCACTGGAGTACGCCCGCCAGCGCCCGCAAGGCCGCCTGCCGGACAACAAGGACCCACACAGCCCGGCCGTGCCGATCATCGAGCACAGCGACGTGAAGCGCATGCTGCTGGCCCAGAAGGCTTACGTGGAAGGCGCCTTCGACCTGGGCCTGTACGCCGCCCGGCTGTTCGACGATACCCACACCGCGCCGGATGAAAACACCCGCCAGCAAGCCCAGCAACTGCTCGACCTGCTGACCCCGATCGTCAAATCCTGGCCCTCGACCTTCTGCCTGAAGGCCAACGAGCTGGCGATCCAGATCCTCGGCGGCCATGGCTACACCCGCGAATACCCGGTCGAGCAGTACTACCGCGACAACCGCCTGAACCCGATCCACGAAGGCACCGAGGGCATCCAGTCCCTCGACCTGCTTGGCCGCAAGCTGGCGCAGAACGGCGGCGCCGGGCTCAAGCAACTGATTCGCCTGATCGCCGGCACCTGCGAGCGCGCCAGCCATCACCCGAACCTGGACAACCTGCGCCAGCCGCTGGAGCAACTGGTCAATCGCCTGCAAGCGGTCACCCTGGCCCTGCTCGGCGACCTGGCCCAAGGCGAGGTCGCCGGGGCCCTGGCCAACTCGGCGCTGTACCTGAAGGCCTTCGGTCACTGCGTGATCGGCTGGCGCTGGCTGGAGCAGGCCATCCATGCCGAAGTCGGCCTGCTCAAGGGCAGCGACCGCGACTTCTACCAGGGCAAGCTGCAGGCCGCGCGTTATTTCCTCACCTGGGAAGTACCGGGCTGCCATAATGACCTCGCCTTGCTCGAAGCACGCGACGATACGTGCCTGGGCATGCAAGAGGGGTGGTTCTAGGGGGAGCCACCGCGCCAACGGAGGTTTCCCATGTTCGATTCCAGCGCCCTGCTGCGCCAGCGCTTCGCCGCGCTGCGCAGCACGGCCGAAGTGTTCTCGCTTCGCCACGTCAAGCAATCGCACCAGTCCCTTTCAGTACGCCGCAATGTCGCCGAGCCGCCGCACTTCAGCCAGGACGAAGGCGCCATGCTCACCGTGCGGGTCAACGGCGTCGAGGCCTACGCGGCCACCGCCGACCTGTCGCAAAGCGGCCTGCAGCGTGCCCTGGAGCAGGCCGAAGCACTGGCCCGGCGCATCAAGGCCCACAGCCTGCTCGACCTCAGCGGCCAAGCCGCCCCAAGCGAGCGTCACGATCACGTTTCGCCCAACTTCGACCAGCCCCTGCCCAACCTCGCCGACTGCCTCGACCTGCTGGCCGCAGAATCCGCCAGCGTGCCCAAGGACAGCCGCCTGGTGGACTGGCAGGCAAGCCTCGGCATCAGCCTGGTCGAGCAGACCTACCTGAACTCCGCCGGCGCCGAGCTGCGCCATGCCCAGCGCTTCGTCTACCCGGGCCTGGGCGTCACCGCCAGCGACGGCCAGGACAGCCAGAGCCGCACCCTGGGCCGCGACAACTTCGGCCAGCAAGGCAGCGTCGAGGTGATCGAGCGCTGCGGCCTGGTCGGCGCGGCCCGCCGCGTGGCCGACGAAGCCCTGCAACTGCTGCTGGCGCCCAACACGCCGAGCGGCACCCGCGACCTGCTGCTGATGCCCGACCAGATGATGCTGCAGATCCACGAGTCCATCGGCCATCCACTGGAGATGGACCGCATCCTCGGCGACGAGCGCAACTACGCCGGCACCAGCTTCGTCAAAGCCGCCGACTTCGGCCACCTGCAGTACGGCTCCACGCTGCTCAACGTGACCTTCGACCCCACCATCGGCGAAGAGCTGGCCAGCTACAGCTTCGACGACGACGGCACCCCGGCCAGCAAGCAGTTCCTGATCCGCAACGGCTTGCTGGTGCGCCCGCTGGGCGGCGCGCTGTCGCAACTGCGCTCCGGCCTGGACGGCGTGGCCAACAGCCGCGCCTGTGGCTGGAACCGCGCGCCGATCGACCGCATGGCCAACCTCAATATCGAGCCGGGCGACCAGCCACTGGCGCAGCTGATCGGCGGCATCGAAAACGGCATCCTGATGCGCACCAACCGCTCGTGGTCCATCGATGACGCCCGCAACAAGTTCCAGTTCGGCTGCGAATGGGGCCAGTTGATCGAGAACGGCGAGCTCAAGGGCGTGGTGAAAAACCCGAACTACAGGGGCATCTCCGCCGACTTCTGGCGCAACCTGTCGGCCGTGGGCGACAGCAGCACCTTCCAGGTGCTGGGCACGCCCAACTGCGGCAAGGGTGAACCCAACCAGGTGGTGCGGGTCGGCCACGCCTCGCCGGCCTGCGTGTTCCGCCAGATCGACGTATTCGGAGGGGACGCCTGATGAGCACTTATCAACAACGCTTCGAAGACCTGCTCGGCGCCCTGCGCGATGCGCTGCAACCCGGCGAGCAATTCACCCTGGGCTACAGCGCCGAGCACTCGCAGTTCGTGCGGTTCAACCATGCCAAGGTGCGCCAGGCCGGGCTGGTCAGCCAGGCCAGCGTGCAGCTGCGGCTGATTCGCGATGGTCGCCAGGCGGAGCAGCAGATCACCCTGGGCGATGACGCCGAGCTGGATCGCCAGCGCCTGCATGACGGCCTCGGGCAACTGCGTCAGACCCTGCCGCTGCTGCCGCTCGATCCGTACCTGAGCCTCGACGAGAGTGCCTGGCGCAGCCACAGCCTGCTGGAGCAGCCACTGCCCGAGCTGGATGAAGTGCTGGCCTTGGTCGAGCGCGAGGCCAACGACCTGGACCTGGTCGGCATCTATGCCGCCGGCCCCATCTGCCGAGGCTTCGCCAGCTCGTTCGGCGCCTTCGGCTGGCACCAGGCCAACAGCTTCAACTTCGACTGGAGCCTGTTCCACGCCAACGGTCAGGCGGTCAAAGCCAACTACGCAGGCCAGGCCTGGAGCGGCGAAGCTTTTGCCGCACGCCTGCGCCTGGCCCGCGAACAGCTGGAACACCTGGGCCGCCCGGCCATTACCCTCAAGCCCGGCAGCTACCGCGCCTACCTGGCGCCAGCGGCGATGGACGAGATTGCCGGGATGCTCTGCTGGGGTGGTTTCTCCGCCCAGGCACTGGCCACGGGGAACAGCTCGCTGCAGCGCCTGTACAACGGCGATGCACGACTGAGTTCGTTGGTGAGTTTCAGCGAACAGGTCAGCGGCTCGTTGAGCCCGGCGTTCTCCGACGAGGGCTCGCCGCGTCGCGACCTGCTACTGATTGGCGAGGGCCTGGCACGCGAGCGTCTGGTCAGCGCTCGCAGCGCCGCCGAGTTCGCACTTCAGGCCAATGGCGCCGACAGCTACGAAGCGCCGTGCGCACTGAGCCTGGCACCGGGCGACCTGCCCAACGCGCAGATCCTCGAACGCCTGGGCACCGGGCTGTACATCAGCAACCTGTGGTACCTGAACTACTCGGACCTGCCCGCCGCGCGAATGACCGGGCTGACCCGGTTCGCCACATTCTGGGTGGAAAACGGCCAGATCCAGGGGCCGGTGAGCACCATGCGCTTCGACGACAGCCTTTACAGCCTGCTGGGCAGTCAGCTCGAAGACCTGACCCAGGAGCGCGAGATGATCCTGTCGACCAGCACTTATGGGCAACGCAGTACCGGGTCGAGTCATCTGCCGGGTGCTTTGGTCAAAGGACTGACCTTGACCTTGTAAAACTACAACGTGGGAGCGGGCTTGCCCCGCGATAGGGCCAGCCAAGGCAACATCAATGTCCGGTCCGACGCCATCGCGGGGCAAGCCCGCTCCCACACCTGCTCCCCTCCCACAATGGGCCCTACACTCGCCTGAGGTTTCTCATGCCCGAACGCGCCCCACTGGACCCCGTCACCGCCCGCTGGATCCCCTGGGTGGTGGCCATCGCCTTCTTCATGCAGTCGCTGGACGGCACCATCCTCAACACCGCGCTGCCGGCCATGGCCCGCTCGCTGGCCGAGGACCCGTTGCGCATGCAGGGCGTGATCATCGCCTACATGCTCACCGTGGCGTTGCTGATCCCAGCCTCGGGCTGGATCGCCGACCGCTTCGGCACCAAGCGCATCTTCTTCAGCGCGATCCTGCTGTTCAGCTTCGGCTCGCTGCTGTGTGCCATGGCCAACAGCCTGGGCTTCCTGATCTTCGCCCGGGTGGTGCAGGGCCTGGGCGGGGCGCTGATGCTGCCGGTAGGCCGGCTGGTGGTGCTGCGCGCCTACCCGCGTAGCGAGCTGGTGCGGATCATGAGCTTCATCACCATCCCCGGCCTGCTCGGCCCGCTGCTCGGCCCGACCCTCGGCGGCTGGCTGGTGGAGATCCTGACCTGGCACTGGATCTTCCTGCTCAACCTGCCGGTCGGCGCCCTCGGTTGCTATGCGGTGTGGAAGTTCATCCCCGACCTGCGCGGCGCCGAACGCACCCGCTTCGACGGGCCGGGCTTCGTGCTGTTCGGTGCGGCGATGGTGCTGATCACTATCGCCATGGAAGGCCTGGGCGAACTGCACCTGCCGCACCTGCGGGTGATGCTGTTGCTGTTCGCCGGCATGGCCTGCCTGGCGGCGTACTGGCTGCGTGCCGGGCGCGACCCCGAGCCGCTGTTCTCGCCGTCGCTGTTTCGCGTGCGCACCTTCGCCATCGGCATCCTCGGCAACCTGTTCGCCCGCCTGGGCAGCGGCGCCCTGCCCTTCCTGGTGCCGTTGCTGCTGCAGGTGGCGCTGGGCTACTCGCCGGCCCAGGCGGGCATGAGCATGATCCCGCTGGCGGCGGCGGCGATGCTGGCCAAGTCGGTCGCCCGGCCGCTGATCGAACGCCTGGGCTATCGCATCGTACTCACCGGCAATACCTTGCTGCTGGGCCTGCTGCTGGCCAGCCTGGGGCTGGTCGATGAACAGACGCCCTATGCCCTGCTGCTGGTGCAACTGGCGTTGCTGGGGGCGGTGAACTCGATGCAGTTCACGGCGATGAACACCGTGACCCTGATCGACCTCGACGACGCCAGCGCCAGCAGCGGCAACAGCCTGCTGTCGGTGGTCGCGCAACTGTCGCTGAGCCTGGGCGTGGCCTGCGCCGGTGCGCTGCTCGGCGGTTTCACCGCGGCCGGCAGCGCCGAAGGCGTGCAAAGCACCCTGGGGGCGTTCCAGCTGACCTTCGTCACCATCGGCGTGATGGCCATGCTGGCGGCGGCGATCTTCCTGCAACTGGCGCCGACAGACGGAAGGCGCGCTCGTCGTCCGGAAGAGCACGTCGAGTCGTAGGGCGAATGGCCATGAGGCTGGTAGACTGTGCGACATTTTTCGCTTCGCACCGTAGGCCCGCCTCGTGACCGTTGAAACCACCGCCTTTGCCACCCTCCCGCTGTCCGCCGCCATGCTGGCCAACCTGGACGCCCTGGGCTACGCCTCGATGACCCCGATCCAGGCCCAGAGCCTGCCGGTCATTCTCAAGGGCCAGGACCTGATCGCCCAGGCCAAGACCGGCAGCGGCAAGACCGCCGCCTTCGGCATCGGCCTGCTCAATCCGATCAACCCGCGCTACTTCGGTTGCCAGGCGCTGGTGCTGTGCCCGACCCGCGAGCTGGCCGACCAGGTGGCCAAGGAGCTGCGCCGTCTGGCCCGGGCCGAGGACAACATCAAGATCCTCACCCTGTGCGGTGGCGTTTCGCTGGGCCCGCAAATCGCCTCGCTGGAGCACGGCGCGCACATCATCGTCGGCACCCCGGGGCGCATCCAGCAGCACCTGGACAAAGGCACCCTGGTCCTCGACGGCCTCAACACCCTGGTACTCGACGAAGCCGACCGCATGCTCGACATGGGCTTCTTCGACGCCATCGCCAGCATCATCGGCAAGACCCCGTCGCGCCGCCAGACCCTGCTGTTCTCGGCCACCTACCCGGCCGGCATCGAGCAATTGGCCAAGGACTTCATGCGCCAGCCGCAGCAGGTGAAGGTCGAGGCGCTGCACAGCGACAACCAGATCGAACAGCGTTTCATCGAGATCGACGCGCAGCAGCGCCTGGAAGCCGTGACCCGCGTGCTCGGCCACTACCGCCCGCAGTCCTGCGTGGCGTTCTGCTTCACCAAGCAGCAGTGCGAAGACGTCGTGGCCCACCTCACCGCCAAGGGCATCGTTGCCCAGGCGCTGCACGGCGACCTGGAGCAGCGCGACCGCGACCAGGTGCTGACCCTGTTCGCCAACCGCAGCAGCTCGGTACTGGTGGCCACCGACGTGGCGGCCCGCGGCCTGGACATCGATGGCCTGGACATGGTCATCAACGTCGAGCTGGCGCGTGACGCCGAAATCCACGTGCACCGTGTCGGCCGTACCGGCCGTGCCGGCGAGAAGGGCGTGGCGATCAGCCTGGTGGCCCCGGCCGAGGGCCACCGCGCCCAGGCCATCGAAGACCTGCAACAGAAGCCGCTGCGCTGGGAGCAGCTGGACAACCTGAAGAACAAAGGCGGCGAGCCGCTGCTGCCGGCGATGACCACCCTGTGCATCGGCGCCGGGCGCAAGGACAAGCTGCGCCCGGGCGATATCCTCGGTGCGCTGACCGGCGATGCCGGCTTGCCGGGCAAGCAGGTGGGCAAGATCGCCATTTTCGACTTCGTGGCGTTCGTCGCCGTGGAGCGGGCGGTGGCCAAGCAGGCCATGCAGCGCTTGAACAGCGGCAAGATCAAGGGCCGCGCCCTGAAAGTGCGCATTATTTAAACCGATCAGCAGATCGCTCGTGGGAGCGGGCTTGCCCCGCGATGGCGTCAGCAATGCCAACATCATTGCCTGCACCACCCCATCGCGGGGCAAGCCCGCTCCCACGCTTCCCCCTACTTTGCCAAAGGTTCCAACCGTGCACTCCACCGACGTGATCATCCTCGGCGCCGGCGCCGCCGGCCTGATGTGCGCCCAGCTCACCGCCCGCCGTGGCCGTCGGGTGCTGCTGCTCGACCACGCCAACAAACCGGGCAAGAAGATCCTCATGTCCGGCGGCGGGCGCTGCAACTTCACCAACATGTACACCGAGCCTGCCAACTTCCTCTCGCACAACCCGCATTTCTGCAAGTCGGCGCTGGCCCGCTACACCCAGTGGGACTTCATCGAACTGGTGTGCAAGCACGGCGTGCCGTACCACGAGAAGAAGCTCGGCCAGCTGTTCTGCGACAACAAGTCCAGCGACATCCTCGACCTGCTGCTGGCCGAGTGCGACGCGGCCGGCGCCGAGCTGCGCATGAACACCAGCATCGAACAGATCGAAAAAACCGAAGGCGGCTACCGCCTGCAGACCAGCGCCGGTCCGTTCGCCTGCCAGTCGCTGGTGATCGCCACCGGCGGCCTGTCGATCCCGACCTTGGGCGCCACCGGCTTCGGCTACCAGGTCGCGCGCCAGTTCGGCCACGAACTGCTGCCGACCCGCGCCGGCCTGGTGCCGTTCACCATCACCGAGCCCCAACTCAAGGCACTGTGCACCGAGCTGTCCGGCACCTCGCTGGACTGCATCGCCAGTTGCAACGGCACCAGCTTCCGGGAAAACCTGCTGTTCACCCACCGCGGCCTGAGCGGCCCGGCAATCCTGCAGATTTCGTCGTTCTGGGAGGCCGGCGACACGGTCGAGATCAACCTGCTGCCCGACCGTGATGCCCTGGAGTGGCTGCAGGGCCAGCAAGTCGAGCGCCCCAACAGCGAGCTGAAGACCGTGCTGGGCGAGGTGTTCACCCGCAAGCTGGCCAACCTGCTGGCCGAGCAGTGGTTCGAATCCAAGCCGTTGAAGCAGTACACCCCGGCCCAGTTGGCCGAGGTCGCCGACAAACTGGCGGCCTGGCAGGTGGTGCCGGCGGGCACCGAGGGCTATCGCACGGCCGAGGTGACCCTGGGCGGCGTGGATACCCGCGAGGTGTCGTCCAAGACCATGGAATCGCTGAAGAGCCCCGGGCTGTACTTCATCGGCGAGGTGCTGGACGTGAGCGGGCACCTGGGTGGTTTCAACTTCCAGTGGGCCTGGGCTTCGGCCAACGCTGCGGCGCAGTTCGTGTAGAGTAGAATCCATTCAGCAGCACGGAACGCTTCTTGCTGGTCTGTGTTGTGAAGGGTGCAAAACCATCGCGGGGCAAGCCCGCTCCCACAAAGGCCTCCTGTGTCTCGTGGGAGCGGGCTTGCCCCGCGATGAGGCCCTCAAGGTTCTAGTCCGCAAACTGCCCAGCAGGCCATCATGTCATCGAGCTCGTTCCGCCATTCATTGCGTCGCCTGTGGGGCCAAGACAAGTTCAGCTACGCCATTCGTGTGACCATCGCCCTCACCGGCAGCATGGCCTGGTGCTGGTACCAGAACGAGATGAGCCTGCTCATCCCGCTGTTCCTCGGCATCATCGCCAGCGCACTGGCCGAGACCGATGACGGTTGGCAGGGCCGCCTCAGTGCCCTGCTGGTCACCCTCGGCTGTTTTGCCATCGCCGCCCTGTCGGTGGAGCTGCTGTTCCCCTACCCCTGGATCTTCGCCATCGCCCTGGCCCTGGCCGCCTTCGGCCTGACCATGCTCGGCGCACTGGGCGAGCGCTACGGGGCGATCGCCTCGGCGACGCTGATCCTGTCGGTCTACACCATGATCGGCGTGGACCAGCGCGGTGGCGAAGTCAGCGACTTCTGGCACGAGCCGCTGCTGCTGGTGACCGGCGCCGCCTGGTACGGGCTGCTGTCGGTGCTGTGGCAGGCGCTGTTTTCCAACCAGCCGGTGCAGCAAAGCCTGGCCAAGCTGTTCTTCGAACTGGGTAGCTACCTCAAGCTCAAGGCCAGCCTGTTCGAGCCGATCCGCGGCCTGGACGTCGAGGCCACGCGCCTGGAACTGGCCAAGCAGAACGGCAAGGTGGTGGCCGCGCTCAACGCCGCCAAGGAAATCATCCTGCACCGTGTCGGCAACAGTCAGCCCAACTCCAAGGTCAGCCGCTACCTCAAGCTGTACTTCCTGGCCCAGGACCTGCACGAGCGGGTCAGCGCCTCGCACTACCCCTACAACGCCCTCAACGAGGCGTTCTTCCACAGCGACGTGATGTTCCGTTGCCAGCGCCTGCTGCGCAAACAGGGCGCTTCCTGCCAGGAGCTGGCGCGCTCGATCCGCCTGCGCCAGCCGTTCGTGCTCGCCAGCGGCTACCCCGAAGCGCTGGAAGACCTGAATGCTTCGCTGGAGCACCTGCGCGAACAGAACAACCCGGCCTGGCGCGGGCTGCTGCGCTCGCTGCGAGCCCTGGCCGCCAACCTGGCCACGCTGGACCGCCTGCTGGGCGCCGCGAGCAACCCGGACAGCCTGGCAGACGCCAGCGACAGCAGCCTGCTCGACCGCTCGCCGCGCAACCTGAAGGATGTGTGGCAGCGCTTGCGCACCCAGCTGACCCCCACCTCGCTGCTGTTCCGCCATGCCCTGCGCCTGTCGCTGGCACTGTCGGTGGGTTACGGCATGGTGCACCTGATCCACCCGACCCAGGGCTACTGGATCATCCTCACCACGCTGTTCGTCTGCCAGCCCAACTACGGGGCGACCCGGCGCAAGCTGGGCCAGCGGATGCTCGGCACCGCCATCGGCCTGACCGTGGGCTGGGCGCTGTTCGACCTGTTCCCCAACCCCCTGATGCAGTCGGCCTTCGCCGTGGTCGCCGGGGTGGTGTTCTTCGTCAACCGCACCACCCGCTACACCCTGGCCACGGCGGCGATCACCCTGATGGTGCTGTTCTGCTTCAACCAGACCGGCGATGGCTACGGGCTGTTCCTGCCGCGCCTGTTCGATACCCTGGTCGGCAGCCTGATCGCCATACTCGCAGTGTTCCTGTTCCTGCCCGACTGGCAGGGCCGCCGGCTGAACAAGGTGCTGGGCAATACCCTGGCCTGTGCCAGCCAGTACCTGCGCCAGATCATGCAGCAGTATGCCCACGGCAAGCGCGACGACCTGGCCTATCGCCTGGCCCGGCGCAACGCGCACAACGCCGACGCCGCGTTGTCCACCACCCTGGCCAACATGCTCATGGAGCCCGGGCATTTCCGTAAGGAAGCGGATGTCGGCTTCCGCTTCCTGGTGCTGTCGCACACCTTGCTCAGTTATCTCTCAGGGCTTGGGGCGCACCGCGACACCGCGTTGCCGGCCGAGGTCCATGAACAGCTGATCGAGGGTGCGGGCCAGACCTTGGCCGCCAGCCTCGACGAAATCGCCAACGGCCTGGCCGCGCGCCTGCCGGTGGCGATCCACAGTGACGCGGAAGAGGCCCTGGCCAATGCGCTGGAGCAGATGCCCGAGGAGCTGGACGAGCACCAGCGCCTGGTGCAGACCCAACTGGCGCTGATCTGCCGTCAACTGGGGCCGCTGCGCACGCTGGCGGGGCATTTGATCAAGGAAAGTGAGCCGAGCTGATTGCGGGGTGACC
>NZ_QKVM01000052.1 GCF_003231305.1 Pseudomonas sichuanensis | reverse complement strand
TTGGTGCCCGGCGCGCTGACCGCGATGCCTTCGGCCTGGGCCCACAGCGGCTGCCAGAACATGACGTTGGCCAGCAGCAAGGCCAGGGCACGCTTGGGCAGGCCGCAGAACTGCTCACGGGGCTGAATGGCGGCCGAGGGGCGGCCGCCCAGGAAGGCAAAGAGGCGAACGTCCATGTCAGGTCTCGTGAATCAGGGGTTCAGATGAACAAGTCGAGGCGGAAGAACACCGGGCGTTCTTTCTCGGTCAGCACGCCGGGGCGTTCCAGGGTGTGGGCAAAGGTCACGCTGGCGCCGAGGTGCTCGCCCCGGGCGAACAGTTCCAGCGCATGGCTGCTGGCGCGGCCGTGGAATTCGCCGTTGTAGCGGTCATTGCTGATCACCCCGACGTCGTAGCCCAGGCCCATCCCGTACTGGTTGAACGCTGCGCGCAGCGGCTGCCAGGCGACCGGCCGGGTCCAGCGCAGGTCGCTGCGCCAGTAGCCGCCGCTGTCGCCCGACAGCGACTGCTCGCGCAGGCCGCGGATCGAGCCCAGCCCCCCCAGGCTGATGCGCTGCGGGCTGAACAGCACGTCCTCGCTGTGCTGCCCGGTGGCCAGGCTGCTGAAACTCAACTGCTCGCCCCACAGTTCGAAGCCCTGGATGAAGCTGAGCGTGGCGCTGTACTTGCGGTAGCGCGCCACCGGCTCGCCCGGGCGCGGGTGGCCGTTGTCCTGGGCGTCGAAGGCGCCGGTGCCTTGCTGCAGGCCCAGGTCGAGGTTGACGAAAGCGTTACCCAGGCGCCGGCCATGGTTGATGCCGAACTGCGCTTCACTGAGGCGGTTGCTGCTGCCGCGCAGGCGGCTGTCTTCGATGTAGTTGTTGGTGCGCAGGTGGGACATGCCAGCGCTGAGCGAAGTCTTGCTGGTGGCGTCGCGGTGCACCACGCGCTCGGCGCGCAACTGGTGGCTCTGGCTGTCACCGCTCTGCTTGAAGGCAAAGCCCTGGGCGAAGATCGGCGAGCGGTATTCGCTCTCGCTGTAGCTGTAGCTGAAGTTCCACCAGCCCCAAGGCAGGTTGTACCAGAGCATGCCGTTCTTCGAACCCTGGGTGTGGTCGCTGACCACGTCATGGCCGCCACGCAGCACCAACTGGTCGGCCAGGCCCAGCGGGCTGTCCCACTCAAGGCCTAGGTTGAGCATCTGCTCGCCGGTGCTGGGCTGGCCTTCGTTGTTGCGCGACAACGAGGCGCGCCAGGGCTTTTGTGGCTGGTTGCGCACCAGCACCTCGGTGCCGCCGACCGCCTTGCCGGGGGCCAGCTCCATCTGCGCCTGGTTCGACGGCAGGCGGTTGAGCTGGTCGACCATCTGCTCGATCTCGCGCAGATTCAGCGACTCGCCGCGGCTGCCGGGGAAGGTCATGCCCAGCTCGCGGGTGGACAGGCCACTGCCCTCGGCCGGGCGCAGGCCTTCGAGCCGGCCTTCCACCACCAGTACCTGCAGGTGGCCGGCGGAAAGGTCCTGCTGCGGCAGGTAGGCACGGCTGGTGACCATGCCGCGCTCCAGGTACAGGTTGGTGATGGCCTTGAGCAGGTCGTTGAGCTGGCTGACGCCCAGGCACTGGCCGATGAAGGGCTTGAGTACCTGCGCACGGTCGGCCGCCGACAGGCTGTCGGCGCCCTTGAGGTCGATGCTGCGGATGTCGAAGCAGCGCTGCGCCGGCGCGCGCTCCTGGGGCGCAGGGCCTTCGGCCTTGCCGGGCAGGTTGCGCAACTCTTCGAGGCGCCGCTGCTGCTCTTCGAGCAGGCGGTTCTGCCGTTCGCGGATCAATTCCTGATCGCCGGGGGAAGCCCAGGCGTCAATGCTGAACAGGCTGCAGAACATGACGCACAGGGTAAACCTCTGTGCAAGGCGTTGATGGATCGCCATCTACCTTCCTTGGAAGCCGGTGGTAATTGAGAGGGGCGCGATATTATTTTGACATCATCCCTGCGTCAATTTAATACCGCGCATTCCCGATCAAATGCCACCCAGGCCCAACAGGCAGATCTCGCGCCTCAAAGTTTCCAGTCCAGGCTGACCATCATCGTCCGTGGCTCGCCGTGATACACCCCGTTGTAGAAGCCCAGGTTGTTGTAATAGTGCTCGTCGAACAGGTTCTTCACGTTCACCGAAGCCGACAGGTGTTCGTCGAACTGATACCGCGCCATCAGCCCCACCACCGAGAAGGCTTTCTGGCTGATCTCGTCGCGCACCGTAATGATCGAACCGTTCGCCGCCCGCCCCACTGGCCGGTTGGCCTGCTTGTGGGTATCGCTCTGCCAGTCCAGGGTGCCGCCCAGGGTCAACGCCGGTGTCAACTTGTAGGTGCTCGAGAAGCGCACCAGGTTCAGCGGCTGCTCGGGGTTCTTGCGCTGCTTGTCGGCGTTGGCCGCGTGGGTGTAGCTGTAGCCCAGGCTCATTTGCCAGTCGGGGCGCACCTCGCCGGCAATCTCGGCCTCGAAGCCTTCGACGACATTGCCCTTGCCGCCGGATTTGTAGAACACCTCGTTGCCGTTGGGCGGTACCGAATCGTCCTGCTCGGCGACGTTGTCCTGTTTGCTGCGGTACACCGCGCTGCTGAGGTTGAGTCGGTCGTCCATCAGGCTGCCTTTGACGCCCACTTCGTAGACCTTGCCGACGATGGGTTCGAGGTACTGGCGGTTTTTGTCGCGTACCGACTGCGGGTTGAAGATGTCGGTGTAGCTGGCATACACGGTGTACTGCTCGGTGAGGTCGTACAGCACCCCGGCATAAGGCGTCCACTGGTCGTTCTGGGTCTGCTTGCTGGGCGTCAGTTCGGTGCCATTCTGCGCCTCGTCGTACGCCCATTCGCGGCTCTCGGTCTGCCAGCTGCCATAGCGGCTGCCGAGCACGAAGTGCAGACGGTCGGTGGGGTTGAGCCGGGTGGCGATGTAGCCGGCCTTCTGTTTGGTGGAGTCACGCGATTCATCGAGCCCGGTATCGATGTCCTGGAACTTGGCGATGTTGCTCATGTACTTCCAGTCCGGGATCTTCTGGTAACCGTCGGGCAGTGGCCCTCTGATGAAGTAGGGCGACGTGTTGCGCCGCTCGGATTCACCATAGCCGACCATGAAGTCGTGGCTGCGCCCGAACAGCTGATAAGGGCCTGCCAGGTTGAAGTCGATGGCGTCCATCTGCTCTTCGCCGCTGAAATGCTGATACCAGGCATTCATGCCGCTGCGGTCGGCGGCGGGGAAACCGTTGCCGCCGTAGTACACCTTGCCATCGCTGTCGGACTCGCGATGGGTATAGGCGAGCTTGAGCAGCCAGTCGTTGGCCAGGCGTTGGTCGAGGGTGGCGAACAGGGTCTGGTCTTTCAGCGGCCAGGACGCCCAGGGCGCGGCCAGGTTGGTCGAGCGCGGCAGGTCGGCCTTGCCGCCAGTGGCGTTCCAGTACGGCACGGTGCCCCAGGAGGCCCCTTGTACGTGCTTGTTCTGGTAGTCGTAGCCCACTGCAAGCACGGTGCTGTCAGTCAGGTCGGCCTCGAGGATGCCGTAGGCCACCTCACGCTGGCTGGCGTATTTGTCCATGAACGACTGGCTGTCGCGGTAGGCCAGCACCGTGCGCCCGCGCAGGCGCCCTTCCAGGCCCAATGGGCCGCCAACGTCGAGGTAGCCGTGGTAGTTGTCGTAGCTGCCGGCACTGGCGCCAGTGCTGAGCGCAAGCTGCGAGGTCGGGCGCTTGCGCACCATGGCGATGGTCCCGGATGGGTCGCCCGCCCCGGTGGTCAAGCCGGTGGCGCCACGCACCACCTCGATACGGTCGTAGATGATGGTGTCCGAGTCGGACTTCAGGCTCGAGAAGGTATTGAGCATCCCATCGATCTGGAAGTTGTTGATCGAATAGCCCCGCGAATAATAAGTCGGCCGCTCGGAGTCGTTGCGCTGCACGGTCACGCCGGTGACATGGGCCATAGCCTCGGAAAGCGTGTCGAGCTGGAAGTCGTCGAGCTGCTGACGGGTCAGCACCGAGACCGATTGCGGGGTTTCCTTGATCGACAGGTTCAGGCGCGTCGCCGCGCTCATGCTGCCGGTGGTGTAGGAGCCGCTGTGCTCGGTGGTGCTGCCCAGGCCCTGGGCGAGAATCTCGGTGGTGCCGAGTTCCAGCACCTTGTCGTCGGACCGCGGTTCGGTCTCTTCTGCCTGCGCAAACGGGCTGACGGCGGTGGCACACAGGCCCAGGGTAAGGGCCATGGAACGGCTGATGGGCGCGAACATCGCTGCCTCTCTCCTTGTTCGTTTCGATGAAAGTCCTTGGCTGCCGACCGGGCGGCATTCACATGAAAACGAATCGCATATGCGAATCGTTATCGATACTTCATCGAAACGTAAAAAAGGGCGGTACATGACCGCCCTTCCCTGGCACTACCCGAGCCTTACGGCATCACGGGCGGCACGTACTGCAAGGTCGTACCCAGCGCCCACAGCAGCACCAGCACCAGCGGCACATGCACCAGCAGCTGGACGAACGAGAAGCCGATCAGGTCGCGGGCTTTCAGGCCCAGTACGCCCAGCAACGGCAGCATGTAGAACGGGTTGATCAGGTTCGGCAGCGCCTCGGCGGCGTTGTAGATCTGCACCGCCCAGCCCAGGTGGTACTGCAGGTCGTTGGCCACCAGCATCACGTAGGGCGCCTCGATGATCCACTTGCCACCACCGGACGGGATGAAGAAGCCCAGCACCGCCGAGTACACCCCCATCAACAGCGCGTAGGTGTCATGGGTGGCGATCTGGGTGAAGAACACCGAGATGTGGTGGGCCAGGGTCGCACCGTCGACACCCTTGACCTGGGTGAGGATGGCGGCGATCGAACCGTACAGCGGGAACTGGATCAGCACCCCGGTGGTGGTCGGCACCGCGCGGGCCACGGCATCGAGGAAGCTGCGCGGGCGCCAGTGCAGCAAGGCGCCGAGCATGATGAACAGCAGGTTGTAGGTGTTCAGCCCGGAGATCGCGGTGATCGCAGGCTTGGTGGCGAACTCCTGGTACAGCCAGCCGCCGGCCAGGGCCACCAGCAGCAGGATCAGGATCGGGCTGTACTCCAGCCACTCGCCCGGGCGCGTGCGCTGCGGCGCGGGCGGCGCGCTGAAGCTGGGGTCGACGCCGCAGTCTTGCGCACTGCGCGCACTGTTTGGCCCCGGTGCGGTGGCATAGGCGATCACCAGCGAGACGATCACCAGCGCCGCCAGCATCACCCCGGACTGCCAGAGGAAGATGGTTTCGGTGAACGGGATCACCCCGGTGATGGACAGGATCGACGGCGGCAGGCTGGCCGGGTTGGCCTGCAACTGCGCCGCCGACGACGACAAGCCCAGTGCCCAGACCGCGCCGAGCCCCAGGTAGGCAGCGGCACCGGCGGCGCGATAGTCCATCTTCAAGTCGGTGCGACGGGCCAGGGCACGCACCAGCAGGCCGCCGAACACCAGCGACAGGCCCCAGTTGAGCAACGAGGCGAGCATCGAAATCAGCGCCACCCAGCAAACGGCCGAACGGCCGTTTTTCGGCAGGCGCGCCAGGCGGTCGATCAGCCGCGCGGCGGGTGGCGAGCTGGCCACCACATAACCGCCGATGACCACGAAGGCCATCTGCATGGTGAACGGGATCAGGCTCCAGAAGCCATCGCCGAAGGCCTTGGCGGTGTCGGTGGGCTTGGCGCCCATCACCAGCGCGCCCAGGCACACCAGCATCACGGCCAGGGCGGCGAACACCCAGGAGTCGGGGAACCAGCGTTCGGCCCAGTTGGAGCAGCGCAGGGCAAAGCGGGCGGAGCGGCTGTCTTGGATATCAGCGGCCACGGGGTTTTCCTTTTATTTGTTTTTTTGATTTTCAACACTGAAGCAACGCAAAAGCCCTGTGGGAACGGAGTCGTGGGAGCGGGCTTGCCCCGCGATAGCGCCCCACCAGGCGATCGTGGCACCTGGTCTGACGCTATCGCGGGGCAAGCCCGCTCCCACGGGTCCGCACCCACAGGGCGGGTGATGCTTGATTAGAAAGTCATTTCCTTCACATCGTCCGGCACGATCAGCTTGCCGGCGGTTTTCTCGATGATCTCTTCGACGCTCACCCCCGGCGCAGTCTCGCGCAGGATGAAGGCACCGTTTTCGATTTCCAGGTAGGCCAGGTCGGTCAGCACCTTGCGGATGCAACCGGCGCCGGTCAGCGGCAGGCTGCACTTGGGCAGCAGCTTGGACTCGCCATCCTTGGAGGCGTGGGTCATGGTGACGATGATGTTGTCGGCACCGGCCACCAGGTCCATGGCGCCGCCCATGCCCTTGACCAGCTTGCCGGGGATCATCCACGAGGCGATGTTGCCCTCCACGTCCACTTCGAAGGCGCCGAGCACGGTAAGGTCGACGTGGCCGCCACGGATCATGGCGAAGGATTGCGCCGAGTCGAAGATCGACGCGCCACGGCGGGCGGTGACGGTCTGCTTGCCGGCGTTGATCATGTCGGCGTCGAGGGTGGCTTCGGTGGGGAATTCGCCCATGCCCAGCAGGCCGTTTTCCGACTGCAGCATCACGTCCATGTCGGCAGGCACGTAGTTGGCCACCAGGGTGGGGATGCCGATACCGAGGTTGACGTAGTAGCCGTCTTTGAGTTCACGGGCGACGCGTTGGGCCATTTGTTCGCGGGTCAGTGCCATGGTCAGGATCTCTTTGTTGTTCTTGAGGATGGCGCTCAGGCCTTGACGGTGCGCTTTTCGATGCGCTTCTCGAAGGTGCCGACGATGACCCGGTCGACGTAGATGCCCGGGGTGTGGATCTCGCTGGGCAGCAGCACGCCGGGCTCGACGATCTCTTCGACCTCGACCACGGTGATCTTGCCGGCGGTGGCGGCCAGCGGGTTGAAGTTCTGCGCGGTGTTGCGATACACCACGTTGCCGTAGTGGTCGGCTTTCCAGCCCTTGACGATGGCGAAGTCGCCGGTGATCGACTCTTCGAGGATGTACTTGCGGCCTTTGAACTCGCGGACTTCCTTGCCGTCGGCGACTGGGGTG
This sequence comes from Pseudomonas sichuanensis, assembly GCF_003231305.1. Classification (GTDB taxonomy): domain Bacteria; phylum Pseudomonadota; class Gammaproteobacteria; order Pseudomonadales; family Pseudomonadaceae; genus Aquipseudomonas; species Aquipseudomonas sichuanensis. Next base: position 38,975 of record NZ_QKVM01000052.1, on the reverse strand, counting down.
CCGTAGCCGGTGGCCGTAAAGAAGGCTGGAATGCCGGCGCCGCCTGCGCGCATCTTCTCGGCCAGGGTGCCTTGCGGGGTGAGTTCCACTTCCAGTTCGCCGCTGAGCAGCTGGCGTTCGAATTCGGCGTTCTCGCCCACGTAGGAGGCGATCATCTTGCGGATCTGCCGGTCTTCCAGCAGTACACCCAGGCCGAAGCCATCGACGCCGCAGTTGTTGGAGACCACGGTCAGACCCTTGACGCCCAGGCGCTTGATCTGGGCAATCAGGTTTTCCGGGATGCCGCACAGGCCGAAGCCGCCGGCCAGTACCGTCATGTTGTCGGTCAGGCCTGCCAGGGCCTCTTCGTAGGTTGCTACACGCTTGTCCAGTCCGGCCATGCTCAGTCGCCTTTTGTAGTTGTTGGAACCGTATGGTCATCTTCACTGTAGCCGACTGATTTGTTAATTTTGTTTTCGTCATCGATTGATAACTTTTGCAAAACAAAGGGCAAGCCAGCCATGAACGTCAAGCAACTGCGCGCCTTCGTCACCGTGGCCAAGTACCAGAGCTTCGCCCAGGCCGGCGAGCACCTGCATGTGTCGCAACCGGCCTTGAGCCTGACCATCAAGGCGCTGGAGGACAACCTCGGCGGCGCCCTGCTCACCCGCACCACCCGCAGCGTCAGCCTTACCCCCGAGGGCGAGGTGCTGCTGCCCCTGGCCCGGCGCCTGCTGGCCGACTGGGACGACACCGAAGAGATGCTGCGCCAGCGCTTCACCCTGCAGCTGGGCAGGGTGTCGGTGGCGGCCATGCCCTCCTTCGCCGGCAACTTGCTGCCGCAGTCGCTGAAAGTGTTCCGCCAGCGCTACCCGAAAGTGAACGTCACGGTGCACGACGTGATCAACGAGCAGGTGCTGGAACTGGTGCGCCACCGCCGCGTCGAGCTGGGCATCGGTTTCGAGCCCGACGGCAGCGAGGCGCTACGCTTCCACCCGCTGTACATGGACCGTTTCGTCGCCGTGGTGCCCGCCGACTCGCCCCTCGCCCGCCAGCCCCAGGTGCGCTGGCACGAGCTGTTGGCAGAAGACTTCATCGCCCTGCAACGGCCGTCGGCAGTGCGCCTGTTACTCGAACAGCACCTGGTGGCCGGGCACGGCAAGCTGGCGGTGGCATTCGAGAGCCACCAGCTGTCGACCATCGGCCGCATGGTCGCCAGCGGCCTGGGCGTGAGCGCCGTGCCGGCCCTGTGCATCGGCCAGATGCAAGAGCTCGGCGCACGCTGCGTGCCGCTAGTCGAACCCACCGTGGAGCGGCGCATCGGCGTGATCGCCCTGGCCGACCACAAACTGTCGCGGGCCGCCGAAGCGCTGCTCGACGTGTTGCTGACCCATACCCATCCACAGGAGGTGACATGCGTTACGTGAATCTGGCAGGGACCCGCGTGCCGGCCATTGGCCAGGGCACCTGGTACATGGGCGAAAACCCAGGGAGCAAGGCGGCCGAAGTGGCAGCCCTGCAGCAAGGCATCGACCTGGGCCTGAGCCTGATCGATAGCGCCGAGATGTACGCCGAGGGCGGCGCCGAACAGGTGGTCGGCCAGGCCATCGCCGGGCGTCGCGACCAGGTGTTCCTGGTCAGCAAGGTCTACCCGCACAACGCCAGCCGGCGCGGCTTGCCGACGGCGTGCGAACGCAGCCTCAAGCGCCTGGGTACCGAGTGCATCGACCTGTACCTGCTGCATTGGCGCGGGCAGTATCCGCTCGAGGAAACCGTCGAGGCCTTCGAGCGCTTGATCGAGCAGGGCAAGATCCGCCGCTGGGGCGTATCCAACTTCGACCTGGATGACCTGCAGGAACTGGACAACCCGGCCTGCGCCACCAACCAGGTGCTGTACAACCCGGCCGAGCGTGGCATCGAGTTCGACCTGCTGCCCTGGAGCCGCCAGCAGCAGTTGCCGACCATGGCTTACTGCCCGTTGGCCCAGGCCGGGCGACTGCTGCATCACCCGGTGCTGGTTGACATTGCTGCGCGCCATGCTGCGACGCCGGCGCAGGTGAGCCTGGCATGGGTCACGCGTGGCGAAGGGGTGATTGCGATTCCCAAGGCCGTGAGCCCGGCGCATGTGCGCTTGAATGCAGCGGCGCAGGACCTGGTGCTGACCGAGGCGGACTTGCAGGCGATTGACCAGGCGTTTGTGCCACCGACGCGCAAACAGCGGTTGGCGATGGTGTAGGCCTTATCGCGGGGCAAGCCCGCTCCCACGAAGGACCATGCATCCCTCGTGGGGGCGGGCTTGCCCCGCGATTGCGGTCAATGAAAGTCGCGGCTACGCACATCCAGCCCCTGCAGCAGGGGGCTTATGTCTTCCAACCGCCGGGCGATCAGATGGCGCACACCCTTCTCCTGCTCCAGCCGCCCGCTCACCTTGAGCAACCGCGCCCCCACCAACGCCCTTCGCTGCCGTTCGGCCAGCTCTCGCCAGACCACCACATTGACCATGCCATGCTCGTCCTCGAGGGTGACGAAAGTCACCCCACTGGCCGTTTGCGGCCGCTGGCGGCCAACCACGATGCCGGCCACGGCAATGCTGTCGCCATGCTCGACTTCGGCCAGTTGCGCTGAACTGCGACAGCCCAAGGCGCGCAGGCGCGGGCGCAGCAAGGCCAGCGGATGCGGGCCGAGCGTGGTGCCGAGGGTGTCGTAATCGGCCACCAGGTCCTCGGCCACGCTGGGCACGGGCAGCTCGACCGGCGTTTCTGGTGCTGCCTCGACCTGGGCGAACAGCGGCAGTTGCGCCTGCACTGCCGCCACCTGCCAGCGCGCCTGGTGCCGGTCGCGGGCCAGCGCCCGCAGCGCACCGGCATCGGCGAGCCGGGCACAGGCGCGGCTGTCGAGCGCGGCGCGCAGGCACAGGTCCTCGACATCGCGCCAGGGCCGCTGTGCCCGCGCCTGCTCCAGGCGCCGGGCATCGCCTTCGGCAAAGCCGCGGATCTGCCGCAACCCCAGGCGAATGGCCAACGCGCCCTCGCCCACTGGCTCCAGGGTGCAGTCCCACTGGCTGTGCTCGACGTCCACCGGGCGTACCTCAATGCCCTGCCGACGCGCTTCCTGCAGCAGCTGGTCGGGGCTGTAGAAACCCATGGGCCAGCTATTGATCAAGGCACAGGTGAAGATCGCCGGCTCGTGGCATTTGAGCCAACTGCTGGCGTAGCACAGCAGGGCGAAACTGGCGGCGTGGGACTCGGGAAAACCATAGCTGCCAAAACCCTTGATCTGCTCGAAGATGCGCTCGGCAAAAGACAGCTCGTAGCCATTGCGCAGCATGCCCTCGATCAGCCTGACCCGGTGGGGTTCAAGGCCGCCGTGGCGCTTCCACGCTGCCATGCTGCGGCGCAACTGGTCGGCCTCGCCGGGGCTGTAGTCGGCAGCGACCATCGCCAGTTCCATCACCTGCTCCTGGAACAGGGGCACGCCCAAGGTACGGTGGAATACATCACGCAGTTTTTCCGAGGGGTAGCTGACCGGTTCCTGGCCCAGTCGGCGGCGCAGGTAGGGGTGGACCATATCGCCCTGGATCGGCCCCGGCCGCACGATCGCCACTTCGATCACCAGGTCGTAGAAGGTAGTGGGTTTGAGCCTGGGCAACATGGCCATCTGCGCCCGCGATTCGATCTGGAACACGCCCATGGTTTCGGCACGGCTGATCATGGCGTAGGTGGCCGGGTCCTCTCCGGGGATGCTGGCCAAGGTCAGCTCGCGCCCACGGTGCAGGGCAATCAGGTCGAAGCAGCGGCGCAGCGCGCTGAGCATGCCCAGCGCCAGCACATCGACCTTGAGCAGGCCGACCATGTCCAGGTCGTCCTTGTCCCACTGGATCACCGTGCGGTCTTCCATCGCTGCGTTTTCCACCGGCACCAGTTCGTGCAGGGGCTGCTGGGAAATGACGAAACCACCCGGATGCTGCGACAGGTGCCGGGGGAAACCGATCAGCTCGCCGGCCAGTACCAGGATGCGCCGCAGCGAGGGGCTCTGTGCATCGAAACCGGCCTCGGCCAGGCGTTCGGCATCGGGAATGCGGTCGCTCCAGCGCCCACAACACTTGGCCAGGGCGTCCACCTGATCGGCTGGCAACCCCAGCGCACGTGCCACATCGCGTACCGCCCCGGCGGCGTGGTAACTGCTGACCACTGCGGTGAGCGCGGCCCGGTGCCGGCCATAGCGGCGGAACACATACTGGATCACTTCTTCGCGGCGGTCGTGCTCGAAATCCACGTCGATGTCCGGTGGCTCGTTGCGCTCGCGTGACAGAAAGCGCTCGAACAACAGGCGGTGCACCGTGGGGTCGAGCTCGGTGATGCCCAGCACATAGCACACCACCGAGTTGGCCGCCGAACCGCGGCCCTGGCAGAGGATGTGCTGGCTGCGGGCGAAGGCGACGATGTCGTGCACGGTGAGGAAGTAACTCTCGTAGCCCAGTGCCTCGATCAGCGCGAGCTCCTTGTCCAGCAGGCCGCGCACCTTGTCGGTTACCCCGTTGGGCCAACGCCTGGGCAGGCCCTGCTCGCACAGATGGCGCAACCAGCTGGCGGGCGTATGAGCCTCAGGGACCAGTTCGCGCGGGTACTGATATTTCAGCGCCGAAAGATCGAAGCTGCAGTGCTCGGCGATGACCAGGGTTTCGGCCAGCAGGTGCGAGGGATAGAGTTCGTGCAATTGATCGAGCGGGCGCAGATGGCGCTCACCATTGGCGAACAGCAAACGCCTCGCCTCGGCCACCGGGCAATGGGCGCGGATCGCGGTGATGCAATCCTGCAGCGCGCGACGCCCCCGCACGTGCATGTGCACATCGCCGCAGGCCACCAGCGGCACGGCCAGCTGTGCGCTCAAGGCGTACAGCTGTGCCAGGCGTGCACCATCGTCGGCTGCGCGATGCAGATGCACGGCCAGCCACAGGCGCTCGCCGAACAGTGCATGCAGTTGCTGCCCGACACTGACAGGCGCATCGGCTTCAGGCACCCACAACGCCAGCAAGCCCTGATGATGGGCCGCAAGGTCCTGGGCCAGCAGCCGGTAGCTGCCCTTTGGCGCCCGGCGCCGAGCCCGGGTGATCAGCGCACACAGGTTCTGGTAACCGCCGAGGTCCTGCACCAGCAGCACCAGCTTCGGCCCCTGCTCCACCTGCACTTCACTGCCCACGATCAGCTTTAGGCCATGCTCACGGGCCGCCTGCCAGGCCCGGACGATGCCCGCCAAGCTGCACTCGTCAGTGATCGCCAGGGCTTGGTAGCCCAGTTCACGGGCACGGCGAAACAGTTCGTCGGCACTGGAGGCGCCGCGCTGGAAGCTGAAATTCGACAGGCAATGCAGCTCTGCGTAGCCCTGGCCGTTCACGCGAACCAGCCCTGCAACCAGAGCGGCCCGGGGGCCGCGAGGTCACGGAAGGCCCAGCCGCGCAGGCCATCGCGGGTTTCGATACGGTAGTAATCACGCCGCACATCACCGCCGTCCCACCAACCGGACTCGATGCGTTCAGCGTGCCCCAGCAGTTGTACGCCAGCCTCGGGCAACGCTTGGGGTTCAGGCAGCAGCCAGCCGGGGCGGCTGCCCGGCGCCATGACCAAAGGGCCTGGCGCGCCCTGCTCCGCACCCTGCCAGGCACATTCGGGACGATGATCGGCTTCGGCACGCAGGCCCTTGACGGCTTCATCGCCAAGGCGTGCACGCAGGCGTTCGCGCAGTTGCTCCCAGGGTTGTGCCTGCCGGGCGCGTGGGTCGAACAATGCCTGATGCTGGGGCACGAACGGCGGCAGATCGGCCGCCACCAGGCGCAGGTTGCGCACCGGCGCCGGAATGCGCAGCGGCTCCAGGCGCCCTCGCGCCAGTTCGAAGAGCATTGCGGCATCACGCTCGGCAGCCAGCAGGCCAACCTTGAGCACGGTATCCGGGCCCTCGACGTGCTCCAGGTACAGCTCGAACCGCTGCACGCCGCAATCACGCCCGGCAAGGAACGCCGCCAGGTCGTTGAGCAGCCGGCGCAAGGGAAACAACAGGGCCTGGTGCGACTCGACATCGAAGTTCAGCTCCAGCCGTGCTTCGAAGTACTCGGGCGGTTGGTAGAACGCCAGCCCCAGCGAGCGCTGGCCGAACAGTTGATCCAGGTGCAGTTGCACCTGGCTGCTGAAGCGCCGGGCCAGGGCATCACGGGGCAGCGCCAGGACCTGGCCCAGCCGGTGCAGGCCCATGCGTGCCAAGGCCACACTGGCCTCAGGTGGGAGGCCGGCCCGTTCGATGGGCAGGTCGAGCAGGGCTGCCCGGGTTTCGTCTGGGCTGGTCACGGCCAGCCCATCGTGGGCATTGGCGAGCATCCGCGCCGCCACCGGATTGCTGGCCAGCACAATGCGCTGGCGCAGGCCCAGCCCGGCCAGCTCTTCACGCAGGCGCGCCTCGAACAGCGGCCAGGGCCCGAACAGTTGCAGGCTCGAACCCACCTCCAGCAGCAGCGCACGCGGATAATGCAGGCTGACCTGGGCGCTGAACCGGTAGGCCCAGGCGGCCAGCAGCTGTTGCAACTGGTCGATGCACGCGGGCTCGACCTCAACGCAGGTGAAACCATCGGCCAGGGCGCGGGCAGCGGGCAGCGGCTGCCCGGCGCGCAACCCCAGCCTGGCGGCGGCCGGGCTGACCGCCTGCAGCACACGGCGCTGGCCAGGCCCTCCCAACAGCACCAGAGGGGTGTCAGGGTCGTCGCGTTGGCGCAGGACGCTGTCCAGCGCCAACTGCGGGAACAGGATGCAGGCCCAGAGCATGGTGCTTCAACCCCGGGCAATGGGGTTGGCGGGGGGCAGGCCACCCCGGCACTTGAGCACCCGCCACTGGGGCGGACGGGTGTCGATGGCGATCCGCAGCGCGGCGGGTGACGGGTTGAGCGCGGCCTGCTGCGAGCGGCAGGCGAACGCCAGTGCGTTGCCGGTTTCCGCCGCCACCTGCAGGCGACGCAAGGCCTTGTCATCGGCGCGTTCCGGCCAGCACAGCACCGCCGCGCAACTGCCCGAGCGCAGGCATTGCTCGGCGGCCCACAGGGCATCGTCGCGCTCGCTGTCGACCTGCACCAGCCAGCGCAGGTCGACACCCGCTGCCTGCCAGGCCGGGGCATAGGGAATAAAGGGTGGAGCCACCAGCACGACCCGCTCACTGGCGGCGGTCAGCCGTGCCAGCGTCGGCCAGAGCAACTGCAGCTCACCCACGCCTGGGCTGGCCAGTAACAACTCGCTCAATGCCGCCGCCGGCCAGCCGCCCTCTGGCAGCCGTGCATCGAGCGCAGCATGCCCGCTGGGCTGCAAGCCTGTCGGCCGGGCCTGGGCCTGCCGGCCGCGCCATACCTGGCGCTGGTCGAGCAGCCGGTCGAGGTCGACCACCGCGCCCATCAGTCACGCCTCAGCAAGCCGCAGAACACGCCTTCGATGAAGAACTCGTGCTCGGGGCCTACGTCGATGGGTTGGTAGTGCGGGTTGCGTGGCAACAGGCGGTAGCCGTCGCGGGTGTGCTGCAGACGCTTGATGGTGACCTCGCCGTCGAGCCGGGCGACCACGATCTGGCCGTCGCGCGCCTCGCCCTGCTGGCGGATGCCGACCAGGTCGCCATCGAAGATGCCGTCGTCGACCATCGAGTCGCCACGCACCTTGAGCAGGTAGTCGGGGGTACGGCGGAACAGGCTGGGGTCGAGCAGCAGTTGCTCGTGAATGTCGAGATCGGGGCCGATGGGCGCGCCTGCGGCGACCTGGCCGAGCACCGGCAGTTCGAGAATCTCCGGCCGGCGCAGCGGCTCGGCCAGGCGGATACCGCGCGCCTGGTTGGGGGTGACGTCGATGAAGCCGCCCTGGCACAGGGCGGTGATGTGTTTGCGCGCCACGCTGCGCGAGGCAAAACCGAAGCGCTCGGCGATATCGGCCAGCGAGGGCGGCTGGCCATGTTCGGTGATGCGCTCACGAATGAAATCGAGAATGGCGCGGCGTTTGGGAGTCAGATTGTCCATGGAGCACATTTGTACTCTTTTTGTGAAACACTGAACAGCCCCCTTCGTCGTCGGCTTTGGCTATGATGCTGCTGAATTGATTCTTCAACGCCAGGATGCCCGATGCTTACCGCCTTGCTGTTCGACCTCGATGGGACCCTCACCGACACCGATACCCTGCACCTGCAGGCCTTCCGCCAGCTCCTGCACGATTACGATGGCCGCGAACTGACCCAGGAGCAGTTCGACCTGCAGGTCAGCGGCCGCTCCAACGGTTTGCTGTTCGCCGATCTGTTCCCGCAGGCCGATGCGGCCCAGCGCCAGGCCCTGGCCGAGCGCAAGGAGGCGCTGTTCCGCGAACTGTCTCCGAGCCTCGAACCCCTGCCCGGCCTGCTGCGCCTGCTCGACCATGCCCGGCAGCATGCGGTGGGCGTGTGCGTAGTGACCAATGCGCCGCGCCTGAACGCCGAGCACATGCTCGCGGCCATGGGGCTGAGTGGGCGTTTCGAGCATGTGCTGGTGGCCGATGAGCTGGCCAGGCCCAAGCCGGACCCGCTGCCCTACCTGACCGGGCTGCAGCGTTTGCAGGCGCAAGCCAGGCAGGCGCTGGCTTTTGAGGATTCGTTGCCGGGGGTCAAGGCGGCCAGCGATGCCGGGATTTATACGGTGGGCTTGGCTACCACGCAGACGGCTGAGCGCTTGCATGAGGCTGGGGCGCGGCTGGTGATCGACGATTTCAATGACCCGCGGTTGTGGGCTTTGATTGAGCGGATGCAGGGAGAAGGTTGAGATTGGATGTGGGCTGACAGGTGTCCGGCTGGATATCTCCAGCGCCTATCAGATCGAGCGCCGCCCGCGCGGCGCATCGCGGGACAAGCCCGCTCCCACATTTGTTTCGGGCCAATTATGCCTGTGAGGGTACCGCTGCCCGCTTTGGTGCATGCCTCAAGTTGGGCGAGGCGCCAGCAGTGCCCACCTTGATACCGCGTCGTACCAACAAGGCGGACCAGGTGATGGCACAGGACAGACTGGCCCGAAACAGATGTGGGAGCGGCGGTGCGCCGATGCGACTTGTCCCGCGATGCGCCGCGCGGGCGGCGCTCGATCTCAAGGGCGCTGGAGATGTCCAGGCAGGCACCTGTCAGCCCACACACTTTCTCAAGCCATAAACAACCAACCCCACCCCACCACTCGTCGCCCCCGCCCGCTCCCCGTCGATTCCTCGAACGCCCATTCGACCACTCAATGAATCCCCCAGCGCGGAGCGCGCCTCATGAACACGCCCGACAACAATCACCCCGTGGTCACCCGCAGCCAATGGCTCGCCGCCCGCCGGCAACTCTGGCTGCATGAAAAAGCCCTCACCCACCAGCGTGACGAACTCGCCGCCGCCCGCCGTGCCCTGCCCTGGGTACAGGTTGAAGAAAACTACCGTTTCCACGGCCCCGACGGCGAGCTGGCCCTGGCCGACCTGTTCGCCGGGCGCAGCCAACTGCTGGTCTACCACTTCATGTTCGCGGATGGCTGGCACGAAGGCTGCCCGGGCTGCTCCTTCCTCGCCGACCATTTCGACGGCGCCAACCTGCACCTGGCTCACCACGACGTGTCGCTGGTGGCGGTATCACGGGCACCCTATGGCGAATTCCAGGCGTTCCGCCAGCGCATGGGCTGGCGCTTTCCCTGGTACTCCTCCCACGGCAGCCGTTTCAACCAGGACTTTGGCGTGAGCGTGGCCACCGATGGCAGCGCCGAGTACAACTACGCGCCCTACTCAGGCGACGAGGCGGAGCTTCCGGGCCTGAGCGCGTTCATTCGCGACCGCGACGGCAGCGTCTATCACACCTACTCCACCTACGCCCGCGGGCTGGACATCCTGGTCAATACCTACAACTTCCTCGACCTGGCCCCACTGGGGCGCAATGAGGGCGGGACGATGGACTGGGTGCGCCACCACGACCGCTATGAAGGCGCCCCTGGCAAACCGCACTGCTGCGGGGAATGACGGGCTCGGTTCATTCGCCCTGGTCGATCACCAGGGGTTCGCCGATGGCATAGAAGTGCCCGCCCGCCACGTAATGCAGGCTGCGCCAGTCGGGGTCGGCATGCTCGTAGGCCCAGTGCCCGTCGCGGAACACCCGGTCATCGGCCCAGGCCGCGACCACTTCGCCGATGAACAGGTCGTAGGTTTGCTGGTTGTGCGGCTCGTCGATCACCCGGCACCTCAGCCAGGCCGAGCAACCGTTGACCAGCGGCGCCTCGAACCCCTCGACGCGGGCCAGTTCGACACCGATACGCGCCAACTTGTCGGGCTGGTCGAACAGGCTCTGGTTGCCCACCTGGTGGGTGAGCCGTGCCTGGGCGGCATTGGGCACCTGCAGCACGAACCAGCCACTGCCCTCCACCAACTGGCGGGTACGGGCGCTCTTGTCGAGGACCACGGTCACCTTGGGCGGGTCGAAGTCCAGGGCACAGGCCCAGGCGGCCGCCATCACATTGTCGACCCCGGCATGGCTGGCCGAAACCAGCACGGTGGGGCCGTGGTTGAGCAGGCGATAGGCCTTGGTCAGGTCGACGGGCTGGAAGTGACTGTGCATGGCAAACCTCGGCGCTACGCAGGGGAACAGGTCGGCCATTGTGCCGCAGCGGGCATACCGGCGACAGCGATGATCCGGATCAAGGCAAGGCGCGGGGCACTCGCATAATTTATGACTCTTCCTACAGCTCAGTCGGAAGCAGCCCGCTTTCCGTCTTACGCCTGCAAAAACATGATCGGACCTGGATGTCGTCATGCCCGCCCTGCGCGGCCAGCCCACCCGACGAGGCCCCACCATGCCCAGCCACGCCCGCCACACCGAAGCCCTGCAACACACCCTGCGCCAGCTGCTGGCCCATGAGGTCAGCAACCCCGATGACAACCCGCACCTGTCCGGCGTGCGCTTTTTCTGCGCCACCGACGAGCACACCCGCCAACTGATCGAGCGCGTCGAACTGCTGGCCAGCGAAGCCTTCTTCGACCAACAGGGTCGCGCCATCCCGACGCACATGCAGGCCGCGGCCGTCGATGGCATCAGCATCCGGCAGAAACGCAAGGCACCGCAGGACGAGACGGTGATCCGCATCGCCCTGCCCGTCAAGGGCTATATCACCATCAGCACCGCCCGCCTTTGACGCGTTGAGCAAGGGCCGCCTGTTCGGCCCTCTTGCAGCTTGCCGCGCGAACCCCGAAGCTTTGACACCCCTGCGCTTCGGACACAGCCCCCGATGGAACTGCACATCCGCCTCGAAGGCCGCAAAGGCCTTGCCGACCAGCTCTACCAGCAATTGCGCGCCGGCATCGACAGCGGCCACCTGGCTGCCGGCACCCAGCTGCCGCCAACGCGCCTGTTGGCCGAGCAGCTGGGCGTATCACGCAAGACCGTGGCCGAAGCCTACTCGCGCCTGACCTACGACAACCTGCTCAGTGGCGTGGTCGGCCGCGGCACCTTCATCACCCCTCGCCAGCCCATACAAACCGACGCCGCCGAGGCCATCCCGCTGGCCGCTGCCGACGCTTTGGAGCGCTGGCGCCTGCGCGCTACGGTGCTGGGGCGCCGCGCGCTGGATGCCCCCTCGCGCTATGACTTCATCGGCGGCGCCTCGAGCAAGGCGCAGTTCCCTTACGACCAGTGGCGCAGCTGCCTGCAATACGCCCTGCGGCGCAGTCAGCGGCACACCGAGCGGCAGTTCTCGCCACAGGGGTTGCCTGAGTTGCGCGAAGCCATCGCCCACCACATCGCGTTCGCCCGGGGCGTGCACTGCAGCGCCGCCGATGTGCTGGTGTGCAATGGTGCCCAGCAGGCCCTGGACCTGATCGCCCGGGTGCTGGTCGAGCCGGGCTGCAAGGTGGCCATGGAGGACCCCGGCTACCCACCGGCCCGGCAACTGTTCCTGGCCCTCGGCGCACAGGTGCAGTCGGTGCCAGTGGACGATGAGGGGCTGTGCGTAGAACAGATCGAGGCCGGTACCCGGCTGATCTACGTCACCCCCTCGCACCAGTTCCCGCTGGGCATGCCCATGGGCGCACGGCGACGCCAGGCGTTGCTGGCACGGGCCGCCGCGCTGGGTGCGCTGATCATCGAGGACGACTACGACTGCGAGTTCCGCTACCAGGGGCCGGCCGCCGAGGCCTTGCAGCGCCTGGACCGCCACGGGCTGGTGGCCTATGTCGGCACGTTCTCCAAGACCTTGCTGCCCGAGTTGCGCCTGGGCTATGCGGTACTGCCGCCGGCGGTGCTGCAGGCCGCCTGCGTGGCCAAGCACCTGACCGACTGGCACAGCCCGAGCCTGCAGCAATGGGCCCTGGCGCGCTTCATTGGCGAAGGCCACCTGAGCAAGCACATCCGTCGCTGCCATGAGGTATACAGCGCCCGCCGCGAACGAATCCTGGCGCGCCTTGGCGGCGACCTGGCGCCCTGGTTCGAGGCCGTGCCGGCCAGTGCGGGGTTCCACCTGAGCGCCTTGGCCAAGCCGGGGGTCGATGTGGAGTTGCTGATCAACCTGGCGCGCAAGGTCGAGGTGGGGCTCTATTCGTTGGCGCCGTTCTTCAGCGAGGCCCCGGTACGCCCGGGGTTGCTGCTGGGCTTCGGCGCCATCGAACTGCTGGATATCGACCCGGCGCTGGATCGGGTCCGCGATACCCTGCAGCGCCTCAGTTGAGCGCTGCAGCGCCTGCCTGCCCAGGCCGAGCGATGGCCCGGGCATAGCCACCGGGGGCGAAGCGCGCGGTGACCAGCAGCATGGCCAGCACGGTGCAGGTCAGCAGGGCCCAGGACGCCTGGAAGTCGCCGCTGACATCGCGCAGCCAGCCGGTGATGTACGGCACGATGCCGGTGACGATGAACCCCACGCCCTGGACGAAGGCCGCCAGGCTGCCGGCTTCGGCCGGCGTGCGCAGGTGTTCGAGGGTCAGCGTCAGGCTGAGGCTGAAGCACGCGCCCAGGCCCAGGCCGATCATCGCCACCCACAGGCCCATGGCGCTGGCCGGCGCCAGCAGCAGGCCGAGGAAGCCGCCCAGCTGGATCAGCAGCGCCAACCACAAACCAGGCCGACGATCCGCCAGGCGGCGCAGCAAAAGCGGCAAGCCGAGGGCGCCGGTCACCTGGAAGATGGTCATCAACCCCACCAGCTCACCACCGCCCTGGGCCGTGCCGCCATGCTCCAGGTGATAGGCCGGCAGCCAGGCCACCATGCTGGTGTAGCCGCCATTGATCAGGCCGAAGTACAGCGCCAGCAGCCAGGCGCGGCGATTGCCAAACCAGTGCCCGCCACCCGTGCCGGCCAACCTGGGGGTGGCCTGGCGTGGCCGCAGGGCGATCCAGGCGGCCACCGCCAGCAACGCAGGCAAGGCCCAGACGCCCAGCCCCGCCTGCCAATGGCCAAAGTGCGCAGTGATGGAGGGGCCCAGCACCGCCGCCAGGCCGCCACCGGTCATCAGGGCTGCCGAATACAAGCCCATGGTCGCCGCCAGCCGCGTGGGGAACCAGCGGTTGACCAGCCCCGGCATCATGCCCTGCACCAGCGCCACACCCAGCCCGGCGACCACCGCACTGGCGATCAATGCCCAGGCGCTGTCCAGTTGCAGTCGCCACAGGCAGGCCAGGGCAATCGCCGACAACCCGGCGAGCATGCCGCCATGCTCGCTCAGCCAGCGCCGCAGCCACGGCTGCAACAACGGCACCAGCCCCATGCACAGCACCGGCAGCGCCGTCAGCAATGCCGCCTGCTGGTAACCCAGGCCCGTGCTCTGGCGCATGGGCTCGAGCAGTGGCCCGATGCTGGTGAGGATCGGCCGCAGGTTGAGTGCCAGCAACACCACCAGCAACAGGTTCAACGCCCCCCTCATGCCTGGCTGGCCTGCTGCCATTGGGCATACAGGCCCGCTTCGCCAGCGGGTTTGAGCGGGCGCAACGGCAAGCTTTGCTGCTGCGGCGGGCGGGCCATCTGCGCGTACACCGCGGCGGTGGACAGCCCGTAGGGCTCGCCCTCGTCGTTGCCATAGGCAAACCAGGCGCGCTCGACACCGCACAGGTGCATGGCCGCCAGGCACATCGGGCATGGGTGGCCACTGGCGTAGATCTCGGCACCGTCCAGGCGCGCCCGGCCCAAAGCCTGGGCGGCCTGGCGGATGGCCTGCATCTCGGCGTGGCTGGTCGGGTCCAGGGTGCTGTGGATCTCGTTGACCGCGCGGGCGATCACCTGGCCCTGGTACACCAGCACGGCACCGAACGGGCGGCCACCGGCCTGGATATTGGCGCGGGCCAGGTCGAGGGCCTCGCGCATGAAGTGTTCTTGGGACATGAATCGGTACTCCGCAATTGACCCGGCCATTATCCCGGCTTGGCCGCAGCGGTAGAAATGAAGAGATTGGATGCACCTCAGTGGCCAGGCGAATGCCGGATTGGCCTCCTGGCAAAGCGCGGGATTGGCTATTCGGCGCGCTGCCGGGCGGCGTTAAGGTGGCACCACGCCTCATCACCTTCCCGGAGAACCACCATGCACGCACGTATCGAATGGGCCAAAGCTGCCCCAGAAGCCTACAAAGCTATGGTCGGCCTCGAGCAGGCCCTGATCCAATCGGGGCTGGAGCACTCGCTGCTCGAGCTGATCCGCCTGCGCGCCTCGCAGATCAACGGCTGCGCCTACTGCGTCAACCTGCACGCCAACGATGCGCGCAAGGCCGGCGAGACCGAAGCCCGCCTGCAGACCTTGAGCGTATGGCGTGAAACCCGCTATTTCACCCCACGCGAGCGAGCCGCCCTGGCCTGGGTCGAGAGCCTGACCCGCCTGCCCGAGCATGGCGCGCCGCAGGATGAATACGAAGCGCTGCAGGAGCACTTCGAGCCCAAGGAAGTCGCCAACCTGACCCTGGCCATCGCCACCATCAATGCCTGGAATCGCTTTGGCGTGGGCTTTGCGATGGTGCCGGCCTGAGCCCTAACCGTAATTGGGGCCGCTGCGCGGCCCCAGCGGGCTCGAATCAAACACAAGTTCATGGCATCTGAGCAGAGATGGCTCTAGACCACTCTAAGCCTGGCCCGGTAACTACCCGGGCTCTGCCCGGTCCACTTCTTGAACGCCCGGTGAAACGCGCTGGGCTCCTGGAAGCCGGTCTGCTCGGCAATCTCGGCAATGCTCAGGCAACCCTCGCGCAACAGCTCGAAGGCCATCGCCCGGCGCACTTCGTCCTTGATCTGCTGGTATGAACGCCCTTCGCGCTCCAACTGGCGGCGGAAGCTGCTGGCACTGAGCCGCTGCCGCTCGGCCATGGTGTTCAGGGTTGGCCACTGCCCATAGTGGCGGGCGCGCAAGTGGCGGTACACCTCCGCCACCAGCCCGTTCTGGTTGCGAAAGCGGATCACCAGCCCTTGGGGCGCACTGCGCAGGAACGTCTTCAGGGCAGGCAGATCCTGCATCACCGGCAAGCGCAGCCAGGCGCTGTCGAACTCCACCTCGGTGCGGCCACTGCCCAGGCGCAGGTCCGGCCCCCACAACAAGGCGTCGTCCTCCTGGGCCGGGCGCGTCAACGCAAGCTCGGTACGGTCGATGGCGATGCGCCGCCCGGCCAGCCAGCACAGCAGGCCGACCACCAGCACCAGGTAGGTTTCCTCGGCGTACACCCGGGTCAGCGGGTCTTCGATGCTCGACTGCACGCTGATCACCGCACGCGCACCGCGTACCGTGACGGTGCCGTGCAGGTCACGCAAAAACAGCGCGAAACTGCTCAGGCACTGGCGCAAGGCCTTGTCCAGGTTGGGCTCCTGGATCAACCCACGGCAGATCAGGGCGAAGCTGCCCAGCGGCATACCGTGGCTGTCGAGGTGAAAGAACTCATCGTTGAGCTCGTCGATCAACGCCAGCCACAACTGGGCGAAGGCCTTGGCCGGTACCCGCGCCTGGGGCTGCGCCAACAACGCAGGCTCGATGCCTACCGCGCGCAGGTGGGCATCGCGCGCCTGCGGGCGCTCTCGCAAGGCGTGGAGCATGGCGTTGAGAAAGTACACCGCGACCGTATCGCTATCGCGCATGGCTGAAGTTCGCTGTCTATGCTGAGTGGCAAAAAATGCCAGGTTGACTGAACAGATCCGGCATAGGCCGCCTTGAGGCCTTTGCCTAGACTCGATCCACCCTGAGGCGGCGCCATTCTCGCAGAGCCGGCCCCCGCCCCGCCATGTCTTTGCAAACGGAGCCTTTATGAGCAGCACAGAAATCTACGTTGTCAGCGCAGTGCGTTCGGCCATCGGCAGTTTTGGCGGTTCGCTCAAGGACCTGCCGCTGGCCGACCTGGCCACCCAGGTGACCCGCGCCGCCATCGAGCGCTCGGGTGTGAGCGCCGAGCAGATCGGCCACGTGGTGATGGGCACCGTGATCCCCACCGAACCCCGCGACGCCTACCTGAGCCGCCTGGCCTCGATGAATGCCGGCGTGCCCAAGGAAACCCCCGCTTTCAACGTCAACCGCCTGTGCGGTTCGGGCCTGCAGGCCATCGTCTCGGCCGCCCAGGGCCTGTTGCTGGGTGAAAGCGACATCGCCCTGGCTGCCGGCGCCGAATCCATGAGCCGCGGCCCGTACCTGCTGCCACAGGCCCGCTGGGGCGCGCGCATGGGTGACTTGCAGGGTATCGACTACATGGTCGGCATCCTGCAGGACCCGTTCGAACACTTCCACATGGGCATCACCGCCGAGAACGTCGCGGCGGCCCATGGCATCACCCGCGAAATGCAGGACGAAGTGGCCCTGACCAGCCAGCGCCGCGCCGCCCGCGCCATTGCCGAAGGCCGTTTCGACAGCCAGATCGTGCCGATCGAGATCAAGACCCGCAAAGGCAGCGTGCAGTTCAGCGTCGATGAAAACGTGCGTGGCGAAGCCAGCGCCGAGCAACTGGCCGGCATGAAGCCTGCGTTCAAGAAAGACGGCAGCGTCACAGCCGGCAACGCCAGCAGCATCAACGACGGCGCCGCCGCCCTGGTGCTGGCCACCGGTGACGCCGTGCAACGCCTGGGCCTCAAGCCGCTGGCACGCCTGGTGGCCTACGCGCATGCCGGCGTCGAACCTGAGTTGATGGGCCTGGGCCCGATCCCGGCGACCAAAAAAGTGCTGGAAAAGGCCGGCCTGAACGTCGCCGACCTGGATGTGATCGAGTCCAACGAAGCCTTCGCCTCCCAGGCCTGCGCCGTATCCCGCGCCCTGGGCTTCGACCCGGAGAAGGTCAACCCCAACGGTTCGGGCATTTCCCTGGGCCACCCGGTGGGCGCCACCGGCGCAATCATCGCCACCAAGGCGATCCATGAACTGCAGCGTGTGCAGGGCCGCTACGCCCTGGCCACCATGTGCATCGGCGGCGGCCAGGGCATCGCCGTCGTCTTCGAACGCGTGTAAGGAGCCGGCAACATGACCATCGAACAGATCGCCGTTATCGGCGCCGGCACCATGGGCAACGGCATCGCGCAGGTGTGCGCGGTGGCCGGCTACCAGGTGCTGCTGGTGGACGTGTCCGACGCTGCGCTGGAGCGTGGCGTGGCCACCCTGGGCAAGAACCTCGATCGCCAGGTCAACAAGGGCACCCTGGATGCAGGCACCGCAGCGGCGGCGAAAACCCGCATCCGCACCAGCACCGACTACGCACAGCTGGCCAGCGCGCAGCTGGTGATCGAGGCGGCCACCGAGAACCTGCAGCTCAAGCAACGCATCCTGCAGCAGGTGGCGGTCAACGTCGGCAGCGAATGCCTGATCGCCACCAACACCTCGTCGCTGTCGGTCACCCAACTGGCCGCCAGCATCGAGCACCCCGAGCGCTTCATCGGCGTGCACTTCTTCAACCCGGTGCCGATGATGGCCCTGGTCGAGATCATCCGTGGCCTGCAGACCAGCGACAGCACCTACGCCCAGGCGCTGCTGGTCACCGAAAAGCTCGGCAAGACCCCGATCACCGCCGGCAACCGCCCGGGCTTCGTGGTCAACCGCATCCTGGTGCCGATGATCAACGAGGCCATCTTCGTGCGCCAGGAAGGCCTGGCCAGTGCCGAGGACATCGACACCGGCATGCGCCTGGGCTGCAACCAGCCGATCGGCCCGCTGGCCTTGGCCGACCTGGTGGGCCTGGACACCCTGCTGGCGATCATGGAGGCCTTCCATGAAGGCTTCAACGACAGCAAGTATCGCCCTGCCCCGCTGCTCAAGGAGATGGTTGCCGCCGGCTATCTGGGCCGCAAGAGCGGTCGCGGCTTCTTCACCTACTAAGGAGCACGCCATGCCCCCGGTCAACGCGGCGATGCGCTGTGCCAACTTCGAAGAGCGGCGTGACAGGGCCATGGCGCTGTTCGCCGAAAAGGGCTTCGGCCAGGTCAGCATGCGTGAGCTGGCGGCGCACGTGGGGCTGACTGCGGGCTCGTTGTACCACCACTTCCCCAGCAAGCAGGACCTGCTCTACGACCTGATCGAGGAGCTCTACGAAGAGCTCCAGGCCACCCTCGACCAGGGCCGCAGGGCCTTGGCCAAGGGCAAGCCGGTGCTGGCCTGCCTGATTGCCGCGCACTGGCAGCTGCATGGCGAACGGCCGTTGCAGTTCCGCCTGGCCGAGCGCGACTTCTGTTGCCTCAGCGAGGCACAGCAGGCGCGCCTGCTGCTGTTGCGCGAGCGCTATGAGGCCGGCCTGCTGCGCCTGATCGCCCCGCAAGCACGGCTCGAAGGCGCCGCCCTGGCCGCCACCGGGCATGTGCTGGCGACCCTGCTCAACCAGCTGCCAGGCTGGTTGCGCGAGCGCGACCTGGGCGAAGCCCAGGGCCTGGCGCTGATGGAGAGCCTGGTACTGGGCGGCATCGAGCGCACGCTCGGCTAGCCTGCGGTCGCCGCCTCACCCGCAGAGTCCCGCGCGGCATAACGCTGCGCCAGGACCGCGCAGACCATCAGCTGGATCTGGTGGAACAGCATCAAGGGCAGGATCATCGCCCCGATACCACTGCCCACGAACAGCACCTGGGCCATCGGCACGCCAGTGGCCAGGCTTTTCTTGGAGCCCGCGAACAGGATGGTGATGCGGTCCTCCACACTGAACCCCAGCACGCGCCCGAGCACACGGGTGCCCAACAGCACCACCGCCAGCAGGATCCCGCACACGGCGAACAGCCCGGCCAGGTGTTGCGGCGATACGGTGTGCCACAGGCCGGTGACCACCGCTTCGCTGAACGCGGTGTAGACCACCAGCAGGATCGAGCCCTGGTCGACCAGCTTCAGCCAGTGCGCATTACGCTTGACCCAATCACCGATCCAGCGCCGGGCGATCTGGCCGGCCACGAACGGCACCAGCAGTTGCAAGGTGATCTTCAGCACGGCGTCCAGCCCAGAACCGGTATCGCCGGACGCACCGAGCAGCATCATTACCAGCAGCGGCGTCAGGAAGATGCCCAGCAAGCTCGATGCCGCGGCGCTGCAGATCGCCGCCGGCACGTTGCCACGGGCCAGCGAAGTGAAGGCGATGGCCGACTGCACCGTGGCCGGCAGGGCGCACAGGTACAGCACACCCAGGTACAGCTCATTGCCCACCAGCGGCACGAACAGCGGCTTGAACGCCATGCCCAGCAGTGGGAACAGCACGAAGGTGCAGGAGAACACCAGCAGGTGCAGGCGCCAGTGACCGGCACCGGCGATGATCGCCTCCCGCGACAGCTTGGCGCCATGCAGGAAGAACAAGAGGCCGATGGCCAGGTTGGTCAACCAGCCGAACATCACCGCGCCCTCGCCGGAACAGGGCAGCACGGTGGCAATCAGCACCACCCCGAGCAAGGCCAGGGTGAAATTGTCGAACAGCATGCGCAAATACTTCATCACAGGTTCCGTCTTGTCATTGTGCAAGGCCAGACGATAAGGTTTCGTGCCTTGCGCCGCTAACGCTGGAACCCCTGCCAGTGTCGCGCAACGGACACCACCACCCCGCCCCTGACAAGGACAGCCCCTTTCGATGATCCGCACCCACCGCGCACTGCTTACCGCCGCCCTGGTTTTCGTAGCACCACCACTGCTGGCCGATGACCTGCAAAGCCAGGTCGACGGCATCATCCAGCCGCTGATGCGCGAACAAGGCATCGCCGGCATGGCCGTGGCGGTCTACGCCAATGGCCAGTCGCATTACTTCAGCTACGGCTGGGCCGACAAGCGCGACAAACAGGCCGTGACCCGCGACACGCTGTTCGAGATCGGCTCGCTGAGCAAGACCTTCACCGCCACCCTCGCCGCCCTGGCCAGCGCCGAAGGCAAGCTCGACCTCAACGCCCCCGCCAGCCGCTACCAGCCGGCCCTGGCCAAAGCGCCAATCGGCAGCGCCAGCGTGCTGGAGCTGGGCGCTTACAGCGGCGATTGCCTGCCGCTGCAGTTCCCGGACGAGGTGCAAACGCCCGAGCAGACCCTGGCCTGGTTGCAAAACTGGAAGCGCGTTGCCGAGCACGGCACCCAGCGCTGCTATTCGAACCCGAGCCTGGGCCTGTTCGGTGACCTCGCCGCCCGTTCGCAGCAGCGCCCTTTCGCCGAACTGATGACCCAGGACCTGCTGCCACGCCTGGGCCTCAGGCACACCTATCTTGAGGTTCCGGCCAAGGAACGCGGGCTCTACGCCCAGGGTTACGATGCTGCCGACAAACCCGTGCGGGTGAACCCGGGCCCTTATGCCGACCAGGCCTACGGCATCAAGACCAGCGCCAGCGACCTGCTGCGCTACGTGCAGTTGCAGGTGCAGCCCGCCGAGCTGGACCCGGCCCTGCGCAAGGCCATCGCCATCACCCAGGGCGGCTACTTCCAGGTCGGCGCGATGACCCAGGGCCTGGGCTGGGAGCGCTACCCCTATCCGGTCACGCTCGACACCCTGCTGGCCGGCAACGGCGCGAAGATGATCCGCGAGCCCCAGGCCACCCGTGCCTTGAGCCCATCAGCGCCTGCCGAACCTGCCGCCTGGTACAACAAGACCGGCGCCACCGGCGGCTTCGGGGCCTACGTTGCCTTCGTGCCTGCCAAACAAATGGGCATCGTCCTGCTCGCCAACCGCAACTACCCCAACGAGGAGCGCGTGCGCGCCGCGCAACGCATCCTGTCCAGCCTGGAGCAATGAGCATGTTGAAGATCCTCGGCAAGGCTTCGTCGATCAACGTACGCAAGGTGCTGTGGACCTGCGCCGAACTCGGCCTGCCGTACCAGCGCGAAGACTGGGGCAGCGGTTTCCAGGCCACCGACACCCCCGCGTTCCTGGCCCTGAACCCCAACGCCATGGTGCCCGTGATCGTCGATGGCGATTTCGTGCTGTGGGAGTCCAACAGCATCCTGCGCTACCTGGTCAACCAGTACGACGGCGGCCACCTCTACCCCTCGGCGCCACGCGCCCGGGCCGCCGTGGACCAGTGGCTGGACTGGCAGGCCACCGACCTCAACGACGCCTGGCGCTACCCGTTCATGTCGCTGGTGCGCCAGTCGCCAGCCCACCAGGACCCGGCACAGCTGGCCGCCAGCAGCGCGTTGTGGACCGCCAGGATGGGCCTGCTCGAGCAACGCCTGCAGGCCACCGGCGCCTACATCGCCGGAAGCGATTTCAGCCTGGCCGACGTGGTCATCGGCCTGTCGCTCAACCGCTGGCTCCGCACCCCGGTGGAGCATCCGCCGCTGCCGGCGCTGGAGGCCTACCATGCCCGACTGCGGGAACGCCCAGGCTTCCTTGAACACGGCGATAACGGCTTGGTCTGACAGCAAATGCAGGATTGTCGGACAACATGTAGTGACTAAAAATATTCACTACAAACCTATTGACGCCCTTCCCGGGCCTTGGGCATGATGAGGCCGTCTCCCTGATCGGGAGCGGTGGCAAGGGTGTTCCAGACGGCTTGCGCGGTAACGCAGGCCGTCCGTGGAGAGGGAAACTGCCCAGAAGGCAGCGTGAGAAAGCCCCTGTTGCGATGCTGCTGTAGCAGCTTTGGTTAGTGCGCTACATGTTGTGGCGCCGAATGTGAACTTCACAACGAACTTCACCCAACGAATAGGGTAATGGGGGCTTTATGATGAACTTGAACAACAATCCAACCATCGACCAATTGGCCCAGCTGTTCGCCGCGCGCAAGGACAGCCTCGACGACCATCTGCTGTGGGTCAGCCAGTCCGGCGAAGTACGCCTGGACCGCCTGCCGCCGAACACGGTCGAAAACGAATTCGAATCGCACATGCCCAGCATGCGCGCCCGCTTCAAGGTCTACCGCCGTGGCCAGGGCTACGTCGGCAAGAAAGCCGCCGCCGACACCGGTTTCGTCGGCCGCGTGCTGCAGACCCTGCAACAAGAATGGCCCGGTGCCCGCGAGCACCAGGCAGTCAAGGTGATCGACACGCTGAACTGACACACCTCGTCGTCCACCACAGCTTGAGCCCGGCCCCACAAGGCCGGGCTTTTTCATGCCTGCTAGAATGGCCGCTTCTGTGCAGCGGAGCATTTGATGAACACCCCCACCTACGGCACCGACGATGCCTCCTACCAGGCCGCCGGCGGCATCGATGGCCTGCGCCGGCTGGTCGACGATTTCTACCGGTTGATGGATGAGCGGCCGGATGCCGTGCCCCTACGGCGCATGCACCCCCAGGACCTGTCTGCTTCGCGCGATAAGCTGGCGTGCTTTCTCAGTGGCTGGCTGGGCGGGCCGCGCCTGTACAGCGAGCGCTATGGTTCGATCGCCATTCCGTCGTTCCACGCGCAATGGCCGATCGACGAAAGCCACAGCGCGCAGTGGCTGGACTGCATGGCCCGGGCCATTGCCCTGCAACCCTGGCCCATCGACTTTGCCGAATACCTGTTGCGCCAGCTACGGGTGCCCGCCGAACGTATCGTCCAGGCCAGCCGCAACCGCCACCCTCAGGCCTGAAGCCGGCGCGGCGCCTGCTCGGGCAGCGGCAAGGCACCCGTGGCCAGGGCACGGGCCCGGTCCACGCCCCACACCAGCGCGCGGGTCATGGTTTCGCCGGGGCGCGCCGGGTAGTACTCCTCCACCAGCGCCCTGCCGCCCTGGGCGTACACCCCAAGGAACATCTGCGTGGCCCCCAGGCGCGACAGGCGCACCTGCACCTCGATGCAGGTGCCGTCGCTCAGCGCCTCGTCGTGGCTGCGGCTGTGCAACTGTGGGTCGGCCCACTGCCAGTAGGTTTCTTCCCTGATACGCATTGAATCGGTACTCCGCGAGTGAATCGCGCAAGCAAACCACAGCGGCGGGCCTGCGACGAGCACGACCCTGCGTTGCCATGCGCAGGATCAAGGAATGCAAAAAAAACCCCGCCGTTGGGCGGGGTGTTCGCTGTGCAGGTTTACTTTTTCGGCGGTAGCCGCGGGGTGAAGCGCCCCTTCTTGGCACGCTGCAGGTGCACCGGTTGCAGCTGCTCCGACTCATCCAGGGTCATGTTGGCGAAACCCAGCCGGAACGCCGACTGGCCGCACCACACCTGATTGTTGATCGGAAATGAATCGTTCAAGTCTTCGAAGTAGGATTCGTTCATGCCCGTGACTCCCTCCAATGCTGACCGCGCCGGCAAACAGCGTGTTTGCCCAAGTGAAGCGGCGGCCTGATGAAGTGAGACTAGCCGGTCATTTGCAGACCAGTCGGACAAAATCCCCTTGCCCGACCAATGGCACATTGCTATTTCAGGCGCACCGCCGTGCCGGTGGCGAACACCACGACCATGCCGCCCTGCACCGATGGCATGCTGATTTCGAAGTCCACGCCCAGCACCGCATCGGCTTGCAACTGGCGTGCCCGCGCCTGCAACTCCTCGGTGGCCTGCTCGCGGGCCAGCTTAAGCGCGCCTTCCAGGGTCTGCGAACGGCCGCCGAAGACGTCGCGAAAGCGTGCGAAAAAATCACGCACGAAGTTGATCCCCTGCACCGATTCGGCGCTGACCACGCCGAGGTACTCGGCAACCGGTCGGCCTTCGAGTTGGCTGGTGGTAGAGATGATCATGGGCTGCTCCGTTGACATGGCAAAAGAGGCCAAGTCTAACAGAGGGTGTGCGGCTTGCCGGCGATGCGGCCAGAACAAGCATTACAAGACAGTTGCTAGCGCACCAACCCCGTAATACCGACCTATGCCCCCTGGAGCCCTACGCGCTGGCCGCCTTCAAGCGCTGCCCCAGCCGTGGCCCGAACACATTGATCAGCAGCCCCAGCATCACCAGCAGGCCACCCCAGACCTGCATCTGGCTCAAGCGCTCGCCCAGCAGCAACGCCGAGGAACTCAGGCCGATCACCGGCACCAGCAGCGAGAACGGCGCCACCTTGCCCGCCGGGTGGCGCGACAGCAGCGTGCTCCACAGGCTGTAGCCGATCATGGTGGCGACGAACGCCAGGTAGGCCAGAGCCAGCACCGAGCTCCAGCTGATGTTGAGCAGTGCGTGGGCAATCAGCTCCGGCCCTTCCAGCCACCACGACAGCGCCAGGAACGGCAGCGGCGGGATCAGCCCGCCCCAGATCACCAGCGCCACCAGATCGACCTTGCCGAAGCGCCGGGTGATGATGTTGCCCATGCCCCACATGGCGCCGCCGCACAGGGTCAGCAGCAAGGCGATCAGCGGCACGTGGCTGCTGTGCTCGCTGCCGATCACCGCCAGCCCCCCGGCCGCCACCAGCAGCCCGAGCACACTGGCCAGGCGCAGCCGCTCACCGAGGAACAGCGCGGCGAAACCGAGGGTAAAGAACGCTTGCGATTGCAGCACCAGCGATGCAAGCCCTGGCGGCATGCCGCTGTACATGGCCTGGAACAGGAAGGCGAACTGCCCCAGGGAGATGGTCGCGCCGTAGGCAATCAGCCAGCGCCACGGCAAATTCGGGCGCCGCACCAGCAGCACCGCCGGGAACGCCACCAGCAGAAAGCGCAAGGCACCCAGCAGCATCGGCGGCAGGCCGTCGAGGCCGACCTTGATGACCACGAAATTGACGCCCCAGGCGATGATCACCACCAGGGCGATCAGCAGGTCCTTGAGTGGCATGGCACGCTTTCCTTCTGCAGGCTTGTTCTAGACATATTTCGTTACAGCATAAGGCGATTACAGGCCCAGGGACCAGCACAGTTGTGTATCGACCTTACGTAACAGTGCGCTGTATCGGCTCGATGACAACAGGAAAAACTGGCCGCAAGCTTCACTTGACCGGACTTGTATAGACATGCTCATATCAAGCCTCGGCCATCCGCCCTGCGTCCCGCCGATAGCCGCCGCCCCTCACAAAAACAACGAAGCGGAGCCCTCCCCGATGTCCAGCAAACCTGTGATCGAGCGGCGCTCGATCGACTACATCCCCGAAGCCGAACGCCATGGACGCGTCTACAGCCAGTTCACCCTGTGGCTGGGTGCCAACCTGCAGATTACCGCTATCGTCACCGGCGCCCTGGCCGTGGTGCTCGGCGGCGATGTGTTCTGGTCGCTGATCGGCCTGTTCATCGGCCAACTGATCGGCGGCGCGGTGATGGCCCTGCATGCCGCCCAGGGCCCGCGCCTGGGGCTGCCGCAGATGATCTCCAGCCGCGTACAGTTCGGGGTCTACGGCGCCGCCATCCCCATGGTGCTGGTGTGCCTGATGTACATGGGCTTCACCGCCACCGGCACGGTGCTGTCCGGCCAGGCCATCGGCCAATTGCTCAGCGTCAGCGACAGCACCGGCATCCTGCTGTTCGCCGGGGTGATCGTGCTGGCGACCCTGGCTGGCTACCGGGTGATTCACTGGATCGGCCGAGTGGCCAGCGTGCTGGGCATCATCGCCTTCGTCTATCTGTTCAGCCGCATCCTGATGCTGGCCGACATCAGCGAGCTCCTCGCCAACCGCCATTTCAGCTGGGCCACCTTCCTGCTCGCGGTCTCTCTGGCGGCGTCCTGGCAGATCGCCTTCGGCCCCTATGTGGCCGACTATTCGCGCTACCTGCCCAGCAACACCTCGCCCCTCAAGACGTTCCTCGCCGCAGGCCTGGGTTCGGTGATCGGCGCCCAGGCGTCGATGGTCCTGGGGGTGTTCGCCGTCGCCATCGCCGGCGGGCAGTTCTCCGGGCGTGAAGTGGCCTACATCGTCGGCCTGGGCGGCGCCGGCACCACGGCGGCGCTGCTGTACTTCTGCATCGCGTTCGGCAAGGTGACCATCTCTACGCTCAACAGCTACGGCAGCTTCATGTGCATCGCCACGATCATCAGCGGTTTTCGTGGCCACCTGTCGATCAGCCGCGCCCAACGCCTGGTGTTCGTGCTGGCTATCGTCGGCGCCGCCACGCTGGTCGCCCTGCTCGGCCAGCACTCGTTCCTCACGGCGTTCAAGTCGTTCATCCTGTTCCTGCTGACCTTCTTCGTGCCCTGGAGCGCGGTGAACCTGGTGGATTACTACTTCATCACCAAGGAACGCTACGACATCCCGGCACTGGCCGACCCCAACGGCCGCTATGGCCGCTGGAACTGGCCGGGGATCGGCGTGTACACCTTCGGCGTGCTGGTGCAGATGCCGTTCATCGACACCAAGCTGTACACCGGGCCCATGGTCGCGCACCTGGGCGGCGTGGATGTGTCCTGGCTGATCGGGCTGGTGGTGCCGAGCGTGCTGTATTACTGCGTCGCCCGGCGCCGGGCCAGCGAAGCGCCGAGCCACATCATCGTGCCTGAGGCGCGTTGATTTGGCGGGAAGTTCGGTGAGGGCCACCAAGGGCTCGCCGAAGTTTTTGCAGCGCCCATGAGATCGAGCGCCGCCCGCGCGGCGCTTCGCGGGTAAACCCGCTCCCACAGTCTGTTTCGGGCCAATTATTCCTGGGAAAGTACCGGCGCCTGCCTTGGTGCATGCCTTGAGTCATGTGGGGCGGCGGCAACGCCCATGATGAAACCGCGTCGTACCAACAAGGCGGACCAGGTGATGGCACAGGAGAGACTGGCCCGAAACAAACTGTGGGAGCGGCGGTTCGCCGCTGCGATTTACCCGCGAAGCGCCGCGCGGGCGGCGCTCGATCTCATAGGCGCTGCAAACCTGTCGCCATACACTCGAAGGCATAAAAAGTCAGCTGCCGCCCCTGTCATCCAACAGTCACGCCACTGTCGTAATCTGCGGCGCAACTCTGTGCCAAAGGTCCCCGGCATGCACCGCCTGCTCCCCCTTCTGCTCTGCCTGATCCCCGCGCTGACCATGGCCGAGCCCGTGCAACTGCGCATCCAGGGCTCCAACACCATCGGCGCCGCACTGGCCCCGGCGCTGGTGCGCGGGCTGCTGCAGGCGCAAGGCGCCAGTGCGATCGACAGCCAGCCCGGCGCGGCAGCCAACGAGACCCTGATCCGCGCCCAGAGCCGCAACGGACAGCCGCTGCGCATCGACATCGCCGCCCACGGTTCGAGCACCGGCTTCGCCGCCCTGGCCCGGGGCGACGCCGACCTGGCCGCCGCCTCGCGGCCGATCAGCGACCGCGAAGCGCAGCAACTGCAAGCCTTGGGCGACCTGCGCGTGGCCGGTTCGGAACAAGTGATCGGCCTCGATGGTGTGGCGGTTATCGTCCACCCCGACAATCCGTTGGCGCAGTTGACCACCGTGCAACTGGCGCAGATCTTCTCTGGCCAGCTCTCACGCTGGGAGCAGTTGGGGGTGCCCGGCGGCGCTATCCACCTGTACGCCCGCGACGACCGCTCGGGCACCTTCGAAACCTTCAAGGCGCTGGTGCTCGACCCACGCCACGGCGAACTGTCGGCCCAGGCCCGGCGCTTCGAATCTGCCGAGGCCTTGGCCGAACAGGTCAAGGCCGACCGCCAGGCCATCGGTTTCAGCGGTCTGGCCACGGTGCACGGGGCCAAGGTACTGGCGGTGGCCGACGGCGATGCCGCCGCCCTGCCACCCAGCCGCGCGCTGGTAGCCAGCGAGGACTACCCGCTGTCGCGGCGCCTGTTCTTCTACCTGCCGGCCAACGCGATCCCCCAGGCCCGGGCCCTGGCCGAGTTCGCCCAGAGCCCCGCCGGCCAGGCCATCGTCGCCGAGCAGGGCTTCGTCTCGCAGCAGATCAAAGCACTGCCGGTGCCGGCGCAAGCGGACATGCCAGTGCGCTACTTAAGCCTTGCGCGCGAAGCCAACCGCCTGACGGTCAACTTTCGTTTCCAGGAGGGCAGCGCCGGCCTCGACAACAAGGCCCTGCGCGATGTGCAGCGGGTCGGCGACTACCTGCGCCAGGCCGGTAAGTTGCAGCGCAAGGCGGTCTTGGTGGGCTTTGGCGACCCCAAGGAAACCCCGGGGCGCGCCGCCCTGCTCTCGCGCCTGCGGGCCATGGCGGTACGCCGCGAACTGGCGCGCCAGGGCGTGGAGGTCAAGGAAGTGACCGGCATGGGCGACGAACTGCCGGTCGCGGGCAACGACCTGGAACAGGGGCGCTTGCGCAACCGCCGGGTCGAGGTCTGGGTGTACTGAGCTTCAGCGGTAGTCCGGCAATTCGATCCGGGCCACCAGCCCCGCACCCCGGCGGTTATGCAAGGTCAGTTCGCCACCCTGCTCGCGTACCATCGCCCGCGCCGCCGACAAGCCGAGCCCGACGCCGCCGGTATGCCGGTTGCGTGAGCCTTCCAGGCGGAAGAACGGCTCGAACACCTGCTGCAGTGCCGCTTCGGGGATGCCCGGTCCCTCATCGCTGATCTCGATCAGCACCCGATGGGCCTCACGGCTCAGGGCGATGCGCGGGGTGCGCGCATACTTGATCGCGTTCTCCAGCAGGTTGACCACCACCCGCTTGAGCGCCAACGGCCGGCCCCAATGCACCAGGTGTGCGGGGCCGCTGAAGTCGACATCGATGTGCTGGTCGCAGTAATCGTCGAGGATGGTCTGCAACAGCTCGGACAGATCGAACACTGTCGCCTGCTCCAGCTGCGTGCCTTCGCGGAAGAACGCCAGGGCAGCGTTGATCATCGATTGCATCTCGTCGACATCGCGCACCAGCTTGCGCTGGTGCTCCAGGTCCTCCATGAACTCGCTGCGCAGGCGCAGGCGCGTCAGGGGGGCCCGCAGGTCATGGGAGATGGCCGCGAGCATCTGGGTGCGCTCGCGCACAAAGTGCTGGATCTGCGCCTGCATGGTGTTGAACGCGACGATGGCCTGGCGGATCTCCTGCGGCCCCTCGATGTCGATCGGCGGGGCCTGCAGGTCGCCGCCGAAACGGCGCGCGGCGCTGGCGAAGCGCTGCAGCGGGTTGGCCAGTTGCCGCGTGGCCAGCCAGGCCACCAGCAGCGTGGCGATCAGCCCCAGGCCGAGGATCACCGCAATCCGCGCCGGCGCGCTGAGCCCCCAGCTGCGCTCAGGCGGGACGAACGACAGCCAGCTGCCATCGGCCAGGCGCACCAGTGCGCCGTAATGCGCCTCGGCGCTGCCCGCTGGCCAATCCGAAGGGTTGAACGCCTCGATCGTCCGGCCCTGCCCCAGTAATGGCCGCAGCGCCGGGATCCGCTCGGCCTCCACCGGCATGCCCGCAGCAGGCAGCTCGAGTGCTTCACGCTGGCCGCTCCAGGTCACCTGCAAGGTCGGGTTGCTCGCCGCCTGCGCCAGTTGCCCGCGCAAGGGTACCGGCGCCGCTTCCAGCAGGCGCGTGGTCACGGCAATCTGTTCGAGCAGGCCGGTGCGCTCGATCGGCGGGCGCGCCCAGATGCCTGCCACCTGGACGAACAGCGCATTGAGCGCCAGCGACGCCAGCATGGCGGCGAAGATGGTCAGGGCGATCCGCCAGCGCAGGGTATCGCGTCGCAACAACCGGCCGATCATGACCGGGTGACCTTGGCAGTGAACAGGTAGCCGCCATTGCGCACGGTGCGGATCAAGTCCGGCCGCTTGCTGTCCGGCTCGATCTTGCGCCGCAGCCGGCTGACCTGCACATCGATGCTGCGGTCGAAGGCCTCATGCCCCTGGCCACGGGTCAGGTCGATCAGTTGCTCGCGGGTGAGGATGCGCTGCGGGTGCTCGAGGAACACCACCAGCAGGTCGAACTCGGCGCCAGACAACGGGATCATCACCTGCTCGGGCGAGCGCAGCTCGCGGCAGGTGACATCCAGCTGCCAGCCGGCGAAGCCGATCAGCGGCCGCACGGCCTCGGCACGGGGCAACTGGCCGCCGGCCCGGCGCTGTACGGCGCGCAGGCGGGCGAGCAGCTCACGCGGGTCGAAGGGTTTGGTCAGGTAGTCGTCGGCGCCCAGTTCCAGGCCGACGATACGGTCGCTCAGCTCGGCCATGGCGGTGAGCATGACGATCGGGATGCCGGTCTGGGCACGGACCTTCTGGCACAGGCTCAGGCCGCCCTCGCCCGGCAGCATCAGGTCGAGGATGATGATGTCCGGGGTTTGCCGGGCAATGGCCGCCCACATGGCCTGGCCGTCGGCGGCCAACTCGACCTCGTAGGCATGCTGCATGAAGAACTGCTTCAGCAGGGCCAGGATTTCCACGTCGTCGTCGACGATCAGCAGTCTGCTCACGGTCACAGGGTCCAGAAAAAGGGCGTATCTAAAACCATTGCGCGGCTGCGGTCATTTATTTCAACCGCGTAACATTTCTACAGTGTGGACATCACGCCGACATTCGCCGGCAAACAACCTGGGGCACCCTGCTGGCCTTCGACCACCAGGGGGCACCGATGAACCTCTCGCACCACAGCACCAGCACCGAGGGCCCTGCCCTGATCCTCAACCAGCGCACCAGCACCCGTGGCGACGGCGCAGCCCTGACCATCCAGCAGGCGAGCCTTGAACTGGGCGAGCACAATGGCCAGATCGTCCTGCGGCGCTACTTCGAACATTACAGCCCGGCGCACGGCGAATGGGTGGAATACAGCCATACGGTGACGGCGAACGAACTCATCCACTGGATGATGGCCAAGGGGCAACTGCACATCGAGCATTCGCCACAGGGCCCGGCGAACGACGCAGCCGGAGGCCAGCCATGAAGCACATGCCTGCCCGTGCCGTACTGCTGACCTGCGTATTGGGCCTGTCTGCGTGCAGCAGCAAGACACCGCCGCCTGCCGGCTTCCTGCCGGACTACAGCGTGCTGAGCCCGCACCCGACGCCTTCGGGCGGCACCGCCCTGACCTGGGTCGACCCGAAACTGCCGCGCGGCCGCTATATCCAGGTGTACCTCGCACCGAGCCGGCTCTACCCCGCGCCCGCGCCGACCGCACGCATCCCACAGAGTACGCTGGCCAACATCACCGGCTACTACGACGCGGCACTGCGCAACGAGCTGGGCAAGGTCATGACCGTGGTCGAGCGCCCAGGCCCGAACACCCTGGTGATCAGGCCGGTCATCAGCCGGATCGACGCCCATACCCAAGGTTTGCACTTCTATGAATGGCTGCCGATCACCCTGGTGGCGGCCGGGGTAAGCAGCGTTGCGGGCTGGCGAGACCTGGACAGTGAAATTGCCAGCGAGCTGCGTTTCGAGGCGGGCACCAGCGGCAGGCTGATCGGTGCAGCGGTGCTCACCGGGACTGGCGTGCCGCTGGAAAACGACCGCCAGCAGATGACCGCCGACAACGTAAAGGCCGTGCTCGATGGCTGGGCCAGCGATGTGCGCCAGGCGTATGCCGTCAAACATCGGTGATCGAATTGGCTGGAAAAGAAATGTAACAGCCTTGCCATCGGCATCCACGGCATTCAGGGCTAGCCTCAAGAGCATGTGATGCCGGGCCCCTCTGACGGTTTGCGCCGCCATGTCGGAATCACTGTTGCCTGGCAACGTCGACAAGCAAGGAGGGGCTCATGACAGCTCTGCATGCATTTCTCGTTAACCCATTCCTCGGTACCAGCACCTGGTTGTGGCTGGTGTTCATCGCGATCGTCATCGCCTTGCTCGTGCTTGACCTGGGTGTGCTGCACCGCCAGGAACGCGAGATCGAAATGCGCGAAAGCCTACTGCTGTATTCCGGCTATTTCAGTGTCGGCGTGCTGTTCGGCGTGTGGGTATGGCACGAGCTGGGCGCGCAGTCGGCGCTGGAGTTCTACACCGGCTTCCTGGTGGAACAATCGCTGTCGATGGACAACGTGTTCGTCATGGCGATGATCTTCAGCTTCTTCGCCATCCCCCGCCGCTACCAGCACCGCGTGCTGTTCTGGGGCATCCTCGGAGTGGTGGTGTTGCGGGCGATCATGATCGGCGTGGGCGCGGCACTGGTGCAGCACTTTGCCTGGGTGCTGTACATCTTCGGCGCCTTCCTGCTGTTTACCGGGGTGAAGATGGCGCTATCGAAGGACGACAGCCACCCGGACCTGGCCAACAACCCGGTGCTGCGTTTCGTGCGTCGGCACATGCGGGTTACCGAACAGATCCACGGCCCGCGCTTCTTCGTGCGGCTTACCCCACCCGGGGAGCAACAGGCCCTGCGCTACGCCACACCGCTGTTCCTCGCCCTGGTGCTGATCGAACTGGCCGACCTGGTGTTTGCCGTCGACAGCGTGCCGGCGATCTTCGCCATCACCCAGGACCCTTTCATCGTCTACACCTCGAACATCTTCGCCATCCTCGGCCTGCGCTCGCTGTATTTCGCCCTGGCGGCGCTGATGCACCGCTTCGTCTACCTCAAGTACGCACTGGCGATGGTGCTGATCTTCATCGGCTGCAAGATCTTCTGGCACGGGCTGGTCGGCAAGGTGCCGGCGGGGGTGTCGCTGGGGGTGACGTTCGGGCTGTTGCTGGGCGGGGTGCTGTTGTCGCTGCTGCGCACTCGCGGGCAGGCGAAAGAAGACGCGTGAATGGGGCCGCCTTGCGGCCCTTCGCGGGTAAACCCGCTCCCACGTTATCCCTGTGGGAGCGGCGGTGCGCCGATGCGATTTACCCGCGAAGGGCTGCGAAGCAGCCCCAGTACCCCAGCTCAAGCATCAGGGCTCAACCCCCTCGACAATGATCACCTCCGCCTTCGCCACCCCCTGGCGGTGGCGGCAAGCCTCCTGGTACAGGTCCGAGCGATAACACGCCAGCGCCTGCTCATACGAATCGAACTCGATCACCACGCTACGCTGAGGAGTGGGCCGCCCCTCCATCGCCTCGCTGCGCCCGCCACGGGCAAGAAAGCGCCCACCGAAAGCAACGAACGCCGCCGGGGCGCGCTGGGTGTACTGCTGGTACTGCTGCGGGTCGCTGACGTCCACATGGGCGATCCAGTAGGCCTTCATCCGTCGTACTCCTGCTTCAGTGATATTTATGTATGATGGTATACCATAATAATCACCCCATCACCGTGAGCGTGCAACATGGCATTCAACAGCATCGAAGAACTCCTCGAGGACTACCGCCAGGGCAAGATGGTCCTGCTGGTGGATGACGAAGACCGCGAAAACGAGGGCGACCTGCTGATCGCCGCCGAGCGTTGCGACGCCCAGGCCATCAACTTCATGGCCCGTGAGGCGCGTGGCCTGATCTGCCTGACCCTCACCGACGAACACTGCCAACGCCTGGGCCTCGAGCAGATGGTGCCGGCCAACGGCAGCGTGTTCAGCACCGCCTTCACCGTGTCGATCGAGGCCGCCAGCGGCGTCACCACCGGCATCTCCGCCGCCGACCGGGCCCGTACCGTGGCCGCCGCCATGGCCCCCGATGCCCGCCCGGAAGACCTGGTGCAGCCCGGCCACATCTTCCCCCTGCGTGCCCGTGAAGGCGGCGTGCTGACCCGCGCCGGCCATACCGAGGCCGGCTGCGACCTGGCACGCCTTGCCGGTTTCTCCCCGGCCTCGGTGATCGTCGAAGTGCTCAACGACGACGGCACCATGGCCCGGCGCCCGGACCTGGAAGTGTTCGCCGCCCGTCACGGGATCAAGATCGGTACCATCGCCGACCTGATCCACTACCGCCTCAGCACCGAGCAGACCATCAAGCGCATCGGTGAGCGCGAACTGCCCACCGTGCACGGCACTTTCCGCCTGGTCACCTATGAGGACCGCATCGAAGGCGGTGTGCACATGGCCATGGTCATGGGCGACATTCGCCGCGAGCAGCCGACGCTGGTGCGCGTGCATGTGATCGACCCGCTGCGTGACCTGGTCGGTGCCGAGTATGCAGGGCCCGCCAACTGGACCCTGTGGGCGGCGCTGCAGAGGGTGGCCGCGGAAGGCGCCGGGGTGGTGGTGATCCTCGCCAACCATGAGTCTTCCCAGGCGCTGCTGGAGCGAGTACCGCAGCTGACGCAGCCGCTGCGCCCCTACCAGCGCGGCCAGTCGAAGGTGTATTCGGAAGTCGGCACCGGCGCGCAGATCCTGCAGGACCTCGGCGTGGGCAAGCTGCGCCACCTGGGACCGCCGCTGAAGTATGCGGGTTTGGCGGGCTATGAGCTGGAGGTGGTGCAGAGCATTGCGTTCGAGCCTGGGATGGTTGGCTGATTCAACCCTTGTGTAACAGCGCGGACCCTGTGGGAGCTGGCTTGCCAGCGATTGCGTCAAGCCTTTGAATTGCGAGCAAGACAGTTGCTCCCACTTGATTCAGGCTTGTGCGGTTGCTGGAAGCCGACAAGGGATCAACAACCGGATAAAGGTGATCAAGCGCATGGCCTATGGTTACTGGGACAGCGAATTCCATTCCTGAAGATCAGGAATGACGTTCCCGGTAATCCGTGAGGAACCTTTTTCATATCAAGTTCAGAGGGTCATTCGGATCGCTGTCGGCATCGAGCATGGCTAAGATCTCGTCGAAGGACACTTTGATTACCGGTGGCTCGCTTGGGGGAAGTTCGGCGGGGGCCATGGCAAGCTGCTCTTCGCGGTTGTTCACGTCATGGGCGTGCCAACGGGCCAAGAGGGTTTCGAGTTCGGGGTGGTTGGCGAGCGAGCCGTAGACCTGGGCTGCGGTGACGGTGGTGGTAGCGAGCGCAGAGAGTCGCGTCAGGGTGGCTTCGAGTCGGCGGCGTTCCTCATGCATGATTTGCAGACGATTTTCATGTTGGCGACGGTGTGGGTCCGCTTGCTTGATCGACGCCTGCATGCGCTGGATCTGTTCATCGAATGAAACCAGCATTGCGCGGATCAGCGACAACTCACGACGGGTGACAGGGGGCGTGTTGGCCTTCAGCACCTCCTGATGGCGGCGCAACGCGGCCCAGCAGGCGGGAATGTAGGCCACCATGAAATGGTCGCCGACCCGAAACAACTGATCCATGAAGGCCATGCGTTCGGGCAGGCCGGACTCGTGCCGCAGCATGCGGTTGCACAGCGCTTGCTCGGTGATGGTGCTGCAGCCGGGCGTCCACAACACGGCGGATTGACGACCAGGCGCGAAGGGAATGCTCATGAAATGGCGCAATTCGCCGTGGTGCTCGTAGGACTCGGCCAGTTCGAAACCGAGGCTGGTGAGGACCGTCTTCACGCCCAGGGGCGCTTGCATATGGGCCTGCGCGATATCCTGCCGGACCCGCTCGAAGGGCCGGTGCATCCAGCTGGCGGGCACACTGGGGACTGGGTCGTTGTCGTTGACTATGCGGTGATGAATCAGGTCGGCGGCGCCTTGCATGAAGGTGGCGTCGCCGGCGCGAGGGGCGCCGTAGGTGTAGAGCTGGATGTCGATGCCTTCCCTTGCGCGGCGAAGCATTTCTGCCAGCAGAAGCGCAACAGCGCCGCCCAAGCTATGACCGCAGATGACTATCTGCTGGTCGGTGTAGAACCTCGCCAGGTAGTCCTCTACAAATGAGTAGGCTTGTAACGCGGACTCGTAGAACCCTCGGTGAACTCGTCCCTTACCCTCATTGAACTCAACCTGTAGCACATCCATATCTCGAAGCAAATCGGCCATGAATTCGCTGGTACCGCGAACCGCTATCAAGATCTGATCAGGTGTATGGACGGCAAATGCCTGAGTGTCCGTTGCGTTGAACCTATTCCGGTCATCGAGCCAATGAATATTGGCTGGATGCTCCTGACGGGCGCCACGTTCAGGATCGTTGTCGGCATACAACTCGGGATCGAAGGGAGCGATCTCCCATCGCTGCGAATAAGGTACCTCTTCGTAGATTGGGTAAAACGCTTGGGCAAGCTTCGTATCGACCCGCCAGATTTCTCTGAATGTACTCAAAGATTCGCCAAACCAGTTTCCAATACTGGGCTCATGGGGAAAGCTGACCGCTGATGCCCTGACAGGATGTTCATCCGGCTCTTGCCCAAACGGCGAATAGCTCAACGTGGCCATGAGTGCCAGTTGATACATGTTCAACACGCAAAAACCTGGATCCTTGGATAGCACCAGCCGCAAAGCGCGCAAGGGACGAACCTCAAGCACCGTATGTCGGTTGGGCCTTAGGCACACACCGTGGGCACCATGCCCACGCATGAGTTTCTTGGCATGTTCTTCAGGAGGGAAATTAGATTTCGTGGCTGGAGGTAGATGGCAGTTGTATCGAACCAAATCGCGGACCTCTACCTGGTGAAAGTGGTCGCACACAGCTTGAGCGGGGTTATCCTCGGTTCGGGAACCATCCTCATGTTTAAATCGCGTATTTTCTGCGCGAATCTGTAATTCCGTGAGCCTCAGAGGGTAGGCTTTTCGATTAGTCAGCCGCGTATATATGTCATCAAAACCGACATACGCTGCAAGCAACGTCACAACCAATCCTCCACTGTAGTGTTCCGAAACGACAGCACTCCCATCAACATCTAGCACACCTTGATAGATCATCCCCTCTCGATCGACTGCTTCAAAGCTCAGTCCCGCATAAGACTTTCCATGCCCAAATTCATCGACCAGCTGAAAGCTGGTACGACAGTTTTGTACAGGGCAGGAGAACATTTTTGAATTAATAGGAGAAGAAATCTCATCATAAAGCTCTTTCATAATGCTTTACTCCTTGCAGCCTGGGTAGATTGTGCAAGTCTCGCCATTCGGCCCGGTAAAGTGACTAAAGTCTGTGACGTTTCCCCGACAGAAGCCGTAGGGGTCGTCAAACCCTTTCCCCATACACCGCTTCCATCCATTGGGAAACTCAACCCACGTGTCCCCATCACCTGGTGTGTCCTTATCAAGTACACGAACATTCATCCTTATCGTCTTGCCCGGCAATTGATCCAGCGTATAAATCGCGAAAGGCTTTCCCTTGCCGCGCTCGCCTCGATCAACGTCCTTATTGCAGAGAAGCTTCTTGTTGATATCTCGATTCTTACCGTTAGTCCTAAACATCCACTGGCACTGCCCGTAAAACGTGTCGCCCTCTTTCGCCTTAAACTTTCGCGTATATTTATCCTCAAGCTCGGCATAAAACTTCAATCCTGCAAAATCGTAACTCTGAGCCCGCCTCGCCTCTGCCCATCGCGCAAAGATCTTTATATCGATCTCATCAACAACCATCCGGCAACCCTTGATGAGGGTTCTTATATCAACTTTTATTTCCGGTTTATATTCACCCAGCCAAGGCCGGTTGTACTCCGGCATGGTCCGCCGCCAGTCTGTGACCGTACAGTTCGTGCCCGGCTCCGGCTTGTAAAGCACACCGGCCCAATAAGAAAAGTTCGGCGGCAATTCCCCCACCAACGTGAACGTATTCGATTGCCAATTGAAACAGCTGGTCTGCAACAATGCAGCCGTTACAACAACTGCTCGCTTTCTCCAATAGTTCACTTCATCTCCTCCCTTGCTCTAATGGCGCAATCCGTCGCATCCGCTGAAAATGTGCCTCGGGCGTTTCCTCCGGCCACCGCGCCCACTCCTCCCCGACCCTGAACCCCGGTGAACGCAGACTGCTGAGCAACAGGAACTCCAACTGCGCAGACGTCTCCCATCCCCAGGCCTTGGCCTGTTCCAGCTGCCGTCCAAGCCAGGCCTCGTGGTCCTGTTCGCTCGCCAGTTGCAGATAGCGTTCGTAGTCATGCCGGACCAAGTAGCGGTCAGCATTCACCAACAGCGTCACCTCGGCGGCAGGTGCCGGCACTCGCAGCCAGGCCGGCTCGGAGGGCACGGGGTAACTACCGGGAGCCGGGTTGTCCGCGACCCGCCAGGCATCCGTTTGCCAGTAACAGAGGCTGATGGTCGGCCCGAGGTAAGCGGGCAGTTCAGCCGGAGCCAGCACATCCAAGGCACGCGCCAGTACGCGGTTGTCGTGAAAGCGGTACAGCCCAGGGCCGACCATCAGCCGCGCCCGCCAGTGGCTGAGCCAGGCCTCCCAATCGCCTGGGGCTATGCTCGCCAGCCAACCCCAGTGGGTCTGTGGCGCCGAGAGGTCCGCGCCCGCCAACCGCAGCTCGCCATCGCCCACCCGGAACGCGGTGGGGCCCGCGCTGGCCAGTTGGGCTGCCGGTGTCTGGCTGTAAAGGGCGCTCCAGCGGTCGCTGCCCAAGGCAGCCATCAGCTCGTGACGGGTCTCTGCCTCGCCACCCAGCAGCAGCACGACCTCGCGCCCCAGGGCACGCTGTGCGGCCGTCCATTGCCAAAGGTCATGGCCGCTCATCGGGCACCTCCTGCCGGCAGACACTGGCCATTGGCGCAGGCCTCGCAAAGCGGGCAAAAGTCCTGGTTGGACTGCTTGCTAGCGCCCACCAACGCCAGC
Organism: Pseudomonas sichuanensis; assembly: GCF_003231305.1. Classification (GTDB taxonomy): domain Bacteria; phylum Pseudomonadota; class Gammaproteobacteria; order Pseudomonadales; family Pseudomonadaceae; genus Aquipseudomonas; species Aquipseudomonas sichuanensis. The sequence goes on along the minus strand of NZ_QKVM01000052.1, from coordinate 458 downwards.
ATCACCGGCGCCACCACCTTGGGTAACGCGGCCAATGCCTGGCTGCCAACCAGCTCAGGCGGGAGTGGTGCTATCGACTGGTTGACCGCCGGCGTGCCCCCCACCTGGATCGGGCTGCTGGCAAAAATGCCGGCGCTGTTGATCACCAGGTGCTGCCCGCCGACCTTGAGGCTGATGCTGGCCCCGCCTTCCACCACCACCTCGCCGTCCGCCGACACCTGCACCTGGCGCCCGGCGTGCTGCACCAGCACCGTACCTACGCGGGTCTGGCTGCCCTGCTCGACCACCAGGTGGTCACTGGCCCGCACCAGCACCTTGCGCTCGCCGCTCACACTGCGTTGCTCGTCGGCCTCCACCGTGACCAGGCTGTCGCCCCTGACCAGTAGCTGGCGGTGGCCGCCGATCTGCACGTGGCTGTCGTTGACCACCAGCTGCTTGAAGTCGCGCTGGGCGCGCAG
>NZ_QKVM01000051.1 GCF_003231305.1 Pseudomonas sichuanensis | reverse complement strand
GTCCTACGGCTGATCGCTTAACGCGAAGCCAGCAGTTCCTTGCCGCGCACCACGGCCGCACGCACCTGCGCCGGCGCGGTACCGCCGATGTGGTTACGGGCATTGACCGAGCCTTCCAGCGTCAGTACGGCAAACACATCCTGCTCGATCTGGTCGCTGAACTGGCGCAGCTCGTCCAGGCTCATCTCGGCCAGGTCCTTGCCGGTGTCCACGCCATACTTGACCGCATGGCCGACGATCTCGTGGCAATCGCGGAACGGCAGGCCACGGCGCACCAGGTAGTCGGCCAGGTCAGTGGCGGTGGAGAAGCCGCGCAGGGCCGCTTCACGCATGATCGCGTGCTTGGGCTTGATCGCCGGGATCATGTCGGCAAAGGCGCGCAGCGAGTCGCGCAGGGTGTCGGCGGCGTCGAACAGCGGCTCTTTATCTTCCTGGTTGTCCTTGTTGTAGGCCAGCGGCTGGCCTTTCATCAGGGTCAGCAGGCCGGTCAGGGCGCCGAACACACGGCCGCTCTTGCCACGCACCAGCTCCGGTACGTCCGGGTTCTTCTTCTGCGGCATGATCGAGCTGCCGGTGCAGAAGCGATCGGGCAGGTCGATGAACTGGAACTGGGCGCTGGTCCACAGCACCAGCTCTTCGGAGAAGCGCGACAGGTGCATCATCGCGATGCTGGCGGCAGCGCAGAATTCGATGGCGAAGTCACGGTCCGAGACGCCGTCCAGCGAGTTGCCGGCCACGGCTTCGAAGCCCAGCAGCTTGCAGGTCAGTTCACGGTCGATCGGGTAGGTGGTGCCGGCCAGCGCGGCGCTGCCCAGGGGCATGCGGTTGGCGCGCTTGCGGCAATCGACCAGGCGCTCGTAGTCGCGGCTGAGCATTTCGAACCAGGCCAGCAGATGGTGGCCGAAGGTCACCGGCTGGGCGGTCTGCAGGTGGGTGAAGCCGGGCATGATGGTCTCGGCTTCGCGCTCGGCCTGCTCCAGCAGGCCCTGCTGCAGGCGGGTGATCTCGGCCAGGATCAGGTCGATCTCGTCGCGCAGCCACAGGCGGATGTCGGTGGCCACTTGGTCGTTGCGGCTACGGCCGGTGTGCAGCTTCTTGCCGGTGATGCCGATGCGGTCGGTCAGGCGTGCTTCGATGTTCATGTGCACGTCTTCCAGGTCGACGCGCCAGTCGAAACTGCCGGCCTCGATCTCGCCCTGGATGGTCTTCAGGCCATCGATGATGGTGTCGCGCTCGGCATCGCTGAGCACGCCGACCTGCGCCAGCATGGTGGCGTGGGCGATCGAACCCATGATGTCGTGGCGGTACAGGCGCTTGTCGAAATCGACCGAGGCGGTGAAACGGGCGACGAAGGCGTCGACGGGCTCACTGAAGCGGCCGCCCCAGGACTGATTGGTCTTGTCGGTGCTCATGGATTCACTCGTTGAAGGCGTGAACGAAAAAAGTGCCGCGATCATAGCAGGGTTGCGCCCGCCACCGCAGGGGCGCTGGTCGAGAGAATCGTCTGATAGAGAGGGTGCATGGCAGATTCAACGAATGAACGGCAGTGTTCCACGGACCGTCTACAGTTGGACAAAGGACTGGCGGTGAATCTGCCAGGCCAGTGAATCTTTGGCCTTCGCACCGGTCTGTAGCGTGACCGCTTACCAGTCACCCCACACCTGTCTACGCTATACCCGTGCGAGACTCACTCAGGAATCCAGCGCAATTATGAATGTCCTGATCGTTGATGACGAACCCCAAGCCCGCGAACGCCTGAGCCGGTTGCTCGGCGAGCTGGAGGGCTACACCGTGATGGAGCCCAGCGCCACCAACGGCGATGAGGCCCTGGCATTGATCGAAAGCCTCAAGCCCGACGTGGTGTTGCTCGATATCGGCATGCCGGGCCTCGATGGCCTGCAGGTCGCCGCGCGGCTGTGCGAGCGCGAGGCGCCGCCTGCCGTGGTGTTCTGCACCGGCGATGATGAATACGGCAGCCAGGCGTTCAAGGAAAGCACCCTCAGCCATGTCGACAAGCCGATCCAGCCCCAGGCCCTGCGCGACGCGTTGCGCCGCGCCGAAAAACCCAATCGTGCCCAACTGGCGGCGTTGACCCGGCCTGCCGGTGAAACCGGCGGCCCACGCAGCCACATCAGTGCCCGCACGCGCAAGGGCATCGAGCTGATCCCCCTGCCGCAGGTCATCTATTTCATCGCTGATCACAAGTACGTCACCCTGCGCCACGAGGCCGGTGAAGTTCTGCTCGATGAACCGCTCAAGGCGCTGGAGGACGAGTTTGGCGAGCGTTTCGTGCGTATCCACCGCAACGCCCTGGTCGCCCGAGAGCGCATCGAACGCCTGCAACGCACGCCGCTGGGGCATTTCCAGCTCTATCTCAAAGGCCTGGACGGTGACGCGCTGACCGTCAGCCGGCGCCATGTGGCCGGTGTGCGCAAGATGATGCAGGCACTCTGACAAGCCGGGTCGGGCCCGTGGGAGCGGGCTTGCCCCGCGGTTGACCCACATCTGCTTGCCCTTCGGCAGAGCTGTTATCATCGACAGCATTTCTCTGCATCGGGGCGCTTCATGTCCACTCGCGAAATCCGCATTGCCACCCGTAAAAGTGCCTTGGCCCTGTGGCAGGCCGAATACGTAAAAGCCCGCCTGGAGCAGGCCCACCCTGGCCTGCTGGTCACCCTGGTGCCGATGGTCAGCCGCGGCGACAAGCTGCTCGATGCGCCGCTGGCGAAGATCGGCGGCAAGGGCCTGTTCGTCAAGGAGCTGGAAACCGCCCTGCTCGACAACGAAGCCGACATCGCCGTGCATTCGATGAAGGATGTGCCCATGGACTTCCCCGAAGGCCTGGGCCTGTATTGCATCTGCGAGCGTGAAGACCCGCGCGATGCCTTCGTTTCCAATACCTTCCAAAGCCTCGAAGCACTGCCGGCCGGCAGCATCGTCGGCACCTCCAGCCTGCGTCGCCAGGCCCAGTTGCTGGCGCGCCGCCCCGACCTCGAGATCCGCTTCCTGCGCGGCAACGTCAATACCCGCCTGGCCAAGCTCGACGCCGGCGAGTACGACGCCATCATCCTCGCCGCCGCCGGCCTGATCCGCCTGGGCTTCGAGGACCGCATCACCGACACCATCAGCGTCGACGACAGCCTGCCGGCCGGTGGCCAGGGCGCGGTGGGCATCGAATGCCGCAGCGCCGACAGCGAGATCCATGCGCTGCTGGCGCCGCTGCACCATGTCGATACCGCCGACCGGGTGGTTGCCGAACGTGCCCTGAACAAACGCCTGAACGGTGGTTGCCAGGTGCCCATCGCCTGCTACGCGGTGCTCGAGGGCGAGCAGTTGTGGCTGCGTGGCCTGGTCGGCCAGCCATCCGGCGGCACCCTGCTGGTGGCCGATGCCCGCGCCCCGCGCGCCAATGCCGAGGCGCTCGGCGTGCAGGTGGCCGAGGACCTGCTCGGCCAGGGCGCCGAGGCGATCCTCAAGGAAGTCTACGGCGAGGCCGGCCACCCGTGAGCCCCTGGCGCCTGCTGCTGACCCGCCCTGAAGAGGACTGTGCGGCACTGGCGCAGTCACTGGCCGAGGCGGGCATTGCCAGTGCCAGCCTGCCGTTGCTGGTGATTGAAGCGATCGAGCCGGACACCGCGCAGCTTCAGCGCCTGCGCGGCATCGCCCAGGCGCAGGCGATCATCGTGGTGAGCAAGCCGGCTGCGCGCCTGCTGCTCGACCAGCTCGACCAGGCCGGCATCGCGCCACCGCCCGAGGGCTGGTTCACGGTGGGCGAGGCAACGGCGCGGATCCTCCAGGGCTGCGGGCTGCGGGTAACCTTTCCGGCGAGCGGTGATGACAGCGAAGCCTTGCTCGGCCTGCCGGCCCTGTGCGAGGCCATCGCGCGGCCTGAGCCCCGTGTCCTGATCGTCCGCGGCGTGGGAGGTCGCGAACTGCTGGCCGAGCGTCTTGCAGAGCAAGGTGCTAGTGTCGATTATCTGGAACTGTATCGCCGCTGCCTGCCGCATTATCCGGCGGGCACGCTGGCGCGCCGGGTCGATGGGGAACGCCTCAATGGCCTGGTGGTCAGCAGTGGGCAGGGTCTGGAACACTTGCAACAGATAGCGGGTGCGGATTGGCCACGGCTTTCACGCCTGCCCTTGTTCGTGCCCAGCCCGCGGGTCGCCGAACAGGCCCGCGCGTTGGGCGCCCAACAGATTGTGGATTGCCGTGGCGCCAGTGCCGCGGCCTTGCTGGCAGCCGTGCAGCGAACTGCTGTACCTGCCCCTTAAGGCGCTAAGCTTGAGCGATGCGCCGCCATGCAAAGGATGGATACGTGAGCGAAACGGTCTTGCCCCACACTGAACAGAACTCGGTGCCCGAGGCGCCGCAAACCACTACCGCACCGGCTGGACGCTCTGGCAGCGGGCTGGCGGTGCTGGCCCTGCTACTGGGCGCCGCCGGGGTCGCGATCGGCGGCTGGGGTGCCTGGCAGGTGCGCCAGTTGCAAAGTAGCGAACAGGGCCAGGGCGAGCATCTGCAAGCGCTCAACCAGCGGGCCGATGCGTTGCAGCAACGCGAGCAGCAGCTCACCACGCAACTGGCCAGCCTGCCCGCAGCCAGCGAGCTGGAGGACCGTCGGCGGCTGGTGGCGCAACTGCAGGGCGACCAGCAGCGGCTGAGCCAGCGCCTTGAAACCGCGCTCGGCGAAAGCCGCAAGGAATGGCGCCTGGCCGAGGCCGAGCACTTGCTGCGCCTGGCCACGCTGCGCCTTTCGGCACTGCAGGACATCGCCAGCGCCAAGGCGCTGGTCGAGGGCGCCGACGAGATCCTCCGCGAGCAGAGCGACCCGGGCGCCTTCGCCGCCCGCGAACAACTGGCGCGCAGCCTGGCCACGCTCAACAGCACCCAGCAGCCAGACCGCACCGGGCTGTTCCTCAAGCTCGCCGCCCAGCGTGAACAGGTGCAGCAGCTCAGTGCCCAGTCGCCGGAATTCGAGAGCCAGGCCGATGCCATGGGCGCGCTCACCGCCGACGGTGACGGCGCCAGCCGCTGGTCGCAGTGGTGGGCGGAGCTCTCCAAGTACTTCCAGATCGAGTTCAACGCCGACGACAACGTGCGCCCGCTGCTTTCCGGGCAGTCGCTCAACCAACTGCGCCTGGCGCTCAGCCTGACCATCGAGCAGGCCCAGTGGGCCGCGCTCAACGGCGAGGCCAAGGTCTACACCCAGGCGCTGGACGATGCGCGCAGCGTGCTGCTGGCCAACTTCAACCCGGACAACCCGCAAAGCAAAGCCATGCTCGACAGCCTCAACCAGCTGGCCGAGCAACCGGTGTCGGTGGTGACCCCAGACCTCAGCGAAAGCCTGGCCGCCGTGCAGGCCTACATCCAGCGTCGCCACCTGCCGGCCGAAGCTGAAGGGGCCAAGCCATGAAGCGCGTCTACCTGCTGGCGGTGCTGGCGATCGTGGTCGCCGCGGCGCTGGGCATCGCCATCGCCAAGCACAGCGGCTACGTGCTGATCGCCTACGGCGGCTTCCGCTATCAGTCGGGGCTGTGGGCGGCACTGGGGGCGCTGGTCGGCATCGTTGTATTGCTGTTGGTGCTGCGCTACCTGGTCGGGCTGGTGCTGACCTCCAGTGGCGTGGTCAACCCCTGGTCGCGGCGCAACCGTGGCCGCCGTACCCGGATCGCCATCGAGCAAGGCCAGCTGGACCTGGCCGAAGGCCGCTGGAGCAGCGCCCAGCGCCATCTGCAGCGCGCCGCCGAATCCGAACGGCAACCCCTGCTTTACTATCTTGGCGCCGCCCGCGCCGCCAACGAGCAGGGCCGTGTCGAAGACCGCGACAACCTGCTCGAGCGTGCGCTGGAGCGTCAGCCCCAGGCCGAGCTGGCCATTGCCCTCACCCATGCCCAGTTGCAGATGGACCGTGGTGAAAGCGAGGGTGCACTCGAAGCGCTGCAGGCCATGCAGGAGCGTCACCCGAACAACGCCCAGGTATTGCGCCTGCTGCAGCGCCTGCACCTGGAGCGCGATGACTGGCCGGCGCTGATCCGTCTGCTGCCCGACCTGCGCAAGCACAAGGTGCTGCCAGCCAACGAGCTGGCCGAGCTTGAGCGTCGCGCCTGGGGCCAGAACCTTGGCCTGGCGGTGGCCCGTGGCACCGACCCACAGACCGCGCGCCAGGCGTTGGAGCGCGCCTGGCAGCAGCTCACCGCGGCGCAGCGCCAGGAGCCAGGGCTGGTGCTGGCCTACGCCGAGCAGTTGCGCCAACTGGGTGCCCAGGGCGAGGCCGAGCAGGTGTTGCACGGCGCGCTCAAGCGCAATTACGAAAGCCACCTGGCGCGCCTTTATGGCTTGGTGCGCGGCGATGACCCGGCGCGTCAGCTGCAGGCTGCCGAGGGCTGGTTGAAAGACCATTCGCAGGATCCTAGCCTGCTGCTGACCCTCGGCCGGCTGAGCTTGCAAAACCGTTTGTGGGGCAAGGCCCGTGATTACCTGGAAAGCAGCCTGCGGTTGCAGCGCAACCCGGAAACCTGCGCCGAACTGGCGCGGCTGCTGGCCGGGCTGGGCGAAACCGAGCGCAGCAACCAGTTGTTCCAGGAGGGCTTGGGGCTGCTCGACGAGCGCCTGCTGGCCCTGCCGCTGCCTGAGGGCGTTCAGGCCTGACCGCTTGCCAAGCCCGTACGCTGTGCGGGCTTGGCGGGTGGTTCACATCTTCATGTGGTTAAGCGATTTTTCTTCGTCAGTCGCCGGATTATTCCTACCTTCCGCAGCATTGATTCGTTGCCAATCAGCGACTTGTCCGCGCTGTAGCGCCTTGATACAAAGCGCCCCTTTCCTCTACCGTTTCAAGTCACTTTTTCCTTTCGCGGACATCCATTGCCCATGTCGCTGGCCTGCTTGCGCAGCTTGTTCCTTCCCGCTTTCCTGGCTTCGTTTGCCGTGCTCGTGGCGTCGTTTCGCCTGGAGTCCGTCGTTGGCCTGGTACCCTGCGCCCTGTGCTTCAGCCAGCGCCTGATGCTCGGGTTGTACGCGCTGATCAGCCTGGTGGCAGTCATCCATTTGCCGGGGGTACGCGGCCTGCGCGGTTATGCGTGGCTGACGCTGCTGTGCGCGTTAGGCGGCGCGCTGCTGGCCGGGCGGCATGTCTGGTTGCAAAGCGAGCCGCTGCCGGTGGTGGATTGCCAACTGCCGGTGACGCATCTGATGCAGCGGCCGATTGGCGAAATCGCCAGGTTGCTGTTGCTCGGTAGCCCGGATTGCGTATCCATCAGTTGGAGCTTCCTCGACCTGACCTTGCCGGAGTGGAGCCTGCTGGCATTCCTGTTGCTCGCCGCGCTGCCGCTGTCGTGGCTACTGGCGTACCGGCTGCGCCAGCGCGCGGCAAGTTGATCCAGCGCAACGCGCAAGGTGTTGCTCGACCAACGGTGTGTGGGAAAGGGATTAAACGCTTGTATGAACTTTGTGTGCTGCGTACCTTGAAGGCCAAGTCGCACGGGAATAATCTCCCAGCACGGATACCGAAATCACAACTGCCCGATGCCGTCCTGCTGATGTCACCTTTGTGCCACGCACTTGTGTCGCGAGGTGCAGCGGCATCTACCCAGAAGGGAAGAGATCGCCATGCTCGATAGTTGCCAGAACGCCCAGGAACGCTGGGGCGGTGTTCACAAGCTGATCGATCGTTGGCTGGAGGAGCGCCAGGAATTGGTGCAAGCCTTCCGCGCATTGCGCGATGCCAAGCCGGCCTTTGCCGACAAGGACCAGAACCGCGATTTCTGCGGGGTGCTGGTCGATTACGTGTCAGCCTGGCACTTCGAAGTCAGCGAGCAGCTGGTCAGTGAAGCCAAGGCCTTTGGCGACACCCGCGGCCTGGAGCTTGCCACGCAGATCAACCCCCGCATCGATGAAAGCACCCAGATTGCCCTGGCTTTCAATGACCATTGCGACAAGGGCGAATGCACCGACCCCGAGCGTTTCGCCGAGAAGCTCGGCAAGCTGGGCAGCCTCTTGCACGAACGTTTCGAGCTGGAAGACTGCCTGATCGAAGTGCTGCACAACGCGCACAAGGCCGAGGACGCGGTGCAGGCCTGACTCAGTCGGCCACGGCCAGCAGTTCGATCTCGAACACCAGGGGGGTGTAGGGCGCGATCAGGTCGCCCGCACCTTCGGCGCCATAGGCTTGCGCCGAAGGGATCACCAGCCGCCATTTAGACCCCGCCTTCATTCTTGGCAGTGCCACCTGCCAGCCCTCGATCACCGAGCCGAGCTTGAACCACTGCGGTTTCTCGCTCTGGTCGAACACTGTGCCATCCGGCAGCTTGCCCACATACCGCACCTGCACGCTGCCGCTGGCTTTGGGCTGTGCGCCGGCGCCGCTGGCCAGCTCGCTGTAGAGGATGCCCTCGGGCAATGCGTGTACACCTGCACGGGCACGTTCTGCGGCCATGAAGCGTTTTTCTGCTGCCAGCAGCGTGTCCACCCGGGCCTGTTCGGCAGCCGCGTTGGCCTGTTCATCGTGCTGTTGCAGAAGTGCCTGCATGCGTGATTTGGCCACCCGTGGCGGTTCGCCCTGATAGGCCTGGCGCAAGCCTTCGACCAGCGCATCGAGTTGCAGGCCCGGCACTTCCTGGCGCAGCCGTTCGCCCAGGCTGGCGCCGATGCTGTAGGCCAGGTCATTGTCGGTATTACTTTCGGGGGCGGCCAGCGCAAGCGGGGCCGCCAGGCACAAGCCGAGCATCAGATAACGTGGCATGGTCGAGTCCTGCTGCAGTGAGGGCGAAGTATGCCAGCCTTGTTGGCGGAACATGTGTAAATGTCCGCAATACAATAATGACCAACTACACTTGTTTTTTGCTGCAAGACAACAACTTTGCCCAGGCATGCAACGCGGCGCTACCGATACTGTCAACATGCCCTAGCGGCGGTAGCAGCAGAAGCATAGTATGAGCCGCACTCTCGTCAGCCAGGAGGTAAATCATGTCGGCTAAAAAGAAGCCAGTCAGTACGCCATTGCACCTGCTTCAGCAACTTTCGGGCAGCCTGCTCGAACATCTGGAAGATGCCTGCTCTCAAGCGCTGGCGGATGCCGAGAAACTGTTGGCCAAGTTGGAAAAACAACGCGGCAAGGCACAGGAAAAACTGCACGGTGCCCGCCTGAAGTTGCAGGACGCCGCCAAGGCCGGCAAAGCCAAGGCACAAGGCAAGGCACAGAAAGCCGCTGGTGAACTTGAAAGCCTGCTCGAGTCGCTCAAGGATCGCCAGACCCAGACCCGTACTTATATTCAGCAACTCAAGCGTGATGCCCAGGAAAGCCTGAAACTTGCCCAGGGTGTCGGCAAGGTGCGCGAAGCGGCGGCCAAGGCCCTCGACCTGCGCGCGGCGGCACCGAAAGCTGCTGCCAAGCCGGCCACCAAGCCTGCAGCAGCAAAAGCCCCGGCTAAAGCCGCCGCTGCCAAGCCAGCCGCCAAACCTGCTGCTTCCAAAGCCCCGGCCAAAGCTGCCGCTGCCAAGCCGGCCGCCAAACCTGCTGCTGCCAAGGCCCCAGCCAAAACTGCCGCCGCCAAGCCAGCCGCCAAACCTGCTGCTGCCAAAGCTCCGGCCAAAACTGCCGCTGCCAAACCGGCCGCCAAACCTGCTGCTGCCAAAGCCCCGGCTAAAGCCGCCGCTGCCAAGCCGGCCGCCAAACCTGCTGCTGCCAAGGCCCCGGCCAAAGCTGCCGCTGCCAAGCCGGCCGCCAAACCTGCTGCTGCCAAGGCCCCGGTCAAAGCTGTCGCCGCCAAGCCGGCCGCGAAACCTGCCGCCGCCAAGCCTGCAGTGACCAAGGCGCCAGCCAAACCTGCCGCCAAGCCCGCTGCCGCCAAACCTGTCGCCAGCAAGCCAGCAGCGCCTGCCGGCAACGCAGCACCTGCCGCAGCGGCCAGCCCGGCTACACCAGCAGCACCTGCCAGCACCCCAGCTCAGTCGCCGTCCACGGCCTCCTGAAGCTCCCGGGCCGCGACGCGCAGCTGTTGCAGCGCGTCGTGGTCGCGGGCCTGGGTTGGTGCAAGCCGGTCCAACCATCCTTCGCTGTCGCCAGCTACAGCAGGCCACGCCTGCACCACCAGCGCCAAACGCTCCAGCAGCGTGCGTTCAGCCTGTAACTCCAGCGCCTTCACTTGATCGCGCAGCACGGCCAGTTGCGGGTCGGCCTGTGCGTGTTCGCGCCATTGCCGTCGCAGTGCCCGCAGCGGCATGACCACTTCCCGCTGCCAGGGGCCGGCCACGGCCTGCAGCGCCTGGATGCGTGTTTCGTCAACGGCCACGGCCTGAGCCTGCAGCCAGGTACCGCAAAGCAGCAGGCAGACATCGCCGCCCAGTTCCTGCAAGGTCAGGCAGGCTGCTTCGACGCCCGGCCGCGCATACAGCGCCAGGGCATGATTCCACAGGTCGGTGTGCATGGTTTCACTCGCGCCAGTGGTCAGCGAAGCTGGTAGACTCCGCGACCATCATGATCAGACTATCCAACCTCACTTTACAGCGTGGTCCGCAGCGCCTGCTAGAAGGCGCCGAGATGACCTTGCACACCGGTCACAAGGCCGGCCTGATCGGCGCCAACGGCGCCGGCAAATCCAGCCTGTTCGCCTTGCTGCGCGGTGAGCTGTCGCCCGATGGCGGCGACTGCCTGCTGCCCGGCGACTGGCGCATCGCCCACATGCGCCAGGAAGTCGATACCCTCGAGCGCATCGCCGTGGACTATGTGCTCGATGGCGACGTGCGCCTGCGCAAGGTCCAGGCCGAACTGGCGGCTGCCGAACAGGCGCACGACGGTACCGCGCTGGCACGCCTGCACAGTGAGCTGGACAGCGCCGACGGCTACACGGCCGACGCCCGTGCGCGCAAGCTGCTGGCCGGCCTTGGTTTCACCAACGAGCAGATGGACCGCCGCGTCGGTGACTTCTCCGGTGGCTGGCGGATGCGCCTGAACCTGGCCCAGGCATTGATGTGCCCGTCCGACCTGCTGCTGCTCGACGAACCGACCAACCACCTCGACCTTGATGCCATCCTGTGGCTGGAAGACTGGCTCAAAGGCTACCCGGGCACGCTGTTGCTGATCTCCCACGACCGCGACTTCCTCGACGCCGTGGTCGACCATGTGCTGCACGTCGAGCAGCGCAAGCTCAATCTCTACAAGGGCGGCTACAGCGCCTTCGAGCGCACCCGCGCCGAACGCCTGGCGCAACAGCAGCAGGCCTACGAGAAGCAGCAGGCGCAGCGCGCGCACATGGAAAAGTACATTGCCCGCTTCAAGGCCCAGGCCACCAAGGCCCGCCAGGCGCAGAGCCGGATCAAGGCCCTGGAGCGCATGGAAGAGTTGACGGCGGCGCATGTCGATTCGCCGTTCGACTTCGTCTTCCGCGAGTCGGAGAAAATCTCCAGCCCGTTGCTCGACCTGTCCGAAGCCCGCCTGGGCTATGGCGACAAGGCCATCCTCGAGAAGGTCAAGTTGCAGCTGGTGCCAGGCGCGCGCATCGGCCTGCTCGGCCCCAACGGCGCGGGCAAGTCGACGCTGATCAAGAACCTTGCCGGTGAGCTGCAGCCCTTGGCCGGTCGCCTGGTGCGCGGCGAGAACCTCGCCGTCGGCTACTTCGCCCAGCACCAGCTCGATTCGCTGGACGACAAGGCCAGCCCGCTGCTGCACCTGCAGCGCATCGCGCCCGCTGAGCGTGAGCAGACGCTGCGCGACTTCCTCGGTGGTTTCGACTTCCACGGCAACCGCGTCGACGAGCCGGTGGTCAACTTCTCCGGCGGCGAGAAGGCCCGCCTGGCCCTGGCACTGATTGCCTGGGAACGGCCCAACCTGCTGCTGCTCGACGAACCTACCAACCACCTCGACCTCGAGATGCGCCTGGCCCTGACGATGGCCCTGCAGGAGTTCGAAGGTGCCGTGGTGGTGGTCTCCCACGACCGTCACCTGCTCAAGAGCACCACCGACGACTTCCTGCTGGTGGCCGACGGTAAGGTCGACACCTTCGACGGCGACCTCGACGACTACAGCCGCTGGCTGGTCGAGTACCGTCAGCGCAACGCACCTGTCAGCACTGCACCGGTCAACCCGGACAAGACTGACAAGAAGGCTCAGCGCCAGGCCGCTGCCGCCCTGCGTCAGCAGCTGGCGCCGCACAAGAAGGCCGCCGACAAGCTCGAAGCCGAGCTCAACCAGGTGCATGCGCAGCTGGCAGAAATCGAGACCGCGCTAGGCGACAGCGGGCTGTACGAAGCCGCGCGCAAGGATGAGCTGCGCGACCTGCTGGCCCGCCAGACCAAGCTCAAGCAACGCGAAGGCGAGCTGGAAGAGGCCTGGATGGAGGCGCTGGAAACCCTGGAAAGCATGCAGTCCGAGCTCGAGGCGCTGTCCTGATGGAGGAACTGCGCTCCTTGCTGCCAGGGCAATGGATGGACACGTTCTGGCTGGGGTTGCAGATCCTGCTGATCCTGATCGTTGCGTTCATCCTGCAGCGCATGGTCGCCCGTGGGCTGAAGAGCCTGGGCGAACGCTACCCCTTGCCGCACGAGCTGATGGTGCCGGTGCGCGGTGCCCTGCGCTGGCTGATCATGGGCAGCGGCTTGCTGTTCGTGTTGGAGCGCATGGGCGTGTCCGCCACGGTGCTGTGGACGGCCTTGTCGGGCTTTGTCGCGGTGGCGGCCGTGGCCTTCTTCGCCATCTGGAGCGTGCTTTCCAACCTGCTGTGCGCGGTGCTGATCTTCACCGTCGGGCCATTTCGCATCGGCGATGTGGTCGAGCTGGTCGACACCACCGACAAGCCAGGGGTGAAGGGCCGAGTGATCGCCATCAACCTGCTCTACACCACGCTGATGGAAACCCCCGAGGCGGGCGGGGCGCTGGTGCAGGTGCCGAACAGCCAGTTCTTCCAGAAGGCTGTGCGGCGCTGGCGGGGGGCTGAGGCTTCGGTGGCACTGCAAGAGGCACCTGTCGAGAGCGACTGACAGGGTTTTGCTCGTTGCAATCGCGGGGCAAGCCCGCTCCCACGCCAATCATGGACTGCCGCGCAAAGAGTGGATGGGTGTTCAACAGATGGCGTGGGAGCGGGCTTGCCCCGCGATCGTTTCAAGCAGAAAAACTGCTGGTTATTTTTTCGCCAAAACCGTAGCTTAACGTTTTGTAACAAACGTTCGAGCGAGGTGTGTGATGTCGATGGAAACCTGGTTGGCCTTCTTTGCCGCGTGCTGGGTCATCAGTCTGTCGCCGGGTGCCGGGGCCATTGCCTCGATGTCCAGCGGCCTGCAGTACGGTTTTTGGCGTGGCTATTGGAACGCCCTGGGCCTGCAATTGGGCCTGATCCTGCAGATCGCCATCATCGCCGCCGGTGTCGGCGCCGTCCTCGCCGCCTCGGCCACCGCCTTCCAGCTCATCAAGTGGTTCGGTGTCGCCTACCTGGTTTTCCTCGCTTACAAACAATGGCGTGCACTGCCGATGGACATGAGCGACGAGTCCGGCGTGCGGCCAATCGGCAAGCCGCTGAGCCTGGTGTTCCGCGGCTTTCTGGTCAACGTCAGCAACCCCAAGGCGCTGGTGTTCATGCTCGCGGTGCTGCCGCAGTTCATCGACCCCCATGCACCGCTGCTGGCGCAGTACCTGGCGATCACCGTGACCATGATCAGCGTCGACCTGCTGGTGATGGCCGGCTATACCGGGCTGGCTTCGCGGGTGCTGCGCCTGCTGCGTACGCCCAAGCAGCAAAAGCGCATGAACCGCACCTTCGCCGGCTTGTTCATCGGCGCGGCGACCTTCCTCGCCACCCTGCGCCGCGCGCCAATCTGATCGATAGTGCTGAATATTCGCGGGTAAACCCGCTCCCACAGGTGCACCACTACTCTCCAGGTCAGTGGTGCACCTGTGGGAGCGGGTTTACCCGCGAATGCCGCAACGCTATTTGGGTTTGTCCACCAATCCCTTGAGCAGATCCAGCGGCAGTGGAAACACGATGGTCGAGCTCTTGTCCCCGGCGATGGAGCCCAGCGTCTGCATGTAGCGCAGCTGCATCGCCCCGGGTTCCTTGCCCAGCATCTGCGCCGCCTGCATCAGCTTCTCCGAGGCCTGCAGCTCACCCTCCGCGTGGATCACCTTGGCCCGTCGCTCGCGTTCGGCTTCTGCCTGGCGGGCGATGGCGCGGATCATCGATTCGTTCAGGTCGACATGCTTGATCTCGACGTTGGCCACCTTGATGCCCCAGGCATCGGTCTGGGCGTCGAGCACTTCGCGGATGTCGCCGTTGAGCTGTTCGCGCTCGGCCAGCAGTTCGTCCAGCTCGTGCTTGCCAAGCACCGCGCGCAGGGTGGTCTGGGCCAGCTGGCTGGTGGCCGCGAGAAAGTCCTCGACCTGGATGATCGCCTTCTGTGGGTCGAGCACACGGAAGTACAGCACCGCGTTGACCTTGACCGAGACGTTGTCGCGGGTGATCACGTCCTGTGGCGGCACGTCGAGCACCACCGTGCGCAGGTCGACCCGCACCATCTGCTGGATCCCCGGGATCAGGATGATCAGCCCCGGGCCTTTGACCTGCCAGAAGCGCCCAAGCTGGAACACCACGCCGCGCTCGTATTCGCGCAGGATGCGCAGCGCCGACAGCAGCAGTAGCGCCACCAGCACGACCAGTGTGCCGAAACCGAATTGCATGAACATCGTCACTCTCCTGGCGCCGTTGGCGCGGTGGCGCTGACTTCCAGCATCACGCCGTTGCGTGCGGTCACCCGCACATGCTGGCCGGGTTGCAGTGGCGTGGCGCACTGCGCCTGCCATTGTTCGCCCTGGGCCTGTACCGAGCCGTGGAACGGGTTGTCCGCCTGCACGAAGGTCACCGTGACCAGGCTGCCCACCAGCCCGGCGTCACCACTGACCAGGGCTCTGCGGCGTGCCTTGATCGCCATGCCCAGCACGCCGCCGAGCAGCAATGCCGAGAGCACGGCGAGGCTTGCGATCAGCGCCAGCGGGATGCCGAAGCCGGGGGCGTCGGTGTCCATCAGGATGACGGCGCCGGCAATGAACGCGACGATGCCGCCGAAACCGACCACGCCGAAGCTGGGCAGGAACGCCTCGGCGACCATGAACGCCAGCCCGAGCAGGATCAGTGCCACGCCGGCATGGCTCACCGGCAGCAGCTGCAGCGCATACAGCGCCAGCAGCAGGCAGATGCCGCCGACCACGCCGCCGACCCCGGTGCCGGGGTTGATGAACTCGAACAGCAGGCCGTACACCCCGATCATGATCAGGATCAGCGCCACGCTGGGGTTGGTGATCACTGCCAGCAGGCGCGTGCGCCAGTCCGGCAGGTGCTCGACCACAGTGGCTCCGACGGTTCTCAGTTGTATGGTCTGGCCGGCGGCAACCAGGCTCTGGCCATCGAGCTGGCGCAGCAGTTCCGGCAGGTCGCTGGCCACCTGGTCGATCACTTTCAGGCGCAGGGCCTCGCTGGCCGACAGGCTGACCGCCTCGCGCACGGCCTTTTCCGCCCAGTCGGCATTGCGCCCGCGCAGCTGGGCCAGGCCACGGATGTAGGCGGCGGCGTCGTTGACCTGTTTACGGGCGAGGGTGTCTTCGTTGTTGTCGGCGGCCTTCTCGGGGCTCCCCGGCATGCCGATCTGCACCGGCGTGGCGGCGCCCAGGTTGGTGCCGGGGGCCATGGCCGCGATATGGCTGGCGTACAGGATGTAGGTGCCGGCGCTGGCCGCCCGGGCACCGCTGGGGGCAACGTAGGTGGCCACCGGCACGGGGCTGGCAAGGATGGCCTTGTTGATCTGGCGCATGGCGCTGTCGAGCCCGCCGGGGGTGTCGAGGCGGATCACCAGCAATTGCGCGCCCTGCGCCTGTGCCTGTTGCAGCCCGCGCAGCAGGTAGTCGGCGCTGGCCGGGCCGATGGCGTCGTCGATGCTCAGCAGCCACACGCTCCCCCCGGGCGCGGCTTGCCCACCCGGGGCAAAGCCGAGCAGCAACAGCAACAGCAACACGCGCCAGCCGTGAGCGATCACCTGTCGTCACCTCATGGGGGCCTGTAATTGAAGTTTAGCTGTGGCCGCTTGCCTGCGGCCTAAACTTGAAGGTGGGGGCGAAACCGGAGGTGCATCATGCGTATGGCCAAGACCCTTCAGCAGCGCCTGGACCAGGCCAACTGCGACTACGACATTGTTCCCCACCCACACTCGGCCACCAGCCTTGAGTCAGCCCGGACGGCAGGCGTCCCTGCTGAACGGGTCGCCAAGTCGGTCATGCTCGATGACCGCCATGGCAACTACATCATGGCCGTGCTGCCGGCCAACCGGCATCTGGACATGACCGAGGTGCGGATGACCGGCGCCTGGCAACTGACCCGTGAAAGTGCGCTACCGATGCTGTTCGGTGATTGCGAACGTGGCGCCGTGCCGGCACTGGGAGATGCCTATGGCATGAAAATGCTGCTCGATTCGAGCCTTACCCGCCAAGGCGATGTCTATCTTGAGGCGGGTGACCACGATCACCTGATTCACATGAGCATGGAGCAATACTTGAAACTGGTGCCGCACGCTGAAGTGCGCGAACTGAGCTGATGCTCGCAACCAACGCCGGGCTGGCGTCGTGGACGATCGGCCCGGCCCAAGGAGTGAACCATGGAAGCGCCGATCCACAAGTTTTCCGAACTGTTCAAGCAACTGGGCCTGCCCGACGACCCTGTCGGTATCGACCAGTTCATCACCAGCCACTCGCCCCTCAAGGGTGATGTGAAGCTGGTCGACGCACCCTTCTGGAACGACGCCCAGCGAGGCTTCCTGAGGGACAGCATCAATGAGGATGCCGACTGGGCAGAGCTGTTCGATCAGCTCAATGAAGCCTTGCGTCGCCCCCGTAAATAAAGCGCCGAGCGGCACCTGATGGGTGACGGGGCCGTTGCTATGCTCAGGAAAACAACAAGGGGATGGCGCGATGAAAGATCCCTACGCACCGGGTTTCTGGTGCACCGTGACGATCCTGGGCACCCTGACCGCCGGTTACTTCTACGGTATCCGGCACACCCAGCAGATGAACCAGGCCGTGCAGTTCCTGTATGCCGCCGCCGCCATCACCGCGGCGGTTGCCTTGTGCGGGCTGGCATGGATCGCCTGGGAATACCTGCACCTGAACAAGCGCGAAGTCGCCCAGGGCCGAACGTTGCTGACCATCTGGAACACCAAGGTCGCCCTGCGCCGGGTCGAAACCGTGTTCGACCGCTATTTCTGGGGCAGCTACTGGCATTCCGGGCGGACCTTCGAAGAAGTCATGGGCGAACTCAAGGGCACGCCACTGGAGCAGAGCCTCGACGCCCTCAAATTGCAGTGCCGTGAGCTCGACCGGGAAATCCACGATCACCACCATCACTGGCTGGCCAATGCCCGCGACCTGTCCAGCGTGGCCACGGCCATGGCCCGTGAGCGCTATCAGCTGGACCTGTGTGACGCGCCGATACGGGATGGCGGCAATACCGCCGTGCTCAATCGCGATCTGGAAGTGCTGATTTACACCTGGTCGGCGCGCCTGCGCAGCTTCGACCATCAGCTGGACGAGCTGGAGCGCGCCTATCACTAGTCACTAGCGAGGGTCATTCGCCGCGGATGTACTGCTCCAGTTGCTGGATCAGGTTGGCCTGCTCGGCGATGGTTTCCTTCACCAAGTCGCCGATCGACAGCAGCCCCAACAGCGCGCTGCCATCCACTACCGGCAGGTGGCGCAGGTGGCGATCGGTCATCAGTTGCATGCAGTAATCAAGCTTTTCCTTCGGCCCTACAGTGACCACTGGCGCGCTCATGATTTCACGCACCGGAGTGGCGGCCGAAGAGCGCCCTTTGAGCACCAGCTTGCGAGCATAGTCGCGCTCGCTGACGATCCCCACCACCCGGTTGTCTTCCACCACAGGCAGTGCGCCGACGTTTTTCTCCGCCAGCATTTTCAAGGCATCCAGTACCGAGTCATCAGGGCCGATGGTGTAGACGGTCTGATGCTGGGACTTGGTCTTGAGGATTTGTTCGACGTTCTTCATACGGGCCTCGGCGGGTGGAAAAAGCGCTGTGTCGGAGTAAATAAAGCATCCGGTACGGCGCTCTGCACGGTAATGCAGGAAACGGCATCGAGACGATTGAAAAACGTCATGGTTGCAGGCGCATGAAAAAAGGCGGCCCGAAGGCCGCCTTGTCATTCCTGCGCAGGCTGCACTCAGACCAGGCCTTTGGGGCTCGGGCCGAAGCGGTTGTTGCCAGGAGTGCCGTCCTTGAACAGGAATACCAGGCCAGCGATCGGCACCAGCAGCCACCAGCCGCTGTGATTGCTGTCATGCATTCGGCGCACAGCAACGGCAATGCCCGGGATCATGACCGCCAGGGTGTACACCAGGCTCAGCAGCGGTTTGGTGCCGAGCACGTTATCGAGGTAGCCGATGGCGATCGTGATCAGCAAGTTGAACAGCACGAACATCCAGTATTCCTTGCGGCGTGCACGGCCTTTGAACACTGCGTACTTCTTCAGGACTTCGAGATAGGGAATGCCGTTGCTCACTCCGACGCTACCTGCGAAGCCACCGTTGGTGGCAGTGGCGGCCTGGGTTGCGCCGCAGCCTGGGCAGCTCAAGGCCGATTGATGGATCTGTTTGGCGCAGCCTCGGCAGAACACCATGCTCATTTGTTTTCCCTCACATTTGGATTAGCTTGCGGATTTCAGGCCGACCAGGCGCAGCAGCCAGATGCTTGCCGTGACAACGCCGGCGCTCGCCAAGCCGTTGCCGGGTTTGTTCTGGTTGATGCCGACGACACCGAGGATCAGGCTTGAGCTTGCGAACAAGCCTGGCCCCAGGAGGGTTTCGCCCTCCCGGGCGGAATCATCGAACAGGGTCATGGCACACAGAATGCCAAGCATCAGGGAAACGATACCCATCCACGGCGATTCGCCGCGCTCAGGTCTCGTGGAGGACGTTGCGTGCTGTTGAGCACTGCATTGGGGCCAGGCAGGTGCCGTTTTGTGCATCTGCCTGGCACAGCTGCGGCAATAACCATTGCTATCGCAAATCCTTTTGTGGCGTTCGCCGAACGCATCCCTGTTCGCATACCGTGTCACCCGTCCGGGTGGCCGGCGCAGAGATTACTATATATTTCATGGGTGGCGAAATAGTGGCGTCAAAAAATTCGCGCCCGTCCTGCAGCAACGAAAAAGGCGCCCGCAGGCGCCTTCCGGTTGCAAGTTCGAGGCTCAGAGCTTCGGCATCTGCCCGATCCGCGCCACCATCTCGCTGACGATCTGCAGATCGAGCATGAACTGCTCCACGGTCTTGAACTCGTTGTCGTTGTGCCCGGTGTACTTCACGTCCGGCATGGCCAGGCCGAACTGCACGCCGTTGGGCAGGTCATGCACCGAGGTGGCGCCGGCAGAGGTGCCGAACTCGTGCTTCATGCCCAGGTTCTCGCTGGCCACCGCAAGCAGGGCCTTGACCCATTCGCCCTGCGGGTTGCGGTACATCGGCTCGTCCAGGCTGTAGTCGAACGCCACAGCGGTCTTGCTCTTGGCCGTCCAGCTGTCGAGCTTGCCGGAAATCTCGCCCTTGAGCGTGTCCAGCGCCTTGCCTTTGGGGATGCGCAGGTTCACCGCCAGCTTCAGCGCCTTGTCATCCAGGCCGACGAAGGTCAGCGAGGTGGTCAGCGGGCCCATGAACGCGTCCTTGAAGCCCACGCCGAGCTTGTTGCCCAGGTAGTCCAGGCCCCAGTTGTCGGCGGCGTAGCGGGCGGCGTCGGTGATGTGGTTGTGCTTGAGCGGCACCTGTTTGCCCAGGCCGTTGAGGAACACCAGCATGCGCGCCACCGGGTTGACCCCCGACTCGGGCTCGGAGGAGTGGGCCGACACGCCGGTCACGGTCAGCAGCACCTGCTTGCCGTCGACCTTGGCGTCGATGCTGAAGTTGCCACCGTTGTGTTTGACGAAAGCAGCACCGGCCTTGTTCAGGGCCTTGGCCAGCTCGGCCGGCTTGTCGCCGATCAGGGTCGCCACCGAGTTGCCGGGGATCTGGTTGGTGGCCAGGCCACCGGTCAGGTTCACCACCTCGGCGCCCTTGCCGCTGCCGGCACGCTTGGCGAAGGTGGCCATGACCGTGCCGTAGCCTTTCTCGGCGATCACCACCGGGTAGCCGCCGTCCAGTGCCAGGTTGTAGTCGGGCGTGGCGTTGCGCTCGAAGTAGTAGGGGATGGCGTCGCCGGTGGTTTCCTCGGTGGTGTCCACCAGCAGCTTGAACTGGCGAGCCAGCGGCAGCTTCTCATCCTTGGCCACTTTCAGCGCATAGAGCGCGACGACGATGCCGTTCTTGTCGTCCTCGGTGCCGCGACCGTACATGCGATCGCCCACCAGGGTGACCTTGAACGGGTCGAGCTTGGTGCCGTCGGCCAGCTTCCAGTTGGCCGGGGTGACCGGTACCACGTCGGCGTGGGCGTGGATGCCGATGACTTCCTTGCCTTCGCCGAGGGAGATCTCGTAGACACGGTTGTCGATGTTGCGGAAGGTCAGGCCGAAGCCCTCGGCCAGGGACTTGATCTTATCGGCGATCTTGAGGAACTCGGGGTTCTCGTGCTGCTCCACTCCCTCTTTGCGATAGGTCGGGATCTCCACCAGCTCACGCAGGGTTTCGGTGGCGGCCTTGCCGTACTTGATGCGCGTGTACAGGCCCAGCAGGCGGTTGATCTCGTCCTGTTGCTCGGCTGCCAGCGGCTTGCCGGCCAGGTACTGCTTGAGGGTTTCGTCGAGCTTGTCGGCCTTGGCAAGGTCACTGCCGGCCAGCTTGCCGAGGAACTGCTTGAAGTCGGCCGGGTCGCTGCCGTCGTAGGCCTTGATGATGGCGGCGGACTGTTGCTGGGACAGGTTGGCCTGGGCCGGGATCGAGAACATGGCCACGCTGGCCAGCAGCAGCGATGTGGCGCAGAGCTTGGTAAATGGCATGGTCGTGCGCATTCCTTTGCAAGTGAGGGGAGTGTGTCCGTTTACGCAAACGGAAGATGCCCACGCTAACACCAATGACTGCCTGCGGGGGAGAGGTGGCAATGTGCACTCAGTCGCAAATCGGCAGGCACAAAAAAGCCCCGCCGGTGTGAACCGGGCGGGGCTTTTGGCGCGCTGTCAGTGATACAGGGGTGCCGCTGACAGCGTGAAATTCATGGCGCACTCGGCGGGATTCGAACCCACGACCCCTGCCTTCGGAGGGCAGTACTCTATCCAGCTGAGCTACGAGTGCAACGGGCCGCATGATACCCATCTGTGCAGGTGACGTCCATCGCCTTGATATGAGGGTGTTTTTCCAGGGAGCCCGAGCGCGGGGCAAGCCCGCTCTCACGCTGGGAACCTGATCTATCCATATGCAATCTTGGTATTTCTCACGGCGCTGTTATGCCCGCTATCTTCTGGTTACAACTTGTTATAACAAGTCAGCCGACAGAGAAGACCATGGCCGAACTGCTCCCGCTTTCTCCCGTACCGCTCTACACCCAGCTCAAGGAACTGCTGCGCGAGCGCATCCTCGACGGCAGCTACCCACCGCACAGCCGCATGCCCTCGGAAAGCGAGCTGGGCAAGGCCTTCGACGTCAGCCGCATCACCGTGCGCCAGGCCCTGGGCGACCTGCAGAAGGAAGGGCTGATCTTCAAGATCCATGGCAAGGGCACCTTCGTCGCCAAGCCCAAGGCGTTCCAGAACGTCAGCACCCTGCAGGGCCTGGCCGAGTCGATGACACAGATGGGCTACGAAGTGCTCAACCGCCTGCGCAGTTTCCGCCATGTACCGGCCAGTGCGCTGGTGGCGCAGCGGCTGCAGGTCGAGGAAGGCAGCCTGGTCACCGAGATCCGTCGGGTGCGCCTGATCAACCGCGAGCCGGTGTCGCTGGAAATCACCTGGCTGCCGCACAACGTCGGCGAGAAGCTGGAGAAGGCCGACCTGGTCACCCGCGACATCTTCCTGTTGCTGGAGAACGACTGCGGCCTCGCCCTCGGCCATGCCGACCTGGCCATCGACGCGGTGCTCGCCGACAGCGACCTGACCCAGGCGCTGGGCGTGGAAGAGGGCGCGCCGATCATGCGTATCGAGCGCCTCACCCACACCGCCGACGGCGCCCCGCTGGACTTCGAACACCTCTATTACCGCGGCGACGCGTTCCAGTACCGCCTGCGCATCGACCGCCAGAAGGGGGGCAAGGCATGAGCATTCAGCCCCAGGACTACGACATCGTCGTCATCGGTGGCGGCACCGCCGGGCCCATGGCCGCGATCAAGGCCAAGGAGCAGGACAAGACCCTGCGCGTGCTGTTGCTGGACAAGGCCAACGTCAAGCGCAGCGGCGCCATCAGCATGGGCATGGACGGCCTGAACAACGCCATCATCCCCGGGCATGCCACGCCCGAGCAGTACACCAAGGAAATCACCGTCGCCAACGACGGCATCGTCAACCAGGCGGCGGTGCATGCCTACGCCACCAAGAGCTTCGAGACCATCGAGCAGCTCGACCGCTGGGGCGTGAAGTTCGAGAAGGACGAAACCGGCGACTACGCGGTGAAGAAGGTCCACCACATGGGCGCTTATGTGCTGCCCATGCCCGAGGGCCACGACATCAAGAAGGTGCTGTACCGCCAGCTCAAGCGCGCCCGGGTGGAAATCAGCAACCGCATGGTGTGCACCCGCGTGCTGCTCGATGCTGCAGGCGCCGCCGCCGGGGTGCTCGGTTTCGACTGCCGCAGCGGCGAGTTCCGGGTGATCCGCGCCAAGGCGGTTGTGCTCGCCTGCGGCGCCGCCGGGCGCCTGGGCCTGCCGTCGTCGGGCTACCTGATGGGTACTTACGAAAACCCCACCAATGCTGGTGACGGCTATGCCATGGCCTACCACGCAGGGGCGGAGCTGGCCAACCTGGAATGTTTCCAGATCAACCCGCTGATCAAGGACTACAACGGCCCGGCCTGCGCCTACGTCACCGGCCCCTTGGGCGGCTACACCGCCAACAGCAAGGGCGAGCGCTTCATCGAGTGCGACTACTGGAGCGGGCAGATGATGTGGGAGTTCCACCAGGAACTCGAAGGCGGCAACGGCCCGGTGTTTCTCAAGCTTGACCACCTGGCCGAGGAGACCATCCAGAACATCGAAGAGATCCTGCACAGCAACGAACGCCCCAGCCGTGGCCAGTTCCACGCCGGGCGCGGCACCGACTACCGCCAGCACATGGTCGAGATGCACATCTCCGAGATCGGCTTCTGCTCCGGGCATTCGGCCTCGGGGGTGTGGGTCAACGAAAAGGCCGAGACCAGCGTCAAGGGCTTGTACGCCGCCGGCGACATGGCCGCGGTACCGCACAACTACATGCTCGGCGCTTTCACCTATGGCTGGTTCGCCGGGGTGAATGCCGCGCAGTACGTGGCCGGGCGAGAGTTCGCCGAGGTTGACGCGCAGCAGGTCGAACGCGAACAGGCGCGGGTGTTCGCACCCTTGCAGCGTGAGCACGGCCTGCCGCCGGCCCAGGTCGAGTACAAGCTGCGACACATGGTCAACGACTACCTGCAGCCGCCCAAGGTGACCAAGAAGATGGAAATCGGCCTGGCGCGCTTCGCCGAAATCGAACGCGACCTTGAGCAGATGAAGGCCAACAACCCCCATGAGCTGATGCGTGCCATGGAGGTTTCGGTAATCCGCGACTGCGCCGAGATGGCCGCGCGGGCCTCGCTGTTTCGCAAGGAGAGCCGCTGGGGGCTGTACCACCACCGAGTCGATTTCCCCGAGCGCAATGATGGCGAGTGGTTCGTGCATTGCCATCTGAAGAAGGGCGAGGACGGTGAGATGACCAGCTTCAAGAAAGCGGTGGAGCCGTACCTGATCCCGCTGGATGCCGAGGAACAGACCGCGTACGACCGGCTGCGTGTAAAGGCCGATGCCGCATAGGCAACACCGAACCCTGTGGGAGCGGGTTTACCGGAGTGCCGGACCACCGCGAAGAATCCAACACGGTGCATGGCACCGGCTTCGCCGGTGTTCGCGGGTAAACCCGCTCCCACAGGGAAATCTGCAAGCCTTTAGATAAAGGGCGCCCAAGAAGGCCCCAAGGACCCCGTGAAAATGGCCTATCAACCCCAGGAAATCTTCTTTCGCAGCAGCGCCCCGGTGACCATCGACGAAGACAAATGCATCGCCGAAAAAGGCTGCACGGTCTGCGTCGAGGTCTGCCCCATGGACCTTCTGGCCATCAACCCGGCCACGCAGAAGGCCTACATGGCCTTCGACGAATGCTGGTACTGCATGCCCTGCGAGAAGGACTGCCCCACCGGCGCGGTGAAGGTCGATATCCCGTACCTGCTGCGCTGAACCCGAACCACCCGCCATCCGGCCGAACCACCGGACGCCCACCTGCAATGCCCCTCGTTTCCCACCACCCATGCCGGGCGGCGGAGACGACTCAAATACCTAGAACGATTCGAGGGGAATACCCATGCGCCTTGTAGCAACCGTGGCCGGCCTTGCGCTGGCAATCACCGGCCTGAACGCCAGCGCCGAAACCATCCGTATCGCCATCGGCACCCAGGACACCACCATCAACTGCGCCACCGGCGGCCTGTTGATCCGCGAGCTGGGCCTGCTCGACAAATACCTGCCCCATGACGGCAAGTACAAGGACGCTCAGTACCAGGTCGAGTGGAAGAACTTCACCAGCGGCGCGCCGCTGACCAACGAGATGGTCGCCGGCAAGCTCGACTTCGGCGCCATGGCCGACTTCCCCGGCTCGTTCAACGGCGTCGCCCACCTCGACGCCGGCAAGCGCAGCCTGTTCATCAGCGTGCTGTCCGGCAGCGTGCACGGCAGCGGCAACGGCATCGTGGTGCCGGCCGCCTCCAGCGTGCAGTCGCTGGCCGAACTCAAGGGCAAGACCATTTCCGTGCCGTTCGCCTCCACTGCCCACGGCATGCTGCTGCGCGCGGTCGCCGCCCAAGGCTGGGACCCGCAGAAGGACGTGAAGATCATTGCCCAGGCCCCGGAGATCGCCGGTTCCGCCCTGCGCAGCAACCGCATCGAGGCCCATGCCGACTTCGTGCCCTTCGCCGAGCTGTTCCCCAACCGCGGCTTCGCCCGCAAGATCTACGACGGCGCCCAGGCCAACGCGCCGACCTTCCACGGCGCGCTGGTGGACGCCGACTACGCGAAAAAGTACCCGGAAGTGGTCACCGCCTACCTGCGTGCCAGCCTCGAAGCCGACCGCCTGCTCGCCGCCGAGCCCGAGAAGTACAGCGAGCTGATCGAAAAGGTCACCGGCATCGAGGCCGAGGTGAACTACCTGTTCCACGGCCCGCTCGGCCTGCAGACCCGCGACCTCACCTGGAAGCCCGAGTACCGCCAGGCCGTGGCCACCTCCATCGACACCCTCAAGCTGCTGAAGAAGACCGACCGCGGTCTGGATACCGCGCAATTCATCGACGACCAGTACATCCGCAGCGCCTACAAACAGGCCGGGCAGGACTACGACAAGGCGCTGAAAAACTACGACCCGCTGCCACTCAAGGCCGTTGATGCCGCGACCGGCAAAGCCATTACCGACTTCAGCCGCCTGGCGCAGATCTGGGTGCGCGGCGAGGACAAGGTGCGCCATTACGCCTCCCCGGAGGCCGCGCTCACCGCCCTGGCCCAGCTGGAGCAGGAGGGCAAGGACATCCGCGCGATCTACGCCCAGGCCGCCGACAGCGGCATCAAGCTGCTGGCCAACCAGGCCTGGTTCGTGCGCAACGGCCAGGGCCAACTGGCGGCCTTCCTGCTCAAGGACCAGGCCGAGCAGTACGCCAGGGCCCATGGCGGCGAGGCGCTGGACTTCGTCCATGCCAACCAGAAGCTGCTTGCCCAGCGCTGACCGGGAGCCGCCGCCATGACCCGTGACCTTGCGCGCTGGCCCCTGCGCCTGGCTTCGCTGCTGGCCTGCCTGCTGTTCTGGCAGCTGGCCGCGCGCCACAAGCTGGACCTGCTGCTGCTCACCTTCACCTACGTGCCCACACCCGGCGAGGTGCTCGACGCTGCCTGGCAACTGCTGGCCTCCAACACCCTGCTGGCGCACCTGGGCAGCAGCCTGGCGCGGGTGTTCGCCGGCTACGGCGTGGCGGCGCTGCTGGGGGTGAGCCTGGGCCTGTTGATCGGCCGTTCGAAGTGGCTGGAGGACACGCTGATGCCGCCGCTGGAAGTGCTGCGGCCGATCCCGGCGGTGGCCTGGATCCCGTTGGCGATCCTGATGTTCCCCTCATCGGAGCTGTCGATGGTGTTCATCACCTTCACCGGTGCGCTGTTCCCGATCCTGCTCAATACCGTGCACGGCGTCGAGGCGATCGACCCGCGCCTGGTGGCCTCGGCGCGCAGCCTGGGCGCCGGGCGCTGGGCGATCCTGCGCGAAGTGGTGCTGCCGGGCGCGCTGCCGAGCATCGTCACGGGGCTGGCCATCGGCATGGGCACCTCGTGGTTCTGCCTGGTGACCGCCGAGATGATCGCCGGGCAGTTCGGTATCGGTTACTACACCTGGGAGTCCTACACCTTGCAGAACTACCCCGACATCATCGTCGGCATGCTGCTGATCGGCGTGCTGGGCATGGGCAGCAGCGCGCTGGTCAAGCGCCTTGGCGCGCTGGCCACGCCGTGGATACGGAGGAGCGCGTGATGAGCAGTCATCAACAGCTACCCGGGCGTATCGAGGCGCAGGGGCTGTCGATTCGCCTGGGCCATGGGCGTGACGCGTTCGAAGCGGTGCAGGCGCTGGACTTTGCCATCGCCCCGGGCGAGTTCGTGTGCATCCTCGGGCCCTCCGGTTGCGGCAAGTCCACGTTGCTCGGCGCGTTGGCCGGGCACCTTACGCCGGCCGGTGGCCAATTGCGGGTGGACGGGCAAGCGGTCGATGGCCCCTCGCCGCAACGGGGCATGGTGTTCCAGCACCACACCCTGTTGCCGTGGCGCAGCGTGCTCGACAACGTGGCCTTCGGCTTGAAGATGCAGGGGCAGGGCAAGGCCGAGCGCCGGTACCAGGCGGCCGAGATGCTGCAGCTGGTCGGCCTGGCTGACTTCGCCCAACGCTGGCCCAGCCAGTTGTCCGGCGGCATGCAGCAGCGCGCCGAGATCGCCAGGGTGCTGATCAACCGCCCGCGCCTGCTGTTGATGGACGAACCCTTTGGCGCCCTCGATGCGCAGACCCGTGCGCGCATGCAGGAACTGCTGCTGGATATCTGGGCGCGCATCCGCACCACGGTGGTGTTCGTCACCCATGACATCGACGAGGCGTTGTTCCTGGCCGACCGCATCCTGGTGATGAGCCCCCGGCCTGGGCGCTTTATCGAAGACCTGCGGCTGGACTTCGCCCGCCCGCGGCGCGCGAGCCTGCTGACCAGCCCCGAATTCACCCACCTCAAACGCCATTGCCTGGCGCTGCTGCGCCATGAAGAAGGCCGCGAACTGCCGCGCCTGACACCCTTGGGCCTGCCCGACACCGACCATCCTCCGCTGCGGATTGCGCTATGACCGAACGAAGCACAGACAACCTCGACATCATCGACCTGCTGCCACGCCTGAACGACCTGGATGCCGGCGTGCGCCGCATCGCCCTGATCGAACTGGCCGACCTGGAAGACCCGGACGGCCTGCCCTGGCTCACCGATGCGCTGTTGGTCGACGCCAACGCTGAGGTGCGCGCCGAAGCCGCGCGCTTGCTCGAAGCCTGGGAAGCACCGGAAGTGGTGCAGGGCCTGTGCGCGGCATTGGCCGACCCAGCCGAGCCGGTGCGCCTGGCGGCCGCCCAGAGCCTGAGCGAGCTCAAGACCCAGGAGGCCGGGCAACTGATCCTGCCCTGGGCCAGCCATGCCGATGCGTTCGTGCGGGCCAGCGCCCTGCGCGCCCTGCGCGAGCTGCGCCTGGAGGATGCCGCGGTGCCTGCGTTGCAGGCGTTGGCGGATGTGGATGCCGGTGTGCGCCGCGAAGCGGTGGGTATCCTGGGCTGGCTCAAGCATGCGCCGGCCTTGCCCGCGCTGGCGCAGCTGGCAGCCAACGAGCCGGATACCGACGTGCGCCGCGCCGCCATTGGCGCGTTGGGCCTGGCCCGGGATGCCCGTGTGCTGCCGGCGCTGATCGGCGCCTTGGCCGATGAGGCCTGGCAGGTGCGTGAAGAGGCGGCGACCACCCTGGGCAAGGTCGGCCAAGCTGAAGCGGGCCAGGCCTTGATCGCGGCGCTGGCCGACAGCTACTGGCAGGTGCGCTTGCGCGCGGCGCGGGCCTTGGGCCGGCTGCGCCATGTGGCAGCGCTGGATGGGCTGGCGCAGTTGCTTGGCCATGGCATCGCCAACCTGCGCAAGGAGGCGGCGCTGGCGCTGGGTGAGCTGGGTGAAGCCCGGGCTTTGCCGGCGTTGCAGGCGGCCGAGGCCGACAGCGATCCGGAAGTGCGCAAGGCGGTGCGCATCGCCCTGGCGCAGTTGCAGGGGGTGGTGTGATGGACGCGCCCAGCGCCTTGCGCAATCGCCGCGAGCGCGGTGAGTTGCTGGTGCAGTGGGGTGAGGTTGAGCAGGTAATCAGCCACGCCCGGCTGCGTGGTGCCTGCCCCTGCTCACAGTGCCGGGCGGCGCGGCTGAAGGGCGCGATTTCGCTGGTGGGCGAGGATGTGCGGGTGGCGCGGATCGAGGCCCAGGGGTATGGGGTGCAGCTGGTGTTCAGCGATGGGCATGAGCGGGGGATCTATCCTTGGGCCTATCTTCGCGAACTGGGCTGAAATCAATCGCGGGGCAAGCCCGCTCCCACGCTGTGCTACCCCCAGGAAGGTGGACACCAATCCAACCCTTGGGGGCAATTCGTGGGAGCGGGCTAGCCCCGCGATAGGGCCGGTACAGGCTTAAAGAGCAATCAGCTCCGGCCGCAACCCTTCCACCCTTTGCACCACCGGCCGCAGATACCCGCCATCCCCGGTAATCTGGTGCAGCACCTTCTCGCGCAAGCCATGCAGCGCCACCCCGGTGCGTTGGCGCGGATGCGGCAGCCCGATCTGCACCACCGCCTTGATCCGCCCCGGCCGCGGTTCCAGCACCACCACCCGGTCGGCCAGGTAGGTCGCCTCTTCGGCATCGTGGGTCACCAGCAGAATGGTCACCCCCGAGCGCTCACGGATTGCCAGCAGCTCGTCCTGCAACTGCTGGCGGGTCAGTGCATCGAGGGCACCGAACGGCTCGTCGAGCAGCAGGATGCGCGGGCTGGCCACCAGCCCCCGGGCGATCGCCACGCGCTGGGCCATGCCACCGGAGAGCTGGTGCGGATAGGCCGATTCGAATCCGACCAGCCCCACCAGTTGCACGAACTCATGCACCCGGCGGGCGCGCTCGCCCTGGGTGAGCTTGTCGTTGACCAGCCCAAGGGCGATGTTCTGCTCCACCGTCAGCCAGGGGAACAGGCGGTGCTCCTGGAACACGATGCCGCGCTCGCCGCCGATGCCGCTGACCACCTGGCCATCGACGCGGATCTGGCCGCTGTAGTCGTTGTCCAGGCCCACCAGCAGGCGCAGCAGGGTGGACTTGCCGCAGCCCGACGAGCCGACGATGGCGATGAATTCGCCCTGCTCGATCGACAGGTCGAAGTCGCGAATGGCTTCGAACGGCTGGCCGTCCACGCTGAAGGTCTTGCCGACTTTTTCGAAGCTGACCAGCGGCGGTGTGGCGTCAGGTTGGTTGGCCGCGTGCAGGGCCGGGGTAATGAAGGCGTTCATGCGGATCTCCAGCGCGTGGCGCGCGATTCGAGGCGTTGGCCAAGGTGGCCGAGCAGGGCGCCGACCAGGCCGATCAGGACCATGGCGGCCATCACCTGGTCCATGCGGAACAATTGCTGGGCGCCGATCATCAGGCTGGCGATGCCGCCGTCCGAGGGCATGAAGTATTCGGCGCCGATGGTGCCTAGCCAGGCGTAGATCAGCGATAGCCGCAGGCCGGCGAAGATCGCCGGCGCAGCGCCCGGCAGCACCAGCAGGCGTAGGCGTTGCACCAGGCCCAGGCGCAGCGCCTGGGCCGCCTCGCCCAGCTGTGGCGACAGGCTGGCGATGCCGCGCTGGGTGGCGATCAGCAGCGGGAAGAACGCCGCCAGGGCGACGAACACCAGCTTGGCGCCTTCCCCCAGGCCGAACCAGGCGGTGAGCAAGGGGACCCAGGCAAACAGCGCCACCTGGCGCAGCGCCGACAGGCTCGGGCCGAGCAGGCGCTCGCTGCGTTGCGACAAGCCCAACAGCAGCCCCAGGGCAAAGCCCGCGCCGCCACCGAGCAGCAAGCCGGCCAGGGTGCGTTGCAGGCTAAGAAGTAAGGCTTCGCTCAGCGAACCATCCAGCAGCCCGGCAGACAGGCTGCGCAGTACATCCAGTGGCGAGGCGAGGATGTTGGCGTCTACCCAGCCGAAACTGTTGGCGGCCTGCCACAGGGCCAACAACGCGGCGGGCAGCAGCAGGCTCTGCCAGCCCTTGGTAATGCCGCCACGCGGCTGTTCGCCGGTGGCCGGTTGCGGCCAGTACAGCAGGCTGCGCTCCAGGCGCGAGAAGCCACGGTCCATCACCGCGCCAACCAGGCCGATCAGCAGGATGCAGAGGAACACCAGGTCGAGCATGAACAGCTGGCGGCCCCAGACCATCAGGTAGCCGATCCCTTCGCTGGAGGCCAGCAGCTCGACCGCCAGCAGCGACGTCCAGCCGGTGGCCAGGGCCAGGCGTACGCCGGCGAGGAAGGCGGGCAGGGCAGCCGGCAGCAGCAGGCGCAGGAACAACAGGTGCGCGGGCAGGCGCAAGGTGGCGGCGGCTTCGCGCAGCTTGGGTTGGGCGTCGCGCACGCCGACCAAGGTGTGCAGAGTGACCGGTACCACCACCGCCTTGACCAGCACCACCAGCTTGAGCACCTCGCCAATGCCGAAGAACAGCATGAACAGCGGGATCCAGGCCAGCGTGGGGATTTGCGCCAGGGCCACGAAGGTCGGCAGCACCAGTGTCTGCGCCCGCCGCGAAGCCCCCAGCCAGGTGCCCAGCAGCAGGCCACTGGCGATGCCCGCCAGCAACCCCCACAGCAGGCGCTGCAAGCTTATCCACAAGTGGCTCCACAGCTCCCCGGAGCCAAACTCCAGGGCGCTCTGCCAGACCAGCGACGGCGCCGGCAGGATCTGCTCGCTCATCCAGTGCTCGCGGCTGGCCACCAGCCACAACGCCGCCAGCAGCAACGGCACGACCCAAGGCAGCGCGGCATGGCCGTAGGATCGGCCTTGCGCCGCGAAAGGGCCGCGCAGCGGCCCCAGTAGCCATCTGGGCTTGCTCAAAACTCCGCTCATCAGGCCATCTCCCAAACCGTTCCTTGTTTATTCATTTATGGAATTAAAAATTCACACAAATAGCATTCAAGAGATAAGAGCATGCACCCCCTGCATCGGGAAGCCCCAACCCGTTGCGTTTTCCTCATATTTTCCATGCGCTGTCTGCAAGCCGCCCCAAGGCCCGCATGGCCGCTGATTTATGCCTTCTGGTTACTGAAAGATGACGTATTGATCTTTGGAGGTTCTAACCCGACCTGCCTAGCTTCTGGCCAAAGCGCCGGCCATCGCCGGTGGCAGCTTGCCAAGGAGCCTTGCCATGAAAACCCCCTTTCGCCACCTGCTCACCCCGCTGCTCGCCGGCTTGCTGAGCGCCTTGCCGCTGGCGGCGCTGGCCGCGCAGCCCGACGTGATCCGTATTGCCGTGCCCGACCTCAGCGCCGGCAGCAAGCCCAGCGCCGGTGGCGTGGTCGATGTATTGCGTGACCAGCAGTTGCTGGAAAAAGAGTTTGCCAAGGACGGCATCCGTATCGACTGGCGCTTCTTCAAGGGCGCCGGCCCCGTGGTCAACGAGGCGTTGGCCAACGGCCAGGCCGACTTCGCCTACCTGGGTGACCTGGCCGCCATCATCGGCAAGGCCAACGGCCTGGACACCCGCGTGCTGCTGGCCGGGGTGCGCGGGGTGAAGAGCTACCTCGGCGTGGTGCCGGGCTCGGGCATCCACAGCCTGGCGGACCTCAAGGGCAAGCGCGTGGCGGTGTTCCGCGGTACCGCCAACCAGCTGTCGTTCGCCAGCGCCCTGGCCAGCCAGGGGCTGTCCGAGCGTGAGCTGAAAGTCATCAACCTGGACTTCAACGCCGCCAACGCCGCGCTGGCGGCCAAGCAGATCGACGCCACCTGGGGCCTGTCCAACCTGTTGTCGCTGCGCGAACGCGGCCTGGTCGAGCTGCCGGTCAACTCCCGCGACCTCAAGGGCGCCGGCAGCACCCAGGCGGTGCTGCTGGGTACCGGCGACTTCATCCGCCAGCACCCCGAACTGGTGCAGCGCCTGGTCAATGCCCAGCTGCAGGCGGTGAAGTGGCTGCGCGACGAGCACAACCGCGACGCCTACATCGACCTCGTGGCCACCACCGCCAACTGGCCGAAGAGCATCCTGCGCGATGACCTGGCCCAGGAAAACCTTGCCGCCTATTTCGACCCGCGCCTGGATGCCGGCTTCGTCGGCCTGCTGCAACAG
This sequence comes from Pseudomonas sichuanensis, assembly GCF_003231305.1. Lineage (GTDB taxonomy): Bacteria > Pseudomonadota > Gammaproteobacteria > Pseudomonadales > Pseudomonadaceae > Aquipseudomonas > Aquipseudomonas sichuanensis. The sequence continues at coordinate 14,239 of NZ_QKVM01000051.1, read as the reverse complement.
GGCGTGGACCTGGCCGCCAAGGAACGCCTGATCCGCCGGGATTTCCAGGTAAGCGAGTGGGTAGAACCGCGCTTCCTCGATGCCGCCCTGCGACAGGACCAGGCCGTGCAGGCCGCCCGCTGATTCAAAACCCCGACAAAAACCCTGAGGACCACGATCATGAGCAACGCCGCACTGGCTACAGCGCCACACACCCTTGAGCTGGACATCCACCCCGTCGCCGGGCGCATCGGCGCCGAGATCCGTGGCGTCAAACTGTCCGCCGACCTTGACCCGGCCACCATCGACGCGATCCAGGCGGCGCTGGTGCAGCACAAGGTGATCTTCTTCCGCGGCCAGGACCACCTCGATGACATCGGCCAGGAGGCCTTCGCCCAGCTGCTGGGCGAGCCGATCGCCCACCCCACGGTGCCGGTGGTGGACGGCACCAGTTACTTGCTCCAACTCGATGGCGCCGAGGGCCAGCGGGCCAATTCCTGGCACACCGATGTGACTTTCGTCGACGCCTACCCCAAGGCCTCGATCCTGCGCAGCGTGGTGGCCCCGGCTTCGGGTGGCGACACGGTATGGGCCAACACCGCCGCCGCCTACCAGGAGCTGCCGGAACCCCTGCGCGCGCTGGCCGACCAGCTATGGGCAGTGCACAGCAACGAGTACGACTACGCCAGCGTGAAGCCGGACGTGGACCCGGCCAAGCTCGAGCGCTACCGCAAGGTGTTCACCTCGACGGTGTACGAAACCGAGCACCCGGTGGTGCGGGTGCACCCGATCAGCGGCGAGCGGGCGCTGCAGCTGGGGCATTTCGTCAAACGCATCAAGGGCTATTCACTGGCCGATTCACAGCACCTGTTCGCGGTGTTGCAGGGGCATGTGACGCGCCTGGAGAACACCGTGCGCTGGCGCTGGCAGGCGGGGGATGTGGCGATCTGGGATAACCGCGCGACCCAGCACTACGCGGTGGACGACTATGGCACCCAGCCGCGCGTGGTGCGCCGGGTCACCCTGGCGGGCGAGGTGCCGGTGGGGGTGGATGGGCAGTTGAGCCGGACCACCCGCAAAGGCTGAGGCCACAGAAAGGGCCGCTTTGCGGCCCTTCGCGGGTAAATCGCAGCGGCGAACCGCCGCTCCCACAGGTTTCGCGCCAACTTGAAGCCTTGCGCGATCCTGTGGGAGCGGGTTTACCCGCGAAGGGCTGCAAAGCAGCCCCAACAAGTGTGATGAAGCGCTAACTGACTGGCATTAGCCGCTGGCGGCCCTGTAGGGTTTACTTGTCACCTTCGTGGGTCAGCTCCAGCACCCGATCCACCAGCTTGTAGATGCCACCAGCGGCTTCGCTGATCGACTTGGCCAGCATGTAGGCCGGGGTGGTCACCAGCTTGCGCTGGGTGTCTTCGACGATGTCATGCACATCGCACTCCTGGTGGGTGCCGCCCATTTTCACCACAGCCGCGCTGGTGCCGGTGTCGTTACCGATGGTGCAGACCACGCCCGGGCCGTAGATCTTGGCGGCCAGGGCTGGCGAGATGCACATCAGGCCGACCGGCTTGCAGGCATCGGCGAAGGCTTCAGCCAAGGCGAGCACGTCGGGGTTAACGCTGCAGTTGACGCCTTCGACGGCGAAGTTGGAGAGGTTCTTCGCGGCGCCGAAACCGCCGGGTACGATCAGCGCATCGAAGTCCTCGACCTTGGCCTCGCGAATGTCCTTCACCTCGCCCCGGGCGATGCGTGCCGACTCGACCAGCACGTTGCGCGACTCGGGCATTTGCTCGCCGGTCAGGTGATCGATCACATGCATCTGCGCGATGTTCGGTGCGAAGCACTGCACCTGGGCGCCGCGCTGGTCGAGGCGCAGCAAGGTGATCACGCTCTCGTGGATTTCGGCGCCGTCATAGACGCCACAGCCGGAAAGGATCACCGCTACTTTCTTGGTCATGCTCATTACTCCAGTGTCGAGGCGCTAAATGTCCTCTAGTTTGGCAGATGTGGCCATAGGGGTTCAGCCAGGCGCGGCCTAATCTCTTGCGACAACCCTGGAGACTGCCGCCGATGGACCTGATTCTGCTGGCTGTGCCGCTGTTCTTTGTGCTGATCGCCGTGGAGCTGGTCGCCGACCGCGTGCGCGGCCAGCGCAACTACCAACTGGCCGATTCGATCAACAGCCTGAGCACCGGCGTACTGTCGACCAGTACCGGCCTGCTGACCAAGGGCGTCGGGCTGCTCACCTATGCCCTGGCCTGGGAGCACCTGGCGCTGCTGCGCCTGCCGCCCGAAGCCTGGTGGGTGTGGGTGGGCGCCTTCGTGCTCTACGACTTCTGCTATTACTGGCTGCACCGCTTGGGCCACGAGCGCAACGTGCTGTGGGCGGCGCATTCGGTGCATCACCAGAGCGAGGAATACAACCTCACCACGGCGCTGCGCCAGACCAGCAGCGGCTTCATCTTCTCGTGGATCTTCTACCTGCCGCTGGCGCTGCTCGGCGTGCCGCCGGTGGTGTTCATCACCGTGGCGTCGCTGAACCTGCTGTATCAGTTCTGGGTGCATACCCGCCATGTGCCCAAGCTGGGCTGGCTCGAATGGGTGTTGATCACGCCGTCCAACCATCGTGTCCACCATGCGCAGAATCCTCGCTACTTGGATTGCAACTACGGCGGTGTGTTCATCTTCTGGGACCGGCTGTTCGGCACCTTCCAGGAGGAGGACGACGATGAGCCGGTGATTTTCGGCGTGACCACGCCGCTGGCCAGCTGGAACCCGCTGTGGGCCAACCTGCAGTTCTATGCGCAGCTCTGGGCGGATGCCCGTCGTACCGGCCGCCTGTGGGACAAGCTGCGCATCTGGTTCATGCCAACCGGTTGGCGCCCGGCGGATGTGGCGGCGGCTGATCCGCACCCCAAGCAGGACCTGGCGCGCTTTCGCAAGTTCGCCATCGCCCTGCACGGCATGCAGCAGCTGTACGTGGTTGTGCAGTTCGCGGTCTACGTGGCGCTGGGCAGCTACTTGATGGACGTGGCCGAGCGGGTGCCGTTCGCCGCGCTGCTGCTGGGCTGGGCGGTGATGGCGTTGGGTTTGTTCGCGTTGGGCGCGGCGCTGGAAGACCGGCCCTGGGCAGGGCGCATGGAGCTGCTGCGGCTGCTTTTGAATGCGCCGGCACTGTATCTGGCCGGCGCTTCGGGGTTAGTGCTGGTCACGCCCCTGGCTTGGGGGCTGCTCCTGGCTTACAGCTTGCTCAGCCTGTGCTTCCTGGCCTTCTGCCGCCGCGCGGCGCTCGGCGCGCTGGGTACGGAAGCGTCGGCGCAGCCAGAGCAGCAAGCCCAGGCCCAGCAGGGCGCCGAGCACCCATAGCTCGTACTTCTTGATGCTGCCCAGCATGCCTTCGAGGATGGCGCCGAAGTGGTAGGCGGCAAGCCCCAGCGCGAGGGCCCAGACGGCGGCGCCAATGCCATTGAGCAGCAGGTAGCGGCGTGGCGGGTAGCCGGACAGGCCGATGGCCACCGGCATCACCGTGCGCAGGCCGTAGACGAAGCGGAAACTCAGGACCCAGAGGTCGGGGTGGCGGCGGATATGCTCCAGCGCCCGGTCACCCATGGCCTGCCAGCGCGGCTTGCGGGCGAGGATCTTGCGCCCGTGGCGGCGGCCCATGAAGTACCACAGCTGATCGCCCGCATAGCTGCCGCAGAACGCCACCAGCACCACCAGCTTGATGTCCATGTATTCGCGGAACGCCAGAAAACCTGCGAGCACGAGAATGGTCTCGCCTTCGAAGAACGTGCCGAGAAACAGGGCGAAATAGCCGAAATCGTTCAGGAATTGTTGAAGCATTTTCTGACGTGCTGGCGAAATGAACGCGCAGCCTACCCCTTCGTGCTCGTTCGGGAAAGTGTCCAAATGTGTCTCGACGTGAACATTTCCTACAAGGACAATGACTGCGGCCACAAGTCGCAGGGTTGCCCTTGGGTGTAACACAGGCGTCATAATGGCCGCTTATAACTGTCGCGCTCGCCCGCCTGCGCGGGCTCAGGAGTCTGCCGTGAGCTTTACCCCCGCCAACCGTCTGTTTCCTGCCACCCGCCTGCGTCGCAACCGCCGGGACGACTTTTCCCGTCGTCTGGTTCGCGAAAATACCCTGACCGTCGATGACCTGATCCTGCCGGTATTCGTACTGGACGGCGAAAACCGCCGTGAAGAAGTACCCTCGATGCCGGGCGTCGAACGCCTGTCGATCGACCTGCTGCTCGAAGCCGCGCAGGGCTGGGTGGAACTGGGCATTCCGGCGCTGGCGCTGTTCCCGGTAACGCCGACCGAGAAAAAATCCCTCGATGGCGCCGAAGCCTGGAACCCGGACGGTATTGCCCAGCGTGCCACCCGCGCCCTGCGCGCGCGCTTCCCGGAGCTGGGGGTGATCACCGACGTGGCGCTGGACCCGTTCACCACCCACGGCCAGGACGGCATCCTCGATGAAGAGGGTTACGTTCAGAACGACATCACCGTCGATGCCTTGGTGCGCCAGGCCCTGTCCCACGCCGACGCCGGCGCCCAGGTCGTGGCCCCGTCCGACATGATGGACGGCCGCCTCGGTGCAATCCGCGAGGCCCTGGAACTGGCCGGCCACGTCAACGTGCGCATCATGGCCTACTCGGCCAAGTACGCCAGTGCCTACTACGGCCCGTTCCGCGACGCGGTCGGCTCGGCGCTGAACCTGGGCAAGGCCAACAAGGCGTCCTACCAGATGGACCCGGCCAACAGCAACGAAGCCCTGCATGAAGTGGCCCTGGACCTGGCCGAAGGCGCCGACATGGTCATGGTCAAGCCGGGCATGCCGTACCTGGACATCGTCCAGCGGGTGAAAGCCGAGTTCAAGGTGCCGACCTTCGCCTACCAGGTCAGTGGCGAGTACGCCATGCACATGGCCGCGATCCAGAACGGCTGGCTCAGCGAAGCCGTGATCCTCGAATCCCTTACCGCATTCAAACGGGCAGGTGCCGATGGCATCCTGACGTATTTCGCCGTGCGCGCCGCTCAAATGTTGAGAGGGCAATAACGCCCTCACAGGAACCTCAGATGAATAACGAAGTGCTCACACCTGTCGCGATCAAGGATGCCCAGGCCGTGCCCGAAGAGATGGTGCAGACCCCGCCCGACCTGCCGCCGGCAGCAGAGGCCGAGCCTGCGCCTGTGGTCGAAACCGTGGCCCCCGCACCTGCGCCGGCCCCGGCAATCGCCGTGCCGAGCCTGGACGACAGCAGCCTGTACATTCATCGCGAGCTTTCCCAGCTGCAGTTCAACATCCGCGTGCTGGAGCAGGCGCTGGATGAGTCGTACCCGCTGCTTGAACGGCTGAAGTTCCTGCTTATCTTCTCCAGCAACCTGGACGAGTTCTTCGAGATCCGCGTGGCGGGCCTGAAGAAGCAGATCAACTTCGCCCGTGAGCAGGCGGGGGCCGACGGCCTGCAGCCGCACCAGGCGCTGGCGCGGATCAGCGAGCTGGTGCATTTCGAGGTGGAGCGCCAGTACGCGATCCTCAACGACGTGCTGCTGCCGGAGCTGGAAAAATACCAGATCCGCTTCATCCGCCGCCGTTACTGGACGACCAAGCTCAAGACCTGGGTGCGCCGCTACTTCCGCGACGAGATTGCCCCGATCATCACCCCGATCGGCCTCGACCCGACCCACCCGTTCCCGCTGCTGGTGAACAAGAGCCTGAACTTCATCGTCGAGCTCGAGGGCGTCGATGCCTTCGGCCGCGACTCGGGCCTGGCGATCATCCCGGCGCCGCGCCTGCTGCCGCGGGTGATCCGTGTGCCGGAAGAGGTCGGCGGCGCTGGCGACAACTATGTGTTCCTGTCGTCGATGATCCATGCCCACGCCGATGACCTGTTCCAGGGCATGAAGGTCAAGGGCTGCTACCAGTTCCGCCTGACCCGTAACGCCGACCTGGCGCTGGACTCCGAAGAGGTCGACGACCTGGCGCGCGCCCTGCGCGGCGAGCTGTTCTCGCGCCGCTATGGCGACGCGGTACGCCTCGAGGTGGCCGACACCTGCCCGAAACACCTGTCCGACTACCTGCTCAAGCAGTTCAGCCTGAGCGAGAGCGAGCTGTACCAGGTCAACGGCCCGGTCAACCTGACCCGCCTGTTCAGCATCACCGGCCTCGACAGCCACCCGGAGCTGCAGTACACGCCGTTCACCCCGGCGATCCCCAAGCTGCTGGTGAATGCCGACAACATCTTCAGCGTGATCGGCAAGCAGGACATCCTGCTGATGCACCCGTTCGAGTCCTTCACCCCGGTGATCGACCTGCTGCGCCAGGCCGCCAAGGACCCGCACGTGCTTGCCGTGCGTCAGACCCTGTACCGCTCGGGCGCCAACTCGGAGATCGTCGACGCCCTGGTGGACGCGGCGCGTAACGGCAAGGAGGTCACCGCGGTGATCGAATTGCGCGCACGCTTCGACGAAGAGTCCAACCTGCAGATGGCCAGCCGCCTGCAGGCCGCCGGCGCAGTGGTGATCTACGGGGTGGTGGGCTTCAAGACCCACGCCAAGATGATGCTGATCCTGCGCCGCGAGCAGGGCGAGATCGTGCGTTACGCGCACCTGGGTACCGGCAACTACCACGCCGGCAACGCCCGCCTGTACACCGACTACAGCCTGCTGACCTCCGACGACGCCCTCACCGAGGACGTCGGCAAACTGTTCAGCCAGCTGATCGGCATGGGCAAGACCCTGCGCATGAAGAAGCTGCTGCACGCGCCGTTCACCCTGAAGAAGGGCATGCTCGACATGATCGCCCGGGAGACCCAGTTCGCCCTGGACGGCAAGCCTGCGCACATCATCGCCAAGTTCAACTCGCTGACCGATGCCAAGATCATCAAGGCGTTGTACAAGGCCAGCCAGTCGGGCGTGCGCATCGACCTGGTGGTGCGTGGCATGTGCTGCCTGCGTCCGGGCATTCCGGGGGTGTCGCACAACATCCACGTGCGCTCGATCATCGGCCGCTTCCTCGAGCACACGCGGGTGTTCTACTTCCTCAATGGCGGCGAGGAGCAGATCTACCTGTCCAGTGCCGACTGGATGGAGCGCAACCTCGACAAGCGTGTGGAGACCTGCTTCCCGGTGGAAGGCAAGAAATTGCTGCTGCGGGTGAAGAAGGAACTGGAAGGCTACCTGACCGACAACACCCAGGCCTGGACCCTGCAGCCGGACGGGCGCTACGTGCGCAGCTCTCCGACCGGCAACCAGAACCCGCGCAGTGCCCAGGCGGCGTTGCTGGAGCGGCTGAGCAACCCGGTGCTGAACGTACGCTAGATGTGATGGCGAGCCGCTTCCCCTGTGGGAGCGGCTTCAGCCGCGAAGCAGGCGACGCGGTGGATGGCACGTCAGGTCAATGCGTGGGAGCGGGCTTGCCCCGCGATGACGGTGTCAAGTTGACCATCGTCATCGCGGGGCAAGCCCGCTCCCACGTCGTTTTCGTGTGAAGCCCGGCTCTTGATTACCTGACGCTCAGCACAAACCCTACCCGGGCCAGCCACTCCGCCTCGTTGGCGAAATCGGCCTGGGTCAGCTGGTTCTGCTCCAGCCAGCCGTCAGGGAACACCACCTCCAGGCTGTCATCGGCCGCTTGCAGTTCCACCTTTGGCATCTGCTGGGTGCCGCGGATGTGGTGGAACAGGATGGCGAAGCGCAGCAGCACGCACAGGCGAATCAGCTTGATGCCTTCGTCGCCGAACTCGGCGAACTTGTCCTTGGGGATGTTGCGGCGGTGGCCGCGCACCAGCAGGGCCATCATCTGCTGGTCCTCGCGGGAGAAGCCCGACAGGTCGGAATGCTCGAGCAGGTAGGCGCCGTGCTTGTGGTAGTGATAGTGGGCGATGTCCAGCCCCACTTCGTGCACTTTCGCGGCCCAGCCCAGCAGATCGCGCCAATTGCCCTCTTCAAGGTCCCACGCCTTGGCTACCTGGTCGAAGGCGTGCAAGGCCTTGCGCTCGACGCGCGCGGCCTGGCCCTGGTCGACGTGGTAGCGCTCCATCAGCGAGTTCAGGGTGCGTTCGCGTACGTCTTCATGGTGGTGGCGGCCCAGCAGGTCGAACAGCACGCCTTCACGCAGGGCGCCGTCGCAGTGGTCCATGCGTGCCAGCTCCAGGGCGTCGAAGATGGCCTCCAGGATCGCCAGGCCGGCCGGGAAGATCGCCCGGCGGTCGGGCTTGACTCCTTCGAAGTCGATCTTGTCGGTTTCGCCCAGCTTGAACAGTTTGCGCTTGACCCAGGCCAGGCCCTCGGCGTTGACCTCGCCGTTGCCCAGGCCGCCGGCCTTGATCGCCGCGCCGATTGCACGGATGGTACCGGACGAGCCGATGGCCTCGTCCCAGGTCAGGCGGTGCAGGGCGTTCTCGATGCTCATCAGCTCCAGGCGTGCGGCAGTGTAGGCCTGGGCATAGCGCGCAGGGGTGACCTTGCCATCGCGGAAGTAGCGCTGGGTGAAGCTCACGCAGCCCATCTGCAGGCTTTCGCGCAGCAGCGGTTCGAAGCGCTGGCCGATGATGAACTCGGTGCTGCCGCCGCCGATGTCGGCGACCAGGCGCTTGCCGGGGGTGTCGGCGAGGGTGTGGGAAACCCCCAGGTAGATCAGGCGCGCTTCTTCACGGCCGGAGATGACCTCGACCGGGTGGCCGAGAATGGCTTCGGCGCGCAGGATGAATTCATTGCGGTTGCGCGCTTCGCGCAGGGCGTTGGTGCCGACGATGCGCACCGCACCGGCCGGCATGCCGTTGATCAGTTGGGCGAAGCGCTTGAGGCACTCCAGGCCCCGTTGCATGGCTTCTTCGCTGAGCTTGCGCTCTTCGTCGATCCCGGCAGCGAGCTGAACCTTTTCCCCGAGCCGCTCAAGAATGCGGATTTCCGTGTGATGGGCCTTGGCCACGACCATATGGAAGCTGTTGGAGCCCAGGTCGATGGCGGCGATCAGAGACAGGTTCTTCGCGGTGGTATGCGGCATGGTCTGGGGGTTCTCGGTCGTTAACCTGGCAATCGTGCCACGATCGTGGCCATCCGCCAACGCGCAGCACTGCAAGGCTTGATGCATGGCAATGTGATAGCGATGTTATGACGGCGATATGACAGTTTCGATTCGTGGGGTCTTGCACAACTATAGATACAGTCAATCGTCCGTGGCTTCCTGTCGCGCCAGGGTGCGGCTATGATGGGCAACGTTTTTTACTGCTTACGACCTTGGAGATTTCCATGAGCGACAAAATCAAACACGTCAGCGACGCCAGCTTCGAAGCCGACGTACTCAAGGCCGAAGGTGCGGTGCTGGTCGACTACTGGGCTGAATGGTGCGGCCCATGCAAGATGATCGCTCCGGTACTGGACGCCATCGCCGAAGACTACGCAGGCAAGCTGACCGTCGCCAAGCTGAACATCGACGAAAACCAGGAAACCCCGGCCAAGCACGGCGTGCGCGGCATCCCGACCCTGATGCTGTTCAAGAACGGCAACGTTGAAGCCACCAAGGTCGGCGCCCTGTCCAAATCGCAGCTGCAGGCGTTCATCGACGCCAACCTGTGATGTGAAAAAGCCCCGCAAATGCGGGGCTTTTTTTATCTGGCGCAGTTGATCTGCGTGGGAGCGGGCTTGCCCCGCGATGGCGGCAGCCCAGATAAAAACCTGTCGCTATGTGTGGTCAAAACCACTAGACGTCGAAAAAAGCAAGTGTTACATTCGGCCTCGCACTGCTTCTTTCAGTGCCCTCTGCACGCCGTCGCCGAAGCATCCCAATTCGAATCAGTACGCGATCCTGTCGCCATCTAGCGGCGCGGCCTCATTAAGCCAAAGCTTAACTCTCTCCCTTCTTACATGATTACGTCACTCCCCTTATGAACCTGACTGAACTCAAGCAAAAGCCGATTACCGATCTTTTGGAAATGGCCGAACAGATGGGCATCGAAAACATGGCCCGTTCGCGCAAACAGGACGTGATTTTCGCCCTGTTGAAAAAGCACGCGAAAAGCGGCGAAGAGATCTCGGGTGACGGCGTGCTGGAGATTCTCCAGGATGGTTTCGGTTTCCTGCGTTCCGCCGATGCCTCTTACCTGGCCGGCCCCGACGATATCTACGTTTCGCCCAGCCAGATCCGTCGCTTCAACCTGCGCACCGGCGACACCATCGTTGGCAAGATCCGCCCACCGAAGGAAGGGGAGCGTTACTTCGCCCTGTTGAAGGTCGACACGATCAACTTCGATCGCCCGGAAAACGCGAAGAACAAGATCCTGTTCGAAAACCTGACGCCGCTGTTCCCGAACAAGCGTCTGAAGATGGAAGCCGGCAACGGCTCCACCGAAGACCTCACCGGTCGCGTCATCGACCTGTGCGCTCCAATCGGCAAAGGCCAGCGTGGCCTGATCGTCGCGCCGCCAAAAGCCGGTAAGACGATCATGCTGCAGAACATCGCGGCCAACATCACCCGCAACAACCCCGAGTGCCACCTGATCGTCCTTTTGATCGACGAGCGCCCGGAAGAAGTGACCGAGATGCAGCGCACCGTGCGCGGCGAAGTGGTCGCCTCCACCTTCGACGAGCCACCGACCCGCCACGTGCAGGTTGCCGAAATGGTCATCGAGAAGGCCAAGCGCCTGGTCGAGCACAAGAAGGATGTGGTCATCCTGCTCGACTCCATCACCCGTCTGGCCCGTGCCTACAACACCGTGATTCCGAGCTCCGGCAAGGTGCTGACCGGTGGTGTCGATGCCCACGCCCTGGAAAAGCCGAAGCGCTTCTTCGGTGCCGCGCGTAACATCGAAGAGGGCGGCTCGCTGACCATCATCGCCACCGCGCTGGTCGAGACCGGCTCGAAGATGGACGAAGTGATCTACGAAGAGTTCAAGGGCACCGGCAACATGGAGCTGCCTCTGGACCGCCGCATCGCCGAGAAGCGTGTGTTCCCGGCCATCAACATCAACAAGTCCGGCACCCGCCGCGAAGAGTTGCTGACCGCCGACGACGAACTGCAGCGCATGTGGATCCTGCGCAAGCTGCTGCACCCGATGGACGAAATCGCCGCCATCGAGTTCCTGGTCGACAAGCTCAAGCAGACCAAGACCAACGACGAGTTCTTCCTGTCGATGAAGCGCAAGTAAGCTTCACTTCTGGCTGCAACTGGGGCTGTTGTGCAGCCCTTCGCGGGTAAACCCGCTCCCACAGGTTCCGTGCGATCTGTGTGGGAGCGGGTTTACCCGCGAAGGGCCGCGCAGCGGCCCCAAGTCATTTTTGGCCTTTACCCCTTCAACGGCGCTACACTCTGCCCCCCGACCGACATGCCCCCACACGAGGCCCTTGCATGCAGTATCGCGATTTGCGCGACTTCATCCGTGGCCTGGAACAGCGCGGTGAACTCAAGCGCATCCAGGTTCCCATCTCCCCTGTCCTGGAAATGACCGAAGTCTGCGACCGCACCCTGCGCGCCAAGGGCCCGGCATTGCTGTTCGAAAAGCCCACCGGCTTCGACATCCCGGTGCTGGGCAACCTGTTCGGCACCCCCGAGCGCGTGGCCATGGGCATGGGCGCCGAGTCGGTCAGCGAGCTGCGCGAAATCGGCAAGCTGCTGGCGTTCCTCAAGGAGCCCGAGCCGCCGAAGGGCTTGAAGGACGCCTGGTCGAAACTGCCGATCTTCAAGAAAGTCGTGTCGATGGCGCCGAAGGTGGTCAAGGACGCGGTGTGCCAGGAGGTGGTGGTCGAGGGCGATGACGTCGACCTCGGGCAACTGCCGATCCAGCACTGCTGGCCGGGCGACGTGGCGCCACTGATCACCTGGGGCCTGACCGTCACCCGCGGCCCGAACAAGGACCGGCAGAACCTTGGTATCTATCGCCAGCAGGTGATCGGCCGCAACAAGGTCATCATGCGCTGGCTGAGCCACCGCGGCGGTGCCCTGGACTACCGCGAGTGGTGCGAGAAGCACCCCGGCCAACCCTTCCCGGTGGCCGTGGCCCTGGGTGCGGACCCGGCGACCATTCTTGGTGCCGTGACCCCGGTCCCGGACACCCTGTCCGAATACGCCTTCGCCGGCCTGCTGCGGGGTAACCGCACCGAGCTGGTGAAATGCCGTGGCAGCGACCTGCAGGTGCCGGCCACCGCCGAGATCATCCTCGAAGGTGTGATCCACCCGGGCGAAATGGCTCCGGAAGGGCCGTACGGTGACCACACCGGTTACTACAACGAGGTGGACAGCTTCCCGGTGTTCACTGTCGAGCGCATCACCCATCGGCAAAAACCGATCTACCACAGCACCTACACCGGGCGGCCGCCGGATGAGCCGGCGATCCTCGGCGTGGCGCTGAATGAGGTGTTCGTACCGATCCTGCAGAAGCAGTTCCCCGAGATCGTCGACTTCTACCTGCCGCCGGAAGGCTGCTCGTACCGCATGGCGGTGGTGACCATGAAAAAGCAGTACCCAGGCCACGCCAAGCGCGTGATGCTGGGTGTCTGGTCGTTCCTGCGACAGTTCATGTACACCAAGTTCGTTATCGTTACCGACGACGATATCAACGCCCGCGACTGGAACGATGTGATCTGGGCCATCACCACGCGCATGGACCCCAAGCGTGATACGGTGATGATCGACAACACCCCCATCGATTACCTCGACTTCGCGTCGCCGGTGTCGGGGTTGGGGTCGAAGATGGGCCTGGATGCCACGCACAAATGGCCGGGCGAGACTACACGCGAATGGGGCCGGGTCATCGTCAAGGACGAGGCCGTCACCCGCCGTATCGATGAGCTGTGGGATCAGTTGGGAATAGATTGATGCAGGTAACCTTGCAGCCGTCCGGCGCGGTGCTGGCGGTGGAACCGGGCGAAAGGATTCTGGATGCGGCGCGGCGCCTGGGCTACGACTGCCCGAACAGCTGCCGTAACGGCAACTGCCATGTCTGCGCCGCGCTGTTGGTGGAAGGGCGTATCCGCCAGGAGGGCGTCATTCGCGATCACGGTGAACTGTTCACCTGCATCGCCGAGCCGCTGGAGGACTGTGTCTTGCTGTGGGACGGTGTGCTGGCCCTGGGCGAGCTGCCGGTGCGCAAACTGGCCTGCACCGTCAGCGAGTGCGTCGACGTCGGTGGCGATGTCTGGCGCGTGCGCCTGCGCGCACCCGCTGGCAAGCCGCCGCGTTACCACGCCGGGCAGTACCTGATGATCGAGCGTGAAGGGGCGGACAAGGCCGCATTCTCGCTGGCCTCTGCGCCCCATGGCGGGCGTGAGCTGGAGCTGCATGTGCTGGCGCGCGAAAGCAGCGCCGTGCAGTTGATCGAGCAGTTGCGGCGCAATGGCCTGGCGCGCATCGAGCTGCCCTTCGGTGATGCGCATCTGGCCGAACTGCCCGATGGCCCGCTGGTGCTGATTGCCGCCGGTACCGGCATGGGCCAGATGCACAGCCTGGTCGAGCACTGCCGCGCCCAGGGCTTCAAGCACCCGGTGCACCTGTACTGGGGCGTGCGGCGGCCCGAGGACTTCTATCAGATCGAGCACTGGGCCGAGTGGGAGCGCCTGCCCAACCTGTTCCTGCACAAGGTGGTCAGTGACCTGTGCGGTTGGGAAGGGCGTTGCGGCCTTCTGCACGAAGCGGTCTGCGAAGACATCGGCGACCTCAATCAGGTGCACGTCTACGCCAGTGGCTCGCCGAACATGGTCTACGCCACCCTCGATGCGCTGGTGGACGCCGGCATGGACCCGCATCGCATGCGCGCCGACGTGTTCGCCTACGCCCCGCGCGGTTGATAACCAGGCGGCACACCGCAAGGGTGTGCCGTTATTAATAACCAACTTTTTCCCGTTGATTATATGGCGTGGATTATTGCCGGGACGGTTAATAACTTTCGCTATACTCGAAACATTACTTCCCGTTCGGCGGAAGATTGAATGAAATCTTGCATTCAGGCTTGAGACCGACGTGCGATCTACTTTACGTTAGGCGCAGTGGCATTCGCGGGTGAACCCGCTCCCACAGGGCCACCGTTGCTTTTGTGGGAGCGGGTTTACCCGCGAATACGTTGGCTCAGGCTCTGCGGTAATCGCGATAGAACGCGCACTTCAGTAGTTCACAGGAAATAATGGCGGCAGCTCATGTCGACACTTGAAAGTTTGTCCTGGCAAATCTCATATCCCCCGTCGCTCGATTTCGGGCAACAACTGACCCGCGAACAACTGCAGCACTCGATGCGGCAAACAATGGCCCAGCACACGGGTGGCCCGG
>NZ_QKVM01000050.1 GCF_003231305.1 Pseudomonas sichuanensis | reverse complement strand
ACGGCGAGTGGATGTCAAGGGCGTCGTAACCGAGTCGTTGCTGGATGGTCTCGGGCGTGCTGTGGAAGAAAAGCAACAGGATCACGATTTCCTGTCCGGCACTGCTCGAACCATCTATCGTGCCAAGTTCAACGAACTGGCGCAGTTGGTCGAGGAGATCGAGGAGGACTGGGTCGGTGCGCGAGACGCCGATGTCCTGACCCTCAAGACCGTCAGGGAATATGACGACTGGGGTAATGAACTGGCGGTAATCGGGCCTGACGGTACGCGGATGATGACCCAGACAAGCCCACAGGGCTCGGCGCTCCATAAGGGGCCGATCGTGACCCGTTGGCGCGTAGGCACCGATGGCCTTGAAACCGCGCGGTCCATTGCCATGCAGGATCTGTTCGGCAATGCGATCAGGATCGAGCGTCGCGACGCCAACATGGGACCAACCCTGATCAGTCTGGAGCTCAAGGAGCATGACGGTCTTGGCAGGCTGGTCAAGGAGACGTTGCAGAGGAATGATGAGGACATCAACGGGCGGATCAATGAATACACCCGCGATGTTTTCGGTCGGATCCTCAGTCATACCTTGCCCGATCGATCGGTCGTGTCGCGCACCTTTGCCTTGCACAGCAGCGAAGACTTGCCGATCTCCATCGTGGTTGCCGATGCCTCCCGCGACATGGCCGAGTTCAAACTCGGAGAGCAGACTTTCGATGGCCTGGACAGGCAGCTCAGTGCGACCACTGGAGGCAGGTTGCAGACCTACCGATATGATCCGGGCATGACCAAACCAGCGTCAGTCACCATGCCCAACCAGGAATTGATTCGCTACGAATACGAAATAAAGTTGCACGACCAGCCTACGCAGCGAGTGCTGATGAACAACACGTCAAATGGCAAGTCAGCGGACACCATTGACTTTACTTTCGATCATCAGAATGCGCGCCTTGTGGACTGCATGGTTGCTGGAGTCAAGGTGCTCGAACGAACCTATCATCAGGGCGGGCAGCTCAAGACCGACCATCGTCAGCAGGATGGCGCAAGGTTCGAGATGACCTATTCCTACAGCCGTCAGGGGCGCCTGTTGAGCTACAAGGATGTGCTTGGGGAAACCCAGGTGAACACTTACAACGCGGACAATGGCCAATTGAGCAGAACGACACTTGGCACCTTGAGCACAGTCTTCTCTTATGACGGATTTGGCCGTGTCAGTAACTACGTTACAAGCGATTCGGCCAGTCAGCAGACCTTGAGAACCGATTTGGAGTACGACGAACTCGAGCGTGAGCAGAAGAGGACATTCACTTGGGGTGGCAGCGTTCAGACCTTGACCCAAGGCTACTACGACGAAAACGATACGCTCCAGACCCGTGTGCTCAAGCAGGGCAACACCACGCTGCGAAGCGAACAGTTCATCTACGATCAGCGACAGCGGCTGGAGCGCTATACCTGCACGGGTAGCGAGCGACCAGAGGATCCTTACGGCAACAAGATTACCGGGCAGACCTTCGTGTTCGACGGTCTGGACAACATCCGGGAGGTGACCACCACGTTCGACGGCGGCAGTAACCTGGCCATCTATACCTTCGCCAGCGATTTGAAGCTTGGCGGGGATCCCGTGCAACTGAGGAAGATCGACAACGATGTGTATCCCGACAAGTCCATCGAACTGACTTATGACGACAACGGCAACATGACACGGGATGAGAAGGGCAACCAGATGACGTACAACGTACTCAACCAACTGGTCTCTGTAACGCTTGCCGAGCCAGGCGAAGAAGGGGCGCAGGTTAAATATTCGTATGATCCACTGGACGTGCTCAATGGCACGCTTCAGGGAGAGACTGCGGGTTATCGCAGTTATCAGGGAGATCAGGTGGCCGTGAACATCAACGGTGGCGAAAGCACCCGGATCATGCATGCGGGTGAAATGCCGCTGGCCGAACAGGACGATGTTTACGAGCCTTGAGCGGCTTGGCCTGACCCGCCCATGGGGCGGGCCAGGGTGCCATCAGTGAGGGGTGAGGGCCTGGGCAGGCAGGTGCATCCGCTGGCTTTCCAGGGGCCAATCGAAGGGCTCGCCTTTCTGCTGTGCCTCGTAGCGGCGCTCTTCGAGCTGCTGGTAGAGATCGAGCTCTTCATCGGGCATGAAATGCAGACAGTCACCGGCGAAGAACCACAGTAGATCGCGAGGTACCAGATGGGCGATCTGCGGATAGCGCTGGATCACCTGGCATATCAGGTCCTGGCCCAGGTACTGGCTTTCCAGCGGGTTCTGGGGCAGCAGGGCGAGCAACTCGTCGAACCGTTCGAGGAACAGGGCGTGGCTTTCCTCCGGTACCTGCTCGGCTTCACCCAGCGCGGCCAGGATGGTGCGCAGGTGATGCAGCAGCTGCAGGTGATACTCCAGGTGGGGGGTTGCCATGTGGGCGGTCCTCGGGCTCGGGGTGGTAAAAATCGGGGTGAACTATACGCCTGTTCGCTTTTGGAAGGGAGGGGCCGCATCGCGACCCCTACATGGCGCTCAGCGCACTTTGCCTGGGCCGAGCGACAACTGCTCCTTGTCGAATGCATCGACATCGATCACCACTCGTCTCGCATGTTCGGCCTCACACAGAAGTTGGCCTTCAGCGGCTTGCAGCACGCCGGCTGCCACGGCGCTATCGATCACTGATTGACCAGGCGTTGGACTCACCTTGTGTTCCTTCAAACCCTGATGCAGCGTTTTGTACAGTGGTGCAAGGTCAGCGAGCTGATCGCAGGCCCGTTGCAGTGCGGCTATGGGGTCATCTTCGGCCTGCGGTCTGAAACAACCCGCCAGCAGCTCCTCGAGCGCGGGATCGCCCTTGCGCCGTCCGATCAGCTCGGCCACCTCGGCATCCAGCTCGTCGCTCGGCCCGGTATGTCGACGCCCGAACGGGAAAACAAGTACTCGCAGTGCGCAACCGATGAAGCGATTGGGAAAGTTTTCAATCAGTGAGTCCAAGGCCTTTTCCGCCTGCCCCAGGCACTCTTCGAGCGCCCATCGCAGCAGTGGTTGCATGTGTTCTGGCGAACCCAGGTCGTGGAAGCGCTTGAGCGCGGCGCTGGCCAGGTAGAGGTTGCTGAGCACATCACCCAGCCGGGCACTGAGGCGTTCGCGACGTTTGAGCGTGCCACCGAGCAACATCATCGACAGGTCGGCCAGCAGGGCGAAGGCGGCGGCCTGGCGGTTGAGCGCGCGGAAGTAGCCCTGGCTCAGGGCATCGCCCGGAACCTTCTCGAAACGCCCCAGCCCTAGCCCCAGGACCAAG
This sequence comes from Pseudomonas sichuanensis, assembly GCF_003231305.1. Lineage (GTDB taxonomy): Bacteria > Pseudomonadota > Gammaproteobacteria > Pseudomonadales > Pseudomonadaceae > Aquipseudomonas > Aquipseudomonas sichuanensis. Next base: position 44,670 of record NZ_QKVM01000050.1, on the reverse strand, counting down.
GTGCTGGCAGCGTTTCCGGCGGCGAACAGGATGTGCTGAATCAGCAGGTCGTCGAACTCCTTGAGCGCCTGGACGTGATCCTCGTGCCCGGCCAGGGACATCTCCCTCAGCACGAACGGATGGCAGCGGATCGCGCCCTGGCCGAAGATCATCAGGTTGCGCGAGAGTATGTTGGCGCCCTCGACGGTGATGAAGATCGGCGCGCCCTGCCAATTGCGCCCCAGGTAGTTGTTCGGGCCCATGATGATGGCCTTGCCGCCGTGCACGTCCATGGCGTGCTGGATGCATTCGCGGCCGCGCTCGGTAAGGTGATACTTGAGGATCGCCGAGAGCACCGAGGGTTTTTCGCCCAGGTCCACGGCCTTGGCCGTAAGCAGGCGGGCGCTGTCCATCAGCCAGGCATTGCCGCCGATGCGCGCCATGGCTTCCTGGATGCCTTCGAACGCCGCCAGCGGCACGTTGAACTGCTCGCGGATGTTGGCGTACTGGCCGGTAACCAGGCTGGTGTACTTGGCCGCTCCGGTGCCGACCGCGGGCAGCGAGATCGAGCGGCCCACCGACAGACAGTTCATCAGCATCATCCAGCCTTTGCCGAGCATGGCCTGGCCGCCGATCAGGCAGTCCAACGGCAGGAACACATCCTTGCCGCTGTTTGGGCCGTTCATGAACGCGGCGCCCAGGGGCAGGTGGCGCTTGCCGATCTCCACACCAGGGGTGTCGGTGGGGACCAGCGCCAGGCTGATACCCAGGTCGGTCTGCTCGCCCAGCAGATGGTCCGGGTCGTAGGCCTTGAAGGCCAGGCCCAGCAAGGTTGCGACCGGACCAAGGGTGATGTAGCGCTTTTCCCAGTTCAGGCGCAGGCCGATGACTTCCTCCGCGTTCCACTGGCCCTTGCAGACGATGCCTGTGTCGGGCATGGCGCCGGCGTCGGAGCCGGCCAGGGGCCCGGTGAGGGCGAAGCAGGGAATCTCATCGCCACGGGCCAGACGCGGCAGGTAATGGTTGCGCTGTTCGTCGGTACCGTAATGCAACAGCAGTTCTGCGGGGCCCAGGGAGTTGGGCACCATCACCGTCGAGGCAAGGTCACCGCTGCGGGTGGCCAGTTTCATCGCCACCTGCGAATGGGCATAGGCGGAAAAACCTTTGCCGCCGTACTCCTTGGGAATGATCAGGGCGAAGAAGCCGTGCTGCTTGATATGCGTCCAGGCTTCGGGCGGCAAGTCGAGGTCCTGGCCGATCTGCCAATCATTGACCATGGCGCAAAGCTGCTCGGTGGGGCCGTCGAGGAACGCTTGCTCCTCTTCAGTGAGTGCCGGGGCGGGGTAGGCGAGCAGGGTGTTCCAGTCCGGGCGGCCGCTGAACAGGTGGCCGTCCCACCACACGGTGCCGGCGTCGATGGCTTCGCGCTCGGTCTGCGACATGGGCGGCAAGGTGCGCTGGAACCACCTGAATACTGGGGCGGTGAATATCTTGCGTCGCCATTCGGGCAGGGCGATGAAGGCGACTTTGACGGCGATCACTGCCCAGATCAGCACGAGCAACCAGCCGGGCGCGTTGCCGAAAATGCCCATCAGCACGACATAGGCGGCCACCGCGCCGAGAATCTGCAGTGGAGCCAGGCGGCGATGGGTGAGATATGCGGCGCCGAGCACCAGAACCAGCAACCACAGCAGCAACATAATCCTTCCTCCTTGAGCCAAGGGCGTTCAGCTGACCCACAGAGCTTAGACGCACTGCGATTCATAGCCTGCCCACATGACTGACAGGGTGGGGCCGTGGGAGTTCGGAACAGATTGCCCACACGCCGCTTGGGGCAGCAGTGATGTCGGTCGGCAATTTCAGGCTGCGAAGGAGAGCAGGGGCACGAGGTCGTGGTTTCGCGCCCTCCAGGCATGAGTGGTTGGAGGGGTCAGTCGAAGTTGGAGCTCCTGACGCATGTCAAGTTACCGTCCTTGATCTCGCCCTTCTTTTTGTCAAGGAACAGACCGGGCGTAATCAACTCGCCTTCCGATTTGGCCTGAAGGTCTGAAAATTTTACCCAGCCGGTGCTGGTGGAGATGTTGGCCGCTTCCACCGTGAACCACCACCCCCCCGTAGAGCAACTATCGTCGGCTCTGTGGTCGTAAAACGATATCTTGGTTCCTGCCAGCACCTCGGCCAGCTTGAAGTAATAGACTTCATCGTTTTTGCAGCTGGTATCCTTGAGCAGTTTGTCATTTGCCTGAACGTTGATTGAACACGTTGTCCCGTTATTATTTTTCAAGTCGATTTTTGCTTGGCTCCATGCCAATTGCGCGCTTATGCATTGCGCTGCCAGTAGCAGAAAGAGCAGTGCAGTTGAGCGCCAGTTGCTCGGTAGAGTCGGCTTCATGATACGTGTCTCATTTTTAATGTGAGGAGCGACACATTCGCCCGTTCGCGGCATTGACATGGCATGTGTGGCGGTTGATTCCGCCAGATGTCAGGACTGTTCTACATTAGCCGCCTCGGGTGCGTAACTGGCAGAAATGCCAGTTGCGTGGCGAAGCCATTCAGATAATTGGATGAACGGCTGCCACATGTGGATACCGGTAGTAGACTGTCCCACCTCCCGCATTCATAAGGACGTTGCCATGCTGAAGATCTGGGGCCGCAAGAATTCGAGCAATGTGCGCAAGGCGTTGTGGATCGCCCACGAGCTGGGCCTGAACTTTGAATCCATCGACGCCGGCGGCGCCTTCGGCGTGGTCAACGAACCCCACTACCGCGCCCTCAACCCCAACGGCCTGGTGCCGATGCTCGAAGACGGCGACCTGGTGCTGTGGGAGTCCAACGCCATCGTCCGCTACTTGTGCGCCGAGTACGGCCAGGAGCAGGGCTGGTACCTCGACGACCCACGCCAACGTGCCCTGGCGGACAAGTGGATGGACTGGACCACCTCGTCCTTCGCCACCCCGTTCCGTCCACTGTTCTGGGGCCTGCTGCGCACCCCCGAAGACCAGCGCGACTGGGTGGCGATCAATGCCGCGCACAAGCAGTGCGCCCAGTTGCTGGCCATCGCCGACGAAACCTTGGCCAAGCAGCCATACCTGTCCGGTGAGCAGATCGGCATGGGCGACATCCCCCTGGGCAGCTTCATCTACGCCTGGTTCGAAATGCCCATCGAACGCCCGGCGATGTACCACCTCGAAGCCTGGTACGAGCGCCTCAAGCAACGCCCGGCCTACCAGGCGGCAGTGATGACTGCCCTGACGTGACGCCACTTCGATAGTCATTATCAATAGATGTGACTGTACTTGTGCGGCCGGCCCTTGCACCATGGCCGCACTCACTGCGCCAGTGACTTTGCCTGGCGTGTCCTGAACCATTCTTTATCCGGTACGTGACCCGCTATGAGTTCCGCCCTGTCCATCCGACAGCTGACCAAGACCTACGGCAACGGCTTCCAGGCCCTCAAGGGCATCGACCTGGACGTTGCCGAAGGCGACTTCTTCGCCTTGCTGGGCCCCAATGGCGCCGGCAAGTCCACCACCATCGGCATCCTCTCCACCCTGGTGAACAAGACCAGCGGCACGGTCAACGTGTTCGGCCACGACCTGGACCGCGAGCCGGCTGCGCTCAAGCGCTGCCTGGGTGTGGTGCCCCAGGAGTTCAACTTCAACCAGTTCGAGAAGACGTTCGACATCGTCGTCACGCAAGCGGGCTACTACGGTATCCCGCCGAAGCTGGCCAAGGAGCGTGCCGAGCAGTATCTGACCCAACTGGGGCTGTGGGACAAGCGTGACGTGCAGTCGCGCTCGCTGTCCGGGGGCATGAAGCGCCGCCTGATGATCGCCCGGGCGCTGATCCACGAGCCGCGCCTGCTGATCCTCGACGAGCCGACCGCGGGGGTGGACATCGAGCTGCGCCGTTCGATGTGGAGCTTCCTCACCGAGCTCAACCAGAAGGGCATCACCATCATCCTCACCACCCACTACCTCGAAGAGGCCGAGCAGCTGTGCCGCAACATCGGCATCATCGACCACGGCACCATCGTCGAGAACACCAGCATGCGCCAACTGCTGGGCAAGCTGCATGTCGAGACCTTCGTGCTCGACCTTAGGCACGACTTGCCCGCTGCGCCTGAGCTGCAGGGCTACCCGTGCCGGCTGATCACCCCGCACACCCTGGAAGTGCAGGTGGAGAAAGAGATCGGCATCACCGCGCTGTTCGGCCAGCTGGCGCTGAAGAACATCGAGGTGCAGAGCCTGCGCAACAAGACCAACCGACTCGAGGAGCTGTTCGTGTCCCTGGTGGAAAAAAACCTGTCGAAGGTGGCCGTATGAGTGTGGAGCTGCGCACCAACTGGGTGGCCCTGAACACCATCGTCTACCGCGAAGTGCGGCGTTTCTTGCGTATCTGGCCGCAGACCCTGCTGCCGCCGGCGATCACCATGGTGTTGTACTTCGTGATCTTCGGCAACCTGATTGGCCGGCAGATCGGCGACATGGGTGGCTTCACCTACATGGAGTACATCGTGCCGGGGCTGATCATGATGTCGGTGATCACCAACTCGTACGGCAACGTGGTGTCGAGCTTCTTCGGCAGCAAGTTCCAGCGCTCCATCGAAGAGCTGATGGTGTCGCCGGTGTCGCCGCACATCATCCTGGTCGGCTACGTATTGGGCGGTGTGCTGCGTGGCTTGGCGGTGGGGGTGATCGTCACGATCCTGTCGCTGTTCTTCACCCACCTGCAGGTGCATCACCTGGGCGTGACCGTGGCCGTGGTGTTGCTGACCGCGACCATCTTCTCGCTGCTGGGCTTCGTCAACGCGGTGTTCGCACGCAATTTCGACGATATCTCGATCATCCCGACCTTCGTGTTGACGCCGCTGACCTACCTGGGTGGGGTGTTCTACTCGATCACCCTGCTGCCGCCGTTCTGGCAGACCGTGTCGTTGGCCAACCCGGTGCTGCACATGGTCAACTCGTTCCGCTACGGCATCCTAGGGGTGTCGGACATCAGCATTGGCACCGCGATCACCTTCATGCTGGTGGCTACCGCGCTGCTCTACCTGCTGTGCATCCGCTTGCTGGTCAGCGGCCGCGGCATGCGGGCGTAGGCAGCGGCACTGGCGCCGGCGCCACTGCCGGCCCACCCACCAGCGCCAGTAGAACTGGGTGGTGAAGTAGGCGAGTACGCCAAGCACCACCCCGCACACCACCGAGCCCAGCAGGAAGGGTTGCCAGAGCGTTGCGAGTTGGTCGGTGACCCAGTCGACGGTGATTTCCTCGGGCAGCGTGCGCGGCGGTACCTGCATCAGCCAGGCGCCGGTCATGTAGGTGACGAAGAACACCGGCGGCATGGTCAGCGGGTTGGTCAGCCACACCAGGCTCACCGCGATGGGCAGGTTGCCGCGTACCGGGATCGCCAGGGCGGCAGCCAGCAGCATCTGCATGGGGATGGGGATCAAGGCCGCGAACAGCCCGACACCCATGGCCCGCGCCACCGAGTGGCGGTTGAGGTGCCAGAGGTTGGGGTCGTGGAGCAGCTTGCCGAAAAAGCGTAACGACTTGTGTTCCCGGATGCTGGTCGGGTCCGGCATGTAGCGTTTGAACAGACGGCGCGGCATGTGGGCTCCCGGCGGGGTCGAAGGGCGTCAGTATGCCTTGATTGAATCGCAGCCTCGTTCAGAGTTTGTGACAATTGTTTAGCAAGATTTCCCTCTTGATCGGCTAAGCCTCAGGGGCGTTTTTCGCTTCTGGAGCTCTATCTCATGCGCACAGGGATGCTTGCGCTCGTGCTCGGGCTGTTGAGCCTGCGCTTTCTGCCTGCTCTGCCACCGGTCGGGTGGTTGCTTGCACTGTCATTGCTGGGGCTGGCCTGCCTGCGTGCGCGGGGCTGGCCGCTTGGCTGTTACCTGTTGGGGCTTTGCTGGGCGTGCTGGTCGGCGCAGCAGGCACTGGAAGATCGGCTGGCCGTGGCACTGGACGGGCGCACCTTGTGGCTGGAGGGGCGGGTGGTCGGCCTGCCGGCGCGCACCGGGCACGGTGTGCGCTTCGAGCTGGAGCAGGCCCGTTCGCGTCGCGCCGAGTTGCCGCAGCGGTTACAGCTGAGCTGGTTCGATGGCCCCGCATTGCGCGCCGGGGAGCACTGGCGGCTGGCGGTCAATCTGCGCCGCCCGCATGGGCTGCTCAACCCCCATGGCCCGGACCGCGAGGCGACCCTGCTGGCACGGCGGGTCGGCGCGACCGGCACGGTCAAGGCGGGTGAGCGGCTGGGCGCTCCTGCCCACGACTGGCGCGACAGCATCCGTCAACGGTTGCTGGCGGTCGATGCCCATGGGCGCGAAGCGGCCCTGGCGGCGCTGGTGCTGGGCGATGGCGCGGGGCTGGCGCGCCAGGACTGGCAGGCCCTGCAAGCCACCGGCACGGTCCATCTGCTGGTGATCTCCGGGCAGCATATCGGGCTGCTGGCCGGGTTGGTCTATGGTGCGGTGGCCGGGCTGGCCCGCTTGGGCGGCTGGCCGCGACGCCTGCCTTGGCTGCCCTGGGCCTGCGGCCTGGCCATGGGTGCGGCGCTGCTGTACGGCTGGCTGGCGGGTTTTGGCGTGCCGGTACAGCGTGCCTGCCTGATGCTGGCGGTGGTACTGCTGTGGCGCCTGCGCTTTCGCCAGCTGGGCGTGGGGCTGCCCTTGTTGCTGGCGCTGCTGGGGGTGTTGCTGGTCGAGCCGCTGGCCAGCCTGTTGCCGGGCTTCTGGCTGTCGTTCGCCGCCGTGGCGGTGCTGGCGCTGTGTTTTTCTGCCCGGCTGGGCGCCTGGCGGCCATGGCAGGCCTGGACGCGGGCGCAATGGGTGATAGCCGTGGGCCTGCTGCCGGTGCTGCTGGCGCTGGGCCTGCCGATCAGCCTTACGGCGCCGCTGGCCAACCTGCTGGCGGTGCCGTGGCTGAGCCTGGCGGTGCTGCCCTTGGCCTTGCTCGGTACCGCGCTGTTGCCGCTGCCCTGGCTGGGGGAGGGGCTGTTGTGGCTGGCGGGTGTTTCGCTGCACGGCCTGTTTGGCTGGCTTGCCCAGGTGGCAGGGCTTGTGCCGGCGTGGATTGCCGAGCCGCCGCCGCTGTGGGCCGGGCTGCTGTTGGGGCTTGGCGCGTTGCTGGTGCTGTTGCCCCGGGGCGTGCCCTTGCGTGCGCCGGGTGCGGTCTTGTTGCTGGCCCTGTGGGCGCCACGCGAGCAGGTGCCGCATGGCCAGGTCGAAGTCTGGCAGCTGGACGTTGGCCAAGGGTTGGCGGTGTTGCTGCGCACTCGCCAGCACAGCCTGTTGTATGACGCCGGCCCCGCGATGGGGGAGAGCGACCTGGGCGAAAGCGTGGTGCTGCCGACCTTGCGCAAGCTCGGGGTGCGACAGTTGGACCTGATGCTGATCAGCCATGCCCATGCCGACCATGCCGGGGGCGCCGGGGCCATTCAGCGCGGGTTGCCGGTGAAGCAGGTGGTTGCCGGCGAAGCGACGGCGTTGCAGGCAGGCTTGCACGGCCAACCCTGCAAGAGTGGCGAGCGCTGGCAATGGGATGGTGTCGATTTCGAGCTCTGGCACTGGCCGGCCGGGCCCAATAGCAACGAGCGGTCCTGTGTGCTGCGGGTCGAGGCCAATGGCGAGCGGCTGCTGCTGGCAGGCGACATGGAGGCCGGCGCCGAGCGGGCCTGGCTGGCCGCGACGGGCGATCCGCGCATCGACTGGCTGCAGTCGCCGCACCATGGCAGCCGCACGTCGTCCGGCGAGGCGCTCATCAGGGCCATGGCCCCACGCGGGGTGTTGATATCGCGCGGGCGGCACAATGGGTTCGGGCACCCTCATGCGCAGGTGATCGAGCGCTATTTGCGGCAGGGGATGAGCATTCATGACACGGCCTTGGAGGGCGCACTGCGGTTGCGGTTAGGGAGTCATGGTGGGGTGGAGGGGGAGCGGGGGCAGCGCAGGTTCTGGCGCGATCAGGAATGAACATTTGCTGGATGTCTGGGGTGCAGGCCTTGGGTGTTGTGGAGGGGCACAAATCGAGCGCCGCCCGCGCGGCGCTCGATTTGCGCCACACCGCAAGTTCCAAGACGAACCCTGCGATTTCCCTGACCTCCGGCAGATGAGCCGCCCGCGTGCGTATGGTAGAGTGGCGGCCTTTTTCCGAGGGGATGCTTACTGTGTGGGAATTGGTCAAGTCCGGTGGCTGGATGATGCTGCCGATCATCCTGAGTTCCATCGTTGCCATGGCAATCGTCGTCGAGCGCCTGTGGACCCTGCGCGCCAGCCGTGTCACCCCACCGCACCTGCTGGGCCAGGTGTGGATGTGGATCAAGGACAAGCAACTCACCAGTGACAAGCTCAAGGCCCTGCGCGCCGACTCGCCGCTGGGCGAGATCCTCGCTGCCGGCCTGGCCAACTCGCGCCATGGCCGCGAGATCATGAAAGAGTGCATCGAGGAAGCCGCCTCGCGGGTCATCCACGAGCTGGAGCGCTACATCAGCACCCTCGGCACCATTGCCGCCATGGCCCCGCTGCTCGGCCTGCTGGGTACGGTGCTGGGCATGATCGACATCTTCAGCGCCTTCATGGGCTCGCAGATGACCGCCAACGCCGCAGTGCTCGCCGGTGGTATTTCCAAGGCGCTGGTGACCACCGCCGCCGGCCTGATGGTCGGTATCCCGGCGGTGTTCTTCCACCGTTTCCTGCTGCGCCGCATCGATGAGCTGGTGGTGGGCATGGAGCAGGAAGCGATCAAACTGGTGGAAGTGTTGCAGGGCGACCGTGAAGTGGAAGTGGCCGGAGGCAAGGTGTGAAGTTCCGGCGCAACCGTCAGCGCGAGAACGTCGACATCAACCTGGCGTCGTTGATCGACGTGGTGTTCGTGCTGCTGCTGTTCTTCGTGGTCACCACCACCTTCACCCGTGAGACGCAACTGCGTGTCGAACTGCCCGAGGCCTCCAGTGCCGAGCAGGCGCCGGCAGACCAGGGCAAGCTGGTGGAAATCTCCATCAGCGCCGAGGGTGTGTATTCGGTGAACAACCACCTGCTGCCCAAGAGCGACCTGGACACCCTGACCGAGGCGATCGAGAAGGAGTCCGGCGGTGACATCACCCTGCCGCTGGCGATCAGCGCCGACGGCAAGACCCCGCACCAGGCTGTGATCACCGCAATGGATGCGGCCGGCAAGCTCGGCTTCAGCAAGTTGCGCATGACCACCGTCGAGGCTGCGCAGGGTAAGCCTTGATGGCCTTCGCCGACCGCCTGCTCGCCGCCTGGTACAACGGTCATCCAGCCCTGGCCCTGCTGCGTCCGCTGGAGGCGCTGTACCGCCGGGTGGTGATGCGCAAACGCGCGCGCTTCCTCAGTGGCGAGAGCGCCAGCTACCGGGCTCCGGTGCCAGTGGTCGTGGTGGGCAACATCACCGTTGGCGGCACCGGCAAGACGCCGATGATCCTCTGGCTGATCGAGCACTGCCGCCAGCGTGGGCTCAAGGTCGGCGTGGTCAGCCGTGGTTATGGTGCCAAACCGCCTGAATACCCCTGGCGCGTTGCCGCCGAGCAGAGCGCCGAACAGGCCGGCGACGAGCCGTTGCTGATCGTCCAGCGCACCGGCGTGCCGCTGATGATCGACCCCGACCGTTCCCGCGCCGTGCAGGCGTTACTGGCCAGCGATGCGCCCGACCTGATCCTCTGCGATGACGGCATGCAGCACTATCGCCTGGCCCGTGACCTGGAACTGGTGCTGATCGACGCCGCCCGTGGCCTGGGCAACCGCCGCTGCCTGCCCGCCGGGCCGCTGCGCGAGCCGGCCGAGCGCCTGCACGAGGCCGACGCGGTGTTGTTCAATGGCGCCGTGGCCGACCGTGAGCAAGGCTTCGCGTTCAGCCTGCAGCCCACCGCGCTGATCAACCTGCGCAGCGGCGAGCGCCGTGGCCTTGACTTGTTTCCTGTGGGCCAGGCGCTGCATGCCGTGGCCGGCATCGGCAACCCGCAACGTTTCTTCAATACCCTGCAGGGGCTAAACTGGCAGCCGCTGCCGCACCCGTTCGCCGACCATGCGCCGTACAGCCGTGAGCTGCTGTCGTTCAGCCCGCCGCTGCCGCTGGTGATGACCGAGAAGGATGCGGTGAAGTGCCGGCCCTTCGCTGCCGACGACTGGTGGTACCTGGCGGTCGATGCGCTGCCTTCGGCGGCCTTCGCCGCCTGGTTCGACGCACAGCTGGATCGCCTGCTGCCCGGCCGCCCCTGAGCCTTTTTCATTTTCCGGCCACTGGCCTCAAGGAAACCCCATGGACACCAAACTGCTCGATATCCTGGCCTGCCCGATCACCAAGGGCCCGCTCAAGCTCAGCGCCGACAAGACCGAGCTGATCAGCAAGGGCGCGGGCCTGGCCTACCCGATCCGCGACGGCATCCCGGTGATGCTGGAAAGCGAAGCGCGCACCCTGACCGATGAAGAGCGCTTGGACAAATGAGCCTGGACTTCACCGTGGTGATCCCCGCCCGGCTGCGCTCCACGCGCCTGCCGGGCAAGCCGCTGCTGGCGATTGCCGGCAAGCCGATGGTCCAGCATGTGTGGGAACAGGCGCGCAAGAGCGGCGCCAAACGTGTGGTCATCGCCACCGACGATGCCAGCATCGTCGAGGCCTGCCAGGGGTTTGGCGCCGAGGTGCTGCTGACCCGCGCCGACCACGAGTCGGGCACCGATCGCCTGGCCGAAGTTGCCGCCCTGCTTGGGCTGGCGGCCGATGCCATCGTGGTCAACGTGCAAGGTGACGAGCCGCTGATCCCGCCGGTGATCATCGACCAGGTGGCGGCCAACCTCGCCGCGCACCCCGAAGCCGGCATCGCGACGCTGGCCGAGCCGATCCACGAGCCGGAAACCGTGTTCAACCCCAACGCGGTCAAGGTCACCAGCGACAAGCACGGCCTGGCGCTGACCTTCAGCCGTGCACCCTTGCCCTGGGCCCGCGATGCCTTTGCCAAGGCGCGTGACGTGCTGCCCGAGGGTGTGCCGTACCGTCGCCATATCGGCATGTACGCCTACCGTGTCGGTTTTCTCCAGGATTTCGTCGGCTGGGGGCCATGCTGGCTCGAGCAGACCGAGGCGTTGGAGCAGCTGCGTGCACTGTGGCATGGCGTGCGTATCCACGTCGCCGATGCCATCGAAGCCCCGGCGGTGGGCGTCGATACCCCTGAAGACCTGGAGCGCGTGCGGCGCTTGCTGGAGGCCTGATGCGCGTCTTGTTCGTCTGCCTCGGCAATATCTGCCGCTCGCCCACTGCCGAAGGCGTGTTGCGCCACCAGCTGGAGGCCGCAGGCCTGGCTGAGCAGGTGCAGGTGGCGTCTGCCGGCACTGGTGACTGGCATGTGGGCAAGGCCCCCGACAGCCGTACCTGCAAGGCCGCGCTGGCGCGTGGCTACGACCTGTCGCGCCAGCGCGCCCAGCAGGTCAAGGCGGCGCATTTCGGTGAATACGATCTGATCCTGGCCATGGACAACAGCAACCTGGCCAACCTCAAGGCACTGCGCCCGCACAATGCCAAGGGCGAGCTGGATCTGTTCCTGCGCCGCTATGGCGTGGCGCTGGATGAAGTGCCCGACCCCTATTACGGCGGTGCCGAAGGTTTCGAGCAGGTCCTGGACCTGATCGAGGCGGCCTGCCGTGAGCTGGTGGTGGAAATCAAGGGGCGGTTATGACGGTGGCGTGGCAGCAACAGGTATCGCTCAAGCCCTACAACACCTTCGGCATCGATGTGCGTGCGCGTTACTTCACCCAGGCCCATGACGATGACGAAGCCCGCCAGGCCCTGGCCGAGGCCGTCGAGCGGCAGGTGCCGGTGCTGGTGATCGGCGGTGGCAGCAACCTGCTGCTGACCCGCGACATCGACGCCCTGGTGCTGCACATGGCCAGCCGTGGCCGGCGCCTGCTCAGCGATGACGGCGAGCGGGTAGTGGTGGAGGCCGAGGCCGGTGAGCCCTGGCATCCCTTCGTGCAGTGGACCCTGGCACAAGGCCTGAGCGGGCTGGAAAATCTCAGCCTGATCCCTGGCACCGTGGGGGCCGCGCCGATGCAGAACGTCGGCGCCTATGGGGTCGAGATCAAGGACGTTTTCGCTGGCCTGACCGCGCTCGATCGAGAGACCGGCGAGCTGCGCGATTTCACGCTGCAGGAGTGCGCGTTCGGCTACCGTGACAGCCTGTTCAAGCGCAACCCCGGGCGTTGGTTGATCCTGCGCGTACGTTTTGCCCTTGACCGGACGTTGCGGGCGCACCTGGATTACGGCCCGGTGCGTCAGCGTTTGACCGAGCAGGGCGTCGGGCAGCCGACTGCGCAGGCCATCAGTGATGCGATCTGCAGTATTCGCCGGGAGAAACTGCCGGACCCGGCCGAGCTGGGCAATGCCGGGAGCTTCTTCAAGAATCCGGTGGTGACGGTGGAGCTGGCAGACAAGATTCGTAGCGCTTACCCGACCGTGGTGGCTTATCCGCAGGCCGGTGGCCAGGTAAAGCTGGCGGCGGGTTGGTTGATCGAGCAGGCGGGGTGGAAGGGCCATCGTGATGGCGATGCCGGTGTGCATCGTTTGCAGTCGTTGGTACTGGTGAACTATGGCCAGGCGAGCGGGGCGCAGATGCATGCGCTGGCGCAGAAGATCCAGGCGGATATCCTCGAACGGTTCGGCGTGGAGTTGGAGATGGAGCCGAACCTGTACTGACGCAATCGCGGGGCAAGCCCGCTCCCACGTACACAGTAGCGTGGGAGCGGGCTTGCCCCGCGATCACCGGCGAAGCCGGTGCCAAGTTTTCCCGGCAAAGAAAAAGCCCCGCCAGTTCGCACTGGCGGGGCTTTTTCATTCAGCGACCGGGATCAACCGTGATGAGGCTTGTGCTCGTCTTCGGTGGTTTCCAGGGCTGGGGCGGCCTGGGCGGCAGCCAGGGCAGCAGCGGCTGCTTCGGCTTCGCGCTTGCGGCGGCGCACTTCACGCGGGTCGTTCGGCGCGCGGCCGTTCGGCAGCATGACAGGGGCCGGCTCGACCACGGCTTCGACTTCGGCAGGCGCCTGCTCGGCAACCACTGGAGCCGGTTCGGCAGCCGGCGCTTCGACCACTTCAGCCTGTACTTCAACAGCCTGGGCCTCGACGGCCGGGGCCGCTTCGAAGGCAGCCGGAGCCTGAACTTCAGCCACTTCGGCGACCGGCGCTGGCTCGATCTCGGCGGCTTCCACTGCTGGAGCCTCCACGACCGGTTCAGCTTCGATCACGACAGCCACCTGCTCGGCAGCCGCTTCTTCGATCACTGGCTGTGGTGCCACTTCAACAGCGGGTTCGAAGCTCGGCTCGGCGGCAACTACAGGCTCGCTGACCGGCTGCTCGACCACGGGAGCGATCGCGATGGCCTCGGCTTGCTCGGCAACCTGGACCACTTCGCTGCTTTCAACCTGGGCTTCGGCGACATCGGCGCTGGCGCGTTCGGCCTGCTGGTTGGCCTGGGCTTCGGCGTCGGCGCTGATGTTGCTGGTGGCGACGGCGGCGGTGACAGCGATGCCAGCGGCCAGTTCGGCGCCCAGCGCGGTGGCCTGGTGCTGTTGTGGCTGCTGTTCTTCGCCGGCTTCGTCGTCGCCGCCTTCGATCAGCTCGCCATCGGCGTTGCGCTGACGTTCACGACGGTTGCTGCGACGGCGCTGGCCGCGGGAGCGACGGCGCGGACGCTCGCCATCGGCGCCTTCCTGCTCGTCCTGCAGCAGCTCTTCGTTCGGCAGTTGCTCTTCGTTGAGCTCGGCAGCCTGCTCAGCAACCTGCTCGTCAGGGCGCGGCTGGCGCTCTTCACGCGGTGGGCGAGGTTGGCGCTCTTCGCGCGGTGCGCGTTCTTCACGCGGTGCACGCTCTTCACGTGGAGTACGTTCTTCGCGCGCTGCACGTTCTTCGCGTGGAGCACGCTCTTCACGTGGTGCGCGTTCTTCGCGAGGAGCACGCTCTTCACGGGCTACGCGCTCTTCACGCGGTGCACGCTCTTCACGCGGCTGGCGCTCTTCGCGGGCAGCCGGTGCGGCGTCCAGTGGCTCGCGCAGTTCGCGTACACGTTCTTCACGGTTGCCACGGCGGTCATCACGCGGCTGGCGTGGTGCGCGTTCTTCACGCGGTGCACGCTCTTCACGTGGGGCGCGCTCCTCGCGAGGGGCACGCTCTTCGCGTGGTTGGCGCTCTTCGCGCGGGGCACGCTCGGCGCGTTCTTCGCGCGGCTTGCGCTCCTCGTCGCGACGGCCATTGCGGTTGCGGCTCTGCTGGCGACCGTTGCGGCGCTCCTCGTTGCGCGGAGTGCGCTCGGCGGCCGGCTTCTCGGTGGTGGCGACCGGTGCGGCGACAGGTTCTTCCTTGCCGGCGAACAGGCTGACCAGCGACTTCACCAGGCCTTTGAACAGGCTTGGCTCTGGCACGCTAGGGGCGGCTGCGGCTGCCGGTGCTGCGGCAGGCTGGGCTTCTTCCGTGCTAGGCACAGGAGCGTTGGCGCGGGCCGGAGCGGTCTTGACCGCAGCTTCCTGGCGAACCAGGGTGCGGGTGGCGGTCGGCTGCGGCGCTTCTTCGGTTTCGGAGGCTGCGATCTCGTAGCTGGACTGGTTGTTCAGCACTTCCGGGTTGTCGTCGCGCAGGCGCTGGACTTCGAAGTGCGGTGTTTCCAGGTGATCGTTCGGCAGGATGATGATGCGCGCGCGAGTGCGCAGTTCGATCTTGGTGATCGAGTTGCGTTTCTCGTTGAGCAGGAAAGCGGCGACCGGGATCGGTACCTGGGCACGTACCTCGGCGGTACGGTCTTTCAGCGCTTCTTCTTCGATCAGGCGCAGGATGGCCAGCGACAGCGACTCGACGTCACGGATGATGCCGGTGCCGGAGCAGCGTGGGCAGACGATGCCGCTGCTTTCACCCAGCGATGGGCGCAGGCGCTGACGGGACATTTCCAGCAGGCCGAAACGCGAGATGCGGCCAACCTGAACGCGGGCGCGGTCGGCTTCCAGGCATTCACGCACGCGCTCTTCGACGGCGCGCTGGTTCTTGGCCGGGGTCATGTCGATGAAGTCGATGACGATCAGGCCGCCGATGTCACGCAGGCGCAGCTGGCGGGCGATTTCTTCGGCCGCTTCCAGGTTGGTCTGCAGGGCGGTTTCTTCGATGTCGCTGCCTTTGGTGGCGCGCGCCGAGTTGATGTCGATGGACACCAGGGCCTCGGTCGGGTCGATGACGATCGAGCCGCCGGACGGCAGGTCGACAACGCGCTGGAAGGCGGTTTCGATCTGGCTTTCGATCTGGAAGCGGTTGAACAACGGGACGCTGTCTTCGTACAGCTTGACCTTGCTGGCGTACTGCGGCATCACCTGGCGGATGAAGGTCAGGGCTTCTTCCTGGGCGTCGATGCTGTCGATCAGCACTTCGCCGATGTCCTGGCGCAGGTAGTCGCGGATCGCGCGGATGATGACGTTGCTTTCCTGGTAGATCAGGAACGGCGCGGAGCGGTCCAGCGAGGCTTCCTTGATGGCGGTCCACAGCTGCAGCAGGTAGTCGAGGTCCCACTGCATTTCTTCGCTGCTGCGGCCAAGGCCTGCGGTGCGCACGATCAGGCCCATGTCGCCAGGGACGGTCAGGCCGTTGAGGGCTTCACGCAGTTCGTTGCGCTCTTCGCCTTCGATGCGGCGGGAGATGCCGCCGGCACGCGGGTTGTTGGGCATCAGCACCAGGTAACGGCCAGCCAGGCTGATGAAGGTGGTCAGGGCGGCGCCTTTGTTGCCGCGCTCTTCCTTCTCGACCTGGACGATGACTTCCTGGCCTTCGCTCAGTACTTCCTTGATGTTGACCCGGCCTTCGGGGGTCTTCTTGAAGTATTCGCGGGAAATTTCCTTGAGTGGCAGGAAGCCGTGACGTTCGGAGCCGAAGTCGACGAAGGCGGCTTCGAGGCTTGGCTCGATGCGGGTGATCTTGCCTTTGTAGATGTTGGCCTTTTTCTGCTCGCGCGCGCCGGACTCGATGTCCAGGTCGTAGAGGCGTTGGCCGTCTACCAGGGCTACACGCAACTCTTCGGGTTGAGTTGCGTTAATCAGCATTCTTTTCATGTTGTACCGTCGGTTTCCGGGCTGCCGGAAACGGCGTTCGGCACACACGACGTATCTGGGTCGGTGCCAAGGTGCGCAAAGGGTGGCGGGCCACCCCCGTGTCGAGCAACGTTCGGCACCAGCCGGTTGCCCAGCCTGCCGTTGTCGCGACGACGCGTCCTGTTCGCTGTGGTGTCAACGAGCCCCTTAGGTGTTCGAATCGACGTTCATCGATAGCCGAATCAGCCAGACAGGCCTCGTGCACTCATGACAGGAGGAGGAATCAACCGTCAGCCGTGGACGCCGCTAGAGCGTCTGTTCAGGACCTTATCCGCTCATCGCCCGTTCAGTGGGGCGGTGGCCGGACGCGGTGCTACACGGTCCGAGGGCTGTGCATCTCCACCCTGCACGTATCCCTGATAATTCGGGTGCTGCCGCGCGCTGAATCCGCAACGGGTTGCATTTTTCGTCAGCGCGGGTACCGCGCTGGCGCCATTTATGTCCAAGGCAGGTATTTCCGAAGCATTCGCCGGGCGTTGCGTGGAAGCGACTGGCGGGCAGAGGTGCGGCGAAAAAGGTTCGGTAAGCAGGTGGAACACCGCGCTTGTCGTTTTTCTTCGGTCTTCTCTACACAGCGCTGGTGGCGATTCCAGGCATTTGTTTAAACTGGCGAAAACCCCGTAGGACGGCCTCGCGTCCTGGAGAATTGCGAAGGTCAGGAACCGGCGTAGCGCCTGGTATCACTGGCCTGCCGCTTTTGGCGGCGTTCGCGACTATAGCAGTTATGATTAAGTGCTTCAATTCCATAAAAAATTGTTATGATCCCGCCATGACGACCAATACCCCTCCGACTTCCGGCGTACAGCTGATCGAAGTCGCGCCGGAGCTTGCCGGCCAACGCATCGACAATTTCCTCATCACGGCCCTCAAGGGCGTGCCCAAAACCTTGGTCTACCGCATCCTGCGCAAGGGTGAGGTACGGGTCAACAAAGGGCGGATCAAACCTGAATACAAGCTGCAGGCTGGCGATATCGTCCGCGTGCCGCCTGTGCGCCTGCCTGAGCGCGACGAGCCAGCACCTGTGGCCCAAGGGCTGCTGCAGCGCCTGGAGGCCGCCATCGTCTACGAAGACAAGGCGCTGATCGTGATGAACAAGCCATCCGGTATTGCCGTGCATGGCGGCAGCGGTTTGAGTTTCGGGGTGATCGAGGCGCTGCGCCAGTTGCGCCCTGACGCCAAGGAGCTGGAACTGGTGCATCGCCTGGATCGCGATACCTCGGGCCTGCTGATGATCGCCAAGAAGCGCAGCATGCTGCGCCACCTGCATGCCGCCCTGCGCGGCGATGGCGTGGACAAGCGCTACATGGCGCTGGTGCGCGGCCATTGGCCGACCGCGAAGAAGCAGGTCAACGCGCCGTTGCTCAAGAGCAACCTGCGTTCGGGCGAGCGCATGGTCGAGGTGAATGACGAAGGCAAGGAGGCGTTGACGATGTTCCGCGTGCTGCGCCGTTTCGGCGAATTCGCCACCATCGTCGAGGCTCGGCCGATTACCGGTCGCACCCACCAGATTCGTGTGCACACCCTGCATGCCGGGCACATGATCGCCGGTGACAGCAAATACGGCGATGAAGATTTCAGCCGCGAGATTCGTGAGCTGGGCGGCAAGCGCCTGTTCCTGCATGCCTATCAACTCACTGTGCCGCTGCCTGATGGCGGTGAGCTCAAGCTCGAGGCACCTGTGGATGAAGTGTGGGCCAAGACCGTGGAGCGCCTGAGCGCGACCTGACCTATGAACAAGCGTTACGAGCTGCTGATCTTCGACTGGGACGGCACCTTGGCCGATTCCATCGGGCGTATCGTCGAGGCCATGAATGTGGCGGCCGGGCGCGCCGGTGAGGCGCCAAGCAGCGATGAGGCCATCAAGGGCATCATCGGCCTGGCATTGGACGAGGCGATCGCCACGCTGTATCCGCACCTGGATGCCTTGCAGGTGCAGGCTTTCCGTCAGCATTACGCCGATGTCTACATGGCGCTGGATCAGCAGCCTTCGCCGCTGTTCGAGGGGGTGGTCGAATCCCTCGAGGCCTTCCGTGCCGAGGGCTATCGCCTGGCGGTGGCCACCGGCAAGGCGCGTCGCGGGCTGGATCGGGTGCTCAAGGCCAACGGCTGGGAGGGTTACTTCGATATCACTCGCGGCGCCGACGAGACCCGTGGCAAGCCGCACCCGTTGATGCTCGAAGAAATCCTCGCCCATTGCCGGGTCGAGCCGGGGCGGGCGCTGATGGTCGGCGATTCGGCATTCGATCTGCAGATGGCCAGCAATGCAGGCATGCACTCGGTGGCGGTCGGTTATGGCGCGATGCCGCTGCAGGCCTTGGCCGAGTTCGGGCCGCAAGTGTGCATCGAACATTTCTCTCAATTGCGCGAATGGCTGGCCAATGGCGCGCAACTCAATTTCCAGGGTAGGTGAGCATGGCTGACGAGTGGAAGGCACCCGAGTCCGAAGACAACGAAGAGCGCAAGAGCTGGAAGCTGCTGGAGAAGACGCTGCTGGCAGGCGTCCAGGAGCAGCGCCGGGCGCGGCGTTGGGGCATCTTTTTCAAGTTGCTGACCTTCGTCTACCTGTTCGGCATGCTGGTTCTGTTCACGCCGCTGCTGGACGTGGACAAGGCTGCGTCGCGCAGTGCCAACCACACGGCGCTGGTCGAGGTGCGCGGGATGATCGCCGATCAGGAGCCTGCCAGCGCCGACAATATCGTCAAGAGCCTGCGTGAGGCATTCAAGGACTCGAAAACCAAGGGTGTGGTGCTGCGTATCAACAGTCCTGGCGGCAGCCCGGTTCAGTCGGGCTACATCTATGACGAAATTCGCCGCCTGCGCGCTGAATATCCAGCCATCAAGCTGTATGCGGTGATTACCGATCTGGGTGCCTCCGGCGCTTACTACATCGCCAGTGCCGCCGATGAGATCTATGCCGACAAGGCCAGCCTGGTCGGCTCCATTGGCGTGACTGCCGCCGGTTATGGCTTCGTCGGCGCCATGGACAAGCTGGGCGTTGAGCGCCGCACCTACACCGCGGGTGAGCATAAGGCCTTCCTCGATCCGTTCTCGCCGCAGAAACCGGAAGAGACCGCGTTCTGGCAGGGGGTGCTGGATACCACGCATCGCCAGTTCATCGCCATGGTCAAGCAGGGTAGGGGTGAGCGCCTCAAGGACAAGGATCATCCTGAGTTGTTCAGTGGTTTGATCTGGTCCGGCGAGCAGGCCAAGGAGCTGGGGCTGGTGGATGGGTTGGGCAGTGCCAGCTATGTGGCTCGCGAGATCATCGGCGAGAAAGAGTTGGTGGATTTCACCGTGCAGGAGTCGCCGTTCGATCGTTTCTCCAAGCGTATCGGTGCCAGTGTGGCCGAGCGGTTGGCCCTGTACATGGGCTTCCAGGGGCCTTCGTTGCGCTGATCTGAAGTCGGCGCGGCATTCATCGCGGGGCAAGCCCGCTCCCACGAATTGGCTCGTGGGAGCGGGCTTGCCCCGCGATGCGTTTCAGGGTACCTGCACGCCTTCCTTGTGCAGCATATCCACCAACCGAATCAGCGGCAGCCCGATCAGGCTCGTGGCGTCGCAGCCGTGGGTGCTCTGGAACAGGCTTACACCCAGCCCCTCCGCTTTGAAGCTGCCTGCGCAATCCAGCGGCTGCTCGGCCTGCACGTAACGCTCCACGTGCGCCCGATCCAATTCGCGCATGGTGACCGTGAATGGCACGCAATCGACCTGGCACTGGCCGGTGGTGCTGTTGAGCAGTGCCAGGCCGGTGAGGAAGGTGACCTGCTGGCCGCTCGCTTCCAGTAGTTGCTCGCAGGCGCGTTCGAAGGTATGAGGCTTGCCGAGAATCTGCTCACCGAGCACCGCAACCTGGTCAGAGCCGATGATCAGATGCCTCGGGTGGCTGTTCGCGAGCGCTTCGGCTTTTTGCCGGGCCAGGCGGCGAACCAGTTCGACGGCGGGCTCATCGGCCAGTCGCTGCTCGTCTAGATCGGGGCTTGCCCAGCTGAAGGGCAGGCGCAGGCGGGTGAGCAGTTCGCGCCGGTAGGGGGAGCTGGAAGCCAGTAACAAAGGAAGCATGATAGACTCCTGGTCAATTGCCCCGAATTCTAACATGCGAGATGTGCCTAATTTCCTTTGACAGGGAGGGGGTGCATCCCTAGAATGCTGCGCCTATGTTGAATGACCCGATTCCACCTCACGTTGACCCGCGCAAATTAGCCGATCGAGGCGTAACCCTGAGTGGTTCGCTGCAACTCGCTGATTTGGAAAGACTCTGCGACCCGCTTTCCGACACTGTCGGTATGGTGCAGGCGAAGTTCGATTTTGAACGAGACGAACAGAAAGTTGTGGTTATCCACAGCGAGCTGGACGTCGAAGTCAAAATGGTTTGCCAGCGTTGTCTTGAGCTGGTCACCCTTCCAATCCACAGCGAATCTACTTACGCCGTGGTGAAGGAGGGTGCGAATACCCAGTCGTTGCCGAAAGGCTATGACGTGCTGGAACTGGGCGAAGATCCTTTGGATCTGCAGGCCCTGGTCGAGGAAGAGCTGCTGCTTGCCCTGCCGATCGTGCCTGCTCATCATCCGGAAGAATGCCAGCAGCCGGCGGGCGCAGATGAGCCCGAACCGAGCAAGGACGAGGTAACGCGGTCCAACCCGTTCAGTGTATTGGCGCAGTTAAAGCGTGACCCAAACGTTTAGGAGTTAATCAATTATGGCTGTTCAGCAGAACAAAAAATCCCGCTCTGCCCGTGACATGCGCCGTTCGCACGACGCCCTGTCGGAAAACGCCCTGTCGGTAGAGAAGAGCACCGGTGAAGTACACCTGCGTCACCACGTTTCGCCAGAAGGCGTATACCGTGGTCGCAAAGTGATCGACAAGGGCGCTGACGAGTAATCCTTGTCCGCTCAGATCATCGCGATCGACGCAATGGGCGGGGACTTCGGTCCCCGCAGCATTGTCCAGGCTAGCCTAGCCTGCCTTTCGGCTACTCCCTCGCTGCACCTGACCCTCGTCGGTCAACCCTCCCTTCTTGAAGAGCTTGTCAGCGGCCAATCGGCTGCGGATCGCGCGCGCCTGCAAATTGTTGCGGCCAGTGAAGTGGTGGGCATGGACGAGCGGCCGTCGCAGGCGTTGCGCGGCAAGCCCGACTCGTCGATGCGCATCGCCCTCGAACTGGTGCGAGACGGCAAGGCCCAGGCCTGCGTCAGTGCCGGCAATACCGGCGCGCTCATGGCGTTGTCGCGTTTCGTGCTCAAGACCTTGCCCGGTATCGATCGCCCGGCGATGGTGGCGGCGATCCCGACCCAGGCAGGCTACTGTCAGTTGCTCGACCTGGGCGCCAATGTCGACTGCAGTGCCGAAAACCTCTACCAGTTTGCGGTGATGGGTTCGGTGGCTGCCCAGGCGCTTGGGGTTCATCGCCCGCGCGTGGCGCTGCTCAATATCGGCACCGAAGACATCAAGGGCAATCAGCAGGTCAAGCTGGCCGCCAGCTTGTTGCAGAACGCACGTGGCCTGAACTACATCGGTTTTGTCGAGGGTGACGGCTTGTACCGCGGCGAGGCGGACGTGGTGGTGTGCGACGGTTTTGTCGGCAACATCCTGCTCAAGTCCAGCGAAGGCCTGGCGACCATGATTGCTGCGCGCATCGAGGCGTTGTTCCGTGGCGGTGTGCTGGCGCGGGCTGCCGGGGCCATGGCCATGCCATTGCTCAAGCGCCTGCAGGCCGACCTGGCGCCGGCGCGACACAATGGCGCAAGTTTCCTCGGGCTCCAGGGTATCGTCATCAAGAGTCATGGTTCGGCGGGTGTGCGGGGTTTCCAGAGCGCGATCCAGCGTGCGCTGATCGAGATCCAGGAGAACCTGCCGCAGCGCCTGCACGGGCGTCTCGAAGACCTGTTGCCCTGAGTGTCGTGGGGCGGGCTTGCCCTGCGATGAGGCGGGTGCTGGAAAAACAAAGACTTTGGGCATATCGCCCATGAAGTGCTTAAATGTGACCGCTTGGTCCGCCGTTCCATCCAAGCTTTCAGATTTCGCGCCTGGCCTGTGGCCCGGCGCACCCTATCCGACGACAAGATCATAAGGGCTTGTTCAATGTCTGCATCCCTCGCATTCGTCTTTCCCGGTCAAGGTTCCCAGTCGCTGGGCATGCTCGCCGAGCTCGGCGCTGAAAAGCCGGTAATCGTCGAAACCTTCAAGGAAGCTTCCGAGGCTCTGGGCTACGACCTGTGGAAGCTGGTCCAAGAAGGTCCGGAAGAACAACTCAACCAAACCGACAAGACTCAGCCGGCCATCCTGACCGCCTCCATCGCCCTGTGGCGCCTGTGGCTGGAAGAGGGTGGCGCGCAGCCGGCCTTCGTTTCGGGCCACAGCCTGGGTGAGTACAGTGCCCTGGTCGCTGCCGGCAGCCTGTCGCTCAAGGACGCCGTTCGCCTGGTCGAGCGCCGTGGCCAGCTGATGCAGGAAGCCGTACCGGCCGGCCATGGCGCCATGGCTGCCATCCTGGGCCTGGACGATGCTGTCGTGGTCGATCTCTGCGCCAAGGCCGCTGAAGATGAAGTGGTCAGTGCGGTGAACTTCAACTCGCCGGGCCAGGTGGTGATTGCCGGTAACAAGGCTGCGGTCGATCGCGCCATGGCGCTGTGCAAAGAGGCCGGCGCCAAGCGTGCCCTGCCGCTGGCGGTCAGCGTGCCGTCGCACTGCGCGTTGATGAAGCCTGCCGCCGAACGCTTCGCCGAATTCGTCAACGCCATCGAGTGGAAGGCCCCGCAGATTCCGGTGGTGCAGAACGTCACCGCTGCCATCGCCGCCGACCTCGAAGCGCTCAAGCAGGACCTGCTGGCACAGCTGTACCAGCCTGTGCGCTGGGTTGAATGCGTGCAGGCCCTGGCCGAGCGCGGTGCGGTGAACCTGGTCGAGTGCGGCCCGGGCAAGGTGCTGGCCGGCCTGAACAAGCGTTGCGCCGACGGTGTGACCACCTACAACCTCAATACCCCTGACGCCGTCGCCGCCACCCGTGCGGCGCTGGCCTGAATCTGGAGACGCTTGCATGAGCCTGCAAGGTAAAGTTGCACTGGTTACCGGCGCCAGCCGTGGCATTGGCCAGGCCATCGCCCTTGAGCTTGGTCGCCAAGGCGCCATCGTCATCGGCACCGCCACTTCGGCCTCCGGCGCCGAGCGCATCGCCGCCACGCTCAAGGAGCACGGCGTCGCCGGTACCGGCATGGAACTGAACGTGACCAGCGCAGAATCCGTGAATGCGGTGCTGAACGCCATCGGCGAGCAGTTCGGTGCCCCGGCCATCCTGGTCAACAACGCTGGCATCACCCGCGACAACCTCATGCTGCGCATGAAGGATGACGAGTGGTTCGACGTGATCGACACCAACCTCAACAGCCTCTACCGTCTGTCCAAGGGCGTGCTGCGCGGCATGACCAAGGCCCGTTGGGGCCGTATCATCAGCATCGGCTCGGTGGTCGGTGCCATGGGTAACGCAGGGCAGGCCAACTATGCGGCGGCCAAAGCCGGCCTGGAAGGCTTCAGCCGTGCGTTGGCCCGTGAAGTGGGTTCGCGTGGCATCACCGTCAACTCGGTCACCCCGGGCTTCATCGACACCGACATGACCCGCGAGCTGCCGGAAGCGCAGCGCGAAGCCCTGCAGAAAGAAATTCCGCTGGGCCGCCTGGGCCAGGCCGACGAAATCGCCAAGGTGGTTTCGTTCCTGGCCTCCGACGGCGCAGCCTATGTCACTGGCGCCACCGTGCCGGTGAACGGCGGGATGTACATGTAAAAACCGCAACGCGATGTGACGGATTGCTTCAAAAAAGAGTCATACTCCGAGCTTAAAATCCGTTATAAAGCTGCAATCAGATTCCGGGCAGAGGGTTGGGTGACTTAGCTGAAGGCGTGTTCCGCTTGAAAAGCAGGCGTCTTTCTATAAACTTGGTCACCGGCCAGCTGCCTGACATATGTCCATTAGGAGTGAAAACTAGGTATGAGCACCATCGAAGAACGCGTCAAGAAAATCGTCGCCGAGCAACTGGGCGTCAAGGAAGAAGAAGTCAAAAACGAATCTTCCTTCGTTGAAGACCTGGGTGCCGACTCGCTTGACACCGTTGAGCTGGTGATGGCTCTGGAAGAGGAATTCGAGACCGAAATCCCTGACGAAGAAGCCGAGAAGATCACTACCGTTCAAGCTGCCATCGACTACGTCAACAGCCACCAGGCCTAAGACGCTTCAGTCGACGCTTCTTGTCGGGGAAAACCGCACTGCCTTTGCTGGCGTGCGGTTTTTTCTTTGCGAGACGCCAGCGTCGAGTTGCGAGCCTTTAGAGCTTGTTGCCATTTCATTCCATTGCCTTGAGTGCAATGGCAAGAAACTCTGTTATTGGAAAAGGAGAGTACTGTGTCGCGTAGACGCGTCGTGGTCACCGGTATGGGTATGCTGTCGCCACTGGGTACCGATGTACCGAGCACCTGGCAGGGCATTCTGGCTGGCCGCAGTGGCATTGGTCCGATCGAACACACGGATCTGTCTGCCTACTCCACCCGTTTTGGCGGCTCGGTGAAGGGCTTCGAGGTCGAGCAGTACCTGTCGGCCAAGGAAGCTCGCAAGCTCGACCTGTTCATTCAATACGGCCTGGCAGCCGGTTTCCAGGCGGTACGCAATGCCGGCCTGGAGGTCACCGACGCCAACCGTGAGCGCATTGGCGTGGCCATGGGCTCGGGGATCGGCGGCCTGACCAACATCGAAGAAACCAGCCGGACCCTGCACGAACAGGGCCCGCGCCGCATTTCGCCGTTCTTCGTGCCGGGCTCGATCATCAACATGATCTCGGGCTTCCTGTCGATCCACCTGGGCCTGCAGGGGCCGAACTACGCGATCGCCACCGCCTGCACCACGGGTACCCATTGCATCGGTATGGCCGCGCGCAATATCGCCTACGGTGAAGCGGACGTGATGATTGCCGGCGGTGCCGAAATGGCCGCCTGCGGCCTGGGCATGGGTGGCTTCGGGGCCTCGCGCGCGCTGTCGACCCGCAACGATGAACCGACCCGCGCCAGCCGTCCGTGGGACAAGGGCCGTGATGGTTTCGTGCTGTCCGACGGTGCCGGTGCCCTGGTGCTCGAAGAACTGGAGCACGCCAAGGCGCGTGGTGCGACCATTTATGCCGAGCTGGTCGGTTTTGGCATGAGCGGCGACGCCTACCACATGACCTCGCCACCTGACTCGGGTGAAGGTGCTGCGCGCTGCATGGCCAACGCCCTGCGCGATGCAGGCATCGAGCCGCAAGCAGTCAGCTACATCAATGCCCACGGCACTTCGACCCCTGCGGGCGATATCGCCGAGGTGGCGGCGATCAAGCGCGTGTTCGGCGAGCATGCCTACAAGCTGGCCGTCAGCTCGACCAAGTCGATGACCGGCCACCTGCTGGGTGCCGCTGGCGCGGTGGAAGCGATCTTCAGCGTGCTGGCGATCAACAGCCAGATGGCGCCGCCGACCATCAACCTGGACGAGCCGGACGAAGGTTGCGACCTGGACTTCGTGCCGCACCAGGCGCGCAGCATGCCGATCGACGTGGTGCTGTCCAACTCGTTCGGCTTCGGCGGGACCAACGGTTCGCTGGTGTTCCGCCGGTTCGCCGACTGATGCACTGCTGGATCGATGGCCAGGAAGCGACTGCAGTCAATTTGCAGAATCGCGGCCTGGCCTACGGTGATGGTCTGTTCGAGACCATTGCCGTGCATGGCGGCAAGCCCAGCCTGCTGACCCGGCATCTCGACCGCCTGGCACTGGGTTGCCAGCGCCTGGCGATCGACGTTGACCTGATGCTGGTTCGCAATGAACTGTTGCAATTCGCTCAGTTGCTGGGGGAGGGCGTCGCCAAGCTGATCCTTACCCGTGGCGACAGCCAGCGCGGTTATGCCCCGGCGCCCGGTGCCCAGGCGCGGCGTATTCTTCAGGGCAGCCCCTTGCCCGTCTATCCTGCACAACACGCCGAGCTGGGTGTGCGCCTGTTCCCCTGTCAGACACGGCTGGCGGAACAACCGCTGCTGGCCGGACTCAAACACCTCAACCGCCTGGAGCAGGTGCTGGCCCGTGCCGAATGGCAGGACAGTACCTATGCCGAAGGCTTGATGCGCGATAGCCAAGGGCGAGTGATCGAAGGGGTGTACAGCAACCTGTTCCTGGTGCGTGACAAGGTGCTGCTGACCGCCGACCTGAGCCGTTGTGGCGTGGCTGGCGTGATGCGTGGCGCATTGCTCGAACAGGCGCCGTTGTCGGGTCTTGCCGTCGAAGTGCGTGACCTGACGCTGGAAGATCTGCAGCAGGCCGACGAGGTGTTTGTCTGCAACAGTGTCTACGGCATCTGGCCCGTACGTGAATTCGCTGCACTGAACTGGCCGGCAGGCCCGCTCACCCTTAAACTGCAGGCCGTTGCCCGTACGTTACTGGATACCTGATTCGTGAGACGCAAATTCCTGCTGCTGCTGGAAATGGGTTTGATCCTCGCCGGCCTGGCATTGGGCTGGGCTGCCTGGAAGGTCAACTCGGTCCTGGAGCAGCCCCTGCAAGTGGCGCAGGAGCGCCTGCTCGATGTGCCTGGCGGCACCACGCCCAATCGCATGTTCTACCGCATGGAAAGTGAGGGGCTGCTTGATGATGCGCTCTGGCTGCGCCTTTACTGGCGCTTCAACATGGCCGGCACCCCGCTGCATACCGGTGAATACCGCCTGACCCCCGGCATGACCGTGGGGCAGTTGTTCGATGCCTGGAAGCGCGGCGATGTGGTGCAGTACAACCTCACCCTGGTCGAGGGCTGGACCTTCCGTCAGGTGCGTGCCGCAGTGGCCAGGCACGAAAAGATCAAGCACACCCTCGATGACCTGACCGACGCGCAGGTGATGGACAAGCTCGGTCACACCGGCGTCTTCCCCGAGGGGCGTTTCTTCCCCGATACCTACCGCTTCGTGCGCGGCATGAGCGATGTCGAACTGTTGCAGCAGGCCTACATGCGCCTGGACGAAGTGCTGGCCAAGGAGTGGGCCGAGCGCGGCAGCGGCTTGCCGTATCGCGATCCTTACCAGGCGCTGATCATGGCCTCGCTGGTGGAGAAGGAAACCGGCATCCCGCAGGAACGCAACCAGATCGCCGGTGTGTTCGTGCGCCGGCTGCGCCTGGGCATGATGCTGCAGACCGACCCGACCGTGATCTACGGCATGGGCGAGCGCTACAACGGCAAGATCACCCGGGCCGACCTGCGTGAGCCGACGCCCTACAACACCTACACCATCAGCGGCCTGCCGCCCACGCCGATCGCGATGGTCGGCCGCGAGGCGATCCATGCCGCGCTCAACCCCAGCGATGGCAGCAGCCTGTATTTCGTCGCCCGTGGCGATGGCAGCCATGTGTTCTCCGATGACCTGGACGACCACAACAGCGCTGTGCGTGAGTTCCAGCTCAAGCGGCGGGCAGACTATCGCTCCAGCCCCGCACCTGCGGCGCAGCCGGGAGCAGGCGAGCAGCCGGCGCCCGACCAGCAGGCCCCTGCCGAGGCAGCCCCGCCCGAAAGCGACGCTGGCGCGCCTACCGATGAATCCGTGCCGGCCGAGGCGCCGGTACCCGAAAAACAGTAAGGAACACCCGTGAGCGGTTTGTTTATCACCCTGGAAGGCCCCGAAGGCGCGGGCAAGAGCACCAACCGCGACTACCTGGCGGCGCGCCTGCGTGAGCAGGGTGTCGATGTGGTGATGACCCGCGAGCCCGGCGGCACGCCACTGGCCGAGCGTATCCGCGAGCTGCTGCTGGCACCCAGCGACGAGCCCATGGCGGTCGATACCGAGTTGCTGCTGATGTTCGCTGCCCGTGCCCAGCACCTGGCAGAAGTGATCCGCCCGGCCCTGGCACGCGGCGCCGTGGTGCTCTGCGATCGCTTCACCGATGCCACCTACGCCTATCAGGGCGGCGGCCGTGGCTTGTCGGTGGAGCGCATCGCCATCCTCGAATCCTTCGTCCAGGGCGAACTGCGCCCGGACCTGACCCTGGTCTTCGACCTGCCCGTCGAGGTCGGCCTGGCCCGTGCTGCTGCCCGTGGCCGGCTGGACCGCTTCGAGCAGGAGGGCCAGGCCTTCTTCGAAGCGGTGCGCCAGGCCTACCTGCAACGCGCCGCCCAGCAGCCGCAGCGCTACAGCTTGCTGGATGCCGCTCAGCCGCTGGGCGCGGTGCAGCGTGCGATCGATGCGCTGCTGCCGGGCCTTCTGGAGCGTTGCCGTGGCTGAAGCCTACCCCTGGCAGCAGGCGCTCTGGCAGCAACTGGCCGGGCGCAGCCAGCATGCCCACGCCTACTTGCTGCATGGGCCCCAGGGTATCGGTAAGCGTGCCCTGGCCGAGCGGCTGATGGCGCGGCTGTTGTGCCAGGCGCCCCAGGGGCTGGATGCCTGCGGGCAGTGCAAGGCGTGCCTGCTGCTCAAGGCCGGCAGCCATCCGGACAACTTCGTGCTGGAGCCAGAAGAAGCCGAAAAGCCGATCAAGGTCGACCAGGTTCGCGAGCTGGTGTCGTTCATCGTGCAGACGGCCCAGCAGGGCGGGCGCAAAGTGGTGCTGATCGAGCCAGTGGAGGCGATGAACGTCAACGCGTCCAATGCCTTGCTCAAGAGCCTGGAGGAGCCTTCCGGCGATACCGTGCTGCTTTTGGTCAGCCACCAGCCCAGCCGCTTGCTGCCCACCATCAAGAGCCGTTGCCAGCAGGTCACCTGCCCGCAGCCGAGCCTGGCCCAGAGCCGTGCCTGGCTGGCCGATGCCCTTGCCGACAGCGCCGAAGACGAGCGTGAGGAACTGCTGACACTGGCCGCCGGCTCGCCGCTGATGGCTGTCAGCCTGCAGGCGAAGGGCGTGCGCGAGCAGCGCGCGCTGGTCACCGAGGGTGTGAAGAAGCTGCTCAAGCAGCAGCAGTCGCCCAGCCAGCTGGCCGAAGCCTGGAACAACGTGCCGTTGCTGTTGTTGTTCGACTGGTTCTGCGACTGGTCGCACCTGATCCTGCGCTATCAGCTGACTCAGGACGAGGACGGGCTAGGCCTGGCCGACATGCGCAAGGTGCTGCAGTACCTGGCGCAGAAGAGCCGCCAGGCCAAGGTGCTGGAGGTCCAGGCGTGGATCCTGGAGCAGCGCCAGAAAGTGCTGGGCAAGGCCAACCTCAACCGTGTGCTGCTGCTCGAAGCCTTGCTCGCCCATTGGGTGCAGCTGCCGGGCATGCGCTGATCTCCATCGTTCATTCATGTGTGTGTTCCCATGCTCGTAGATTCCCATTGCCACCTCGACCGTCTTGACCTCAGCGCCCATCAGGGCTCCCTCGATGCTGCCCTGCAGGCCGCGCGTGAACGCGGCGTCGGGCATTTCCTGTGCATCGGCGTCAGTGCCGAGAACGCCGGCGCGGTCAAGGCGCTCAGCGAGCAGTACGCCGACGTCGATTGCTCGGTGGGGGTGCACCCGCTGGACCTGGCGCCGGGTGAAACCCCGGCCCTGGAGTGGCTGCTGCGCGAGCTGGCTCATCCGCATGTGGTGGCCATTGGCGAGACCGGCCTGGATTATCATTACGAGCCCGAAGCCGCCGAGCTGCAGCAGGCCTCCTTCCGCCTGCACCTGGAAGCCTCGCGGCAGACCGGCAAGCCGGTGATCGTGCATACCCGTGCGGCCCGCGAGGACACCCTGGCCCTGCTGCGTGAAGCCAACCTGCCCCAGGCCGGAGTGCTGCACTGCTTCACCGAAGATTGGCCGATGGCCAAGGCTGCGCTGGACCTGGGCTATTACATCTCGCTGTCCGGCATCGTGACTTTCCGCAACGCCGATGCCCTGCGCGAGGTGGCCCGGCAGGTGCCGGTCGATCGCCTGCTGGTGGAGACCGATTCGCCGTACCTGGCGCCGATCCCGCACCGCGGCAAGCCGAACCTGCCGCAGTACGTGCGGGAGGTGGCCGAATATGTCGCCTCGCTGCGCGGGGCCAGCTATGAGCAGCTGGCCGAGCAGACCACCGCCAACTTCAAACGCTTGTTCCCGCTGGCACGGGTGGCCTGATCCGCAGTTCGTCGCTGGCGCCCGGGCAAAAAAAACCCGGGTTCTGGGGGGGGAATCCGGGTTAAGACCATTAGGAGTAAAACAAAGGTACGCGGTCCCTGGGCACCTTTATCGGCGCGCCACTTGGGGGGGATGCGCCGCGCCAACACTTCAAGTATTGGCCAGGATTGGCGCCCTGCCAGCGCTCACTGATCGTTTTTTAAACAGATTTGGAATACGTCGGCGGTCCCTTGGGCGATCAGTGCATGGCGATTTGCCTGACCAGCCGCAGTGCTTCGTCGATCAGGTGCTCATCGGTATAGAAGTGTGGGGAAAAACGCACGCCAGGCCCGCGCAGGGCGCAGATCACCTGCTGGTTGCTTAGCGCTCGATAAATGTCGGCATTGGCGCGGCCGGCCACAGTGAAATTGACGATGCCTGCGCGGCGCCTTGGGTCTGCCGGGCTGTGCAACTGCACCCCCGGGATCGCCGTCAGCCCCTGGTGCAGTTGCTCGACGCGATGCCCGAGTTGCTCTGCAACCACATACATGCCGACATCTTCCAGCAACGACAGGCTGGCCTCCAGCGCACAGGCACCGAGCATGTTCGGGCTGCCCGGCTCGAAGCGTCGGGCGCTGCGCGCCGGTTGCCAGGTGCGGCGCTCGAAATCGCCCAGCTGTTCGAGCATGTGCCAGCCGTAGGCATGCAGTTTCAACCGCCTGCGCAGGGCACTGCGGCAATAGAACACCCCCAGGCCCTCGGGGCCGAGCATCCACTTGTGGCCGTCGGCCATGGCGAAATCGCACTGGTAGTGCTGCACGTCGAAGGGCAGGGCGCCAATCTGCTGGATGGCATCGACGCAGAACAGCACGCCCCGTTGGCGACAGCCCTGGCCCAGGCGGGCAAGGTCCAGGCGCAGGCCGCTGGCGAACTGCACGGCACTGACCGCCAGCAGCCGGGCGCGCGGGCCACAGGCCTGGAGCAGCGCGGCCTCGGGGTCATCCCCGGCCAGGCTGGTCTCGATCACATCGACGCCTTGATCCGCCAGTGCCTGCCAGACCACGCGATTGGACGGGAACTCTTGGTCGCTGATGATCACCTGGTCGCCGCGTTGCCAGTCGAGGCCGAAGGCAACCAATGACAAGGCTTGCGAGGTATTGCCCAGCAAGGCGATGTCGCCTGTGGACGGCGCATTGAGCAGGCGCGCCAAGCGCTCGCGCAGGCGTCGTTCAGTGGCCAGCCAGGCCGGGTAGTCGCTGGCGCCCCGCTGCAGGTTGTCACGGGCGAAGCGCGCCACGGCATCAGTGGCCCGGCGCGGCCATGGAGCGATGGCCGCGTGGTTCAGGTAGCACAGGCCCGGAGCCTGCTCGAACTCATCAAGAAACACAGACATGCTTGGAAGATCCGTGCAATTTGCCGCCAGTTAGGCATAATAATCCGCTTCGATTGTCATCCTAGTCCTACCTATGCACAAAGAACCTCGTAAGGTCCGTGAATTTCGCCGCCGCGAGCAGGAAATCCTCGATACGGCGCTCAAGCTGTTTCTCGAACAGGGTGAAGACAGTGTCACCGTCGAGATGATCGCCGACGCCGTCGGCATCGGCAAAGGCACGATCTACAAGCACTTCAAGTCCAAGGCGGAGATCTACCTGCGCCTGATGCTCGACTATGAGCGTGACCTGAACGAGCTGTTGCATTCCGCTGACGTCGACCGTGACAAAGAGGCGCTGTCGCGCGCCTACTTCGAGTTCCGCATGCGCGATCCGCAGCGCTACCGCCTGTTCGACCGCCTGGAAGAAAAGGTGGTCAAGGGCAACCAGGTGCCGGAAATGGTCGAGCAGCTTCACAGCATTCGTGCCTCCAACTTCGACCGCCTGACGCAGCTGATCAAGGGCCGCA
The DNA here is from genome assembly GCF_003231305.1 of Pseudomonas sichuanensis. Taxonomy (GTDB): domain Bacteria; phylum Pseudomonadota; class Gammaproteobacteria; order Pseudomonadales; family Pseudomonadaceae; genus Aquipseudomonas; species Aquipseudomonas sichuanensis. The sequence goes on along the minus strand of NZ_QKVM01000050.1, from coordinate 12,628 downwards.
TCAGCGAAGGCAAGCTCGAGGACGTGCCGCCGTACTTCCACTATTGCGCGGCGTGGGCGCTGGTCCACGGTGCGGTGGCGCTGTACCACTCGCCGTTCTGGAGCAACGTGCTGGAAGATCAGGAAGGCTTCTTCCAGTTCCTCATGGACATCGGCGTGCGCATGGGCAACAAGCGCAAGCGCGACCCAGAAACCGCGAACTGAAGCGGCCCGGGCGGTGCTTGCCGGCCCTCGGCGAGCATCGCGTGATTCAGCCTTCGACAGGAAGACTTGCAAAAACCTGATTTATGAGTCAGGTTTTGCCGGTTCGTTTCTTCCATGCCGGAGTCACCCCATGATCGTCGATCGTCAAGGCAGGCGCTTTCGCAACCTGCGCGTCAGCCTGACTGCTGCCTGCAACTACGCCTGCACCTACTGCGTGCCCGACGGCAAGCGCCTGGTGGCGGCGCAGGACGAGCTGGGGGCCGAGGCGCTGGGGCGCGGCGTGGCCTATCTGGTCGAGGCCGCCGGTGTCGAGCGCTTGCGCATCACTGGCGGCGAGCCGCTGATCAGCCCGCGGCTCGAGGGCTTCCTGACCGCGGTGGCCGGGCTCGGGCTGGAGGACATCAGCCTCACCACCAATGGCCAACTGCTTGCCCGCAAACTGCCGCTTCTGCTTGCTGCCGGCATCCGCAGGCTGAATGTCTCGCTCGATACCCTCGACCCCCTGGCGTTTCGCCGTATTGCCCGTGGCGGCGATCTGGCCAGCGTGCTCGACGGCATGGCCCAGGCCAGCGCTGCCGGCATGGCGATCAAGGTCAATATGGTGCCCATGCGGGGGCAAAACCTCGATCAGGTACTGCCGCTGCTCGACTACTGCCTGCAGCAGGGTTACGAGCTGCGCTTCATCGAACTGATGCGCATGGGCCACCTGGCCCGTGACAGCAACGCCTTCGGGCAGCAGTTCGTGGGGCTTGAGCAACTGCTCGCGCTGATCGGCGAAGCCCATGAGTTCGAGCAGGCGCAGCGCCCGGTGGATGCGACCGCGCTGCGTTATCGCATACCCGGAAAAGGGCACTTCGGGGTGATCGCCAACGAGAGCGTACCCTTCTGTCGCGCCTGCTCGCGGCTGCGCTTGTCGTCCACCGGCTGGTTGCATGGTTGCTTGTCCTCAAGCAACCGTCACTTTGTCGGCGACCTGCTGGACAAGCCGCGCCACCAGGCCCTGCCAGCGTTGCAGCGCTTGCTGGTGAAGGCACTGGCGGACAAGCAGGACCAGGCGTTCTCCGGCGATGTGATGGTGATGAAGGTGATCGGCGGCTGACTCTGGCGCAAAAGCTGCATCTGGCGGCTATTCGCCGGTTTTTCGTCACCGGCCTCTGGAGGAAAGATGCGTAGCCTGGTCTTGCTGCTGGCGCTGATGGCGTTGGGCGGTTGCATGAAAGTCAGTGACATGGGGGAGGAGGTCCGTGACCAGATGAGCGACGTGGGCCTGCTGGACCACAGCAACACCACCCGTACCCTGTCAATTCGTCTGCAGCCCGATTCGTTCATCTTCATTGGCCAGGGCGCGTTCATGCCGCCTGGCAAGGGGCCGCAGCCGCGCCAGAACGCCGTGGCCGAGGAAGCCTTCAAGAGTTTCATCGAGTATTTCCCGCTGGTGCGCCGCGCCCAGGGCCCGCTCGGCCTGGAAGACGCGATCGCCGAAGCCCGTTCGGTCGGCGCCGATTACGTGCTGTACACCCGCTTCGCTCGCACCGACGACCGTATCGGCAATGGCGATGAGTGGTATGACGAACAGGCCGTCGACCGCCTGGGCTGGGACACTGGCGTGGTGCAGATGATGCTGATCGAGACCAACACCCGCTACCTGATCGATACCGCGCGCATCAAGAGCCGTGGCGGTTTGTTGACGTTCCACGACAATACCCCGCAGGATTTGCTTGCCGCGCCCATGCGCGAGTACGCTCGTAGCCTCCTGGGCATGAGCAAGTAAGCGAGCGTGATATGACCGACTCCGGCAAGGCCAGCGATCTCCTCAGCCAGATCCCCGCACACAAGGGGCTGCCGCCGGTGCATCTGTGGAACCCGGATTTCTGCGGCGACATCGACATGCGCATCGCCCGTGACGGCACCTGGTACTACCTGGGTACGCCGATCGGGCGCAAGCCGATGGTCCGGCTGTTTTCCACCATCATCCGCCGCGATGGCGACGACTACTTCCTGGTCACGCCGGTGGAAAAAGTCGGTATTCGCGTTGATGACGCGCCCTTCGTGGCGGTGCTGCTGGATGTGCAGGGGAGTGGCGAGCAGCAGGTGCTGCGCTTCACCAGCAACGTCGACGATCAGGTCGAAGCCGGCCCGGCCAACCCGCTGCGGGTAGTGATCGACCCGATCACCCAGGAGCCTGCGCCCTATGTGCTCATGCGTGGCAATCTCGAGGCGCTGATTCACCGCAACGTGTTCTACCAGTTGGTGGAGCTGGCGGTGCCGCAGACCATCGAGGGCGAGCAGTGGCTCGGGGTGTGGAGCCATGGCCGGTTCTACCCGATCGGGCGCGACGCCTGAGCGAAGATCGGCCTCCTGCTTTTTCCGCGGATTGGCCGTTTCTCCTGTAGCGGGCGGGGCATAACCTGAGGGCCACAGCCAATCAGGAGATTCCCTTCATGAGCATTCCCCGTCTTTCCCTCTGCGTGTTTGCCACCCTCGGCTTGCTGGGTACCAACGTGCCTGCCTGGGCGCATGGTGACGCGCAGCATCCCGACCAGGTGAAGATTCTCCAGGAGCAGTTGCCCAGCAATGCTCCTGGCAAGAAAGCGGTGATGCTCACCGTCAGCTACGCACCGGGCCAGGCATCGCCCGCCCATCAGCACCCAGGCGCGGTCATGGCTTATGTATTGGAAGGTGCAGTCGTCTCGAAGCTCAACGACGAGCCGCAGAAAACCTACAAGGCTGGCGAGTTCTGGTACGAAGCGCCCGGCACCGTGCACAGCGTATCGAGCAATGCCAGCAAGACCGCGCCGGCCAAGCTGCTGGTGTGGAGCCTGGTGGACGAGGGGCGGCCAGTGACCGAACCCCTGTCCCGATGAGTCGCCCGTCTGGGCGTCGTGGCTACAGTTCGCGCTGCACGGCGCTGATCAGGGCCGTGTCCAGCACTTGGCTGGGTGCCACCTGGACGCTCTGGGTATAGAAGGGCGGCAGGTTCTGCGCCAGTTGCGCCACGGCCTGGGCACTGACGCCGGCAGGCAGTAGCACATACTGCAAGTTGGAGGGGAATGACTGCGGTACCGGCCCTTCCATGGTTGAGCCGTAGGCGCCAAAGGTCATCACCGCCTGGCTGGTCGCCGGGTCAGGGATATACAGGAACACGAAGGTGCCGTATTTGGGGTGTGTGAGGCATTGCTTCGCCTGGGCGCGTACAGCAGGGTCGTTGTCGTTCATCAGCTTCCAACGCAGTTCGGCATAGCCACGCGTGGTCTCCATGAACGCGGTGCGGATTGGCGACTGCTTCTCCACGCCCCCCAGGCAGGCCAACAGGTTGCCGAACGGGTCGAGCAAGGCCACGGCGTTCATGGTGTCGGCCTGCCGGGCGGTTTCGATCAGTGGGCGGGCCAGTTCCTGCCCGGGCATGCGCGGGTTGGCGCTGCTCACCTTGAGGCTCCAGGGGCTCAGTGCGGCCAGGGCCTGCCGGACTTTGCTGTCGGCGGGCAGCGAACTCGGGTTGCGCAACTGGTCAGGTGGCAGGCCACTGTTGTTGCTAGCGTCACGCACGTTGGACACGCTGGCGTCGAAGATCGAACCGGTGAGGCTGAAGGCTGCGGCATCGATACCGCAGCCGGCATAGACCGGCCCGCTGCCTGCGCCCTGATAGGGGCGGTTGATCGGCGCGGCAACCGCATAGTAGCCCCAACTGGCCTGCGCCTTCTGGCGCACGGCGGGTGGCAGGCTGGGAAAATCGAACTGGCTGTTGAAGTTGATCCCCGCGTAGGTGTCAATGGCGCTGACCGCCACGTTGAAGCCGGCAGTCAGCAGCGAGCCGGCGCACATGGCGCAGGGGTCGAGGGTGGTCACCACGGTCAGTTTTTCCGGCGCTGGCAGGCCCAGACGTTGGCGGTTGGCAAAATACCAGTCCACCAGCTGTCGTTCACCGTGGGCGGTCGGATCGTGGGGCAGGAACGGCGGTTGCGCGGTACTGCCGGGGTAGGGCATCAGCACATTGTTGTGCAGGGCGGCGAGCACGTTGCCGGTGGCATTGTCGATGATGCAGCCACCAACTGCGAAGGTGCCTTGCTGGCTGGCCAGAATGGCCTGGTTGGCAACGAGTTCCACCGCTTGCTGGGCATTTTGGGCGGTCTGCTTGGTTTCCATCTTGACTCCCTGTCGTTGAGGCGCCGGATGCGCATGCAGACGATAGTTCAGGGCACTTGGAAAACAAGGGGCGTGTGCAAAAGAACCGGCAGTGCCTACCTGGTTGGCGAGACAGTGCAGGCGTTGCCACGGGCAAGCTGATTTGGGCTGGCCATTGAGAGCGTTCACACGGTTGGAAGCAGCGGCAAGCAGCTACACGGCAAAACGAAAAAACCCGCCAGGCGGCGGGTTCTTCGGGTGTTCAAAGACTGTGGAGGCAATCTTTGCAACGCTGTTTGGCTCCGCGACCTGGACTCGAACCAGGGACCCAATGATTAACAGTCATTTGCTCTACCGACTGAGCTATCGCGGAATTTCGGCGTATCTTACCGGTTGCCAGGGGGAAGTCAAGCTTCCCCTTGGCAATCAAGGAGTTACAGTACTTCTACGATGGCCTTGGTGACCACGTGGATGTTGCTCTGGTTCAGGGCTGCGACAGCGATGCGGCCGGTGTCCAGGGCATAGATGCCGAACTCGTTCTTCAGGCGTGCCACTTGCTCCACGGTCAGGCCGGAGTAGGAGAACATGCCGGCCTGGCGGCCAACGAAGCTGAAGTCGCGCTTGGCACCGTACTCGGCCAGCAACTCGACCATCTGCTTGCGCATGCCATGGATGCGGGTGCGCATCTCGGCCAGTTCGGCTTCCCACATCTGGCACAGCTCAGGGCTGTTCAGCACGGTGGCGACGATGGTCGCGCCGTGGGTCGGCGGGTTGGAGTAGGTGGTGCGGATCACGCGCTTGACCTGCGACAGCACGCGGGTGCTCTCGTCTTTCGAGGCGGTGACGATCGACAGCGCGCCGACGCGCTCGCCGTACAGCGAGAACGACTTGGAGAACGAGCTGGACACGAAGAACTCCAGGCCCGACTCGGCGAACAGGCGCACGGCGAAGGCGTCTTCGGCGATGCCGTCGCCAAAGCCCTGGTAGGCCATGTCGAGGAACGGCACGTGGCCTTTGGCCTTGACCACTTCCAGCACGTTCTTCCAGTCGTCCAGCGACAGGTCGACGCCGGTCGGGTTGTGGCAGCAGGCGTGCAGCACGATGATCGAGCCGGAGGGCAGGTTGTTCAGGTCTTCGAGCATGCCGGCACGGTTGACGTCGTGGCTGGCGGCGTCGTAGTAACGGTAGTTCTGTACCGGGAAGCCTGCGGTCTCGAACAGTGCGCGGTGGTTTTCCCAGCTCGGGTCGCTGATGGCAACCACGGCGCCCGGCGCCAGGCGCTTGAGGAAGTCGGCACCGATCTTGAGCGCGCCGGTACCGCCGACAGCCTGCACGGTCACTACGCGGCCGGCGGCCAGCAGTGGCGATTGGGCGCCGAAAATCAGCTTTTGCACGGCCTGGTCGTACTGCGCGATGCCATCGATCGGCAGGTAGCCGCGGGAGGCGTGCTGGGCGGCACGCTGAGTCTCGGCTTCGATCACCGCGCGCAGCAGCGGAATGCGGCCTTCCTCATTGCAGTACACACCTACGCCCAGGTTGACCTTGTCGGTACGTGGGTCGGCATTGAATGCTTCGTTGAGGCCCAGGATAGGGTCGCGGGGTGCCAGCTCGACAGCGGAAAACAGGCTCATTGTTACCTTGGCTCGGATAGGAGAGTGATAGGGGTTGCCACGCTCCAGCCGAATGCACTGAAGCGGTGCACAAACGGGGAGTCAGTATAGTGATACCGCCCGGTCACTGCGACAGTCTGGCGCAGCTTTTCCAGTTGTTTGCGCAAATATTTTTCGACCATTGGTCGAATTGCCCGGTCCATTGCCATGCAGGCTGCCGGGCCGGGCTTGAAAGCCGCGCCCGGCGGGCGCATTTGCGTATAGACTACTGGCTAAATTTACAGTTGCCGCGACATTCACGAGGTCCGTCATGTCCGAGTTCCAGCTCGTCACCCGATTCCAGCCGGCCGGCGACCAGCCCGAGGCCATCCGCCAGATGGTCGAGGGCATCGAGGCCGGGCTTTCGCACCAGACGCTGCTGGGCGTGACCGGCTCGGGCAAGACCTTCAGCATCGCCAACGTCATCCAGCAGGTGCAGCGCCCGACCCTGGTGCTGGCGCCGAACAAGACCCTGGCGGCGCAGCTTTACGGCGAGTTCAAGGCGTTCTTCCCGAACAACGCGGTCGAGTACTTCGTCTCCTACTACGACTACTACCAGCCCGAAGCCTACGTGCCGTCGTCGGACACCTTCATCGAGAAGGATGCCTCGATCAACGACCATATCGAGCAGATGCGCCTGTCGGCGACCAAGGCGTTGCTGGAGCGGCGCGACGCGATCATCGTCACCACCGTGTCGTGCATCTATGGCCTGGGCAGCCCCGAGGCGTACTTGAAGATGGTCCTGCACGTCGACCGTGGCGACCAGCTCGACCAGCGTGCGTTGCTGCGGCGCCTGACCGAGCTGCAGTACACCCGCAACGAGATGGACTTCGCCCGCGCCACCTTCCGCGTGCGTGGCGATGTGATCGACGTGTTCCCGGCCGAATCGGACCTGGAGGCCATCCGCATCGAACTGTTCGATGACGAGGTGGAGAACATCGCCGCCTTCGACCCGCTGACCGGCGAGGTGATCCGCAAGCTGCCGCGCTTCACCTTCTACCCCAAGTCGCACTACGTCACGCCGCGCGAAACGCTGCTCGAAGCGGTGGAGGGCATCAAGGAAGAGCTCAAGGAGCGCCTGGAGTACCTGCACAAGCACAACAAGCTGGTCGAAGCTCAGCGCCTGGAGCAGCGCACTCGCTTCGACCTGGAGATGATCCTCGAACTGGGTTACTGCAACGGCATCGAAAACTACTCGCGCTATCTTTCCGGGCGTCCGGCCGGTGCGCCGCCACCCACGCTGTACGACTACCTGCCGGCGGATGCACTGCTGGTGATCGACGAATCCCACGTTTCCGTGCCCCAGGTCGGCGCCATGTACAAAGGCGACCGCTCGCGCAAGGAAACGCTGGTGGAGTACGGCTTCCGCATGCCATCGGCACTGGACAACCGCCCCATGCGCTTCGACGAGTGGGAGGCGGTCAGCCCGCAGACCATCTTCGTTTCCGCAACGCCCGGCCCTTATGAAGCTGAGCACGCCGGGCGCGTGGTCGAGCAGGTGGTGCGCCCCACCGGCCTGGTCGACCCGCAGGTCGAAGTGCGTCCCGCGCTTACCCAGGTGGACGACCTGCTGTCGGAAATCGGCAAGCGCGTCGCCCTGGGCGAGCGGGTGCTGGCCACCACCCTGACCAAGCGCATGGCCGAAGACCTCACCGACTACCTGGCCGATCACGATGTGCGGGTACGCTACCTGCATTCGGACATCGACACTGTCGAGCGGGTGGAGATCATCCGCGACCTGCGCCTGGGCACCTTCGACGTATTGGTGGGCATCAACCTGCTGCGCGAAGGCCTGGACATGCCGGAAGTGTCGCTGGTGGCCATCCTCGATGCCGACAAGGAAGGTTTCCTGCGTTCCGAGCGCTCGCTGATCCAGACCATTGGCCGTGCGGCGCGCAACCTCAACGGCAAGGCAATCCTCTACGCCGACAACATCACCGGTTCCATGCAGCGCGCCATCGACGAGACCGAGCGGCGCCGGGCCAAGCAGGTTGCATTTAACGAAGCCAACGGCATCGTGCCCAAGGGTGTGGTCAAGGACATCACCGACATCATGGAAGGTGCCACCGTGCCCGGTGCGCGCAGCAAGAAGCGCAAGGGCATGGCCAAGGCGGCAGAGGAGGCCGGGCGTTACGAAGCCGAGTTGCAGACCCCGGCCGAGATCACCAAACGCATCAAACAGTTGGAAGAGAAGATGTTCCAATTCGCCCGCGACCTGGAGTTCGAGGCCGCCGCGCAGTTGCGCGACGAGATCGGCAAGCTGCGCGAGCGCCTGATCGCCAGCTGAGCAGCCGGTATCGGTGTTGGCTTCTTCGCGGATAAATCGGGGCGCCGAACCGCCGCTCCCACAGGTTACCCGCTGCCTGTGGGAGCGGGTTTACCCGCGAAGAAGCCAGCGCATTACCCATGTTCGGTACCCGTCAGTGCGCTTCCCCTGCCTTCAACCCCTGCGGCAACTTGCGTGTCAACAACACCGCCAGCATGCTCACCGCCAACCCAATCCCGACGAAGTGGAACGCATCGTTGTAGGCCATGATCATCGCCTGCTGGTGGGTGATCTCACTGAGCTTGCCCAGCGCCGCGGTGTCGTTGCCCAACCGCTCGGTGAGTTGCGCCAGGCGCTCGGCCACTTGCGGATTGCTCGGCACCAGCGCCTCACGCAGGTAGTCGAAGTACACCTTGGCCCGCGCATCCAGCAAGGTCGCCAGCAAGGCGATGCCAATCGCGCCGCCGAGGTTGCGCAGGATGTTGAACAGGCTCGACGCTGACCCCGCATCCTGGGGTTGGATGTAGGCGGTGGCGATCAGCGAGATGGTCACCATGATCATCGGCTGGCCAAGGGCGCGGATCACCTGGATCTGGTTGAACTGCGGCCCGGCGAAGTCCGGGTTGAGCACCCCCGAACTGAAACTGGCCACACCAAACAGGCAAAAGCCCAGGGCGCACAGCAGCTTCGGCGAGATCACCTTCATCAGCAGCGGCACCAGTGGAATCAGGAACAGCTGCGGCACCCCCATCCACATGATCACCTCGCCGATCTGCAGGGCGTTGTAGCCCTGGATCTGTGCCAGATACAGCGGCAGCAGGTAGATCGAACCGTACAGCCCCACACCCATGCCCAGGCTGGCGATGCTGGATAAACCGAAGTTGCGGTTGCCGAGGATACGCAGGTTGATCAGCGGGTGCGGGCGGGACAGCTGCAGGATCACGAACAGGATCAGGCTGACCAGGGCGACACTGCCCAGGCTGACGATCAGGCTGGATTCCAGCCAGTCCTTGCGGTGGCCTTCTTCAAGGAACACCTGCAGGCAGCCCAGGCCCAAGCCCAGGCTAACGATCCCGGCGTAGTCGGTGCTTTTCAGCAGCTCCCAGTGGGCTTCTTTCTTTTCCAGCCCGTACATCAGCCCGGCAATCATCAGCAGCCCCGGCGGGATGTTGATGTAGAAGATGTATTCCCAGCCCCAGTTTTCGGTCAGCCAGCCACCCAGGGTCGGGCCGATCGACGGGGCGAAGGTGGCGGTCATGGCGAACATGGCCATGCCCTTGGCGCGGTGGTGCTCCGGCAGCTTGATCAACGTCAGGGTGAACGCCAGCGGGATCAGTGCGCCGCCGGTGAAGCCCTGCAGGGCGCGGAACACGATCATGCTTTCCAGGTTCCAGGCCATCGAGCACAGCAGCGACGAGGCCAGGAAACCCAGCGACACCCACACCGCCAGGCGCCGGGCCGACAGCAGCTGCACCAGCCAGGCGGTCAGCGGGATCATGATGATCTCGGCCACCAGGTAGGAGGTGGAGATCCACGAGCCTTCCTCGAGGGTGGCCGACAGCGCGCCCTGGATGTCCTTGAGCGAAGAGTTGGTGATCTGGATGTCCAACACCGCCATGAAGGCGCCGAGCATCACGCTCATCACCGCGATCCAGTCGCGCCGGGTGGGCTCTGCGCTGGGCCGCAGCAGTTGGTCACCGGCCATCGCGGCTGTCGTCCTGGCTGCGCAGGTCGACGGTGGCCGTCACCGACATGCCCGGGCGGATGCGGCCATGCAGCGGGTTGTCGGCGGCGAAGGTCAGCTTGACCGGAATGCGCTGCACCACCTTGGTGAAGTTGCCGGTGGCGTTGTCTGGCGGCAGCAGGCTGAACTGTGCCCCGGATGCGGCGAACAGGCTGTCGACGCGGCCTTCGATCGGGGTGTCGGGGTAGCTGTCGAACAGCAGTTCGGCGCGCTGGCCAGGGTGCATCTTGCCGATCTGGGTTTCCTTGAAGTTGGCCTGCACCCAGATGTCCTGGTCCGGAACGATCGACAGCAGGTAGGCGCCGGCCTGCACCACCTGGCCGTTGCGCGCGCTGCGCTGGCCGATGGTGCCGCTGATCGGCGCGTGGATCTCGCAGCGGGTCAGGTTGATCTCGGCCTGCGCCAGGTCGGCGCGGGCATTGGCAATCTGCGCATCGAGGCGCTTGAGTTCGGCGCTCAGGGCGTCAACCTGCTGGCGCTGGCCCTTGAGGTCGGCCTGGGCCTTGTCCACCTGGGAGCGGGCCACATGGCTCTCCGCCGAGAGGGTGGTGACCCGCTCTTCGGAAACGAAGCCAGGCTTGCGCAGGGCCTGGGCGCGATTGAGGTCGAGCTGCGAGCGGTCGAAGCTGGCCTGGTTGGCGGCCACCTGGGCCTGGCCGGCGGCAATCAGGCTGCCTTGCTGTGCCAGCCGGCTCTGCGCCTGCACCCGTTCCGCTTCGCGAGTAGCCAGCGCGGCGCGGGCGCGGGCCACGGCCAGTTCGAAGTCGGCCGCTTCAAGGCGTACCAGCAGGTCGCCCTTGTTGACGTGCTGGTTGTCTTCCACCTTTACGTCATCGATGCGCGCGCCGAGCTGGCTGGATACGCGGGTGATTTCGCCCTGTACATAGGCGTTGTCGGTGCTCTCGAAGAAGCGCCCCTTGAAGTACCAGTGGGCGAGGAAGGCGAGGGCGATCAGTGCGACCAGGGTGATGAAGATCAGCAGGCGACGTTTGAGTTGGGCGGGCATGAGGACTATGGTTCCAAAAGTGTAAGCAAATTTAACAACCGCAACCGGCACCGTCACAAGTGACGATAGCGCCATTGCTGGAGCCCAGTGCCCGCTCCCTGCTAACATCCCGCCTTTGTTTGAATCTTCGTTCGAGACTCTCCATGACCACCGTTCGCACGCGTATCGCGCCATCGCCCACTGGCGACCCCCATGTCGGCACTGCCTACATCGCCCTGTTCAACTACTGCTTTGCCAAGCAGCACGGCGGTGAGTTCATCCTGCGTATCGAAGACACCGACCAGTTGCGCTCCACCCGCGAGTCGGAACAGCAGATCTTCGACGCCCTGCGCTGGCTCGGCATCGAATGGAACGAAGGCCCGGACGTCGGCGGCCCGCACGGCCCCTACCGGCAGAGCGAGCGTGGCGAAATCTACGCCAAGTACGCCAAGGAGCTGGTCGATGCGGGCCACGCCTTCTACTGCTTCTGCACCGCCGAAGAGCTGGAGCAGATGCGTGCCGAGCAGATGGCCCGCGGCGAGACCCCGCGCTACGACGGCCGCGCCCTGCTGCTGAGCGATGAAGAAGTGCAGCGCCGCCTGGCTGCCGGCGAGCCGCACGTGATCCGCATGAAGGTGCCGAGCGAAGGCATCTGCGTGGTGCCGGACATGCTGCGCGGCGATGTCGAGATCCCGTGGGACCGCATGGACATGCAGGTGCTGATGAAGAACGACGGCCTGCCGACGTACTTCCTGGCCAACGTGGTCGACGATCACCTGATGGGCATCACCCATGTACTGCGTGGTGAAGAGTGGCTGCCTTCGGCGCCCAAGCTGATCAAGCTGTACGAGTACTTCGGTTGGGAGCAGCCCAAGCTGTGCTACATGCCGCTGCTGCGCAACCCGGACAAGAGCAAGCTGTCCAAGCGCAAGAACCCGACCTCGGTCACCTTCTACGAGCGCATGGGCTTCATGCCCGAAGCGATGCTCAACTACCTGGGCCGCATGGGCTGGTCGATGCCGGACGAGCGTGAGAAGTTCTCGCTGGCGGAGATGGTCGAGCACTTCGACCTGTCGCGCATCTCGCTGGGTGGCCCGATCTTCGACATCGAGAAGCTGTCCTGGCTCAACGGCCAGTGGCTGCGTGAGCTGCCGGTGGAAGAGTTCGCCGCGCGCGTGCAGAAGTGGGCCTTCAACAGCGACTACATGATGAAGATCGCCCCGCACGTGCAGGGCCGGGTTGAAACCTTCAGCCAAGTTGCTCCGTTGGGTGGCTTCTTCTTCGAAGGTGCATTGAAGCTTGACGCCAAGCTGTTCGAGAGCAAGAAACTGTCGGCCGACCAGGTGCGCCAGGTGATGCAGCTGATCCTGTGGAAGCTGGAAAGCCTGCGCCAATGGGAGAAAGACCGCATCACCGCCTGCATCCAGGCGGTGGTCGAGTCGCTGGAGCTCAAGTTGCGCGATGCCATGCCACTGATGTTTGCCGCCATCACTGGCCAGGCCAGCTCGGTGTCGGTGCTCGATGCCATGGAAATCCTCGGCCCCGACCTGACCCGCTACCGTCTGCGCCAGGCCATCGACCTGCTGGGCGGCGTGTCGAAGAAGGAAAACAAGGAGTGGGAAAAGCTGCTGGCGAATATCGCCTGATAGCGGCTTCTGC